>JBJFCD010000145.1:0-46391 GCA_051888795.1 Lachnospiraceae bacterium | reverse complement strand
TAAATGGAGGATTTTTTATATGAAAGCTACAGGTATTGTGAGAAGAATAGATGATCTTGGAAGGGTTGTAATCCCTAAGGAAATCAGAAGGACTCTTCGGATAAGAGAAGGAGATCCTCTGGAGATTTTTACAGATCGGGAGGGAGAGATTATCCTGAAGAAATATTCGCCGATCGGGGAGCTTTCTTCATTTGCAAAACAATATGCGGAAAGTTTGTCTCAGACAATGGGGTGTCTTGTGTGTGTCTGTGATACGGATCAGATCATAGCAGCTTCCGGAAATGGGAAAAAAGATTTGCAGGATAAATATATCAGTAAACAGCTTGAACGTTTATTGGAAGAACGGACTTGCGTGATGGCTGCTGAAAATGAAAAAAAATATATAAAGATTATTTCTGATCAGGATGAGGATTACACTCAGGAAATTATCAGTCCTATTTTGTGTGAGGGGGATGTGATAGGAGGTGTGATTCTTCTTGCAAAAGAAACAAAAAAGAAATTTACGGAGCTTGAGCAGAAAATGGCAGTCTGTGCAGCGGGATTTTTGGGAAAACAGATGGAGCAATAAAAAAGAATAGATGTAAATGGCATAATGCAAATCACTGCCTCATACTCTGTATTAGACAAGGAGGGATGAGATGGAGAAACGAATTCGGAAAGACTCAAAAATCATGTGGATATTAAAATCATTGCTTACATCTTACATTGTTACCGGTATTCTGCTTGTGATACTAGCTATGCTTTTATACAAGTTTGAACTAAACGAAAAGATTGTATCAGCAGCAATTGTGGGGATTTACGTTATATCCACTTTGATTGGAGGTTTCATAATCGGAAAGCTTATGAAAGTCAGGCGCTTTTTATGGGGGATGGGAATAGGAATTCTCTATTTTGCGCTTTTGCTATTGATCACTCTTGGTGTATATCGGACGCTAAACGGAAACAGTGCAAATCTGCTTACTACATTTATACTTTGTGCCGGGGGAGGAATGGCAGGAGGGATGATTTCCTGAAAAAATTTTCAAACAAGTTTTCTGAAAAGGGCAGACAGGTAGAAAAGTTACTGATAAAAGGATTGCGAAAACAATAGCAAGATGGTATAATGCTAAAGATAGCAAAAACAGTGCAGAGACTGTCTGGATTTCAGTGATGCACTGAAGCGCGGACAAATGAAACGAGGAGGATGTTATCATGAAACATGTAAAGACTTTGAATACACAGACTTTGAATAACACAGTTAAAAAAGGCGGATGTGGCGAGTGCCAGACATCTTGTCAGTCTGCATGTAAGACTTCCTGTACAGTAGGAAATCAGACATGTGAGCAGAAGAAATAGTTATTTTAAGTGAAAAGTAATACTCGGGACAGCGGTCTTTTACGGGTCGCTGTCTTTTCTCTGTTGAGCTGAGAATTCCCGGGACATGGTAACACTTAAAATGAAAGGGGTAGCGATTTGATACATCAGTACAAAAATAATGGATATAATATTGTTCTGGACGTATACAGCGGGGCAGTTCATGTTGTAGACGAGTTGTGTTACGATGTGATTGCCTGTCTGAATGAACAGAATGAAAATCATACACCGGAATCTTTAAAGGCTCCATCTGCGCTGGAAGAGCTTAGAAAGAAGCTGGGAGACGAATATACAGAAGATGATTTGAAAGATGCACTTTGTGATGTCATTGAGCTTACAGAAGAAGGGCGTCTGTTTGTGCAGGATTGTTATGAATGTATGTTAGACGAAGTAAAGAAGAGAAAGACTGTGGTGAAAGCACTTTGTCTACACATTGCACATGACTGTAATCTGGCATGTAAATACTGCTTCGCAGAGGAAGGAGAATATCACGGAAGACGAGCTCTTATGAGCTATGAGGTTGGGAAAAAGGCACTTGATTTTCTGATCAAAAGTTCCGGAAACCGCCGTAATCTTGAGGTTGATTTCTTTGGAGGAGAGCCTCTTATGAACTGGCAGGTAGTAAAAGACCTTGTAGCTTACGGAAGAGAGCAGGAAAAGATTCATGATAAGCATTTCCGCTTTACAGTGACTACGAACGGAGTTCTTTTGAACGATGAGATCCAGGAGTTTATTAATAAAGAGATGGATAACGTTGTTTTGAGCCTGGATGGAAGAAAAGAAGTAAATGACAGGATGCGTCCGTTCAGAAACGGAACCGGAAGCTATGACTTGATCGTTCCTAAGTTCCAGAAGCTTGCTGACAGCAGAAATCAGGAAAAATATTACATACGTGGCACATTTACAAGAAATAATCTGGATTTTTCCAATGATATCCTGCATTTTGCGGATCTTGGATTTAAGCAGATGTCTATTGAACCGGTCGTTGGGGACGAATCTGATCCATATGCTATCAGAAAAGAGGATCTTCCGGTCATTATGGAAGAATATGATAAGTTGGCAAAGATTATGATTGAGCGGGAAAAAGAAGGAAAAGGTTTTAATTTTTTCCATTTTATGATAGACTTAGAGGGTGGACCATGTGTGGCAAAAAGATTGTCAGGCTGTGGTTCCGGTACGGAATATCTGGCTGTAACTCCGTGGGGAGATTTATATCCATGCCATCAGTTTGTAGGGCAGGAAGAGTTCCTTATGGGAAATGTAGATGATGGAATTGTAAGACCGGAGATTGCAGATGATTTCCGAAGCTGTAATGTATATACGAAGAAAAGCTGTAAAGACTGTTTTGCAAAATTTTATTGCAGTGGTGGATGTATGGCAAATTCTTATAATTTCCACGGCACGATCCATGATACTTATGAGATCGGCTGTGAGATGCAGCGAAAACGTGTGGAGTGCGCCATTATGATGAAGGCAGCATTATCATAAAAGAGAAAGGAAAGACAATCATGAAAAAAAGCAAAGGAATAGTGAGTCTTATCGTGACAGCAGTATTGATTGCTCTATTGGGATTCACTACCATAGTTGGTTTCGGAAGTAAGCATTCCGGAGCTGCAAAGAATATCAAACTGGGTCTTGACCTGGAAGGTGGAGTAAGTATCACTTATCAGGTAAAGGATAAAAACCCGACAGAAAAAGAGATGAGTGACACAATCTATAAGCTCCAGAAACGTGTTGAGCAGTATAGTACAGAGTCAAGCGTATATCAGGAAGGCGATGACAGAATCAATATTGAGATTCCTGGTGTGACAAACGCGAATGAGATTCTGGACGAGCTTGGAAAACCAGGATCACTGGAATTCCAGCTTGAGGATGGAACGACAGTCATTACCGGTTCGGATGTCAAAACAGCGACAGCTAAATCCGGCGATGATGAGATGGGAAATACAGAGTATTCCGTTGAACTTAGCCTGACAGATGAAGGCAGTGAAAAGTTTGCTGAGGCAACAGAGGCAAACGTAGGAAACCAGATTGCGATTATTTATGACGGTGAGACAATCAGTGCACCGGTTGTACAGTCTGCAATTACAGGCGGTGTTGCGTATATTACAGGTGATTTTACATATGAAGAGGCGGAAAATCTCGCATCAACGATCCGTATCGGTGGTCTGAAGCTTGAACTTGAAGAACTTCGTTCTAATGTAGTGGGAGCTCAGCTTGGTGAACAGGCTATCAGCACCAGTATAAAAGCGGGTGCGATCGGTCTTGCAATTGTATTCCTGTTTATGATTTTTGTATATTATCTTCCGGGACTGGCTGCTTCCCTGGCACTTGTTATTTACACAGGACTTGTTCTTGTTATTTTGAATGCATTTGAAGTGACACTGACTCTGCCGGGTATTGCCGGTATTATTCTGAGTATTGGTATGGCAGTAGATGCCAATGTTATTATCTTTGCTCGTGTAAGAGAAGAGATGACTCACGGAAAGAGTGTGAGAAATTCCTTAAAAACAGGATTCCAGAAGGCAATGTCTGCTATCGTGGACGGTAATGTCACAACTTTGATCGCAGCAGCAGTTCTGTGGTTTAAAGGTTCAGGTACAGTAAAAGGATTTGCTCAGACACTTGCAATCGGTATTATTGTTTCCATGTTTACTGCGTTAGTGATTACGCGTATGATCGTATATGCATTCTATGCGGTAGGACTCAGAAGTGAGAAACTGTATTACAGACCGAAGAAAGAGCGTAAGCCGATTGACTTCCTCAGCAAGAAAAAAGTATTTTTCTCTGCTTCGCTTGCAGTTATTATTATCGGATTTGTATTTATGGGTGTAAACAGCTCTAAAGGAAATGGAGCATTTGATTACAGTCTTGAGTTCAAGGGCGGTACATCTACAACTGTTCCGTTTGAGAAAGATTATACTATCGATGAGATTGATGAGCAGATTGTACCGATTGTTGAAGAGGTAACCGGAGACAAGAATGTACAGACACAGAAAGTATCCGGAAGCAATCAGGTTGTCATTAAGACAAAGACTCTGGAACTAGATCAGAGAGAAGCTTTGAATAAAGCCCTGGTAGATGAATTTGGAGTGAATGAAGATGAGATTACAGCTGAGAATATCAGTGCAACTGTCAGCAATGAGATGAGACAAGATGCAATCATAGCGGTAATCGTCGCTACAATTTTCATGCTTCTTTATATCTGGTTCAGATTTAAAGATATTCGATTTGCGACAAGTGCGGTTACAGCACTTCTCCATGATGTACTTGTTGTGTTAGCATTCTATGCGGTAGCCAGAGTATCTGTAGGTAATACATTTATTGCATGTATGCTTACAATCGTTGGTTATTCTATTAATGCAACTATCGTTATCTTCGACCGTATTCGTGAGGAATTGCATTATAAGACAAGAACAACCGAACTTAAAGAACTTGTAAACAAGAGTATCACTCAGACGCTGACAAGAAGTATCTATACTTCACTTACAACATTTGTCATGGTAGCTGTTCTGTTCATTATGGGAGTAAGTTCTATCAAAGAATTTGCGCTGCCATTGATGGTAGGTATTGTATGTGGCGGTTACTCTTCTGTATGTATTACAGGCGCTCTGTGGTATGTAATGAAGAACGTGAAAAAAGCAAAATAGTCAGGAAAAGATACAACGTTGAACGAAAACAGTCATGGCCATATTTGGCGGTGGCTGTTTTTCTGATAGAATTGAAGAATTATTGGAGGGAATACGGATGGAACGATGGGTTTTGCTTCGGAAGGGTGCTGACTTTGAGGCTATTGCCCGAAAATTTCATATCACTCCGCGACTGGCATGCCTTTTGAGAAACAGAGATGTTATTGGAGATGCTGCTATAGATTCATATCTAAATGGGACACTTAATGACCTTTATGATGGTATGCTCATGAAAGATATGAACAAAGCAGTTGATATTTTAAAAGAAAAAATCGATGAATGTAAGAAGATCCGTGTAATCGGTGATTATGATATTGACGGCGTAAATGCAACATATATTTTATTAGAAGGACTGGAGAGACTCGGAGCGGATGTCGACAGCGATATTCCAGACAGAATTAAGGATGGATATGGGCTTAACATTGAGTTGGTTGAACGTGCATATGAGGCGGGAATTGATACGATCATTACCTGTGATAATGGGATTGCTGCGGCAGATGAAATAGCATACGGAAAGCGTCTCGGTATGACGGTGATTGTTACGGATCATCATGAGATACCCTTTGAAGAAACTGATGAGGGAAAAAAATATCTTCTTCCTCCGGCAGATGCGGTTGTGGATCCGAAAAGAGAAGGATGTGAGTATCCTTTTAAAGGGCTGTGCGGTGCGGCAGTTGCATATAAACTGGTGGAAGCACTTTATGAATCCTGCGGTCTGGATGTGGACGATATGGATTATCTCATTGAAAATGTTGCGATTGCTACAGTTGGAGATGTGATGGAGCTTGTGGGTGAAAATCGTATTTTTGTGAGAGAAGGTCTGGCTATGTTAGGCAGAACAAAAAATCTTGGTTTACAGTCATTGATCGAATGTACCGGGATAGACAAAAATCATATCACAGCTTATCACATCGGGTTTGTTCTGGGACCTTGTCTGAATGCAGGAGGAAGACTGGATACGGCAAAACGTGCCCTGGATCTTTTGAGAGCGCGTTCAAAGAAGGATGCAGATATTCTTGCAGGAGATCTGAAAGCTTTAAATGACAGCAGAAAGGATATGACAGAAGCTGCGGTAGAGGAAGCGGAAGAACTGGTAGAACAAAGCAGAATGAAGGATGACAGGGTGCTGGTTGTGTATTTGCCGGATTGCCATGAAAGCCTGGCTGGGATTGTAGCCGGAAGGCTTAAAGAACGATATATTAAACCTGTATTTGTTCTTACAGACGGCGAGCACGGGATTAAGGGTTCCGGGCGTTCCATTGAAGCATACCATATGTATGAAGGATTGAACCAATGCAGTGATTTCCTTGTAAAGTTTGGTGGACATAAGCTGGCAGCAGGACTATCTATGGAGAAGGAAAACATAGAGCCGTTGAGAAAAGCATTAAATGACAGGTGCACACTGACCAGAGAAGATATGACAGAGAAAATTGTTATTGATATGGAGATGCCGTTTTCCTGTGTGACAGAAGAAATGGTGGAGAGTCTGACACTTCTTGAACCTTTTGGAAATGGAAATACGAAGCCGGTATTTGCCGGGCGGAACGTTACATTTCTGAATGGAAGAGTTATCGGAAAAAATAAAAATGTATTGAAGTTAAGACTTAAGGACAGCGCAGGTACAGTTATAGAAGGAATATTTTTTGGGAATATTGCTGTTTTTTCTGATTATATCACAAATAAATTCGGAAAAGGAGAATGGGAAAAGCTTCTTTCCGGCAGGCAGAATCATATACAGCTATCTGTGACATATTACCCTTCCATTAATGAATATCAGGGAAAAAGGACCCCTCAGGTTGTAATTACACACTATAAATAAACTAATAATATCGAAAAACCGCATAAAACTGTACTTTGTTGTATAGAATTGTTTGAAAATGCTGTTTGAAAATGCTATACTATTTTCTAGCATACTTGAAAATGCGGCATACATTAAATGAATGGAGAGATGAGATTGTGATGAAACCGATTGAAGAATATGTAAGAAGTATTCCTGACTTTCCGGAGCCGGGGATTATTTTCAGAGATGTGACAAGTGTTTTGCAGGATGCGGATGGACTTCATCTGGCAATAGATCTGATGCAGAAAAAATTGGAGGGATTGGATTTTGACCTTGTTGTGGGACCGGAATCCCGAGGCTTTATTTTTGGTGTACCGATTGCATATAACCTTCACAAGCCATTTATTCCGATTCGCAAAAAAGGGAAATTACCATGTGAGACAATTTCTGTTGAGTATGAACTGGAATACGGTACTGCAGAGATTGAAATTCACAAAGATGCTATAAAAAAAGGGCAGAAGGTTGTTATTATTGATGATCTGATTGCCACGGGAGGAACGAATCAGGCTATGATCAAGCTTGTAGAATCTCTCGGTGGAGAAGTAGTAAAATGTGTATTTTTGATGGAGCTTGCAGGACTGAATGGAAGAGATAAATTACAGGATTATGATGTGGATTCTGTAATTATATATCCTGGTAAATAAAAGCTTCTAAAAGTTGTTATATTTGAAATGTATGAGATTATGAGGGAAGGAGGAAATAATATGTCAGCAAAGACAACAACATATGAATCATTGGATGACCGTATTACTTCATCTCCTGTTACGAAAGATATGTCTGTCGGGCTTGAAGTTGTGGACGGACATGCGATAAAGGCACCGGAAGATTACGAAGATCCCGATCAGTTATATCAGATGCTGATTAACCGCATACGGAAATATCATCCATCTACGGATGTCAGTATGATTGAGAAAGCTTATCAGATGGCAAAGAAGGCGCACGGAGACCAGCGGCGTAAATCAGGTGAACCTTATATTGTCCATCCGCTCTGGGTAGCGATTATTCTTGCGGATCTGGAGATGGATAAGGAGACTATTGCGGCTGGTATGCTTCATGATGTGATTGAAGATACGAAGATCAGTGAAGAAGAGATCACAAAAGAGTTCGGAAAAGATGTCTGCCTCTTGGTAGATGGTGTCACAAAGCTGGGCCAGCTGTCTTATTCTGCAGATAAGTTAGAGGTGCAGGCAGAAAATCTACGTAAAATGTTTCTTGCTATGGCAAAGGATATCCGCGTCATCATTATTAAACTTGCAGACCGGCTTCATAATATGCGGACACTGCAGTTTATGACTCCTGCAAAACAGAAAGAAAAAGCAAAAGAGACCATGGATATCTATGCACCGATTGCACAGAGACTTGGTATTTCTAAGATTAAAACTGAACTGGATGATCTTGCTTTAAAGTATTCTCAGCCTGAGGTGTTTTTTGATCTTGTGAAACAGATCAATGCAAGAAAAACAGAGAGAGAAGAATTTGTAGATCAGATTGTAGAAGAAGTGTCTACTCACATGAAAAATGCTAATATTAAAGCAGAAGTCAACGGACGTGTGAAGCATTTCTTCAGTATTTATAAAAAAATGGTCAATCAGGATAAAACGGTTGACCAGATTTATGATCTGTTTGCCGTACGTATTATTGTAGAGTCGGTGAAAGACTGTTATGCGGCATTGGGAGTCATCCACGAGATGTATACTCCGGTTCCGGGGCGTTTTAAAGATTATATTGCGATGCCAAAGCCTAATATGTATCAGTCCCTTCATACGACACTGATGAGTTCTGTGGGTCAGCCCTTTGAGATCCAGATCCGTACGGAAGAGATGCATAAGACAGCAGAATATGGTATTGCTGCCCATTGGAAATATAAGGAATCCAATGACGGAAAGAAAAATGTAAAGGCTCAGGAAGAGGAGAAGCTAAGCTGGCTGAGACAGATCTTAGAGTGGCAGCAGGATATGTCTGACAATAGAGAATTTTTAAATCTCTTAAAAGGAGATCTGGATCTGTTTGCAGAAGATGTGTATTGCTTTACACCACAGGGAGATGTAAAAAATCTTCCGAATGGTTCAACACCAATTGATTTTGCCTACGCAATTCACAGTGCGGTAGGAAATAAGATGGTAGGGGCAAGGGTTAATGGAAAGCTTGTAACTATTGATTATAAAATTCAGAATGGTGACAGGATTGAGATCCTTACTTCTCAGAATTCCAGAGGACCGAGTCGTGACTGGCTGAATGTTGTAAAGAGCACTCAGGCAAAAAATAAGATTAACCAGTGGTTTAAGAAAGAGTTTAAAGAAGAGAATATTATCAAAGGTAAAGAGATGATCGCCAGCTATTGTAAAGCGAAATCTATTAACTTTGCAAATATCATGCAGCCTAAATATATGGAAATCGTACAGAATAAGTATGGTTTTAAAGACTGGGAGTCTGTACTTGCAGCAATCGGACACGGAGGATTAAAAGAAGGTCAGGTTGTAAACCGTCTGGCTGAAGAGTACGGAAAAGAACACAAACAGGAGATTACCGATGAGGTTGTCTTAGAGAGAGTGGCAGAAGCTTCAAAGAACAAAGTTCACATTGCAAAATCTAAAAGTGGAATTGTCGTGAAAGGAATTGACGATGTTGCAGTGCGGTTTTCCAGATGCTGCAATCCTGTTCCGGGTGATGAGATTGTAGGCTTTGTTACAAGAGGAAGAGGTCTTTCCATTCACCGTACAGACTGCGTAAATATGATCCATCTTACAGAGGCAGAGAGAGCAAGGCTCATTGATGCGGAGTGGGAAGGAAAGGTTGCGGAAGAATCCGGTGGACAGTATCTTGCAGAAATTAAAATGTATGCTTACGATAAACAGGGGCTTCTGATGGAAATTTCCAGGATATTTACAGAAGGAAATGTAGATGTCAAGTCTTTGAATGTCCGTACAAGTAAGCAGGGAAAGGCAACGATTGAGGCTGGATTTATCGTACACGGAAGGTCAGAGCTTGAAAAGGTGGTCGCAAAGCTCAGACAGCTGGATGGAATTATCGATATTGAAAGGACGACAGGCTAATCATATGAAGATAAAAAAATTTTTAACCGGTATTATCAGTACCAATTGTTATATTGCAGAAAATGAAGAGACAAAGCAGGCAGTGATCATTGATCCGGCTGCCTGCTCAAAAAAGATTTTGGATTATATTGAAGAAGAAGGACTTGCGATTGAGGCAATTCTTCTGACACACGGACATTTTGATCATATTATGGGGATTGACGGATTTCTAGAGCATTTTAATGTTCCCGTCTATGTGCATGAAGCCGATGAGCCTGTGATGAATGATCCCAGACTGAATCAGTCTGCAACTTATACCAAAGGGTATACTTTTTCCGGAGCACAGTATCTGAGAGATAAGCAGACACTTGAACTTGCCGGATATAAGTTCGAGGTGATCCATACACCGGGACACACCTGGGGAGGATGCTGCTATTATGTAGAATCAGAAAAGGTGCTTTTCAGTGGTGATACTCTGTTCCAGCGTTCAGTCGGAAGATCTGATTTCGAGACAAGCAGTACTTCAGATCTTATATATTCAGTCCGCGAAAAGCTGATGAAGCTTCCGGATGATACACTTGTGTATCCGGGACATATGGGTGAAACTACCATTGGATATGAAAGGGCGAATAATCCATTTATCTAAAAAAATCTGCGCCCGTATGGGTGGGAATTTAACAGGAGATAGAGTATGATACAGATTATATGCTGTGCGGAAACATATATCTATAACACCTATCATATGATAAAGGCTTTTTATCCTTCTGAGGAGGTTGTATCTCAGATAGACGAAAAAGCCTCTAATTATGTAACGGTGAAGTTTAAAGAAAGCGTACAGGTTTCTTTTTATGAAACGATTTCTGTTACAGATGATGCGATAAGAAAATATTTTGACAGTAACAGCTTCAGAGGAAAAGAAAATACAGAGCCAAAAGATTTAAAATATTTTATTGATGTGACTCTTTATCATCTTTTCATGGAACGGACAGGAAGGGAACTTGCCTGGGGAATCCTTATGGGAGTGCGTCCTACTAAGATTGCCATGCAGAAGCTTTCAGAAGGAATGGAGGAAACAGAGTTTGTCAAATGGTACAGAAAGGAATTTCTGGTAAGCAAAGAGAAGGCAGAGCTTGCAGTGCGGATTGCGAAGAGAGAAAAAGCACTGATAGACAAGCTTGATCTTTTAGACGGTTACAGTCTGTACGTGGGGATTCCGTTTTGCCCAACTGTGTGTTCTTACTGTTCTTTCAGTTCCGGTGCACTCTCTGACTGGAAGCATCGGGTAGAGGAATATGTGGATGCACTTTGTAAGGAACTTAAGTTTATTGCGAAGGTATCTGGGCAGAAAAAGCTGAATACCATCTATATCGGGGGAGGAACGCCAACAACTCTAAGTGAAGAGCAGTTAGAGAGGCTGTTATCCTGCATTGATGAGCATTTTTCAAAAGATTATCTTTTAGAATATACGGTGGAAGCCGGAAGACCGGACAGCATTACGGAAGAAAAACTTAAGGTTATCAAAAAACATGGTGTCACGAGGATTTCCATCAATCCGCAGACTATGCAGCAAAAAACTCTGGATCTCATCGGAAGAAAGCATACAGTGGAAGAGATAAAAGATGTCTATGAGATGGCAAGAAGCTTAGGGTTTGATAATATAAACATGGATCTGATCGCGGGGCTTCCGGGTGAGACAGTGGAAGATATGGAAGATACTCTTACGCAGATTGAAGCACTCGCTCCCGATAATCTTACGGTTCATTCTCTTGCAATCAAGCGAGCAGCTAAGATGGGACAAAAGCATTCAAAAGAGTATGAAGAGGCGCTGGCACAGAGGAAGGATACAGGGGAAGAAGGTTCACCGATTGGTGCTATGATAAACGCAGCATATGAAGCTGCAGAGCGAATGAATCTCTCGCCTTATTATCTGTATCGTCAGAAAAATATCGCCGGAAATTTTGAAAATGTAGGCTATGCAAAGGTTGACAAAGCCGGAATATACAATATACTTATTATGGAAGAAAAACAATCTATTGTTGCTGCGGGGGCAGGCGCATCTACGAAAATTGTGTTGAAGGAAGAAATTTTGGTACCCGGCAGCAAGAATAATAAGAAGACACATTTGATGCGAATCGAGAATGTGAAGGCGATAGATGCCTACATTGACCGCATTGATGAGATGATAGAACGAAAAGGAGAATGGTTATGGCATTAAAGAAAAAACCGGTAACAGGCATGAAAGACATGATGCCAAATGAGATGGAGATCCGTGACTATGTGATTCACCTGATCAAAGAGACTTATAAAACATTTGGATTTCAGTCCATGGAGACCCCTTGCGTAGAGCACATTGAGAATCTTTGCAGCAAGCAGGGTGGTGACAATGAAAAACTGATCTTTAAGATTTTAAAGCGCGGTGAAAAACTGAAAATTGATGAGGCGAAGGAAGAGACAGATCTGGTTGATGGCGGTCTTCGCTATGATCTGACTGTACCTCTTGCAAGATATTATGCAAACCATTCGAACGAGCTTCCGTCTCCGTTTAAGGCAATGCAGATTGGAAATGTGTGGAGAGCGGACCGTCCGCAGAAAGGTCGTTTTCGTCAGTTTATGCAGTGCGATATTGATATTCTCGGTGAGGCAGGAAACCTTGCAGAGATTGAGCTTATCTTAGCGACAACTGCAATGCTTGGAAAACTGAATTTCAAGAATTTTACAGTAAATATTAACGATAGAAATATCTTAAAAGCGATGGCAGCCTTCAGCGGATTTAAAGAGGAAGATTATGATGAAGTCTTCATTATCCTTGATAAGATGGATAAGATTGGTGCTGATGGTGTGGCAGATGAGCTTGTAGAGATGGGATATTCCAGAGAAAATGTGGATACTTATCTGAAGCTTTTTGATGAAGTGTCATCCGATGTATCCGGAATCCGCTATCTGAAAGAAAAACTGGGAGATTTCCTGAAGGATGAGACAGCTGACGGCATGGAAATGATCATTTCCAGCGTGGAAGCAGCGAAAGAGTGCGAGTTCAATATCAAATTTGATCCGACACTGGTAAGAGGACAGTCCTATTATACAGGCACGATTTTTGAGATTACCATGGATGACTTCGGCGGTTCTGTAGCTGGAGGCGGACGTTATGATAAGATGATCGGAAAATTCACCGGACAGGATACACCGGCTTGTGGATTTTCCATCGGATTTGAACGTATCGTTATGCTTCTTCTGGAAAATGGCTACCAGGTTCCGAAAAAAGGTGCAAAAAAAGCATATCTTCTGGAGAAAAAGATGCCAAAAGAACAGCTTCTTAATGTTCTTTCTATGGTGAAGGCCGACAGAGAAGAGGGTATGTCTGTTTTGATTGTGAATATGAAGAAAAATAAGAAGTTCCAGAAGGAACAGCTCTTGGCAGATGGATATGAGGAAATTGTAGATTGTTATATCAAATAATGATATGAAAGTATGCCAGGGATAATTTATTTTGTTGATAAAAGTAAGGAGAGAAAAAAATGGCAGAGTCAATGCAGGGATTAAAAAGAACCCACAGATGTGCAGAATTGAACGTTTCCAATGTGGGTGAGACAGTGACCATTATGGGATGGGTACAGAAAAACCGTAACAAGGGCGGACTGGTATTTGTGGACGTGCGTGACCGTTCCGGTATTATTCAGGTCGTATTTGAAGAAGGAAAGTCTGATGCAGCATTAATCGAAAAAGCTGCAAAGCTCCGTTCTGAGTTTGTTGTCGCAGTGGTAGGTAAAGTAGAAAAACGTTCCGGTGCTGTAAATACAAATATTGCTACCGGAGAAATCGAGGTGATTCCGGAGGAACTTCGTATTCTTTCCGAATCTGAGACGCCTCCATTCCCAATTGAGGAAAATTCTAAGACAAAAGAAGAGATTCGTTTAAAATACAGATACTTAGATTTAAGAAGACCGGATATGCAGCGAAACCTTATGATGAGAAGTAAAGTTGCAACTCTGACACGTCAGTTCCTGGCAGAAGAAGGTTTTATGGAGATTGAGACACCGGTACTGATTGGAAGCACACCGGAAGGAGCAAGAGACTATCTTGTGCCAAGCCGTATCCATCAGGGACATTTTTATGCATTGCCGCAGTCTCCGCAGCTTTTCAAACAGCTTCTCATGTGTTCCGGATGTGACCGCTATTTCCAGCTTGCAAAATGTTTCCGTGACGAGGACCTTCGTGCAGACCGTCAGCCGGAATTTACACAGATTGATATGGAGCTTTCTTTCGTTGATGTGGATGATGTTATTGACGTTAATGAAAGACTCCTTAAAAAGTTATTCGGAGAAGTGTTAGGAGTAGAAGTACCTCTTCCGATTCCGAGAATGACCTGGCAGGAAGCCATGGATCGCTACGGTTCCGATAAGCCGGATATCCGTTTCGGCATGGAGCTTACTGACGTGACAGAAGTAGTAAAAGACAGTGAGTTTGTTGTGTTCAAAGGCGCGATTGAAAATGGTGGCTCTGTCCGTGGAATCAATGCAAAAGGACAGGGTGCAATGCCGCGTAAGAAAATTGACAAACTGGTAAGCTTTGCAAAAGATTATGGCGCAAAAGGACTTGCATACATTGCAATCCAGGAAGACGGAACTTACAAATCTTCCTTCTCAAAATTTATGACAGAAGAAGAGATGGTAGCGCTCATCCAGACTATGGGTGGAGAGAACGGAGACCTTCTTCTCTTTGCGGCAGATAAAAATAAAGTTGTGTGGGCAGTGCTTGGCGCACTTCGTCTGGAGCTGGCTTCTCAGATGGACCTTCTTGACAAGAATGAGTACAAATTCCTGTGGGTAACAGAGTTCCCGCTTCTTGAGTGGAACGATGATGAAGAGAGATACACAGCAATGCATCATCCATTTACTATGCCGATGGAAGAAGATTTACAGTATATTGACAGTGATCCGGGCAGAGTACGTGCAAAAGCATATGATATAGTTCTTAACGGTAACGAGATTGGCGGAGGAAGTGTACGAATCTTCAATCCGCAAATTCAGAGTAAGATGTTTGAAGTGCTTGGATTCACACCGGAGCAGGCACAGGAACAGTTTGGATTCCTTCTTACTGCATTCAAATACGGAGTACCGCCGCACGCAGGACTTGCTTACGGTCTAGACCGTCTCGTTATGCTGATGGCAAAAGAAGACAGTATCCGTGATGTGATGGCATTCCCGAAGGTAAAAGATGCTTCAGATCTTATGACAGAGGCACCAACAAGAGTAGATCAGAAACAATTGGATGAGCTGGGACTTGAGATTGTGGCAGAAGAAGAGGAATAGAAGATGGAACTTTTAAAGCTTATGAAACAGCGAAGAAGTGTGAGAACATATACTTCTGAAGATATCAGTAAAGAGAATCTGGATCAGATTCTAAACGCAGGACTTTTATCAGCTTCCGGGCGTGCAATCCGTCCGTGGGAACTAATTGTTGTCCGCGATAAAGAGATGCTCAAAAAAATGGCAGAAAGCCGTGATCACGGTGCTTCTATGCTGGATGGCGCTAATGCGGCTATTGTTGTCATAGCTGATGAGTCAAAGACCGATGTATGGACAGAAGACTGTTCTATCGTTATGGCCAATATGCATCTCATGGCAAGCAGTCTCGGTGTAGGAAGCTGCTGGATCCAGGGAAGACTTAGAAAATCTGCAGGGGAAGACAGCACCGAGGAATATTTAAGAAAGTTATTAGGATATCCGGAAGGATACAGACTGGAAGCAACTTTGTCACTTGGAATGCCACAGAGCATTCCAGAGCCAAAGGAAGTGACAGAAGAACTTCTGAAAAAAGTACATTGGGGAAAATATTAGTATTAATAAAAAACAGGCTTCGGCCTGTTTTTTGAGATTGGAGGTTTCTATGGAATTACTATTTGACACGCAGAAAGAATGTCATCGGATCGAAGTTTATAATGAATATCTGAAAAAGATCCCAGAACTTTTTAAGCAACTGGAAACAGTCGAAAAAATGTATAAAAAGGCTCTTTTGGAAGAAGAAATGCTTAAGACAAAAGACATGCAAACCCATAGTGTAAAACTGTATGCTGAGCGTTTGAATCGTATAAAGTGTCAATGTGAAGAGCGTACCAAAGATATTAAGGAGCAGTGCAGGTTAATACTTGAATTGAAGAGGCAGATTGAAGAGGAAAGTAAGGTATTGCGGGCTTTACAATAATTATAAGGAATATGTCGATAAAAACAGGCTTCTTCCTACATTCATATGACAATTTGTGTAAAGACTTTGTGTCATAATGACAGAAACGGCATGAGAAATGTAAAACAAAGTTGTAACAGTTGGCGAATGTGTGAGAGGGGACAGAAAAATGCGGAATAGAAGAAGAAAAAGAAAGATGCAAAGCAGAATTTGGCTCATTCTTTTTGCTTTTTCTGTCTTATCCATGCCCAAATTTGCAGAAGCCAGTACGAAAGTGGAACAAGGTGGATACTGGCTTGATAAAGATACATTTATCACAGAATACTCTGTCCCGGCGGTGTATATTGGGAAAGGCGAATTTATTGATGTTGACGGAAATGTGAGAAAGACTCCGGAAGAAAATTTTAAGGAAGAAAAAACTTATTTATTATATATGTCTGATAACGGAACAAAAGAACCGGAAGATGACGTTATTCTCGGAGTGAAAAAATAAAGAAAAATATTTTGAAAAAGTTGTTGACAAACTGATATCACTGTAGTATAGTAGTTATTGTTATGAGGAACACAAATAAGAAATGCGACAGTGGCTCAGTTGGTAGAGTACAACCTTGCCAAGGTTGGGGTCGCGGGTTCGAACCCCGTCTGTCGCTCTTGAGAAAGACTTTTCATTTTTTGAAAAGTCTTTTTTGACGTTTAGAGTTTTTTTTGTTATACTAAAAAATGCACTTTAGAATATTAACGAGTGAAAGGAGTTCACATTCGAATGAAAAATAAAGAAACGATCAAAGTAGGATTATTAGGTTTGGGAACTGTCGGTGGAGGAGTTTATAAATTGATTACCAGGCAGAAAGAAGAGATGGAAAGCAAGGCAGGTGCAAGTATTGAGATTGTAAAAATTCTTGTACATAATATCAATAAGCCGAGAGAGGGTGTACCCGCAGAGCTTCTTACAGATAACTGGAGAGATATTATTGAAAATGATGAGATAGATATTGTGATTGAAGTAATGGGAGGAATTGAGCCTGCCAAGACAATAATTTTAGACGCATTGAATGCTGGGAAAAATGTTGTGACAGCGAATAAAGATCTGATTGCGGAACATGGAGGAGAGCTTTTGGATGTCGCTGAGAAAAATGGAGTGGATTTTCTGTTTGAGGCGGCTGTTGCAGGAGGAATTCCTATTATCCGTCCGCTTAAACAGTGTCTGGCAGGAAATGAAATTGATGAAGTCGTAGGAATTATGAATGGTACGACGAATTACATTTTGACAAAGATGTTTGAAGAAGGAATGGATTTTGATGAAGCGCTTGCGAAAGCGACTGAACTTGGATATGCGGAGGCTGATCCTACTGCTGATATTGAGGGACTGGATGCGGGAAGAAAAGTGGCAATCCTCGCTTCCATTGCATTTCATTCCAGAGTGGTATTTTCTGATGTTTACACCGAAGGAATTACAAAAATCACTGCTAAAGATATCGGATATGCGAAAGAGTTTGGCAGTGTGATCAAGCTCCTTGGTGTTGCACATAATACTGAGGCCGGTATTGAGGTTTCGGTTCATCCTATGATTCTGTCTAAAAATCATCCTCTGGCTTCGGTCAGGGATTCCTTTAATGCGGTGTTTGTCCATGGTGATGCGGTGGACGATGCTATGTTTTACGGAAGAGGAGCAGGCGAATTTCCGACTGCGAGTGCGATTGTCGGTGATGTGATCGATGTGGCACGAAATATTAAATATCATTGTAATGGCCGGATAAGCTGTACCTGTTATCGTAAAACACCGGTAAAGAGTTTTTCGGATGTGAAAAACAAATTTTTTATCCGTATGCAGGTTGACAATAAGCCGGGAGTGCTGGCAGCAATTGCCAGTGTGTTTGGTGAGCATAAGGTAAGTATTTCCAAGGTTGTTCAGAAAATTATTACAGACGGCGTGGCAGAGCTTGTCATTGTCACAGATGCCGTAAAAGAGTATCATATGAAAGATTCATTGGAACAGCTTAAGAAAATGGATACAATGCGGGAAATCAGCAGTGTGATCCGAGAGTATTAAGAAAAATTGTTAGAAATATATAATAATTAAGATTGAGTGATAAAAATGACAAATTCAAAAAATCCATTAGCATATGAAAAAGTAGGGAAGTTAATTGCGAAATTCGCAATTCCGGCAATCATCAGTATGTTGGTGAGTTCTCTCTATAATATTGTAGATCAGATTTTTATCGGACAGGGCGTTGGAATGCTGGGAAATGCTGCAACGAATATTGCATTTCCGGTATCCATTATCTGTACAGCGACAGCTCTTCTCCTGGGGATAGGAAGTGCTTCGAATTTTAATCTGGAATCAGGGGCAGGACATCAGGAAAAGGCTACTAACATTGTGGGAACAGGACTTTTTATGTTGACAGTCTGTGGATTGGTTATTGCCGTGATCGTACTTTTGTTTTTGAATCCGCTTCTTCATTTGTTTGGCGTAACGGAAGAGATCCTTCCGTATGCGCAGGATTATCTTGGCATTACAGCGTATGGAATTCCGTTTCTGGTTTTGACAACCGGAGGAAATCATCTGATCCGGGCAGACAGGAGTCCAACCTATTCTATGACGTGTATGCTTACAGGGGCAATCATCAATACTATATTGGACCCTCTGTTTATTTTCGTATTTCATTGGGGGATTCAGGGCGCTGCGTGGGCAACGGTAATCGGACAGGTAGTTTCAGGGATTATTGTGATCATTTATTTTGCAAAATTCCGTCATATGGATCTGCATTTAAATATGTTGAGGCCGAAACCGAAGTATATAAAAGCGATTGCTTCACTTGGAATGGCGTCTTGCATAAACCAGATTGCTATGGCAGTCGTGCAGATTGCAATGAATAATACTTTGAGGCATTATGGTGCTGCTTCTATGTATGGAGCAGACATTCCGCTTGCCTGTGTGGGAGTTATCTCGAAGGTAAATATGGTTTTTATGGCAATTTGTATCGGTACATCTCAGGGATGTCAGCCAATCTGGGGATTCAATTATGGGGCACAGAATTATGAGAGAGTGAGAGAGGCATACAGAAAATCTTTCATGATTTCGCTTAGTGTGGGAATTGTATTTTTTATATGTTTCCAATTATTCCCGAGACAGATTGTCAGCATCTTTGGTTCAGGAACAGAGGAATATTTTCATTTTGCCGAGAGGTATTTTAAAATCTTTATGTTTTTTACATTTATTAATGGAGTGCAGCCAATGTGTTCCGGATTTTTTACATCCATCGGAAAGGCAAAGCTTGGTATTGTTGTGTCGCTGACCAGACAGGTGCTTTTCTTGCTTCCGCTGATTTTAATCTTTCCGATTTTTATGGGAATTGATGGTGTCATGTATGCCGGACCGATTGCAGATGCAGCTGCAGCAGCAGTAGCAATCGGATTTTCGATAAAAGAACTGAAAAAGATGCGGGAAGCATAGAAAAATAGACTTAAACCGATTAGAAAAAGAAAGTCAGGGGGTCTGCAAATTGGCAGACTCCCTGACTGTGATTTTGGGCCAAATATTTTTTGTGGAAATTAATTTTTCTTTTTTACTTCTACAATGTTATCATTCATTGTCGTTGCTTCTCCTTCGTCTGTGAGACGGGCGTGGTGGAGCGCGTTGCAGGTCAGGCCGTTTATGGACTGTGAGGCTTTGTAGACGCCTACAGAGGCAACAGCTCCTTTCGCAATCATGTCTGTCAGCTTTGCCGTAAATTCTACTTTAGCAAGGTCGTTATAGCAAAGAACCCGGTCTCCGTCACTAATGTTGCGGGCCTCTGCATCTGATGTATTCATGATTAGAGTCATGGGTCCGCGTGCTTTGGCAAGCTTTGGATGATTCTGGTGAATAGAATTCAAGGTGCAGTCGCTTGGAACAGAAACCAGATGTAAAGCGGTATCTTTACTGTAGCATTCGGTATAATGAGGCATTGGCTCATCAATATACGGATTGACAATGTAAAATTTCTTTTCCGGCGTCTTAAAATCTGTATGGTTGGAAAGAGGCATTGAAATTGCAGCGCCATTCAGCAACTGGTTTCGTTGCTCCTTTGTTAGGTGTGCAGATTTCGGAGTTGGTGTCATAATCAGTGTCTCAAACATTTCTTCTTCGGTATTTTGAAAATATGAGTCATCATAGCCCATTGATTTTGCCAGTAGCGCGATCGTATTCCAGTTGCTTTTAGCTTCACCGGGGGGATTGATGATCTTTCTGGCGGATGCCATGGTACAGTAGCCGTAGGCTTCATAGCAGTCTGGGTGCTCGACGGAAAACGTGGCAGGAAGTATGATATCTGCATATTTTGCCGTGTCGCTTAAAAATCGCTCGTGGACGACAGTAAACAGATCTTCTCTTTTGAGTCCTTCAATCATTGCTTTCTGATCACTTACTGAATTTGCCGGATTTCCACCTGCAACATAGAGGCTTTTCACGGGTGTGTTTCCGTCTGAGCCTGTGAGAGCAGAAGCTAGCTGGTTGATATTTATCGTTCTTTTTGGTTCTTCTTTTCGGAAATCCTGACGCTTTATCAGGTCGCTGTTAAAATAAGATCCTCCGGAAGGGGTACATCCGCAGAGTCCACCTCCTGGAGCTTTAAAGGCTCCGGTAAATTGTGAGAGGATTGTAATAAGACGTACAGTCATGGCTCCGTTCCCATAGCGGGAATTTCCGCTTCCGAGTAAAATACATGGGGCTTTTGCATGCCCGTATTTATTGGCAAGAGAGAAAATGGTTTCTTTTGGAATACCGGTAATTTCAGAGGCCCACTCAGGAGTGTATTTGGCGAGGGTTTCCTTAAACTCTTTGTAGCCGATCGCATTTTCCATTAAATAATTCTCATCAGCGAGCCCCTGCTTTACCAGTACGTGCATCATGGCGAGGGCCAATGCTCCGTCGGTTCCGGGACGAATGAGAATGGTTTCGTCTACATAGGGAGCCATAGGTGCTCCGTAAACTTCAATCTGTATTACTTTTTTTCCGGCTTGTCTCGCTTTAGTTAAGTCTTTTAAGGTTGGAAGTCTGGTAGCAGCTACATTGCTTCCCCAGACCAGGTACAGGTCGCTGTCCTTTAATTCACGGGGGTCCAGACATCCCGTTGAGCCGACAACAGAAGCATATCCTTTGCTTTTTGCTGTAGAGCAGAGCGTTTTTATAAGATCACAGGCACCCATGCGGTTAAAAAAGGCCTGAATGCAATGCCTTTGTACGATTCCCATGACACCGGCGTAGTAGCAGTAGGCAATAGATTCCGGTCCGTATGAATCAATGAGAGTTTTCCAGTGAGTAGTAATCTCGTCAATTGCTTCCTCCCAGGAAATGGGAGAAAAGGAAGCGCTTCCCTTTTTACCATTTCTCTTTAATGGAGTCAGTATGCGGTCAGGAGAATTAATCTCTTCTGCGTAATGTCTCATTTTCCTGCACAGAAGTCCCTGAGAAACCGGATGAGAAGGATCTCCTTCGATTGCAGTAATATGTTGTCCGTCTGATGTGGCAAGAAGACCACAGGAAGTAGGACAGTCATATGGACAGATTGTGGATTGTCTGAAAGATTCCATGGTGCGTTTTCCTTTCTTTATATGCTAGTGTTATCATAGCATGACATTAAGAGGGGAGGCAATCTTTGTTTTGCGTGAATTGACCTTTCAAATAATCTATGTTATCATTTTTACGAAAAAGAGAAGGCATGAAAGGGATGATTCCATGCGGGAGCGGAAAACGATAGGATTTTTGTTTAAGCAGATCAATACTGTGTATGAAAAAGAATTTAATAACCGTCTCAGAAATCTGGGCATCACATCTTCTCAGTGTGAGGTGCTGGATTTTCTGTTCTGCTGTGGAAAAGAAGAGGTGACGCAGCGGGATATAGAAAAGGCTCTGAACCTTAAGAATCCGACAGTTACCGGACTCCTTAAGAGGCTGGATGAAAAGGGATTTATTCTGGTAGTGCCCAGTGAGCGTGATAAGCGCTGTAAAAATGTATATCTGACAGAAAAAGCTTATGATATCCGGAAGCGTATGGAGATGGACAGAAAGAAGATTGATAAGATGCTGACGCTGGGGATGACGAAAAAAGAAGTGGAAGCACTGGACAGATTACTGAATAAGGTATTGTACAATATTGCTGAACCTTAATTTTGGGAAAATGCGGATTGCTTAGAAGGAGAGGAATATATGAGTTATGCTGATAAAGTTTTTATAGATATGTGCAGAGATATCATAGATAACGGCACAGACACGCAAGGAGAAAAGGTGCGTCCGGTGTGGGAGGATGGAACGCCGGCTTATACAATCAAGAGATTCGGTGTGGTGAACCGGTATGATCTGAGCAAGGAGTTTCCGGCGCTGACACTTAGAAGAACTGCCATAAAAAGCTGTACCGATGAACTTTTGTGGATATGGCAGAAGAAATCAAACAATATCAATGATCTGCACAGCCACATCTGGGACAGCTGGGCGGATGAAGATGGATCTATCGGAAAAGCATACGGCTATCAGATGGGTGTGAAGCACCAGTATAAAGAGGGAATGTTTGATCAGGTGGACCGGGTAATCTATGATTTGAAGAATAACCCGTATAGCCGACGTATCATGACAAACATTTATGTACATCAGGATCTTCATGAGATGAATCTGTATCCTTGTGCGTACAGTATGACATTTAATGTAACGAAGAAACCGGGACATGAGAAGCTTACACTGAATGGAATCCTAAATCAGCGCTCTAATGATGTACTCGCCGCAAATAACTGGAATGTGTGCCAGTATGCGGTACTTCTTCATATGCTTGCACAGGTATGTGATATGGAAGTGGGAGAGTTTGTTCATGTGATTGCAGACGCACATATTTATGACAGACATGTTCCTATGATTGAGGAATTGATAAAAAGAGAACCGCTTCCGGCACCAACATTCTGGCTGAACCCAGAGGTAAAGGATTTTTATGAATTTACGAGAGATGACGTAAAGCTTATTGATTACCAGACCCATGAGCAGATAAGAAATATACCGGTAGCAGTTTAGTTAATTTGAGAGTAATAGATTAGTGACTGGGAGGAATAGTAAGATGATTAATATAATCGTTGCAGTAGATAAAAACTGGGCAATTGGAAAAAATAACCGACTGATGTGGAGTATTCCGGCAGATATGAAATTTTTCCGTGAGACAACGACCGGAAATATTGTGATTATGGGAAGAAAGACTCTGGAGAGTTTTCCGCAGGGACAGCCACTTAAGAAGCGGACTAATATTGTCATTACAAGAAACAGGAATTATAAAGTAAAGGATGCCATTCTCGTTCACAGCACCGAAGAAGCTCTTGAAGAGGCTAAAAAGCATGAAGGAGAGATTTATGTGATCGGTGGAGAGAGCGTTTACCGGGCAATGCTTCCTTACTGTGACAGGGCATATGTCACCAAAATTGACCACGCATATGATGCAGATACCTATTTCCCGAATCTTGATGAGGATAAAGACTGGCAGATGACAAAAATAAGCGAAGAGCAGACTTGTTTTGATCTGGAATTTTATTTTACAGTCTATGAGAGGGTGGCAAGATAGGATGAGGATTTTAAGTATTACAGCACAAAAGCCAAACAGTACCGGAAGTGGGGTCTATCTGACGGAACTTGTAAAGGAATATGCAAAAATCGGTCATGAGCAGGCAGTGGTCGCCGGAATTTATGAGGATGATATTGTAGAGTTCCCAGAAGGCGTAGCATTTTATCCGGTATATTTTTCAAGCGAAGAGCTTCCTTATCCAATCACAGGAATGTCTGATGAGATGCCTTATAAAAGCACGAGGTACTGTGATATGACACCGGAAATGGTGGAGCAGTTTAAATGTGCATTTTTAAAAGTCATAGAAAAGGCAGTATGTGACTTAAAACCAGATGTGATTTTATGTCATCATCTGTACCTTCTGACAGCGATTGTCCGGGAACATTTCCCGGAACATAAGATTTATGGATTCTGTCATAATACTGACCTCAGGCAGATGCAAAAGACTAATCTTGAGAGAGAATATATCAGAAAACAGATCAATAAGCTTGACCGGATTTTCGTGCCACAGAGCGCGCAGGAAGAAGGAGTCATGGATATCTATGGTGTGGAAAACGATAAAATCACCATTGTAGGTATGGGATATAACAGTCAGATTTTCTGTCCGTCAGGCGAAAAGATCAAGGATGGAGTGACTCGGCTTGTATTTGCAGGTAAGATTTCAGAAAAAAAGGGTGTCATGAGTCTTCTCAGAAGCTTATCACTTCTGGATTATGAAAAGGACAGCCTGAAACTTTATCTTGCAGGAAGTACGGGAAATGAGGAAGAGTACCGCGTAATCGAGCAGCTTGCAAAAGAGTGTCCGTACGAGGTTATCTTTTTGGGAAGACTTTCTCAGCCGGAGCTTGCAAAGATTTATAATCAGTGTGATATCTTCGTTCTTCCTTCCTTCTTTGACGGACTTCCGCTTACTGTGATCGAAGCCCTGGCCTGTCATGACAGAGTCGTAATGTCAGAACTTCCGGGGATACCGATGTGGCTTTCTAAATCAGCTCCGGGCGCAGATATCCGCTATGTGAAGATGCCGAAGATGAAAAATACAGATGAGCCGGTGGAATCAGAGCTTCCGGCATTTGAAGAGAGGCTTGCAAAAGAGCTTCAGAAGAGTATCGAGACACAAGAAACAAAAATAGCCGATGTAAGTCAGATTTCATGGAAGAGGATCGCAGAGAGAGTACTGGAGTAAGGATCGCAAAAGTAAAAGTATCGGAATAGATAAGAAAAACCAATGTTTTTCTCTAATTGGAGAGAATGACATTGGTTTTTTTATTGATTTTGGAAACAGCAAAATCAAAATCATGAACTATGTCTGAATGATCATCATCGTTCGGATCATCACTGTTTTGGGTAATGCGATTTGTGATCAGTGCGTAGATTTCTTCCCATTCACAGAACTGAAAAAGTGAATTCGTAGTAAATTTTGTATTCTCACACAGTACAACAGCGTGTTCACAGCAGGAAATCATGGCTTTTTTTAATTCTGCTTCTTCGTATGAAGCGGAAGAAGGTCCGGAGAGATTTTTAAACCCGTCACTTCCGAGAAAAGCGATATCTGCATGGATTGTGCGAAGAGCCTGGATTGCCCATGCTCCCACGGTTCCTTTGCTGCTTCCTCTGACACGCCCACCCAGTGAGAAAACTTTATTGTCAGAATCGGACAGGATGTTTACGACAACCATGGAGTTGGTAAAAATCGTAAGATCACTACGCAGTGTCAGAAGCTTTGCAAGGGCATAGACCGTACTTCCTGTATCTAAAATTATGACTCCGTTTTCAGGAATGAGTTCCAGAGCCTTGTTGGCAATTTCTGTTTTTATTTCCATGTGTTCCATCTGTTTTAATGTGACAGGGCGTTCCAGAAGTTCTGTGGAAGCGATGGCACCGCCGTAGCTTTTCTGGGCTATCCCCTGTTCTTCAAGATAGATCAGATCTTTTCGGATCGTTTCGGTAGAAACGTCGAATTGTTTTGCCAGTTCACCGGCCTTGATATTGCCGTCGCGGATTAAAAGCTGGGCTATTTCATTCCTCCGCTCAGCTGTCAGTCTTTTTTTCATAAAGGTAACTCCTTAATTATTAGTTGATAGTAGCAATTGTTTTAATAGTAGTAAATGTCTTAATAGTAGTATACTGCAAATTCGAGAAAAATCAAGAGAAACCAATCAAAATACAATATATAACAACTTATTTAAAAAAAAATCGCAATAAAAAACAATATATACATATTGACAACAATAAAAAACAAGAATATAATTGCAATTAGTTGGGAAAAACAAATAGAAATATATTCTGAGCCATTGGTGTTGAATGTGGAGAAAGGAGAAATTATGCGACCGAAATTACAGCTTGCACTGGATGACATTGCATTGGATGAAGCACTTGAATTAGTAGATAAGATACAGGAAAGTATCGATATCGTTGAGATTGGAACTCCATTTATGATGGAATACGGTATGGAGGCAGTGAGAAAGTTTAAAGAACATTTTCCTGCTCTGGAGATTCTCTGTGACGGAAAGATCATGGATGCAGGCGGATATGAGGCCAGCCTGGCATATCAGGCGGGTGCAGATTATGTGACTGTTCTCGCCGTTACAGATGATCTTACGATTGCGGATGTTGTCGCGGCTGCAAAAAAAGCAACAGATGAAGCGCAAAAAAAGGTTACAGACAGCACTGGAGAAAATGTAAGGAAAAAGGTCATGGCAGATATGATCTGTGTATCAGATCTTAAGGAAAGACTTAAAAAGCTGGAAGAACTTGGAGTGGATGTAATTTCTGTGCATACAGGTGTGGATCAGCAGGCGATGGGAAGAACACCGTTGGATGATCTGAAAGAAATGCATTCCTATGTGGAACATACTCCGATTGCGGTCGCAGGAGGAGTCAATGCGCAGAATGTAGATGATTATCTTGTGTATGAACCGTCAATTGTAATTGCCGGAGGAGGAATCGTACATGCCAAAGATCCGGTGAAAGCTGCAAGAACACTGGCGGAAAAGCTAAAAAGAGGGAAAGAATAAAGAATAAGGAAAAAATTTACAAGGAGGAAATACTATTGAGCGTTAAGAGATATACAGAAATTATTTTAAAGGAACTGACTGATAATCTCAAATATGTTAATGACAGTCAGCTTGATGCTCTTGTGAGTGAGATTTTAAAGGCAAAGCATATTTTTACAGCAGGAGCAGGGCGCAGTGGTGTTGCAATGAAAGCATTCACAAATCGTCTGATGCATCTGGGGCTTTCTGTGAGTAGTGTGGGAGAGATTACCAGCCCCCATACAAAGCCAGGAGATCTTCTTATAATCGGTTCCGGTTCGGGAGAGACGGAAAGCCTTGTTGCGATGGCAAACAAAGCAAAAAAGAACGGTGTGAAGATTGCACTTGTGACAATGGATCAGAAATCTACGATTGCACAGATGGCAGATGCTGTGGCAGTTCTTCCGGGTGTTTCACCAAAACTTAAAAATGCCGGAATGGAAATTACATCTGTTCAACCAATGGGATCCGCTTTTGAGCAGATTTGTTTTCTAGCTTATGACGGAATGATCATGGAGCTTATGGAGCGGCTGAATGAGACATCAGATACCATGTTTTTAAGGCATGCGGATCTGGAATAATCAGCCAGAAAGGCTGAGAAAATAGAGAACAAGCAGAGTAAAGAATTGATAATAATAAAAGATAATTAAGAAAGGATCAAATCTATGAAAGCAGCAGTTTATCTTGGAAAAGAGAAAATCGAGACAAGAGAAGAGGAAATACCACAGATCAGAGAAAATGAGGTGCTCATTAAAGTTATGGCGAGTGGAATCTGTGGCACAGATGTACATATTTTTTACGGAGCACCTGGAGCAACAGAGCCAAATGTTCCCGTAATTCTGGGACATGAATTTGCAGGCGAGGTCGTAAAGTGCGGAAGCGAAGTATCAAGACTGAAGGTAGGAGACAAAGTAACGATAGATCCGAACATGTATTGTGGAAATTGTGATTACTGCCAGAAAGGGAAAAAACATTTCTGTCCTTCTATGAGTGCAATTGGCGTCAATCAGAATGGCGGATTTGAAGAATATTGTGCAGTTCCTGAAAAACAGGCGATTTTATTATCTTCTGATGTAGATTATGAAGAGGCTGCAATGGCAGAGCCAGTTGCCTGCTGTCTTCATGGAATTGACAATATCGGAATCACACAGGGAGATACAGTCTGTGTCATAGGTGGAGGAGCAATCGGGCAGATTATGATACAGTTGGCAAGAATCAGCGGAGCATCTAAAGTTATTCTAAGTGAACCTGTAGAGGGAAGAAGAGAACTTGCGCTGTCTCTGGGAGCAGATGCTGCAATTGACCCAATGGCAGGTGATCCGAAAGAGCAGATTAAAGAAATACTTGGAAGAGATTATACAGATGTAGTGATTGAGTGCGTTGGAAGGCCAGTTGCAGTATCGCAGGCAATCCACATAGCAGGAAGGGGAAGCAAAGTATTGCTTTTCGGACTTCCGTATCCGACAGACACTTGTGAACTCCCGCTCGGAGATGTCTTTTATAAAGAACTGACTATTAAAAGTTCATATGTAAATCCGAATACACAGTACCGTGCCGCAGAATTGATCAGTACAAAACGATTGAATCTAAAACCATTGATCACACATCGCTATCCGGTAGAAAAACTGGAAGAAGCCATTAAAAAGCAGATGGCAAATGATTCTGTAAAAGTAGTTGTACTTCCGCATGGGAATGTGTAAAAATATCCAAAAGATAAGTATACATGTTAAAAAGGTTGACAACGGTTCCGTTTATCTACTATAATAAATACAATCATCAGATAAATGTCAGGACAGGGAGGAGTACATAGATTTCTGAAGCAAAGAGAGAAGACGGTTGGTGTAAGTTTTCGTGAAGGATTTATGGAAGTAGCCCTCGAGCAGTGAACCGAACGAGACATAGTATCAAGGCTTTAGTAGACTTCAACGCATTCCCAGCGTTAGAGGGGAGCGGTATCGGAGATCAGATGATTTGTGATTCTCCCGTATCCGGCAGAGTGCAGAGAAATTTCTCTGAATTTAGGTGGTAACACGGATAGTATATTCGCCCTAAGCATATTGCTTAGGGCATTTTTTAGCACAAAGCAAAGAATTGATGCAAAGTAAAGACTTTAAAGAAAAGCAATGTATACAGTGAAGGAGGTTTTATTATATGAAAAAGATCAGTGGGAACAAATTACTGGTTAAGGCACTTCGAGAAGAAGGGGTAGATACGATATTTGGGTATCCGGGTGCCTGTACCATTGATATCAGTGATGAGCTTTACAAGCAGGATTATACGAAGGTAATCCTGCCAAGGCAAGAGGTTGCTCTTGTCCATGAGGCAGATGCGTATGCCCGTTCTACAGGAAAAGTTGGGGTTTGTCTTGTAACAAGCGGACCGGGTGCTACGAATCTTGTGACTGGACTTGCGACTGCATATTATGACAGTGTGCCGCTTGTTTGCTTTACCGGGCAGGTTGCAAGACATCTGATTGGAAATGATGCGTTCCAGGAGGTTGACATCGTAGGAATAACAAGAAGCATTACAAAATATGGTGTTGTGGTTAAGAGAAGAGAAGATTTGGGAAGAATCATTAAAGAGGCGTTCTACATTGCCAGAACAGGAAGACCGGGGCCGGTACTTGTGGACCTTCCGAAGGATGTGATGGCTGAACTTGGTGACGGAGAATATCCGACAGAAGTAAATATTCGTGGTTACAAGCCGAACACTAATGTACATATCGGTCAGTTAAAGCGTGCCATCAAGATGCTTGCAAAAGCAAAGAAGCCTTTGCTTTTGGCGGGCGGCGGTGTCATGATCTCTGATGCCAGAAAAGAGTTTACAAAGCTTGTGGAAAAGACAAATATTCCGGTTGTCACAACGGTTATGGGAAGAGGGGCAATCCCGACTAACCATCCGCTTTATATCGGCAATCTGGGAATGCACGGTGCGTATGCTTCCAATATGGCTGTCAGTGAATGCGACCTTTTATTCTCCATCGGAACAAGATTTAACGACAGAATCACAGGAAAGCTCCACTCCTTTGCACCGAAAGCCCAGATCGTACATATCGATATTGATACTGCAGCGATTTCCAAAAATGTACAGGTAGATGTACCAATCGTTGCAGATGCAAAAAATGCAATCGAAAATATGCTTGAATATGTGGAAAAGTATGATACAGATCAATGGCTTGATCAGATTGCGGCATGGAAAGAGGAGCATCCGCTGATGATGAAGCCAAAGCCGATCATGACACCACAGGATGTTATTGAGACAATCAATCGACTGTTTGATGAGCTGATTCTTGTCACAGATGTAGGTCAGCACCAGATGTTTACGGCACAGTTTGCTGAGATTACAGAAAAGAAGAGACTTCTGATGTCTGGTGGACTGGGAACTATGGGATACGGACTTCCGGGAGCCATCGGCGCCAAAATCGGAAATCCGGACACACCTGTTATCTCTATCTCCGGTGACGGCGGTATGCAGATGAACATTCAGGAACTTGCGACAGCAGTATTAGAAGAGCTTCCAATCATCTGCTGCATTTTCAATAACAATAATCTGGGAATGGTTCGCCAGTGGCAGAAGTTATTCTACGGAAAGCGTTATTCTATGACTTGCCTGCGGTCCGGCGCAGCCTGCAGAGGAAAATGCGGGGAAGTGCCATGTCCGGAATACACACCGAACTTCATTAAGCTTGCAGAAAGTTACGGCGCAAAAGGCATTCATATTTCTACGAAGGAAGAGATCGAACCTGCCTTCCGTGAAGCAATGAAGAGTAAAAAGACACCGTACATTTTAGAGTTTGACATTGACCCTGAGGATCTGGTATATCCGATGATCCGTCCGGGCGGAACCTTAGAAGATATGATTATGGATTGTTAAGAGAGGAGAAATGATAATGAACGGAAATGGAATGAAAAAGCGCTGGCTTTCTCTGTATGTGGAAAATCAGGACGGTGTCCTGTCAAAAATCTCCGGACTTTTCTCCGGAAAATCATATAACATTGATAGTTTGACGGTTGGTACAACAGAAGACCCGACGGTATCAAGAATGACCATTGCAACCGTTAGCGATGACGAGACATTTGAACAGATCAAAAAACAGTTAAACCGTCTGGTAGAAGTTATTAAAGTCATTGACTTTACTGATGTGTTTGTACGTATGAAAGAGATTATGTACATCAAAGTGCGCAAATGTACACCGGAAGATAAGGTAGAGTTATTCCAGATCGCAGAGACATTTAAGGCAAAGGTCATTGACTATGGAAAAGACAGTCTTCTTCTGGAATTTGTTCAGACTGCGACAAAGAATGATGCTGTTATCAAGCTCATGAAAGAGGAGTTTAAGAGCATTGAAGTGGTTCGAGGTGGAAGCGTTGGAATCGAATCAATCAGCATGATGGAGAGATAAAGGCTAGGAAGATATGACAGGAAGCTGCGGAAGAATTTGAATAGAAAAACGAAAAAAGTATCTACAACCAGTAATCTGTTGCAGATACTTTTTTATTGGTAACTTCTTATGTGTATGAAAAAGAAGATTTGAAAAAAAGCTAAGCTTTAATCCAATCTCCAATCCATTGTTTTGTTGTATAATTATATTTTCTTTTATACAATACACCATTGACTGTCTTATATCTCCAGCCTATATTATCTGTATAAGGACTTATTGAAGTCTCAGATGAATTAGATATTATCGTATTACTGTCAGTTGAAGCATTGACTTCCGTACAACATGTTACGGTACAAAATAGGGTTAATGAGAAAAGTAAAATGCCGATTTTCTTAAGATTCATGAAGTTCACCTCTTATTCATATATTTTATAGTTTTGATAATCATCTGGAATCTCATCAACAATTCCCACATAATTTCCTTCCACATAGATTTCATATCCTTCAGGTGTTTTTTTGAAATATGTGTTTGATGAATCCATCGTAAAAGTTCCATCATCAGATACAGGAGTTTCTGGGGAAGTTGACTCTACTACAAATACCAGGGAGATAAATATCATAATAATAATGATCATCGTATGTACTCCGAGGGATTTTTTTCCCTTTTGTTGTGGAGATGGTGAATTTAATAAAAAATTAATTCTTGTATATAAGTCAGAGTGCTTTTCTCTGGAAAAAGGTATCAAACCAACATCAGAATTACTTAAAGACTGATGGATCAAATTTGAAGACTTAATAATTAAATCAGCATACTCTGAATTGGAAAAGCCTGGAGAGGAATTCATAAGCTGATAATCATTTACAAGTTCTAGTGTTAAGGAGAATTCTTTTTTCATTAAATATACCAATGGATTCCACCAATGAATACAAGTAATGATTTCAACTAACAGTTTCATCCATAAATCGTGGTGTGAATAGTGATTTATTTCATGCAGACAGATGTAATCTAATTCTTTTTGAGAAAAAGATTTATAAGTCTCTGGCAATATTAAAATTGGTTGTTTGATTCCAAAAATGGAAGGTGAAATATTTTGCGGAATAACTGCAATTTTAATCGGTTTAGTACAATATTTTTCTAAAGATCTAAAAAGGTTTGCATGGTGCTGAGGTTCTGTAATTATATATAGGTTTAAATAATTATCTAATCGATAGTATTTAATATATAATCTGACTAACTTAATAATTGCAACTGACAACCAGCATATTATCAGTAAATTGAAAACATTAAAATTAGATATACCAATTTGATAATAAATAGTGTTTGCAATTGGAGTAAGAAGTTTAGTTGAATATATTGTATAGGTAAAAGGAAAATTTACCGGAATACACATTCTTAATAGAATGATTGTAATTCCAACAAAAATAATCTTTGTCCCATATATAAAATGATTATTTAAATGATATAAAGTAATGTATAAATATATTGCAAGAAAAATAACTCCTACAAAACAGGTAATAAATGGTCCTAAAGATACTGACATTATTTCTCCTCAATTTCTGACTTTCTTTTGTTGATCAATTTAATTATATTATCTAGCTCGTTCGCATCAGTTTCTTTACTGATCAGTGATGCAATGAAAGATAAATTTGAAAAGTCCCCAACAATATCCTTATATGTTTCGTTTAAATATTCATCTTTCGAAATTAATGGACGATAACTTCTCGTTAAAACTGTACCGCTATAGACAATGCCTGCAACTTCAATAATTCCGGTTTTTACGAGAACCCGAAGGCATGCTTGAACGGTATTAATGTTTAACGAGTCTTTTTTCTTTACAATATCAGAAGCAACCAAGGGAGTATCATTATCCCATAAAATTTTCATAACTTCTAATTGTTGTTTGCTTAATTTCTTTTTCATAATTTAATCACTGCTTTTGCTTTCTCCTTTTTTTTAGTATACTATGAATTTTTATGTAAATCAATAATTGAATATAATCAAATTAAATAAATATTAGATATATAATAAAAAGAATATATATTAAAGTAAAAGTGGATATATAATTATAGATTATTATAATAATATCAATGTTGTAAAGTGATATATATAATGATATATTAAATATATAATAAGACATTATATATTGAATAGCTTATGTTAAGTACGTATTCACTACGATTTATGTAATTCTATTCATTTTATATTGTTGCGTATTAAAAGGAGGAAAATTATGAGAAAACTGAAAAAGAATTGGAAACAGATTATTGCAGTGATTTTGATTGCTGCATTTACTGTTACTTCCATTCCGTGGGAAGGATGTATTGTGAATGCCGAAGAAACTTCATCGGAACAGATGGAGAATCCTGAACAATCAGGAACCACTAAACAGGCAGAAGATTCAGATGTTAAAGAATATGACGTAACGAAAGAGGACGCAAGACTTGAAGAAAATACAGAGACATCGACTACATTTGATGTTGGAAATAACAAGAAGATGACTGTATTTTATGATGAGGCGGTACGTTATGAAGACAAGAATGGGAACCTTGTCGATTACGATCCGTCACTAGTAAAAATACAAGATAATCAGAGTAAAAATAATCAGGATATCACAGATTATTCGTACGAAAATGCAAAAGGTGACAGGAAACATTATTTTCCGGAAGAGCTGACAAGTGAGACACCTGTACTTATGGAAAATGACGGTTATGGGATATCCATGAGCCCGACGGAGGATCTGAAAAAAGTCCAAGTGGAAAAAGAAGAGTACGCGGATGGATACGAAGAAATCAAAGAAGTTCCATTAAAAGCTGTCTATAAATCAAAAGATGCAACGAAGTCTTATGAATATACCTCTACATCTGCCGGTGTAAAGGAAGAGATTGTATTAGCGGAGTGCCCAGAAGGAAATACTTTTTCTTATGACCTGAAACTTGATGGGTTGTTTGCCAGAAAGAATCAGCTGGATGAAGGGATTACACTGTATGACAACAAGACAGAAGAGATTGTTGGAAACATCACTCCTCCGAATATGAATGATGCGACCAATAAAGCTTACAGTGAAGATCTTACCTGTGAAGTGTCAGCTGATGAGAAAACTGAAGGGCTTTATCATGTGACTGTGACCGCAGATATGGAGTATCTGAAGGATGAATCAAGACAGTATCCTGTAACGATAGATCCAACAGCCACATGGAGTGGCAAGTCGGACATAGGAGATGCATATGTCTTAAATGGGTCTTCCTATAAAAATACGAATTTTTATGATAGCGGTGTTGTGGTTGTAAATGCCGGAAAAGGATCAAAAGGTGTTTACCGGACATACTTCAGGTTTTTAAATCTGACACCGGCTGTTAAAGGGTATTATGTAGATAGTGCAGTGTTAAAGCTGTATGAAACAGCGAATAGTAACAGCGGACAAACCGTACAGGCATACCGTGTAAAAGAAAGTTTTAAATGTGCGGACATTACATGGAATACCAGACCGGGATATGATACACTTTATAGTAGTGTAAAATCTACAGGAAAATATAAGACAGAGCGGAGTTTAAATCTGACAACATATGTGCGCGGAATTGCGAATGGTTCTCTGAAAAATTATGGAATTATGCTAAAAGGAGCCAGTGAGACCGGACACTATTGTGAGTTTGTAGGATCCAGACATAGTACAAGTTCGTTAAGACCGAAGCTTACGGTTGTATATTATGATAAACCTACAATAGCAACTGCGGTGACAGGTACTCCAAAGTACTTAAAAAAGGGGGATGCATTAAAAGTCACATGGTCAGGAATCACGTCTAAATCACTGGCCTATGTTCAATATCGTCTGGCAACCTGCCAAGAAGACTGGACGCAAATCGAAACGGTTGTAAATTACTCTTCAAGTACGAAATTGGGGACGACCTCCAGCGGAACAGCAACTGTTTCAGCAAGTACCGGATGGAATGAAGGAATCTATCAAATTTTTGTCAGAGGTGTAGATAACGGAGGAATCGCCGGGACAGGAAAGGGATTTGGTTTTTATATTGACGGGACATCACCGACATTAAACCAGCCGACTATTTCACCGGAAAGCACAAAAGAAAATCCGGCAGAGAGTATGACACCGACTATCAGCTGGAGTGGTGCATCAGATACTTATTTTAAACAAGTTGAATGTAAGGTAGACAACCAGAATTACGTTGCAATGGGAACGAATGCATCCGGTACCTATACAATACCGGAAGGTACAATCACCGGAAATGGCGAGCACACAGTGATTGTGCGTGCTGTAGATAAGGCGGGAAATGAAAAGTCTTATCAATTAAAATATTACCTGCATGTCAATGGGCTTGGATTTGAAGGGTTTTTACCAAATGAGGGAAGCCTTAAAATCCGTAATGAGTACGGAAAGAATATAATATCATGGGAGACGAGTAAAAGCTTATCCGACAATGTATATTATCGCATTTATCGTGGAAACAGCGAAAATTTCGCTGTGGATGAATCGTCTCTTATAGCAGAGAAAGTGAAAACCGGATACTGGGTTGATATCCAGAGTCTGGCGGATAAAACTTATTATTATAAGATTGAAGCAGTCCGGACAAACACGGAAGGTACGATAGAAGACACGGCTCTTATGGAACAGGTATTATCCATGAAAGGCACAGCTCCTTCGGTATTACAGAAGAAGACAGGAAGCAAGGAGTATCTTGGATACTATACATTCAGCACTCCGGTAGGAAGTGGAAGTATTGAAAACAGCAGTGGAAACCTTTCTTATGAGCAGGAAGATGTTACACTCCCTGCAAATCAGATTTCCTTTGATGTAACAAGAAACTATAACAGCCAGCTTCAAATCAGTGGAATGTTTGGTGAAGGATGGATGGATTCCCTCCATAAGGAACTCCTTATGGACGAGTCCGGAAAAATCAGTTTTCTTGACAGTGACGGAAGTGTCTACACATTTGAAAAAAATGGAGATGCTTATCAGTGTGCTCAGACAAAGGATTATACACTTCAGTCTGCAGAGACAGCACTTGCCCAGACACCGCAAGTGATGAGTTCATTGGTAGAGGGAGAAACGACAGGGGTAAAAGCAGAAACGCTTGTTCCGCCGCTTTCTCCATTAAAGACAGCGGAAGATGCACTAAGCAGTCTTGCCATTGGAACCGGAGATTATATCATACAGGATGATTCGGAATCAGAAGAAACAATAACGGAAACAGCAACTCACGCATATACCCTTAAGACCAAAGACGGAATCCTTTACCGATTTGATGAAGGAGGTCAATTGGTGGCAACAGCAGAGCCTCATGGGACATATCTGTTTTATAAATATACATCAGACGGCAGACTTTCATCAGTTAATACGGATACCGGAAAAGAGATTACTCTTTCTTATGATGAAGAGAGTGGATTGCTTACTACTGTAACGCTGCCAGATGAAACCACACTGAACTATTCCTACACGGACGGTACTTTGACGCAGGCAGCACATACTTCCGGACAAGATAAAGTGTCTTATAACTATGGCTACACAGACGGAAAACTGACCTCTGTCACAGACGGAAAGGCACAGGAATATACGATTAGCTATCAGGGAGAAAAGGCAGATAAAGTCACTTATCCAAATCAGGAGAGATACGAACTTGAATACCAGACAAACCAGACTTCAGTGAAAAAGTTCAACGAATCCGGCACAGAAATCTATTCAACGACAACACAGTATGACACACAGACAGGAAAAACATTGTCTGAGACATCAGCAGACGGAGATGTGACAAGCTATGAATATACTTATGCTGAAAATCCATATCTTGTCACAAAAACAACGAGGAAGATTGGATACGAAGTCTTTGATGGAGATAAGATTGTATTTAAAACAGAAGATAAAGTTACACAGACGACCTATGATGCAGATGAAAATGTAACCGAAGAGATTGCAGAGGACGGCACAAAAACGGCTTATACTTATGACGACACGAATGAGTGGACGCAGGACTGTCCTAAAGTTGTGAATGTTACATTGGATGGGAAGCAAATCAGTAATGAACAGTCGGAATATGACGAACTGGGTGATGTTACCGAAGAAACCGATTCCTCCGATCCAGATAATGTGATTGTGACTGAAAGTACATATGATATCTACGGAAATGAAATACAATCTATTGTTACCGAAGATGGCATGGAGACGTCGAAAACAATTTCAGGGTATGATGCAGATGGAAATGTGATCTCTGAGAAAGAGACTTCCGGTGAGGTGGTAAATGAAGAGACCAACACCTATGATGTCATGGGTCGGACTGTTAAAACAACGGATGAAACAACTGGGGAAGTGACAGAGTACACCTATGACTACTTGGGGCGCGTCACAAAGACAGAGACTACTCTGAATGGAAAAACGCTTACCAGCACCAGCACCTATGATGCAAACGGTACCGTTGTGAAGGAGGTGGATACATCTGGTATTACGACAGAGTACACTTATGATGCCATCAACAGAGTCACCAAACGAAAAGTGACGAAAGGAACATCTATTACTTATAATACTACCTACAGTTATGGAGATGTAACTGTACAGGATGGAAAAAGTGCGCGGGAAGTACAAAATGCCTATATTGAGAAAGAAAGCTACCCTGACGGAAGTACTGCATCGGAAAAATACTACGACAAGGCGGGAAAGCTTGTCCGGGAGAAGGCAAACGGTCTTTATACAGATTATACTTATGATAAGAGTGGAAATCAGGTGGTAGCGTATAGCAATGGAACCGGAGCAGGTGCAGCAGATGGAAAGGTTTCACTTACTCTTTATAATGAAAAAGGCAATCAGAGTGCAACCGTTGTAAATCCGGAAGTTCAAAACGGTGATTATATCCTTGGGACAGATACGATCGTCACAAAACAGGAATATGATGATAAGGGGAATGTCACCAGAGAAACCGATGCCAAAGGTACTGTCACAGAGTATGTTTATGATGATTCCGCTAGAGTTACGGAAGTTGTGCAGGATGCAGACGGTGAAAAGATTTCCACAAAAGCTTCGTATGCCACAGATGCCGAAGGTGGCAGAACGACAACGACAATTATCGATGCGAAAGGACATCAGAGTGTGGAAGTTGTGGATGCGGCAGGACTCACCCGCTCCACCACAGATCACGGAGATACTGCCCAGGAAAGCATTGCCACATCCTACGAGTATGATGAAAGGGGCAATCAGACAAAAATCACTTATGAAAATGATGCATACAAGGCATTTACCTATGATAACCGGAATCTTTTGGTAAAGACGGTTCTATATGACAGTGACGGAAAAGAGACGCTCCAGACAGAGTATACGTATGATGACTTACAGCGTCAGACAAAAATGGTGGATTCCCAGAAAAAGGATACAGGCTTTGTACCATATCGGTATACATTCACAGGTTATGATGATTTTGGAAGAACCTCATGGACTGCAGAAGTAAACAGTGAGAGTGAACCGTCCGAAGAAACGGTTACTTCCCACAAGGTTACTTACCAGTATGACACCGAGGATAAAGTTACCGGTATTCAGTATGCGCTTGTCGGTGCCGGAGGCATGGAAGGTCTTCACTACACCTATAATGCAAACCGCTGGCTTCAGAGCGTACAAGCTGTAATAAACGGACGTGAAACTCCGGTTACGATTCGGGAATATACGTATGATGCTCATGGAAAAGTATCAGAGATTAAGGAATATCCTGATTTCGCAGATGGAGGAAATACGTGTATTACAAAGAGCTATGCCTATGATGCCCTTGACCGAGTGACTACTATGGTCTATAAAAAAGGTACAGAAGTACTGGAGTCTTATGCATACAAGTATGACAAGAACAATAACATTACGGAAAAGACAGAGATCAACAACACTCCATCGACAGACGCAGACAAGGTAAACGAAACAAAAGCTTATACTTACAATGCCCTCGGACAGCTTATAAAGACAGAGGTGACCGACCATAGAGACAATGACAGTAAGCAGACAATTAGCTACCAGTATGACAAAGCCGGAAACCGAACAAAGAAAATCAAAGGAAGCGCAGAGACAAGCTACACTTATAACGGTCTGGATCAGCTTTTAACCGCGGTGACCGAGCGTGGCGGGGCAGAGGAAAGCCGCTCTACATACACATATGATGTGAATGGAAACCAGATCCAGGAAGTGAGTACCAAGGCCCATACAACGACGGTCAATGATTATGACGCGGACAACCGTCTGAGCAAGGCAACCATTACTTCCAATGGTTCCGGTGAATCCGGCAGCAGTACAACTTTCACGCAGGAGAACCTCTATAACGGAGATGGACAGCGCATCCAAAAAACAGAAGGTGCGAAGGAGACCAATTACTTCTACCAAGACGGAGTTGTCTCGTACACAACCGAAGGAAGCGCCGATACAAAAGCCATCCAGAACCTTCTAGGGGTGGAAGGAAATGTAATCGCTGCCGAAGAAAATGTTCCTGCAGCTGACGAAACAGCAAATGACAGCCTGAAATATTATCTTTATAATAAGGATATACAGGGAAGCACGACCAGCATCCTGAATGAAAACGGAGCAGGGGAACTATCCTATGAATACGATGATTTCGGAGAGACAGAAATCAATGGAAGCGGAACCTTCGGGAATGAGATCTGCTACACCGGAGGAATCTATGACGCAAGTACAGGACTTTACTACCTGAATGCAAGGTACTATGACCCAGAGAACGGAAGGTTCCTGACAGAGGATACGTATCGGGGAGAGCGAGATAGTATAAAAGAATGGAACTTGTATGTGTACTGTGATAACAATCCGATAAATTATGTGGATCCGAGTGGGCATAAAAAAAGGACAATTGGAGCAGGAATACAAGTGTCTGCAAATTCATCGGTATCATTTTTAGATGTAGGTATAGGTATAGAAATCATTTATTTTTTCAAACAAATAAAAAGTGGAATATATGCGTATTTTTATGGAGAGGCAGGAACAAGTACAAGTACGATAAAAAAGAATATGAAAAAATTATATAGACTAATAAAAAAACAGCCAACGAAACTTTTTTCTAAACCATCATTTAGCTGTGCAATATGTGCTTTTGCGGTGCAATCCGAACCATATAATAAGAACGTAAAAGATTACACTGGAAAATTTAAAACTAAGGCAGTGTCAGCATTAGGATGGAAAGGTTTTATTTCTAAAGGTGGTGGATTTAGGACTGTAGGTGCTGGAAAGAATTTTGGAAATAGTGGTATATCTTATTCACATTCGAAATATTGGTACTTAGGAAATGTTGGGAAAATTTTTGGAAGTTTGAAAAATAAGATTAAAAAGAAAGCAAAAAAATTCTTTGGAAAGTAGAAACTATTATGGGGAAATCTATAACAAAAATTAGTATAGCAGTAGTTAGTGTGTTTTTTATAGTAAATATAATATTGTATTATCCAGCAACATATTTTAAAGAAGATAAACTGAATGTTAATGTATTGAAAGAAGGACTAATGAGTTCACAAATCGAATTATATGATCTAAATACGATAGTATTATTTGATGATAAGATTTGGTGTCTAAATACTTCAAAAAACTGTGTTATGGTTTTTTCTAAAGAAGGGGAATTTTATAAGATTTTTTATTTGCCCGGGATAAAAGATAAAGGCTCTAGTCAAATGTATATCTATCATAATCAACTTTGTGTCCTAAACAAACGTAATGTATTATATCAATTTGCGTCTGAGGATGAGTATAAGACAATTCTTTTGAAGGGTGGTAAAGAAGTTCAGATTTTTGATAAACAAGGAAGAATGACAGATAAAATGATATTAGATAAAGAATATGATATGGTTCTGCTGTATACAGGAGATCAATGTTATCTTAACAGAAAAGAAAGTGATGAAATAACGGTTTATGGACAAGCAGAAGAAAAAGGAAAAGAGAAAATTGATTATGAGAAATTGACAAATTATTTAGGGAATAAGCAGGATTCATCAGAAGGAGCAACATATCAGATAAAGGGAATAAACAATAAAATCATAAAAGTAAAGGAGGGTAAAAAGATTTTATTAAGGAAGTCTGATATTGGAGAATTATTGCTTTTGTCTGATGACATGCATTTAGTAATGATTATCTTATTAATTTTAATACAGTTTGTTAGATATTTTTTACAACGCATGTTTTCTATAAATATCTAAAAAAGATGGAATCTAGAGTTCTGGAAAGGGAAGTATGGAAGAAAAATTTTGTGTGGAGGAGATAAAAGTTGAAAAGGATTATAGCTGTGGCTTTAGCAGTTGCTTTATGTTTATGTGGTTGTCAATCTGAATCAGAAAAGCAGGATGGGAAAAAGCTTTTTATGGCAATCACAACAAATAATGTTCAAGGGGTTAGGGAGGCGCTTCGTAATCCCCATATAAATCTGGAGAAGCTGCCGGTAAAAGAATTTAGTAATTTTAGGCAGTGGAAAGAAAAAAGAGCGTTAGCGTTTGCTATAGACAATAATACTGCTAATGCAGAAATAGTCGAGATGTTAATCGATGCAGGGGCAGATGTTAATAGTAGAGGTGACGACGGTAGCACATACTTGATGAATTGTTCTGATGAAATGGAAGAAATATTATTGAAAGCAGGAGCAGATGTCAATGCAAAAAATAATGCGGGAGAGACAGTGGTGGATGTTTTTCTCTCAGGGGGGGAAGAAAGTCCTGGATTTTCGGAAAAGAGATTTAGAAAAAAGATTGCTCTTTATGAAAAATATGGTGGGACTATTACTGCAAAGAATTTAAAGAAGTGTTTAGATGCAAACGGATATGCCTACGGGAAAGAGTTACTTGAAAGATTAAAGAAATCAGGAAAGGATACCTGTATCAGCGAAGAGTTGGAGTATGCCGTTTGTGGCGAGAATGAAAAACTATTGAAATATATGAAAAAAAAGAAAATCTCCGATAATTACAATGTGCTGCGATATGCAGCAGCACATTGTAACGTGGAAGTTTTGAAAGAATTGAAAAAGCAGGGATGTGATTTTGGTGTAAAGGATGAGGAAGAAAAGAATCTGATACATATTGCTGCGATATATAATAATCCACAAGTGGTTTCATATTTATTAAAGGAAAAAATTAATCCGAATGATTTTACTGATTTTTACGAATATAACGCATTGACACTTGCGGTTGTAGCGGCTAATAGAGATAATGTACAGATTCTTAGAGATGCTGGAATGAATTGGCAGACGGAGAGTATAAACGGAAGTAGTACGTGGTTAGCTGCTTGTAGAGAAGGGACAAAAGAGTCAATTGAAATTATGCTGGAAGAAGGGTATCGTCCGACAGATGATGAAATCATATATGGTTATGGAGTCTGTAATGAATCAACATTTGAAGCATTAATTAGTAACAAGATTCCATATGATAAAGAGTATGACGATGAGGGGTATATAACTACTGGATTCACTGAACTTTGTGCTTCCAAACCTGAGTTAGCCCTTAAACTGTATGATATAAATCCAGAACTTGCAATTACCCCGGAAATATTGGAGTATGCAATTGAAAGTGATGAGAAAGAATTGGCTTTGAAAATCATAAATGGAGCAAAAGATCTAAACGTATGTTTTACAGGGAGTCCATTGGAACTTGCGGTATATTATGGGAAATTAGATTTGGTAAAGCTTTTGATAGAAAATGGAGCAGATATAAATTATATCATACCAGCTGAGGGTGGAGAATATCATACTGTTATGCATACAGCTGTGGTCTGTCCAAGCAAGGAAATATTGCTGTATTTATTAGATCATGGTGGAGATGTTTTTGTAGAGGATTTTGAAGGATGTACGCCATATGATTATGCCAAGGAAAGCAAGCTAACTGAAAATATGAGGATATTGAAAGAATATCAAAATGAAAAAAAGTATGGAAGAGATGAATATGATGAAAAAAAGTAAAATAATATTTAGAATTATTTTAATCATTGTATTGGGAATTATTGGCGTGAATACGTTACTTTATTGCATCCATTATGTGGAACATCCGTCTAAGGAAATTCAGAAGGTCTCAAAGGGGACTTTACAGTGCAATAATATTCAGGAAAATTATATGGTGATTGAAGAGAAAAATAGTTTGAAGAATTTTCCCTATATGTTTGGTAATCAGGTTTTAATTCAGTCATTGTCTGATGGAAAAACATATTATGTTATGAATTACCAGAATATTTTAAATAAATTTAGTCCCCAGTTTTATGTGGGAGATAAAATTTACGGACAGGTTTATAATGGGAAAGGCACTTCCTATGATATATATGAAGTAGATGTTTTTACAGGGGATAGAAGAAAGATTCTTGAAGAAGCAAATATGAACGATTATATTGTCTCCAACGGAACAATTGTGTATGACAAAACAACTTTGGATGAGACGGAAATTCTTGTGGCACGGGATATAGTGACAGAGGATGAAATAGTAATTACCGAGAAACAATCTGCTGCAGATGCTTACATATCTTTATTGGGTGTTTATGAAGAAAATATATTTGTATGTATAGAAGAGAAAACGCAAGAAACGATAATCCGATATAATACAGCAAATAAAGAAATTACAGAATTTCCATTGCGGAAGGATTTGTATGAGAATGACGAGTTGTACAGTGAAGGATTGAAAGATTGTATGCTTCCATTTGGGAAAACAAAGCTGTTGATTGTATTTTCTCAGGGTGGAATATCTGAGTATGATGTGGAAACGCAGGAAATAACAGAAATAGCATCACAAAAGGAAGCGTATAATCTTCTTTATGGTGATAGTTTAAATACTGCGATAGGAATCAAAAATGAATATCTTTATTATTGTATAGATGGTAAAGGTGTGTATAAGAAAAGTATGAATGTGAGAAGAAAAGAGAAAGCAGAATTGATTATTCCATGGGCGGATATTGTCGGTGAAGGAGAACAATATTACGATATCAGTATGTTGTTTTCGAAAGATTATGCAGTAGCGGTCCTGCAAAGAGAGAATATGGAAGAGGAGTACAAAAAGTATTTGTTACCGTGAACAACACATTCATAAATGTATTTTATAAGGGTGCATATCTGCTGGTAGTAAAATCAAATATGCACCAGCCAAAGAGAGTAAATGCTATGATAATATGAAGCTTTTGAAAGGGAAATTATGAGAAAAAGAATAGAAATAGATTTACTATTGATTGTTAGCATATACATTGCATATTTTATTGGGATTAGTATTATTGAACCGATATATATTGTAAAAATTGTATCATTTTTTGTATGGTTATTTGTGGAATACTATTTGATATCAAAACTTCTATTTTGGTGGAGAAAAAATAAAATACAGGAAAACTTTAAAACAGAAAATAAGTGTAAATTTCATTCGATAAAGTATGTGTTTAGTGAAAAAATAGATTTGGAAATAATAAAGTGGTTTGGTACACCGGAATTATTAGCGGTAGAGATTACAGAGAATAGATTTAAAGTGTATAAGTTAAAAATCAATACAATTCTTTTTGGAGAAATGTTGATAGAGGATATAAATTATATTATGAATCTATTTTATTCTTTACGTAAGAATGACGAGATGTTTGTTATAAGTAAGAGAAACGGTAAGAAGCAGATATGTGAGAAGTCAATAAACCGACTGATGGAAAGATACGAGGATATCCTTTGCAAAAGAGAATTATGTAAAAACTATTTTATATATGTCAATAATAAAGATGAGGTGACAAAAATTATACATATAGATAAAAATGATATCATAAGAATCTATTTTAAAGCGGATGAAAAAGAGAAAATTGAGGAAAGCATTATTAAATAGTATGCGGATCAAATAGATAAGTGCATATATCACGGTTGGTTCTTGAATAATATTGAGGTGCAGAGCGATGAAAAGGAAATTGATCATTTATCTTATAATAGGAATAATTATAATATCACAAGTCCTTTCTACAGGCAGCGGACGGATATTTATTGATTATTGGATTCGATATGCCAGAGGGGAGTATGATACGAATATTACCGTTTCAGAATCAGCAGATAGTAATTGCGGAATACAAACAGCATACTGTGATGGAAAGTATTATTACTATGATAAAAAGAAGAAGGGAATTTGTGAATACAATACCGATAGGTTGGTAGTTCCGTTACAAGAACCTCCGAGAGGTATAGCGGCATCTGAAAAATATATTTACTATACTACAGATTCCGGAATATATCAGTCTAGTTATCAGGGAAAAGAAATCTCCGATTTTCAATTTCCAGAGTGGACAGGAGCAGAAGAAATAAATCTTAACGGAAGCAGTCTTTACTGTAAATGTGATGAGAATCGCAATAATTCTGGATTGACAGATGTGGTATATATTTTTGATGCGGAAAATCTCTCAAAAAAATATAATATTGGCGAGATTGATAAGGACTGGAAGCAGATACTGACTTTTGAGCAGGCTGTGAAAGCAGGCATGAATGAGATGTATATAAAAAAGATAGGAAATGACTGGCTAGTAGCAAAAGGAAAGGCTGATAAGATTCAGCTTTCCGATGATGTGTCTGCTATAAAAATATATACAGAAGATATCAATGAAGGCGATTTTGAAATACTGTCAGGGAGAGACGGAAAAGCAATGTTCCATACACAAGAGGATATCATGGCGATTATGAACGGTAGTATGTATATTTCCGAATATCTAGGATCTGCTGTGCGTTTGACAGGAGAAAAAAGTTGGAAACGATACGGGGAACGCTTAGATACACATTTGAGGCGTTCCCGCATGAAAATGGACGAAAATGTCTGGCTTGTTCTTTTTGAAGAGTATGCAAGTTTCAGTTTGGAATCTAGTTCTGAAGGATCAGTAGGACAATATCTGAACGCTGAACTTCTGTATGTTGACTTGAAATCCGATAAAGTATTGGAAAATATTCCAATAAAAACAGGACAAGTTATTTATATGGATAAGGAACAATATGCGACATTCAAAAACGGAACATTGGAATTTTACAGGGTTACGGACGGAGAAAAAATAAAGGAACATAAAGTAAAAGAATATCAGCTCCGCAAAGATTATAATGTTGAATTGTGTTATGACAAACTATTTTTCTTTTGTGAGGATGAATTGATAGATGTAATAGAGATAAAAAGATAGTGTGAATTCCAATCGTTTTTTGGGTCTTGTGTGGTTTTCTAAATTGAAAACAGAATTTTCAATTCTTAATTATACCTATCGAAGAGGAGCAGATAATGTGAAATTAGTAATATTTTCAGAGCAAGATTTTGATGTATATGCAACTGTTATGAATGAACGAAAAAATTTTAAAACAGTATTTTTGCCAGCGATGAGTGAAACTGC
>JBJFCD010000144.1:0-12167 GCA_051888795.1 Lachnospiraceae bacterium | reverse complement strand
GATTTGTATTTCCCAGAAGTAGCATGGCAGAGAAGGGGCTTACCTGTGAATTGCCGCCGGTTGATTCTGGATACCGTGGAGAGATCCATGCTATCATCAGCAATGTTAGCAACAAGGTACAGACGATACACAAAGAAACCAGAGTTGGTCAGCTTGTGATTACGCCTATCATCATTGCTGATTTTGTATTTGATCTCGGAAAAGAAAGAGGAACTGATGCATTCGGAAGTACCGGAGAATAAATGTAACTTTAAAACTGAGGTGCCAGACAGGCACCTCAACACTCTTGCTTATTACATTATGAGGAAATAGCTATGATTACATTTGGAGAAAAATTACGTTATTTAAGATGGAAAAACAATCTTACTCAAAAACAACTGGGTATGGCTGTTGGTTTTTCAGAAAGCACCGCTGATGTCCGGATTGCTCAGTATGAAACCAATGCACGTATGCCACGAGAGGAACTATTAAAAAAGTTGGCTCAGGTACTTAGAGTACAGAAAGAAATTCTCACTGTGCCGGTACTCACAAAACCAAAAGAATTCTCTGCAGCATTCTTCTGGATGAATGAAATGGGAGAGAGAGGATTTTATTTATAATAATAAGATGGATTTACTCATACTTCATTTAAACAAATCCATTGCAAATTTTGCTCGACCGGTGTGAACATTTCGTTTGATACGGTGTGATTGATTATTTAGGCTCTCCGGTCCACCCAGGTCGCATTTCAGCGCAGTTAGACCGCACGTCAGTCCAATTGATATGATCCGCGTTTCGGCACATGCTGACCGAAGTTCAGCTCATCTGTTGAAAAACCTGAAAGAAAAGGTCTATTAAGGAAGTATGACAGAAGAATCAAAAGACATACGATAAATAAAAGACCGGCAGCCACGAACTGTCGGTCTCATTCATATTTTTGCTTTGATACAACCTTGCAAATAGTGGGCTAAGTTGTTGTTTTCCACTCCCAAGTTTGCCTCTGTCCTGCCTTTCTTCCCATTAGATACAACAAGAACAAAAACAAACATATTGGGATAATGATGTACTCAGTTACTGAGACTTTAGTCCACCAAACTAAGCGATCTAATATGAATATTAATTTTCTTTGAATTCAATTCTTCATCAGATGGAATGATAATTCCATCTTTAAAGATCATTAGTTCGTTTGCCTTACGTTTAGTTGAAACGCTGTAGTTTAAATCATAAAGGCGAAGATTATAATTGTGATAGATTTCTTCAATTTGCGGTTCATAGTCATAAGTGATTATCCAATCACAGTTTACATGTTCGCGGATTTCTTGTTCAATACGAACATGATCCTTATAATTAAAGAAATTCATGTATAATTGCTGTCCTTTTCTAAAATATGGAGGATCAAAATAAATTAGTGCATTCTCTTCATACAGAGGAACATAATTTTTGATAAAACTATTTACGTCCTTATTGTACAATTTGATATCTTTTTTCCGAGCAGCAATTCTTTGTATACGTGTTACCAGTTCTTCTCGCTTGAAACGTACGTCCATTTTCCAATCTTTTGCCTGTTCCTGTCCCCCAATAACTCCACCCTTAATTATGCCGGAACGGTTGGTGCGGTTCAGATAAAAAGCAGCAAATCCTAATTCAAAGCTATATTTATCGTTTTGGGTAACAAGAATTTCGTGCTGTTTCTGCCATTCATCCACAGTAAGAGGAACCGTTCTGATTTCTTCAACAAAACGATCAGTCTCTGTGAGAATAGCTTTCCAGAAAGACCATACCGCTTTGTCATAATCGTTTATCACAATTCGGCTTACAACATTTCTTAAAAGCAATTCCATTGCAATTCCGGCTCCGCCGGCAAATGGTTCAATATATGTGCCGCCCCGATGCCCAAGCTGATCAATCATATACTCCATAAAAGAAGCTAATTTTCCTTTCCCTCCTGGATATCTTAATGGCGAATAATACATATACATCACCTCCTTTGCTTTTGTGTATGTCTCTATTCATTAACCTTGCCGTTATACTCCAAAAATGCATTATAAATCCAATCTGAAAGGTTATATGGGTTCAAATACAGCTTTCTTTTTTCATCTCGGATTCTTTTTCTTAATGATGGAATCACTTCAAATTCTATCATATCTTCAGGGTTTTCCCCTTTTGATTCTTTGATCAGTTTTTTTAGAGGAACCAGCAATTCTTTCTGTTCTTCTTCAGAATAATCTTCCGGATATTTTCCTTCCAATGCATAATCAAACAGCTGAAGAGCAAGTGTCCTGTCAAATAAATCATGATTTCGCTGATTATAAAAGTTATCAAGGCAATTTTTGCAAGATCTTGAACATGTACATTCTGAAAGGATCTCTCTTGTCCGAATCATTACATCATCAAGAACTCCTTCTTCACCCATCAGAGAAGAATAACCGGCACCGCTGGTAAGGTTGTCGTAAAAGAACATTTCAATATGCGCTTCTCCGTTATCTTCATATCTTGTTCTCCATCCGCCGTTGATTTCATTATAGTCAATATCTAAGGAAAGAGAAACCGCTTTTTTCATTGCTTCATGAAGCGTCGTAGCAGCAGCTCTTAAAATACTCCTTTCTTCATTGTCATATCTTGACACTAATTTTTCAGAATCATACTTGATATCAAGCATAAACATGTCTGTAAGAAATTCGTATCCCAAATAAATATTGGTAGCCACCGTTCCTTCATGCTTGCAGATATAACGGTCGTGATAAGGTTGAGAAAAATGGTATTCCCCCGTTGAAATTGGTGATGCAACTTCTGCACCACCACATTTTTTACAAATGTTGAAACCATTTTTCTTCTTACCCATATTTACAGTAAGAACATGATGATCCTCCAACTTTGCGAAACGAATACGACTCTTTTTATACGTCTTCATTTCAGTTTCTTTTGGTACATAAGAATAATACGGTGCTTCAGCGTATGTTTTTTCTTCTTCTTCATCTTCATACTTTACAGGATCGCCCTTTACAGGAGCAAAGCCCCATGGTTTGATCATCGTGCGATGTTCGACACGTGCATGGCAGTATGGACATTCTGTATATGTTTCTTGTGCCCCTCCAAACCAATTGCATTCCGAACAAACAATAATGTCTTTTTTATAATCCTTGCTGTTAAAATAGTATTCAGCCTGATTCTGTTCGTAATCTCTCGGTCTTGGATTAGAATACAAACCTCCACTTTTATATATTTTTTTATCAATCGTGATAAAACGGCCCGGAGCATATTCGCTTATTGCAACAGCAATATCTCTTTCTGGTGCATATTTGATGTCCTTAGGAGCTCTTCTTCCGCGTTCTGAATCCGTTTCCACACAGAATCTTACCACATTCTTAGGGAACGAATATGACGGGATAAATCCTTCTGAATAAAAAACATCAAATGCAGATGTTTCTTTGTCGCCGTTAAAATATTCATTTCTTTTTCCTTCTGTGAGCACCATGTCACGGATTTTGCAGATTTTTTCGATCGTCCCATCCACTGGGAAATCAAGGGTTTCGCAGTGCTCAATAAATAAGTCGACATAGTTTTCACAGAAAGAAACAATCCCTACTTCTTCAATGCTGTCATAAAGGCTCTTCATCTTCTCCGTTGACATAAAACTATTCAACGCTTTCATATTAAAATGACGCTGCTCGATTTTCGGATTTGATCTGTCAATCCATGGTTTTCTTGGCGCACCAGAGATCATCTCGTCAGGGTGCCTGAAATAGTGACTATCATGAACGCCGCCAAAAGCATATGTTACGATAGTGGAAATGCCAGAATTCTTTCGACCGGCACGACCTGCTCTCTGCTGATAATTCTCTCTCATCGGAGGAATATTTCTTAATCCTACAGCAGTCAGCGAACCAATATCAATACCAACTTCCATAGTTGTAGTACAACTTAAAACATCTATAGAATTTTCACCCGATTCTCCAGCATCAATGTCCTGAAAACGAATCTCATAATCTTCTGTTCTACTCAATATATCACTGGTTGTTTCCTTATGTGACAACTGTGCTGTATGCTCTTCAGTATCGATTGTGTGAATCCGCTCCTCTCCTTCGATTGCATCAATAACAGGCTTTCTCCAGAAATCAAATCTTGAAAGATCGTCATTCGTGATCGTATGAAGATTTTTAGATTTAAAACAGGAACCACAGGTATCACCAATCTTATATGGAGAGATCTTACCACATCTTTCGCATCTGTACCAATTGAATTCTTTGTCAGTAATGACGATCTTAACTGCGTCGAGTTTTAGATAATAGCGCTGATTGGTTCCCGGCCCAAAGAAGTTACTTTTAATACATTTCAAAAGGTCTTCCATTTTTTTATCACTGAAACCTGTCGTATTTTTGACTATGTTGATAAACTCTTTATCAATCGATGTCATAAAATCGGCTCCAAGCCCAAATTTAAGTATCTTGCTACGACCAGGGAGATTTTTTCTAATTTCATCATCAATAACATTTCCTAAAGCAGCATTATCATCCATAACATCCCAAAAAAGAAGAACCAAAATAGAGTGTAAAAGTTCTTTGTCAATTTCAATATCATAATCTTCTTCGAGTTCATAGATGCATTCTTCAAGCACACCATCCATAGGACCAAGGAAACCGAGGCCGATATCCTTGAAGGAGCGAGGACTTTCCGTAAAGAACGTCAAAAGCTGTTCATAATAATCGTATGGCAGCGGTTCAAAATTCTCCCTCGTTATGTCTCTTCCTTTTCTTAGTCGCTTTTCTATTTTCTCACGATGAACGTAGAAAATCCCAGCGCTTTCACCAGTAAAAAAGTCTAATTTCTGTTCAACACATACAGCTAAGAATGCATTGTAAAGTTCTTTTAGGGAATGCTCTTTTCCATCTGTTGCCAGTTTTTTAGATGCAAGCATGATTGCCTGACGGAAACCATCTGCATCAGACGATTTTGACAGATCAAGGGCAAGTTTAGCTGCATTCTGTCGCGAATCAGAAAATAGAAGTACTTTTTTACCTTCATTTATCAGTTGCTCATCTCTTGCTGGTTGGAGTTCAAACTGTGCTTTTGTAAGGTTGTAAAACGGAATATTCCCCTTTGTTGCCAAATCTGTTGGCTTCTTTAACGGCATGTTTTTTTTACATTTTGGACACTTTCCAAACATAAAGCGGTCATTTTTTTCATCATAATCTGGATACAAAACCTTTAACAGAGAATCATCCCCATTATAATTAAGGTATAGTTTACCAGTAATCGGATCAAGATATGCTGGTTTGTCTTTCCCCTCAAGTTCATAGTCATCCGGACAAATATACAAAAGCATCTCTGTCAACTCATTTGCCCCTCCATGAAGGCCTTTATTCGGAAACACATACCAGTATCCAGTACCCTCAAGTTTTTGCACGTACACCTTAAAATACAGAGCACCGCACTTTACATGGTTTACCAATTCATACATTCTTCCTCCACATTTACATTTATATCGAGGAACAGAAACAACCTTGCCGAGAGGAAGCTTTTCTTGTTCAGAATACTTTTTCCCATCACAGCTACAATGTGGATTGGAACAAGCATACAGTCCTTGAATTCCACGAACAAACATATGAAGTCTTACAGGAAAAAGAATCTCATCATCCTTTTTTGCAAGAGAAGCAATCACAAGCAAAGCATCAAATGCATCTGTGCCTTTTTCGTCATTGCCAAATAATTCTTCTTTTAATACAGAATACGATTTTGCTCCTTCTCTGCAAAGTTCATGCAGCCGTACAAAAGCTTGATAATCAGGAAGATTATCGTAAAGCCATGCTTGGGCTTCTTCCGTAGAAATATCACTGGAAAGATCCACATGAAAAACGCTATGAGCAAAAGCTCTTACTCGATCACTGATCTCTGTTTCAGTCACCTGACTTGTTCCGATTGCCGCAAGCGATGCAGCATCAGTCATAACTTTATACTCTGTACGTATAGCTTCACGCTTACCAAATAACTTGACACATTCAGAATACTTTTTCCCAGTAAGTCCGTTAAAGAAGTCAGAAATCGCCTCTTCATCCCCTTCAGGCATACTCGCAGTGGTAAGAATAAACTGAACTTTATCAAGAGAGAGTCCAAAACGTGAGAACAGTCGGTCTAATAATAGCGCAATTTCCCCACCTGAAGACCCTCTGTACATATGTGCTTCATCAAGCACGATAAGAAGTCTGTTTTCTTCTGATTTTTCGAGCCACTCTTTTGTGTCATCCCAGATACCAGACTCCATCTGACGCATCAGCATATATTCGAGCATGGAATAGTTTGTAATCAGAATATCAGGGGTATTCCCCTGCATTTCAAATCTTGTGATATATTCAGCATCAAAAGGCCCTGGCTGATGAATACCGTTTTCAAGATTTTCAATAAATTTTCTAAGTCCTTCTTCACCACCATTTCTGGCAGGATATTTATTGATGCTCTTGTAACCATTAATTCTTCTAATCTGCCTTTTCTGATCTTCTTCTGATGCTGATTCATCAATAAGATAGTGCTCACGGTACTTTTCTGCAAGTTCTATATTCTTTTTATTCTTTGATTCTCCTGAATATGGAGTTCTACCGGTGTACATTCCAAAATGGGGAATGCGTTCTGCATTTGAAGAAGATGTAAAAATCTCTTTAAAAATGTTAGAACCCATGATTTTTCTGAATCTTGCCAATTGGTCAGATACAAGTGCATTCATCGGGTAAATAATGAGTGTTCTGACTGCTGGAAGCTTGAAATCATCTGGCCTGTTTAATGATTCTTCTATAGCCCGGGAAATGATCGGCCACAAAAAACATTCTGTTTTACCAGAACCTGTACCTGTAGATACAAACAAGTCTCTTCCGTTCATTGCCCCTTCAAGAGCTTTAACCTGATGCTCAAAAGGCGTGGAGTAAATACCAAGTTTCGATTCAACAAGTTTAAGAAGAACCTCTTTCACATTGTCCGGTATTTCTGCATCCCTGATTCCATCGTTTACTTTTCGATAAGAAGAAGATGTTTCGATATAAGGTTCTTTTGCAATATTAATTTCTTCAGGGCACATTTCTCCTAAGATATCATCTGCATACAAAAGAAGCGTCTCACTGTTTGCCAGATAATCAGATTTAATATAATTTGCTAATCGATCTCTGATTGTTTGATAGTACTGTTGTACACCATTTGTGTTTCTATCCATAAAATTCACCATTTCTTGCAGTAAATCCAATTGCGCCAAGGACTTTTGCAACCTGTTCCGTTAATTTGTTACGAATAATAAAATTGTTCCGATCTGTAAATTTGTTTTTTGGCCATGCATTCATGAGAAGATAATAATATTCTCTATTGGGGAGCTGACCAAGAATGCGTATATGCGAGTATTCCTCATCAATCGGACATATAAGGAGCTGCATTGGATTGTCGTAATGCTTTTTTAATGCTATATATTTTCTGCGGAATTCTGCGCCTGTAAGTGCATCAAGATCATCCGTATTGTTATCATCTGCAAAGAGATATGTTCCGTCCTCTTTTCTTATGACTCTGTAATATAGTCCTAAAGCAATATTTCGTGCCATCGTAATATCTGACTTCATTCGTCTGTGCCAGGAACTGGATACATTGCCATAGTAATATGGGTTAAAGAATTCAAGATCATCTAAATCGATGTCTTTGGTATCAAAATCGCACTCGTCAAAAACAACGTTCAAATATTCATCAGGAGTAAGGCTGTCGCGAACAAGAAATTCGTTAAGCGATATTTCCAAATTACTTCTGTCTACATGGATCCCGAGACCATTAATTGTATAACTTTCCTCTGGAACCCCTAGATATAGGTATAACTTGTCGGAAAACCGAACTGTCTCTTTGCTGTTGTTTAAAATATTTCTGTTATTTTCCTTGGTAAGCAAATATCCGGTCTGTTCATAGAGATTGCGAATGAAGACAGCAATATCTATATATTTAGAAACAAACACGTACGGTCTTACTTCCGGACAAAGGGCTACGTATTTATCTAATAGATTATGTAGCAATATACTCTGGGCACTTTTGCTGATTCCCTTCTCATGCTCTTTTTCGCTTAGTGCCGATTTTAGGCACCATTGACCTAAGGCAGAATAGATAACCCTGAATTCGAAGGACGCATCCTCTTCATTCATATATGACCGGATGCCCATATCGGATGCCATAATTTCAATCAATCTGTTCATTATCCAAACCACCTCATTATTATATCTTTCTTCAAGCAGCGTCCAGTTTCTCCTGCGTATCTCTGAAGGCGTTTAGAACAGTTGTATGGATTCTTTCCGATAACCTTTGCTACATACGGAAGAAGTGTAAACATCAGCATCTCGTTCAAGTGATTCTCATCCTCAATCATGCTTGCCATCGCTACAGCTGCAGATTCTTCTACTCCACACTCACAAGCAATATCCCTGAATATCTTCTGCAGACGAGAATCTGGATTGACAATGCCTTTGTACGCAAATGGCTTTTCCTTTATTTCTGAAGGATTTTCCGTAATATCTTTGATTTTTAACAAAGAACTAAATTCATCTGCGTTGATAAAATGAACATGTGATAGTATCTCATTTGGTACAAAAGTCAGCGTTCTGTCAAACATATATGTAAGTATGATGATTTTGTTCCGGTGCTGCTCAAGCACCGGAATGAGTTCCATTACATTACAGTTTCCTACAAAGCCATCCAAACACACAACTCTGTCTGGTGTTTTAGTTAGAAACTCATCAATGATTTGTATATTAGCACCTTCTGAAAAAAGTAAACGTGCCGCAATTGGTACACCATAAAGCGTATTTGAAAGAGTATTAGCAAGATTTATTCCGGGACCTCTTTTAATCAGTACTGGAATGCCCTGAAAAAATACTTTTTCAAGATAACAAAGGAAGTCTACTGAACCATCTTCGTTTTGATCAAAACCGATATTTTCAAGGTTATAGCAGAAATATTCGTCAAAATCATCCTTGTTTTCAGGACACATTGGCATATATCGTTCACTATCATGATATCTCTTTGAGATAGTTTTTACAGCAATGTTGATATCTTCCTGGTCATCGGTTGTTTTCGTGATCTCAGATTCCTTGGCTTGAGCTTTCATTTCAGTACGAACAGACGCTAACTGCTCTTTGTATTGATTTTCTTTTAGTAACTCCTGCTCAAGAGCTTCTTTAAGAGCTTTAATCTGCTTTTTGTCAGCATCTTTCTCTGTTAATAACGTAGCTCTTTCTGCTTTGAAAGTAAAAATCTGCTTCTCACGATTTCGTACTTGATTTTTCCAAGCCTGAATATCTTCTTCGGCAGAAGCAAGTTTAGATTTCAGTTCTGAAAGATTCGCTAAATACTCTTCCGCCAGAACAGATTGTTCGTCAATTCTTTTAGTCAAGGCTTCAATTTTCTGCTGCATCTCTGATGTTTTCCAGATTTCGTCTTCTTTTGTCTTTTTTAGTTCAGCTTCATATTTTTCAGCTCTTTCTCTTGCTTTTTTATACTTTTCCTGTTCTTCTTCCAGTAAACAAGAACTTTGTTCCAGTTTTTCTTTCAGTTCTTTTTTACATCTATTAAATTCTTCCGCTTTTTTCTGTTCGTCAGCGACCTGCTGTTCAAGCTCTTTTTTATTTTCAGAAAGTACTTTTATTTGATTCTTTATTGAATGCAGTTCTTCCTTTTCTTTATTTCTGTAGCCTGCTTCAAAAGATACTGCAGAACTCAATACTTTAAGATAATCTTCTGATTTTTCTTCTTCCTTTATTTTAAAGAAAAGAGCCACATTCTCGGCAAAATACGAATGCGACAGAACGTTTATGTAAGCAGCATCCTGGTTAAGGCCTTCTTCTTTGGCTTTTGCTAATTCTTCATCAATTTCTTTAATCCATCTGTCAATATGTTTGATCAAATAAGATGAAACAAAATCCCTTGTCCGAAATTCATAAAGTGTACGAGACACCATTTCTTTGGTGAGGGATTTCACACGAAAACCGGGTCTCAATTTAGCAAATTCCTTTGGATATCTTTTAAAATATGAAGTTGTCTCCTGATATGGGATAGCAGAACACACATATCTTATATCTTCTTCTGTAAGATCTATTAAATAATTCAAATCAGACCCTCCTTAATGTACTTTTTCATGACCGTGTTGATCTGTCCGCTCCTATAACAGTTTTCCAAATATAGCAAAATTGCTTCATCCGCAACAATCTCCATGAAATCATCTGGTTCAAACGGTTCTGACTGAGGATGATATTTTATAATATTGTTTATCAATTTCTTTTTATCAGTTGTTTTTTTTGAAGTTGCCAATACAATAACACGAACATGTCCGTTTTTATACCCGAGAATGCGATCTGTTTCAGAAAGGTATGCCTTCGATCCAGCAACCAGACGATCACATCCATTCTTATCAAACATAAAATAGTCATATGTATCCGGAACAATGTATTTATCAGCGTGAATGATCTCAGGTTCTTCGTAAGTTGAATCCAAAATCGTTTTCTCATCCTTCACAATCCTACACTGAATATTCTTTTCGCAAATAGTTACTCTTTCATTAAAAGTGAGTTCATATACATCAGAACATACTTTTTTAACATCCATCCCGTTGGCATCAATATTTCCGTGAGGAATCAATTCAAAACTTGGTAATATAAAAACATTATCTGATTTAGTAATGACATCCTCGTCTCTCGTAAATACAGGAGGCCAAAGAATATCCATAGACTCCGATTTCTCCACCCGAAATTCATGTTTCTGAAAATAGATTTTCGCAGAATAATCGGCAGAATAAATGACAAACCGTACAGCGAAGAATTGTCTGCCTTGTGTGAAAAATATAAAAGGTTCACCATCTATCTCTGCGCTCTGCAGAGCAATTAATTCTTTAATGTTATCCTCGTTTTCAGAAATTGCTAAATAACAATAATTTGTATACAAGATGTCGGATACGATTCGTTTGTAATGGTTACTGGACTGACTTATCCTGTAAATATTCAACTTACTGTTTCGTTTCAGTACATTCTCACATAATGTTTTTGTACTTTCAGCATTAAATGAAACGTAATAATCGTTGGAATATTCTGAAATTGTGTAATAATTTCCGGTATCAGGTATAAGGTTACCTCTGTTAATCGGCATACTAAAAAATGCCGGCGCATTATATTTTGTATGTAAAGAGAATTGCCCGCCAATTTCTGCATAGTTGCTGATATCTTTATCTGAAAGCGTCAGCGAAATCTCAAAAGTCATGTGGTCTATATTGAAGCAAAAGCCAATACTGTCCATAGTATGTTTTCTTATAGACACATAGTGTTCTAATGCACCCGGCTGTCCAAGATAACGCTCACATTCAATATCATTATTTCCTCTTCTATGACGAAAGTGAGGCGATTTCTCGCTACTTTCAGCCGCAGCAAGGAATACTTCTTCTCCACAACATAAACATTGATATCTAAACTGTGTACCATACAATGGTTCTATAGATTTTGAAAGTTCCAACGCATCAACTTCTCGCTGAAACACAGAGTCAAATGCTTTATCCATATAAATGAAACCCCTACTGGTTAATAATAGTTATTGTTTCTTTTTTAACTTAATATACCGTCCGCTTTTTATCCTACCGTCTTTAGGTCTTTCTGCATCTGCAGGCACCGCCCAATAGTTTCCGATACGCATTGCTCCAGGAATTTTTTTCTCTGTACACATCTTTTGTATTCTTCTTGATGATATACCCCATTTTTGAGCAATCTGTGTTGTTGATAAATATTCCATACGGCCTCCTAACATCATTTTATACAAAAATATATTATATTAAATTATAATCCGAACAGCGAACTTTATCAACCTAATGCATTATATCATATACATAATTTTTTATTTTTCGTAAACTTGTAGGAAAGAGCACAACTAAAATGTCGTGTCTCAATAATAGAAGAGTAACCTATTTAACACTTTATAACGTTATTTTGGAGCATAAAAAAAGATCCAGAGAGAACTAATCTCCCCAGACCTTTAATTTACTTATTCGGATAAACACAATATATACTTCATATCTTGTTGCTATTTCCTGCTGCGTTCCTGCGCCATCTGCTGTTCCAAATATCTCGGCACCGGCTTTCCAGATCTTTTTGCAATGGCAATCTGTTTCTCATGAAGTTTCTTTATCACAGAAGCCCTTTTCTTCG
>JBJFCD010000143.1:0-2774 GCA_051888795.1 Lachnospiraceae bacterium | reverse complement strand
GGGCTATCTCAGTTAGCTGACTTACAAGTTGGATGGCTATTTCAATATCTGTTCTATTTGAATCAACTAAATCGCCGGTTATTGCGATAATATCCGGATATTCTTTTTTAATCTTTTCTACTAACTGACTGTTATTATTTCCAAATTGTGCATTATGCAAATCAGATACAACAGCAATCTTATACCCATCAAAAGAATGTGGCAAACGATTACTCGTTACGGTATAACGGGTAACGCCCGCAGTAACATTGCCCCATATAGTCCACACGACAAGAATAAATAGTAACATCAATATGATGACGAAAATACGCTTCTTTCTCAACATTCTCCCTCTCCAACGAATCTCGATTTCTCTAGTTCTCAAAACTGGAATTTTCCTTTCTCTAAAAATCGAAATTGCCTTAATCTCTTATTTGAGTTTGCAGTTCAATTCCAAACAAATAGTATGTCCATTTCGTCACCCCTGGAAATTCATCTTCTGGCATAAAATTTCCCTTAATGTCAAAAGAGTACCCCAGACCAATATATTTACCAGAACCACCATCGGAAGCAAGGTCTGTACCAACACAAAAGACTGGCTTTTCAAAACTATGCACTCTGCTATAATCAACGACACCAATAGCAATCCACAACACAAGAATACAAATCATCGCTATAATAGTTTTCTTCTTTTTCATACGATCTCACCTATAAATTCTTATTTGCCGAGTGTCTCGGCTCGCAATTCCGCCCTTTTCTTTGTTAAACTTTTGCTAAAGTGACTTGACGGCGGAGTTACAATGTTCCCGACAAATGGGAAGTTATGCTGTTATGTCTGTATCAAATATCATTTTCTTACAAGATGGACAATAATATGATTCTATTGTGAATGCTGAGAGGGTATGCTTTGCTGCGGTTATCCGACCTGAGTCGCTCAAAGTATCCATAAATCCTGCTTTTTTATCACCAGTTTTCCATCTCACAGTACATCTTCCATCTCCAGACAATATCCCCTTATTCATTTCTTTTCCACAAAATGGACATACCATAATAAGTTCCTCCCTAAATTCTAATTTTCAAGTCAAATTCTGCTAGGCTTTTGTCAGATTTCATATCATAATTTTTTCCCTATGCCTAATTTTCACAAAAAAGTCGCTAAAAACCCTCGTTTTTGCGGTCAATTGTATGATTTTGCGACTTCAGTTTTGCTGTGTACCTACGAACATGCCAGTTCTTAGGTACAGACGAAAATGCAACCGCTCAAACCATACAATCAGGGCCGAAAGGTGCCGAAAAGAGGTCATTTTTAGGCATAGTAAAAAATTTGTATCCCGAAACATAACAATTTGTCCTTACACCGCCTTACTCCCTTTTCTCGTATTCATGTGGCGAATACACTTCAATTTTATTTATATAATCCTCATCAAACACAAGTGTTTCACGATACATTTCTCCACCAATGGAAGGATTATAGTTCCAGATAACAAGCGGTTTTATGATATACAATTCATTTCCTACTTTTTCGAACATTTCCGCATATTGAGGAAATCTACTGTCATAATTTGCACGTCCAATTTTGTACGCCTCTGTACCATACTCGACGATGCTTGCTCTACCATGAATCTGCAATGTTCCAACCGTAATCGCCACATTACAATTGTAAGCGATATTTTTACATTTTAATGTATCAGAATAACTTCCAAAGTAGAGATTGCAATCCTCGTCATATGAAAAACATACGATAGAATTATCCGGAAGCCTCTCCCCTGCTGTTCCTAAACTTATTAGCTTTTGTGATGACAACAATTTACAAACATCCTCTTTTGTCATTTCTCCTCCATTTGCAAATAAGAATACCGATAGATTGCATTTTTCTTAAACGTTCCATATCATAAAACTATATAGAAATCCACCAACACACTCCATATTTGTCAATTATAGTTGCATTATATTTGCTCCAAGGAAGTTCATGAATCGGTTCGATAACCACACCTCCATCACTAAGTACTTCAAAGGCATTATTGACAGCTTCTTCACTTCCCATCTCAAACACATTAAAGGTCATTGTTTCCCATTTATTCTTATGTACCACCTCTATATCACAAGGATTTGAGGCTTCAGCTAAAGCCAGGAAGCCTTCCCCATTTACAGACAATTCACAATGTTCATATGCAGTATCTGCTTCATTTTTGAATTCTCTCGTAATCTCTGCTCCAAATGCTTTACAATAGGTCTTCGCTGCTTCATAACTGTTCTTCACATATACCTGAGTATAATTCTTCATAAACTTCTATCCTGCAAAAATATACCTTTTTCAATTATTTTAATTCCTGTTCTGTTGGCAAATATTTATCATGGTTCATCGCTATAACATCTAATTTCCAAACAAGACCAGGCGTTGGGGTATTACCTCTTTGTGAATGTGCTTTTTCCTGAAATTACATATAAACTATTAGAATATTTGGAACTTATACGTAACCTTGACCTCCTAAGGCGCATTTTTCAACTCGAAATTACATATAAGAGACCAGAAATCAGTCCTCTTATATGTAATCCCCCTCTTTTCAGCAACGCATTTAATCCGAAATTTACATATAAGCAGAGAGAAAACAAAGCTCTTATCTGTAAGCAATACTTTTCAGCGGTTTAAACCAAGCCAGAAATTACGTATAACAAATATAAAATAATGGATTTAGACGTAAACCTTGATTTTCATTCTACCAATGGATCAGAAGCTTCCAATTTGAATCAGAACGTTTAAAAAGCGTCGGCACTTAATGAGCAATTTATTGCGA
>JBJFCD010000142.1:2548-139287 GCA_051888795.1 Lachnospiraceae bacterium | reverse complement strand
CATCGATAATTGAAGAGTTTTGAAAAGCCTGCAAAGTATAATATATGACCGGCTTGCCTTCAAGTTCAATATACTGTTTTTGAACCTTCGTGCCCATACGTTTTCCCTGTCCGGCGCTGAGTACGATTGCTGTACATTTTTTCTTTTTTTCCATCTTCTGAACCGCCTTCACATTTTACTACCGTTCTCCAAGTTTCAGGTTCGGAACTGCATTCAAGTCCCATCCATGTCTTGTTCCCGCCATATATTCATAATAAGCCGCCACTCCGATCATTGCCGCGTTATCTGTACAGTAAATCGGTGACGGATAATAAAACTTTATCCCTCTCTCTTCACATGCCTGTTTCATTGCAGCGCGAAGAGCACTGTTAGACGCAACGCCCCCAGCTATGGCAAATTTATCTACTTTATATTCCTCCACCGCATGCATGGCATTGGCAACCAATACGTCTGTAACCGCTTTCTGAAAGGACGCCGCAATATCTGCCTGGTTATATTCTTCACCTTTCATCTGACATCCGTTAATGTAATTGAGTACTGCTGATTTTACACCGCTGAAGCTGAAATCGTAAGGTGCATCCTCCACATGTGCCCGTGGAAATGAAATTGCCTCGGGATTTCCTTCTTTTGATACTTTATCAATCTTTGGTCCACCCGGATAGCCAAGTCCAATTGCTCTTGCAACTTTGTCAAACGCTTCACCCGCAGCATCGTCTCTTGTACGTCCGATAATGTCAAACTTTCCGTAATCTTTTACTCTCACAAGATGAGTGTGTCCTCCGGATACAACCAGAGAAAAGAACGGAGGTTCCAGTTCCGGATGTTCAATAAAGTTAGCCGCAATATGCCCTTCGATATGGTGAACTCCTACCAGCGGTTTCTTAGCTGCATAAGCAATCGCTTTTGCCTCTGCCACTCCTACCAGAAGCGCACCAACAAGCCCAGGTCCGTAAGTAACGCCAATGGCATCTATCTCTTCCAAAGTAACATTTGCCTCCTCTAAGGCCGCTTCAATTACCTGATTGATTTTTTCAATATGTTTTCTGGAAGCAATCTCGGGTACAACGCCTCCATATAATGTATGAAGTGCTATCTGTGACGAAATAATATTTGAAAGGACTTCTCTTCCATTTTTCACTACTGCCGCCGCAGTCTCGTCACACGAACTTTCAATTGCAAGTATTAAAACATCTTTTTGTTCGCTCATTTTTACCTTCCTTTTAATCTTCAAATACAAGTTCAACAGAACGTTTATCTTTTGCTGCTATGGAATTAGGGAAAATCGCTCTCACATCCTCCATATATTCTTCCGGATGATTTAAAGATGGGCTATAATGCGTCAGCCACATCTCTTTTACTTCTGCTTCTTTCGCAAGTTTTGCTGCCTCATAAAAAGTCATATGCTTATATTCTTTTGCTTTTTTCTGCTTCTCTTTTTCTCCATACATTCCTTCACAGATAAACAGATCGGATCCTTTTGCATTCATTCTGATAGAATCTGTAGGCCTCGTGTCAGTACAGTAAGTTACTTTAATTCCTTTTCGCGCCGGTCCTAATACCATATCCGGCGTATAAATCTTCCCATCAAGTTCTATCGTCTCTCCCTTTTGCAAAACTCCCCAGTATCTTTGCGGAATCTGTGCTGCATTTGCTCGTTCAACATCAAATTTCCCTGCACGGTCTATTTCCATAGTATAGCCATAGCATGTTACATTATGGTTTACTCGAAACGCTTTCAGGCGATAACCGTTTATTTCAAATGTCTGTTCCGGTTCAGTAATCTCAATATAATTGATAGAAAAAGGAAGCTCGGGAGCAATCACCCGCAGAGAATCCACTACTCTTTTAAGTCCCTTTGGGCCGATGAGCGTAAGCGGTTCGCTTCTGTCTGCATTTCCCATGGTGAGCAGCATACCAGGAAGTCCACTGATATGATCTCCATGGTAGTGAGTAAAGCAAATCACATCTATAGGCTTAAAGCTCCATCCTTTTTCCTTAATCGCAATCTGTGTTCCCTCTCCGCAATCAATCAGAAGACTGCTGCCATTATACCTCACCATCAGTGAAGTAAGCCAGCGATATGGCAGAGGCATCATCCCTCCGGTTCCTAACAAACATATATCTAACATTTTCTACCCTTTCAACATTTTATATTATATAGTCTCTGTCTCCACTTCCGTATGGACCGGAATCTGAAAACTCTCCGTAAGCTCATCATAACATTCCTCACAGAGATCAAAACAATCTCTCCGGTTGTCCTTTTGTGAAAAATATCCCCAGAGCTTTTCTACTTGTAAAACATCCTCGGCAGGTACCCCTGCAATAACCGGAATCACTTTTTTACATCGGTTACAGATAATTTTATCAACTTCTTTTGTCTCTTTTATTGTTTCCTTATACTGGCGCATACAATTCCTCCCTCGTATATACATATAACATATGGAAATGCATTTTATATTTCCTACATGTCCATATTATACAGAACCAAAAGTTCCTTTCCTATTGGGAACTGCTGTTATATCTGCCAGCTATTTTCCAAGTTCACGGCTCATTAAAATGGCATCTTCTGTCGGCTTTGTATAAAAATTCTTTCTTAATCCATCCTCTATAAAACCATGACTTTTATAAAATTCTATCGCGGTTTCATTGCTTTCCCTGACATCCAGAAGAATCTTTTCAATCTTCTTTTCTTCACATACATTTTCCAGCTCTAACAGAAGATGACTCGCCACCCCTTGTCTTCTCACTGACTCATCAACCGCAATCCGGGCAATTTCTCCTTCTTCGCAGGAAAAATAAAAGATAACGTAACCGACTAGCTTTTCATCCAGCCAGGCACCTAAAAGCACTGTATGATTTTGATACAGACTCTCTTTCAAACCTATCATTCCCCATGGATCCGGAAAAATCTCTTTTTCGAGACATGCAATTCTTTCAAGATCTGATTCTTCAATTCTTTTTACACTTAACATGAACTCATCTCTTCTTTCTCAATCTTGTTAAATTATATTCTAACAAAATTACTTTTTTTCCCGCTCTTTTCTCTCTCTTTCAGCCTGAGAAGCACGTAAATAATCCGGACCATGCTCTGCAGCTGTTTGGATTTTTCCTTCCCTGTAATAACGTATACCAAGCGTTCCTACCGATGCTGCTCTCTGGCGGTTCATATTTGCCGGTGCAAACGCCAGGCTTTTTCCCGCCAAAATCTTTTCAGTCAGAACATTCCGAAAAACAGGAACTCCATCGCCTAAGAAGATAATTTTTCTATCATATTTTTTTAATTTTTCACCCAGTTCTTCAATGCTGACTGCCATCTGATCTTCCAGAACAATCAATTCATTTCCCTGGAATTCATAAATACCTGCATATACCTGTCCTCTTCTTGCATCCATGATCGGACAGACAATACTATCCGTTCCGCATAGATTATAAGCAAGTCCATGAAGTGTGGGCACTCCCACAAGAGGCTTCCCAAGAGCGAGGCCTAAGCCTTTTGCCGTTGCTGACCCAATTCTAAGCCCAGTAAAAGATCCCGGTCCTGCCGCTACTGCAATTGCGTCAATCGTACCCATATCAAGTTCTACCATTTTTGCCACTTCATCAAGCATTGGGAGCAAAGTCTGAGAATGTGTCTTTTTGTAATTCACAGTATATTCTGCTATAACCTGTTCATTTTCTTCATCCGCTTCCACGATCGCCACACTGGCTACCAATCCGGAACTATCTAACGCTAATATTCGCATATCTCTATCCTCCGGTAATCAAACCCTTTTTCTAAATCTTTCTCTATCTTCACTTCCGTATAATGTTCCGGGAGAATGTCTGAAATAAGGTTCGCCCATTCAATAAGACTGACACCTTCTCCATAAATATAATCTTCATAGCCGATTTCGTCCATCTCCTCTACGTCTCCAATGCGATAGACATCAAAATGATAGAAGGGCAAACGCCCTTCTTCATATATCTGTACAATGGTAAATGTAGGACTGCTGACCGGTTCTTCTATCCCCAGTCCTGCTGCCAGCCCTTTCGTAAATACAGTCTTTCCCACCCCAAGATCTCCAACCAAAGTAAAGACCTGGGAAGGTTTCGCCTCCTGTCCAAGACGAAAACCCAAATCATACGTTTCTTTTTCACATCTGGTTTCTATCTCCATAGCAAACCCTTTCTGACTTTGTCTCTATATTACTTTTCAGGTGTTCTAATCCTCACCGATTGAGCCGGCATATGTGTACGGATCATCTCCACAACAGCATCATACTGCTCACCAATCTGCTCTATCGGAAGGATAATGGCGCGCTTTTCCGGATCATATAATATGATCAGATTATTATAAGACACTGCTCTTTTAAACTTACTCCAGGAGGCTTTTCCGCTGTCATCTTGTATAGTTGTCTTTATTCCCTGCTCATCAAATTCATAAGTAATGGGCTCCGTCAGTCGCTTCGAATTCTGCAGTCTTTTTCTAACCTTCATACGGATTAATTTAGGAAAGCCTGCAATGATGATCACAGCGACCAGAACAAAAAGTGCCGTATAACCGTACCTGCCTTTTATCGCAAGCGCCACCGAAAATCCCATATTCACTGCAGCCAGAACAATCGCCATCATTCCGGCTCCACTGGTAAAAATATGATATACCATAAAATCTGCCATACGCTCTATACTCATCTTGATTTCCACTTTTACCGGCATATTGTCCCCCTTATATCAGTCACTTCAAAATCTTTGAAACCCTGTTTTTCTTTTTCAATAGTATAACATATCTTTTTTTTCTGCGCCACAAATGATATACTGAATTAATCAAATAGTCAAGATACTTACGATAACAGGAGGATTTTGTTTTATGAAATTTACATTTTATCACAATAATATTAACGTAGCTGATCTGGAAAAATCTGTCAGATTTTACCAGGAGGCTCTTGGACTTGAAATTTCCAGAGAAAAAGAAGCTGAAGATGGTAGTTTTAAACTGGTATTTATGGGTGACAAAAGCACCCCTCACCTGCTGGAGCTGACCTGGCTGCGTGATATGGACAGACCTTATGATCTGGGCGACAATGAATTTCATCTGGCAATGAAAACCGATGATATGGAAGCTGCATTGGCACACCATAAAGAGATGGGTTGTGTATGTTTTGAAAATATAGATATGGGTGTTTATTTCATCAATGACCCTGACGGATACTGGACCGAAATCTGTCAGGCATAATATTTATAAATGCTATCATAAAAGTACAGGAGTCATGAATCACCATGGCTCCTGTTTTTAAGTCTCTTTTCATATTATCTTATTGTTTCAAGCTCGTACTGTCTGCTTCCGAGACCTATCTTTTCTGCATGTGCAAGACAAGTCTTATATTCCGAATTAACTGTCGTATTTTCAAAATGATCATGGTGATCACAGAAATCTTCTCTCCTCATATTGTCAGTAAGCTGACTGTTCGGAAGAGGAGTTGCTTTCAGACACGCATCCGCGCATGCCTGATCAAGAGCCAACGGATCAAAAGAAGCAAACATTCCAATATTGGGTAAGATTGGCGCATCATTTTCCGGATGACAGTCACAGTTTGGTGACACATCAACAATCAGTGAAATATGGAAATTTGGTCTGCCGTCTACAACCGCTTTCGTATATTCAGCCATGCGGCAATTCAGTACTTTTGTCGCTGCACTGTCTTCAAATGCAATCGCGTCAAAATTACATGCGCCGATACATCTGCCGCATCCCACACAGTGATCAGTATCTACGGACATCTTTTTCTTTTCATCATCAAACACCAGACCGGCATTTGCACATTCTCTCATGCACAGACGGCATCCTCGACAGACATCCTGATTGATCGTCGGTTTTCCGTTATTATGCTGTTCTTTTTTACCTGCACGAGAACCACATCCCATACCGATATTTTTAATGGTTCCGCCGAATCCTGTCGTCTCATGACCTTTAAAATGAGTCAGACTGATAAAAATATCCGCATCCATAACCGCACGTCCGATCTTTGCTTTTTCAATGTACTCTCCTCCAATGACCGGAACTTCAATATCATCTGTCCCCTTCAGTCCGTCTCCGATTAAAATCGGACATCCTACAGTCATAGGAGTAAATCCATTTTCCCATGCACAGTACAAATGCTCCAACGCATTTTTACGGCTTCCCGGATAGAGTGTATTACAATCTGTAAGAAATGGCTTTCCGCCCAGCTCTTTTACAACGTCTGCTACTGCTTTTGCATAATTCGGTCGCAAAAAACTGATATTACCCAGCTCTCCAAAATGCATCTTGATGGCTACAAATTTATTTTCCATGTCAATCTGTTCAATGCCTGCTGCTTTTATCAGTCGCTTCAGCTTTGTCGGAAGTCCTTCCCCTGCTTTTGCCCTGAAATCTGTATAATAAACTTTAGATTTTTCCATGAAATCCATATCCTCCTGAATCATTTTATGTCCAATTCTATCTAAGCCTTATTCTTCTATCATCATCTTGATAATCTCTTCATTTGTTTCTCTCATACCGTCTTTTCCGAGACGTCCGATATTATGTATCGTTGCCTCAACACCCTTGGTTACAATTCCGTCTCCTGCATAGAACTGCTGTCCTTGAAGGAACATATTATATCCGAGAATTCCGGCATCTACAGAAGCTGCGATCTTTGCCGCACAGGACGCTTTTGCTCCGTCGCAGACCATACCTGATACAATTGCAAGTGCATTGACAACTGTATGAATAATTTCCTGATATCCGCCACCACAAAGATATGCAATCCCGGCACCGGCTGCCGCTCCGGCACTTACTGCACCACAATATGCCGATAATCTTCCGATACCTGTCTTCTGGTGAATCGCCGTCAGATTAGAAAGTGCCAGTGCCCGATAAGTTTTTTCTTCCCCTGAATTGTATTCTTTTGCATACTCCAGAACCGGAAGAGAGCATGTCATACCCTGATTTCCACTTCCCGCATTAATGATTACAGGTAATTCACAGCCATTCATTCTGGCATCAGAACCTGCTGCTGCCATAGCCTTCGCTCTTGTCCGCACATCATCACCATATGTTTTTAAAAGTACGTTTCCGATATTTGCACCGTAATCTCCGCGCAGACCTTCTTTGGCAATTGCCGTATTGTACTCAATCTGGCGTCCGATAACCTCCCGAATATCCTCGATATCCACCGAATTAACAAAATCCCAGATATCCTCCATATTTAAAAGGCTTCTGTCTGTAAGACCTTCCTCATTTTCTCCTTCGACAGGAATTTCAACAAGAACCTCACCATTTTTCTCAACAAGCACAATATTCGTGTGATAATTTGCAATTCTGACTCTTGCGTATGAGTCGCCTTTTCTAACGGTAACAATAATATCAAATGTGATTCCATTATCAATATGCTCAACAGAAATCGGCACATTTTGCAGGAATTCTACCATCTGCGCGATCTCTCTCTCAGATACTTCTGCAATAACTTCCAGCTCCTTTTCCGGCTTTCCGGCAATAATTCCAGCTGTCGCTGCCGCAGGAATTCCTTTAAGATGATTGGTATTCGGAACAATGACACTCTTTACATTTTTAATAATGCTTCCACTGGCGCCAATCTCCACCTTATCTGGAATACACCCGAGAATTTCTCTCGCTTTTGCCGCTGCATAAGCAAGCGCAATCGGCTCTGTACAACCCATGGCAGGTACTAATTCTTCTTTTAATATCTGAACATATGCATTATATTTCACATCTGTCTTTTCCATACTAATTCTCCTTACAACATCATACCCATCACATACAGATCATAGTACTTTCCATCCAACAAAGTGGAGTTTTTTCGACATCCTTCCACAATAAACCCAAATTTCATATACAACTCTACTGCTTTCACATTATCTGCGCGGGTATCCAGACTGATTCTCGTTGTAACGCCATTTCCTCTTGCCCATTCAATCAGCTGTCTGATCAATTCCGTACCGATTCCCTGACCCTGATACTTCTTCGCTACAACAATGCCAAGCTCTCCATCATGTCTTGCTTTTATCTTATGGGTGGAATTAATTGTAGCAATTCCGGCAATCTCTTCTCCATCCATAGCCATTAACATAATATTAGTCTGGTTGCCTTCCAGTGCACGGATCGATTCAATCTGCGCCTCAACATCCAATGGATATTCATCTTTTTCAAAACTGAGATAACTTGTCTCTCCCCCTACAAAATTATAAAAATCCACAATTTTCTGCGCGTCACTTTCCTGTGCTCTGCGATAAATAATATTTGACATACCTTGTTTCCTCCTCATGGTTTTAATTACTTTTTATTATAACATTTCCTGCTCTAAACCGCATTACTATTTTTCTTTTTAACGTTCTTACTTAAATAATTAAACACTTGAAAAGCTTTTCCAATAACGCTACAATGAGAACGGAGTATAATAAAAAAGGAGATATTATTGTGAAGATTCATACCAAGACAGAAGCACCTATTGGTGTATTTGATTCCGGTGTGGGCGGTCTGACCGTTGCCAGAGAGATTATGCGGCAGCTCCCGAACGAAAATGTCGTGTATTTCGGAGACACCGCACGCGTTCCCTACGGAAGCAAATCAAAAAATACTATCATCCGGTTTTCCAGACAAATTATCCGGTTTTTAAAAACAAAAGAAGTAAAGGCAATCGTAATTGCCTGTAATACAGCCAGTGCACTGGCGCTCGAAACTGTTCAAAGAGAAATTGATATTCCGATTATCGGTGTGATTGTACCCGGTGCAAGAGCAGCGGTAAATGAAACGCGTAACGGAAAGATCGGAGTAATTGCCACTGAAGCAACCATCCACAGCGAAACATATACAAAGGTCATCAAATCCTTGCTTCCAGAAGCATCTGTTATCGGGAAACCTTGTCCGCTTTTCGTACCGTTAGTTGAAGAAGGATTTGCAAAGCACCCGATTACGGATCAATTTATTGATATCTATCTTTCCGATATGAAATCTACCGATATTGATACAATGATCTTAGGCTGTACTCACTATCCTCTTTTGCGTTCCCGGATTATGGCATATTTCGGAGAGCAAGTACATATTGTAAATCCAGCTTACGAAACTGCCATGGATTTAAAGGCGATTTTAGAAAATGAAAACCTTGCAAATTCCTCAGATCTTCCAGGGACATACGAATTTTATGTGAGTGATGCTGCTGAAAAATTCACTGCATTTGCAAACTCCATTTTACCATATGACGTAACAAAAACTCAGTATGTAAATATTGAAGAATATTAAAAGAGGACATCCCCCGAGTTATTTTATAACTTTGGGATGTCCTCTTAATTTTTCCAACAATAAGTTATTTTACTTTACTGCTTTAAATGCTTCTTCCAAATCTTCGATTATATCATCAATATTTTCTGTACCTATTGACAGACGGATTGTGTTTGGTTTGATTCCCTGATCTAACAGTTCCTCTTCATTAAGCTGTGAATGAGTTGTAGATGCCGGATGGATTACCAGTGATTTTACATCTGCCACATTTGCAAGTAAGGAGAATAATTCCAGATTATCGATAAAATCTTTTGCTTTCTGTGCATCTCCTTTAATCTCAAAAGTAAAGATAGAGCCTCCACCGTTCGGGAAATATTTCGCATACAGTTCTTTCTGGCTTTCATCTTCTGTTACTGATGGATGATGTACTGCTTCCACTTGTGGATGATTGTTCAGATATTCTACTACTTTTAATGCATTCTCCACATGACGTTCAACTCTTAAAGACAGAGTTTCAAGTCCCTGAAGGAAGAAAAATGCATGGAATGGTGAAAGTGTTGCACCAGTATCGCGAAGAAGAATCGCACGAATCTTTGTTACAAATGCTGCCGGTCCCACTGCCTTAGTAAAGCTGATTCCGTGATAGCTCGGATTAGGCTCTGTAAGTGACGGGAATTTTCCGGAAGCTTCCCAGTCGAATTTTCCACTGTCAATAATAACTCCACCAATTGTTGTTCCATGACCACCGATAAATTTTGTTGCTGAATGCACTACAATGTCAGCGCCATATTCAATCGGGCGAACCAGATATGGAGTTGCAAATGTATTATCGATCACAAGTGGTATCTTATGTGCATGTGCGATATTTGCAATTTTTTCGATATCAACAACGTCGGAATTCGGATTTCCCAATGTTTCAATAAAAATTGCTTTTGTATTTTCCTGAATAGCAGCCTCAACTGCATCATAATCAAAAATATCTACAAATGTAGTAGTAATCCCATACTGTGGAAGTGTATGTTCCAGTAAATTATATGAACCACCATATATGTTCTTTGCTGATACAATATGATCACCGTTTTGTGCGAGATTCTCAATCGTGTATGTAATCGCTGCTGCTCCGGATGCTACTGCAAGTGCTGCAACACCACCTTCCAGTGCTGCAATTCTCTTCTCAAACACATCCTCTGTCGGATTTGTAAGTCTTCCGTAAATATTACCTGCATCTGCCAGTCCAAAACGTGCTGCTGCATGGTCACTGTTATGGAATACATAAGATGAAGTCTGATAAATCGGCACTGCCCTTGCATCCGTAACCGGATCTGCTGTTTCCTGTCCTACGTGTAACTGTAATGTTTCAAATTTAAATTCTCTTTCTGCTCTTGTTTTTTTACTCATGATCAATCTCTCCTTTATCTATAAAATTGTTTTCCTATCTGTTTGATAGGTTTATCATAATACTATATTTTTCATTTGTCCAATATGTAAAATAAGACGCCAGCTATAACCAAATCTTATAGCAAACGCCTTATTTCCCCATTCCTATTATATTAATCTTACATGTTATGATCTTCTAAATTATCTTCAATACAAACAGTATCCATCGCACGGAATTTTTTAATTTCCTCTACATATTTTTCTCCCAACGGACTTAATGTCACGCCCTTTCTTTTCAGATAACCTATTGTCATTCTGTCATCTGACTTCAGTTTAACAGCACAGAATTGTTCTCCATTCAGCCCTTCACAGATAATTCCACTGCATAGCGTATACGCATTCAAGCCAACCATCAGATTCAGAAGTGTAGCACGATCATTTGCCCTGATCAGTCTCTTGTAAGCATAGGTGCTTAATACCTCTTCAGAAAAATAAAACGAATTATAATTTCCCTGTTCAAACGCAAGACATGGATAATCTTCTAACTCTTCAATCGTAATCTCATCTTTCTCTGCCAGCGGATGTTCTTTACATATATAAACATAGATTCCACACTCTAAGAGAGGATTAAATTCCAGACCCGATTCCTCAAACAATTTTGTCAGAACCTTTCTGTTAAAATCATTTAAATAAAGAATACCTATTTCACTGCGAAATGTTTTTACATCTTCAATTACTTCATATGTCTTTGTCTCACGGATGGCAAATTCATATTCATCCATTCCAAACTGTTTAACCATTTCTACAAATGCATTCACTGCAAACGTATAATGCTGCATAGAAACTCCAAATTTTTTCTTTACATTCGTCCTTTTAACATAACGGGACTCTATTAACTCATACTGTTCTGTGACCTGTCTTGCATATCCCAGGAATTCTCTGCCTTCCTGTGTGACCGATACTCCACGGTTCCCTCTGCGAAACAGTTCTATTCCGATTTCCGCTTCAAGCTCTTTCACTGTCTGGGAAAGATTGGGCTGAGAGACATAAAGTTTCTTAGCCGCCTCATTCATTGATCCGGTATCCGCAATTGCAATAATATACTTTAACTGTGCCAGCGTCATATCTTTCACCTCACATTATCCCGCTGTCTTATACTTTTTACATAGACACATTTATTATTCGGCTCATTATATCACACTTTCTTTTATTTCACATAATATTTTATAAAGCCATACGTTTTTATTAATCTGATTTTAAGATTTTTTCTTTTTCTTTTATAGTTCCAACATAATTTGGACACATTTTCCCTGTATACTGAAGCACAGATAGTTGATAAACGACTTATCACTATCTCCCCCTCATAAGTGTGCATGATCATTCATGCATAACTTTACTCTCATTCCTTTAAGATAACTATAATAACAGCGAAAACCCGTTAGCCGAAAGGCTAGCGGGTTTTCGCATGTATTCTATGATTTCTCCATATTCGCAGAGAACACATCCGTTACCTCACTAATCGTAATATAAGCGGCGGGATCTTTCTCATGTACAATATCCTTCATCTTTGTTATCTGAAAACGATTGACGACAAAATATATCATTGTTTTTTCTGCATTAGAATAGCCACCTGTTGCGCTTATTTTTGTCATACCACTTTCAAATGCCTCTGATAGAGCCTGACAGATTTCATCAGGATTTACAGTGATTATCATGGCACATTTTGCTCTGTCAAAGCCTTCTACAACAAAGTCTATCGTTTTCACGGCTGCCGCATACGCTACAATTGAATATAACGGCAAAATCCAACTGTTAATCACAATCCCGCAAATAATATATAACACTATATTGTACATCATCACAAATGTTCCGACTGTTATACCTAGTCTTTTTGCAAAAATAACTGCCATAACCTCTATTCCATCCATCGCACCGCCAAAACGAATTGCCATTCCGCTTCCAACTCCAGATATAAATCCGCCAAACAATGCACACAGCAGAAGATCCTGTCCTGCAAGTGGTGAGGCAATACTTACATCAACAGGCAGTATATCTGTGATAAGCCATGCAGATGCAGAATAAATCGAAACCGAATATATTGCATAAACAGTAAAAAGAATTCCCTGTTTCTTTAACCCATACAAAAACAACGGAATATTTAATATTAATAGAAACACTGACAATGACATACATTCTGGTGTCACCTGCGAAAGCAAAATAGACGTACCGGAAATACCACTGTCATATAAATTCACTGGTGCAAGAAACATAGCGACTCCTACCGCATTGATCATTCCTGATAATGTAAGGAGAAGAATATTTGTTATTTTGATTTTTTTCAATGGTGCCCAAACTTTCATAGCATCACCTCTTTGCCTGCTTTTTCTGTTTTTTAAACTTATTCTCTATTTATCAATTCATGATCAGATCCTTCACTACTTCACCTGCAATAATAAGCCCTGCCACCGATGGGACAAAAGCAATGCTTCCAGGTATTTGCCTTCTTCCCGGTGCCGGTTCTTCAGCATTTTTTTCATCAGGAGCTATTGGAGTTAAAGGTTTCTCCTGCGAATAGACCACCTTCAGTTTTTTGACTCCTCTTTTTTTCAGTTCTCTTCTCATCACCTTTGCCAATGGACAAACCGATGTTTTATAAATGTCTGCCACTTGAAAAGCAGTTGGATCCAGTTTATTCCCTGCACCCATAGAGCTTATGATTGGAGTTCCCGCCTCCTCTGCCTTCATCACCAGTGCAATCTTTCCAGTTACAGTATCAATGGCATCTACCACATAATCATACTTGGTAAAATCAAACTGTTCTGCTGTATCCGGCATAAAAAAGGTTTCAAAAGTCTGAACAACAATATCTGGATTAATATCCAATACACGATCTTTTATCACATCCACTTTACTTCTTCCTATTGTCTTTTCCGTTGCAATAATCTGACGATTAATATTGCTGACAGAAATCGTGTCATTATCAATCAGATCCAGCATGCCAACGCCACTTCTTGCCAAAGCCTCTACAACATAGCCTCCTACCCCGCCAACACCGAACACTGCTACTCGGGATTTTTTAAGACGCTCCATATTATCTGTCCCAATCAATAATTCTGTTCTGGAAAATCGTTCATTCATTATGAGTTCTCCTGATTTTGTTTATTTTCTTCCAATTCTTCCGCTTCATCGTAAGTAATTCTCTCCATTGTAAATCCGCGTCCTTTTACTTCATTGATCTGAGAAATAGTGACAAATGCTTTTTCATCGATCATATGCACCATTTCGTTTGTCGCGTACAATTTACGTTTTGGAATGATACAAAGAACAGCTTTCTGCTCTTCTTTTCCATAGCCAGTCTCTACATGAATCATTGTCACCCCGACATCCTGCTCTTTTAACATTCTGATACGGATCTCTTCATACTTTTCTGAAATGATCAGAAGCTGGATCTGTGACTGACCCATAAGCATTACCCTGTTGAGCACGAAAGTTTCTATCACAAGCATCAGAATACCATACATAATCTGCTCTGTATCAGAGAACAGAACCTGTGCGCCAAGGACAATAAAATCCACAGTATACATAAGCGCCGCAAGATTTATATGCAAATATTTATTAAGTACCAGTGCGATAATATCCGTTCCTCCGGTAGAAGAGCCGACACGAACAATAAGCCCCACTCCCAGGCCAAGCACTGCACCACCGTATAATGTCGCAAGCATGATATTATCTGTGAGTGTCGTAATTCCCGGAATCGCCTGCATAATCGACAGACATACAGGATACAAAAATGTACTTGCAATGGTCGTTACAATAAATTTTTTCCCCAATGTCAACGCTCCTAAAAGGAACAGACATGCATTAACACCTAATACTACTATCGAAAGTGGAAGCGACAGATAGTGATTAATCGTAATAGCAACACCAGTCGCCCCTCCCATGATAATTCCATGTGGGACAATAAACGCTGCTACCGTAAATGCAAGAACAATATTTCCCACAAGTACACCGATTGCTGTTTCAAGATTCTTCTGCCATCTTTTTTTCATCGAAACCTACCTCCAAATCTAATGCTTTTATCAACACATTATTCCAACACACCAAAAACATACTCTCTTACGAAATCCCCTTCATCGTAAGCTGAATTCTCTTTTTCTTTAAATCTACACTCATAACTTTCACATCCACAATATCCCCTACGCTTACTGCTTCAAGTGGATGTTTAATAAATTTTTTATCTGTAATCTCGGAAATGTGCACTAAGCCATCCTGGTGTACACCAATATCGACAAAAACGCCAAAATCTATAACATTGCGGACAGTTCCTTTAAGAATCATTCCTTCTTTCAGATCCTTCATCTCCAGTACATCTGTACGAAGAATCGGCTTTGGCATCTCATCACGTGGATCACGGGCTGGTTTTTCCAGTTCTTTCACAATATCCCGGAGTGTAATCTCGCCAATCCCCAGTTCACCAGCAAGCTTTTTATAATCCTTAATTGTAAGTGAAAGTCCTAAAAGCTTTCCTCCCTGTATATCCTGTGTTTTATAGCCCTGCTTTTTTAAAAGTTTTTCTGCTGCTTCATAAGACTCCGGATGCACACTGGTTCCATCTAAAGGATTGTCTCCAGACTGGATACGCATAAATCCCGCACACTGTTCATAAGCTTTCGGACCAAGTTTTGCCACTTTAAGAAGTTCTTTCCTGTTACTGAACTTTCCATTTTCTTCTCTGTAAGCCACGATATTTTTTGCAATAGCAGGAGAAATACCGGATATATAGGAAAGCAGCGGCGCAGATGCTGTATTGAGATCAACTCCTACTTTATTTACACAATCTTCTACAACACCCGATAACGCTTCACTCAGTTTTTTCTGGTTCATATCGTGCTGATACTGTCCTACACCAATCGATTTTGGATCAATCTTTACAAGCTCCGCAAGCGGATCCTGAAGACGTCGGGCAATGGATGTTGCACTTCTCTGCCCCACATCAAATTTAGGAAATTCCTCACTTGCCAGCTTACTTGCTGAATATACAGAAGCACCCGCCTCATTTACGATAACATATTGAACTTTCTGTGGAATTTCTTTCAGTAGTTCTACAATAAACTGTTCTGACTCTCTTGATGCCGTCCCGTTACCAAGAGAAATCAGCGTAATATTATATTTTGCAATGATTTTTTTAAGCAAATCCTTAGAAGCCTGAATCTTCTGCGGTGTTGTCGGCGCTGTCGGATAGATGACAGTCGTTCCGATTACTTTTCCTGTTGGATCCACAACCGCCAGCTTGCATCCGGTTCGAAACGCAGGATCCCATCCCAGAACAGTCTGTCCTACAATCGGAGGCTGCATCAGTAACTGCTCCAGATTTTTTCCGAACACATCAATTGCGCCATCCTCTGCCTTTTCTGTCAACTCATTTCTGATCTCCCTCTCAATTGCCGGTGCAATCAGCCTTTTATATGCATCAGCAATCACTTCTTTCAATATCGGTGTCGTATATTCATTATCAGAATGAATTGTCTTTTTCTCAAGATATCTTATGATATCTTCTTCCGGAGCCTCAATTTTTACTGTAAGAAATTTCTCCTTCTCTCCGCGGTTTAACGCCAGAATCCTGTGTCCCGCAAGTTTACTTACCGGTTCCTCAAAGTCATAATACATCTCATAAACTGATTCTGCCTTCTCGTCTTTGGCAGATGAGACAACCTTTCCTTTCTGCATTGTAATCCTGCGGATCCAGATTCTGTAGTCAGCCTCATCTGAAATACTCTCAGCGATAATATCCTTAGCGCCATCTAACGCTTCTTTTGCAGTTTTTACTTCTTTCTCTTCATTTATATACTCTTTGGCAATCTCTGAAATCGGTCTGTCAATTTTCTGCAAAGTGATTAATGCCGCTAAAGGCTCCAATCCTTTTTCCTTTGCGATCGTAGCTCTTGTTCTTCTCTTTGGTCTATAAGGACGATATAAATCTTCAACCACAACAAGAGTTTCTGCCTCAAGAATCTGTTTCTTTAATTCCTCTGTCAGTTTTCCCTGTTCTTCTATACTGGATAAAACCTGCTCTTTCTTTTCCTCCAGATTTCTTAAATATGTCAGTCGTTCGTGCAGCTTTCTCAGCTGTTCATCGTCTAACGTGCCGGTTGCCTCTTTTCGATATCTTGCAATAAACGGAATCGTATTTCCTTCATCTATCAATTTTACAGCAGCGTCAATCTGCCATCTTTTCACTTCTAGCTCTTCTGTAAGTTTTTGATTAATATCCATTCCAATACCCTTTCTCACCATATAACAATATGCAGTATATTATCATACTGCCTTTTACATATGTGGTTATTATAACGAATAATCAATGCATATGCAATGATTAGGGCAATACCGAGTTCACTCTGTTTTCTTGAAAAACCTAATTTCATATGTTATACTGTTCACAAATTATCAAAGATTATTTTGAAGGGAATATATTTAATCATGAAACAAGTGCAGGACATAAAAGAATTATCCAGACAGCAGCAGAAATCTATGGAGACAAAAGCAAAAATTTTTTCTGCTGCCAAACATATTCTTCAAAAAAAGGGATACGACCAATTATCTATAAAAAATATATGTGAAGAAGCAGGTGTTTCTAACGGAAGCTTCTATCATCATTTTAAGACAAAAGACGATCTTCTGTCTTATTATATTGAAGAACAGCCAAGCATTAATCCTGATTTACTGGATTTACCTTCTGACTCGAAAGATGCGAAAAAAACAATTATTTATGTATATATAAATTATGTCCATTATTGTGAAGAACTGGGTGTTGAATTTATGTCAAATTATTATACACCTAAAAACCAGTCTCTAAATCCTTTAATCAGAACTGAGCGACCCTACCCTATTGTTACAGTTCATAATTATCTTCAGAAATGTATTGATGCCGGAATTATCAGTCCGAAAATTTCTCTCGACGAAATCACGACCGATATCCGTATGATTGTAATCGGGAATGTATTTGAGTGGTGCCTGAAAGGAGGCAATGCTGATTTTGAAGGGAATATGAAGCGTTCTCTGGAAACGTATCTTGATGGAGCCTTTTAATAAGGCTCTGTTTTTTCTGCCAAAAGCTTCATAAATACAAAAAATCCTTTAAGACAATTCTCAAAGGACCTTTGCAGAAGGAAACACGGTAATAAAAATTACCAAAACAATAATATCTTTTATCTGATATAATCATACCTCTGCATTTTTATTTTGTCCAATCAGTATTTTTTATATGACTTTCTATTTATAGATATTTTCTATATATTTTTTGTTGAGAATCAGTTTTTTATTGTTGTTGCAGTTATTTACTGATATACTTTATTTAGAAAAACATGAAGAGGAAAAATATATATGTACACATTTATCGTAAACCCAAACGCCCGAACCGGATTGGGGCACAAGGTCTGGAAAGACCTGGAAACTCACTTACAAAGTCAAAATGTTAATTATCAGGTCTTTTTTACTAAATACCAGAGGCATGCAACTGAAATAACTAAAAAAGTGACCTCCTCCAACTCCCATTGTACTTTAATCGTACTTGGAGGAGACGGAACTGTAAATGAAGTTATAAACGGGATTTCAGAATTACCAAACGTAACTCTGGGATATATCCCCATTGGTTCAAGCAATGATTTTTCCAGAGGACTAAAGCTTTCCTCAAATCCACTGGAATCCCTAAAACATATTTTGTCACCTTCCCGTTTTACTTATATCAACATTGGCACTTTAAACTATGGTTCAGGAAACAGACGCTTTGCAGTCAGTTCCGGAATTGGTTTTGATGCGGAAGTCTGCCACAAAATTTCTTTTTCAAAATTAAAAATCTTCCTGAACAAAGTCAAACTGGGAAAATTATCCTACGCAGGAGTTGCCATCCAGAGCATTCTGCTCCAGACACCACAGAAAATGACAATCACTTTAGATAACAACCGTACTGTAAGCTTTAACAAAACTTATTTTGCAGCTTTTATGAATCAAAAATATGAAGGCGGAGGCTTTATGTTCTGTCCGAAAGCAGAACCGGGAGATGACATACTTGATCTAATCGTAATAGAAGGATTATCGAAATTAAAAATTCTGTTTCTTCTTCCAACAGCTTTTTTTGGAAAACATGTATATTTTCGCGGGATCCACACTTATCAATGCAAAAGCGCAAAAATCCAAAGCGAGACAGCACTCTGTGTCCACACAGATGGTGAAGACGTTTTCCTGCAGACTGAGATTAGTGGAGCGCTGGAATCTGAAAAGTTACGCATCATTGTCAGTTAGTACATCATAAAATTGACAAACATTATTGAGATCATTTAACTTTTCCCGAATCAGAAGAATTATGCGGATTTTTGAAAAACCCTGTGAAATTTATTAAGAAAGAGTGAACTTTATTGTTGAATATATTTTTTCATGTTATAATCCCTTGTGAACAAAGAAACAGCAGGCTCGAAAAGGGGAATTTCAATGAAATTTATTGAGAAATCAAAAGAATTTATAAAAAAATACCGTCATGCCTGGGTATTCTTATACGCATTTATTTATATGCCCTGGTTTATGTATCTCGAAAGACATGTAACCTCTCACTACTACATTATTCACTCACCATTGGATGATTTTATTCCATTTATTGAATTTTTTATCATTCCTTATTGTCTGTGGTTTGTGTTTATGGCAGTAAGTGTACTATATTTCTTTTTTACAGATAAAACCGGTTTTTACAGACTCATTTCTTTTTTAATTATCGGAATGACTTTATTCCTGATTGTCTGTACGATTTTTCCAAATGGGTTGAATTTACGCCCGACTGTTTTTGCCAGAGATAATATCTTCGTTGATATGGTAAAGAAAATATATGCAGCAGATACGCCAACTAACGTATTACCCAGTATCCACGTGTTCAATACACTAGGTGTATTAATTGCCGTTTCACACAGCGATAAGTTAAAGGCACATAAACTTGTACGGTGCAGTACTTATATTCTCGGTATCCTGATTATATTATCGACTATATTTTTAAAACAGCATTCTGTAACAGATGTGATTGCTGCATTCGTAATGGCATGTGCTATATATCCAATAGTTTACGCATCTCAGATGAGAAAAGCTACTCGTTTTTCCCATCAGCCAATATAAAAATAATCAAATGAGGAGGGCATTAAAATGAGAGCAGAATTTAGTGAAAATTTAATTACTGGAAATGAACTTATTGATTCCCAGCACAAGGAACTTATTGACAGAATCAACAAACTTCTGGATAGCTGCGAAGACAGCAATGCAAAACTGGTCGCTGTAAAGACTCTGGATTATCTGGCAGATTATACCGACTTCCACTTTAACGCAGAAGAACAGCTCCAGAGAGAAATTGATTATCCTGGATTTGCAAAACACAAAGAACAGCATGACAACTTCAAAAAGACAATCACTGAACTAGACGAAATGCTTCAGGAAGAAGAAGGTCCGTCAGATGCTTTTGTAGAAAAAGTTGAAAAGAACGTAATCCAGTGGTTCTACACACACATTGAGGGCTTCGATCGTTCTGTTGCAGAATACAAATTCATGAGAGAAAATAATGGTCGGCTTTAAGCTGACCATTTTTATTTCCATATATCCATATATTTTTCAAATGCAGAAGGAATTGGGTATTCTTTTTCTATTTCTTCAGGATGAATAAATAGAAAGTTCTTCTCATTTGTCTTTTCAAGTTCATCTACCTTTACATAATATCCTTTCATATGCCATTCCACATGACTGAATATATGCTTTACATCCGTAAGTTTTTCTATTCGTACAGGCATAAGTCCTATGCTTTTACTATACTCAACAACCTCATCTGCATTTAAATGTCCGGGCACATTAGGCAATTCATAAAGTCCGGCCAGAAGCCCTTCTGTCTTTCGTTTATTGATTGCCATATTTTCTCCGTCAAAAAAAACTATCACAGTTTTTTTCTCAACTCTTCTCTCTTTTTTCTTTGATTTAACCGGGTACTTATCTATACTCCCTTCTTTTCTGGCCCGACATAAAAAAGCCAACGGACATTCTTCACATTTTGGTTTGCCATTCGGCACACATACAATTGCCCCGAGTTCAATCAATCCCTGATTAAAATCGCTTGATGCCGATGACGGAATGACCTTTGCCAACATTGCTTCTATACGTTTTCTGGTACTTTGTTTCATAATATCTGCGTCATCTCCGGTCAGACGAGTAACCACTCGCAGCACATTCCCATCAACTGCAGGTGTTGCCAATCCGTAAGCGAAAGAACAGATTGCTCCGGCAGTATAGCTTCCAATTCCTTTCAAAGAGCTAACTCCCTCATATGTTATAGGAAACTTTCCCTCATAATCAATCATAATCTGCTGTGCCGCTTTTTGCATATTGCGAACACGATTATAATACCCCAGACCTTCCCATAATTTCAAAAGTTTGTCTTCCGTAGTTTCTGCCAGACTTTCCACTGTCGGAAGCTCTCTTAAAAATCTCTCATAATATGGTTTTACTGCTTCAACTCTCGTCTGTTGCAGCATGATTTCTGACACCCACACCTTATACGGTGTCGGATCCTCTCTCCATGGAAGCTTTCTCTTATTTTTTTGATACCACGAAATTAACGGATCTCTCATTTCATAGAAAATCGGATTGTCTAATACTACCGGAACTTCTTTATCAATGCAGATACTGTCACTTTCCACCTGACAATCATAGGCAATGACCTTCACGCCAGCCTCTGCCGCTTCTTTCAATGCCTCTGCAAATTGTGGGTGCGTTTCTGTATTGGGGGTAAAATATCTCACATCATTCATTTGAATAACAAAAAACACATATGCATCATAGCCTTCTCTTACCGCACGTTCCAATTCCTTTACATGTTTTACCGCACGTTCGCTTGGCGCATCCGGAAATCTGACAACCCCGTTCTCTTCCAGTGTTACGCCTTTTACTTCAATAAAGATTTTTCTTTTCTCTGTCTCAACATACAGATCAAATCTTGAATTTCCATATGTATATTCCGGACGTATCGTCACAACATCTTGTGCAAAATTTCCGTCTTCAATCCATTCCCTTACTACTTTATTCGGTATTTGGGAATCCATATTGATCATTTTATCTTTTTTCTTTACTGCAATCAAATCCCATCTGGTCTTTCGCTCGGTTTTTTTGCTATCCTGTATGTATACAGTCGCACCCGGCCTTAATAATTCGGCACATCTTCCTGTATTTTTCACATGTACTGTCTCTGCACACCCGTCTATTTCCACATGGGCAATGAATCTGTTTGGTCTGTCAATAAACTTTCCTTCATATATATCTTTGTATTCCACAGCTTTTCTCCTATCTGAGTCATTTTATCTATATCAGAAGAGAAGACCTGAGATAGTCTCAGGTCTCCTTAGTTTGTCATTCCAAAATCGGTATATCCTCTTCGCTGTCCTCTTCTGACTCTGACTTTTCTGTCTTTTCCAGACATTGCAAAATTGCCTCATTCAATGAAAGCATTTTCTCATCCAATGTAGATACCATGTCCGCACATTCGCGGAGTTCACGGCTAATATATTCCGGTGCATTCCCCTCAAACTTATAATATATCTTATGTTCCAGGCTTGCCCAGAAATCCATGGCTATTGTACGGATCTGTATCTCTACTTTTGTATCAACGACACTATCTGATAAGAAAATGGGAACCGATACAAGCATATGGTAACTTTTATATCCACTTTCTTTTGGATTCTTTATGTAATCTTTAATGGAAAGCACCTTTAAATCACTTTGATTTCCTATCATCTCAGCCAATCGGTATATATCCGACGAAAAGGAACAGATCAATCTGACCCCGGCAATATCATTCACATATTTGACCATATTTTCTATTGAAATCTCGTATCCATATCGTTTTAATTTCTTCACGATACTTTCTGGCGTTTTTACTCGGGTTTTGATATGTTCAATCGGATTATATTTATGAACATGCTGAAATTCATCATTGAGTATCTCCAACTTAGTTCCGACTTCTTTTAACGCTGCATTATAGAGAAACATAATAGTCTTCCAACTGTCGACGTCCTCATAATTCTTAATTGCGTTCTCCATAATAATATCACTCCTCTCTATGGCGAAGAGCCAGTTACCTATTTGGATTATACCATAGAATGGAGTTTTGTGTCTTGTCTATCTATATTATTTAATAAACATATTATAATTAATATTCAATTCCCGCGCGAGCCGTCAAACCCGCGTCAAATGGGTGTTTGACCTTCTTCATCTCTGTGACATAATTGGCAATATTAAGTACTTTTTCTGTCACCTCATGACCTGTCAGGATAATCTCAAGTCCTCTCGGTTTATGCTCTAAAAAGCTTAATAATTTGTCTTCATTCAAGACATCTAACTGAACAGCACAGAGTACTTCATCTAAAAGAAGGATGTCAAAAGGTCCGCAAAACTTGATAATTTCGTCCAGTGCTTTTGTATTATATTTCTTCAATTCCACACGTTCCGGACCGTTCATCTGACTGTAAAACTTTACCGGCTCCCTGCCGGGAAGACAGGTAACATTAGGAATCTGCTCTAAAATTGCCCTCTCACTGGAGGAATTGTCTTTCAGAAACTGAAACACCAGCACTTTCAGCCCGCTTCCTGCAGCCCTTATAATCTGACCTACAGCTGCGGTTGTTTTTCCTTTTCCATGACCATAATATACATGGATTTTTCCAGTGCCCAGCATAAATATACCTCCCTTTGAATTTACATTACATATCGAGTTTCATATCTCCAAATTTGATCCAGCCTTTTTTTCTCATAAATTCTGAAATTCCCAGTGTAACTATTGCCGGAAGGATAATCTGAATAACAAGTATCTTAATCAATACAATCTGCGGAGACTCAGCCTGAACCATCGTTTGCCATGTCATAATCTGTCCCACCAGTCCTGCAGTTCCCATACCGGATCCTGTTGCGTTACTTGTCATGTGAAGAATCATTGTTCCAACCGGTCCCAATATTGCACTGGATAAAATTGCAGGAAGCCATATAATTGGTTTTCTGACAATGTTTGGTACCTGAAGCATAGAAGTTCCTATTCCCTGAGCCAGAAGACCTCCTACTTTATTTTCCCGATAGCTTGCTACTGCAAACCCTACCATATTACAGCAGCAGCCTATAGTAGCTGCACCTGCTGCAAGGCCTGAAAGATTCAGAATAATTCCCAACGCCGCTGAGCTGATTGGCAATGTAAGAATCATTCCCATAAGTACAGATACAACTATTCCCATAAGGAATGGCTGTTGTTCTGTCCCCCAGTTAATCAGGGAACCTAGCCATGACATAAATCCTGAAATCGGTGGTCCAAGTATCAGTCCTACACAAGAACCTGTTCCGATCGCAACAAGAGGTGTCACCAGAATATCCACTTTTGTCTTACCTGATACCAGATGTCCAAAGAAGATGCCTACATATGCTGCAATAAACGCTCCTAAAGGTTCCCCCGGTCCCGCATAGACCATCGTACCTTCAACTAATACTGTACCTGCAAGAAGCTTACTGGCAAATGCGCCAACCATACCTGCTGTAGCTGCAGATACGACAACCAGCGGACTCTCTCTAAATCTGTAAGCAACTGCTGCGCCAATACCTGCTCCTGTAAGAGATGCAGCGACCTTTCCAATAGCAAAGATCATATCACCGATATTTCCACCGATAAGCGATCCAATCTGCTGAATAATTGTTCCTATGATTAAAGTTGCAAACAGTCCTTGTGCCATAGCACTCAAACCCTCAATAAAAACTCTGTCCAATGTCTTTTTTAATCTTTCCATTGTTAACTCCTCATCCTTTTCCTGTTTTGTCAAGTGTCTTGTCATCTGCAAAATTCTATCATATTACACTTCTCAAATCAAGCTTTATCTGGACACCTCATACGAATTGGGATATACTATATCTGCAATTTTACTGAAAGCGAGGTACAAGGATGTTTCGTTTGTGGGGCAAAGAATTCAAAGATAATCGTATGATAAAGGACACTGTTATCTGCGATGATTCTGATGATACAAGAACACATAAGATCTTCCATGCATTGGATGAAATCTGTTATGTGTTCGACTTAAGTAAACCAATCTGGCTGGAATCAACGATTGACGAGTTCAAGCGACATGCGAAGGCAAGATTCTATCAGGACAACTTTGTGGATTCTATTGATTTTGATTATCTGGAAATACACGTGATTGAAGAGTAAAGTTGAGGTAAAACTCAGCTTTATTTTTATTGACCTCCTAAATTCAATACTTTAAAATAATATATATGATACCAGGGAGTACAAAGCACGAAACAGTCCGTAGGTATCACAGTTGGGAGTTTTTGATCCCAACATCATATATACAATAGAATGGGGGTCTTAAAGAATGAAAAAAATAATTGTATCCTTATGTTCAGCACTTACTTTATGCTGGATTTTTTGTATGTGCTTTACTCTGTCAGTCAAAGCGGACGGAAGTAGCACCCGATCAGCACAATTATATGTAGACGGCAACTACTATTCGCTTTATGAGTCAGCTTCCGGCGATAATTGGGAGTATGACGGGAACGGAACTTTGTCTCTAAACAATTATAACAAAAGTGATGGAATCATATATTATTTCCCAGATTTATCTAAAAGTGACGGACAGATACTGACGATTGATTTGACTGGAACAAACACAGCTGAACATGTAGTCCTTGGCTATACTGATCATTTATTATATAAGGTACAGTTTACCGGTTCCGGCTCACTGAGTATAGACCAAACATTTCCAACCATTATGGACATCTTAAGCGGAACCATCACAATAAATAAGATAAATGACAGAAACGGAAGTAATATTCTTGTCAAAAAAGATGCTGTTTTAAATGTTAATGCAACAACAACAGGATTTTGGTTTTTTAATCAGAACACAAGGCTTAAAGTAAACGGAGGAGTTGTTAACTGTACCACTTCCGGTGAAAGTTTTTTATGGGGTGCAGGGGAACCCTATGATTCACATATATCACTTGTCAACGGAGGAATACTTAATGTCTCCACTTCCGGTCGGGATACCTATGGCGGAATTGAAGTCAGTGATAATGCCACCCTGTTTGATAATTACCTGGTAACAGATTTTTCCGGTGGAGCCGTAACTACATTCAGATATTCTGCAACAAGTAATAGTTACCTTATTTCCTCTGTTTCATCTCCTGATATAGCTCTCCAGAATATCCGAATTACCAGCAATCAGGTCGAATTAGAAGAAGATCCTGAATCAGAAGAAAAAAAGTCAGAATTAGCATGCAGTCTTTCTTCATCTATTCTTGTATATACCGGTTCACAATGTAAACCAACCATTACCGTTACAGATGAAAATGGAAATTTCCTTCAGGAAGGGACTGATTATACTTTGTCATATTCATCCTCTTCCAGTCGTGAAATCGGCCGCTACTATGTTACAGTAATTCCAGGTGACAAGTTCTCCGGTGGGGAAACATTCGAATATGTAATCGTTCCAAACAAACCATCCAATTTATCTGTTATTTGCTATCAATATGGTAACCAGATTTTTCTTTCCTGGGATAAAAAATCCGGAGCAAGCGGGTATAGAATAGAGTGGAAAGTATCAGGTGCTTCATCCTACAAACTTCTTGCAAATACAAAGAACCTTAATTATATCAAAGGCAGCCTGAAAGCAAACCAAAAATACTCGTTTAAAGTGACTCCTTACTATGAAATAGATGGGACGAAATATTATGGTACTTCCTCTTCCTGCTACAAAACTATTTCAATTACAACAGCAACAAAAGGGAAAAAACTTGTTCAGGTAAAAAAACCGACCGCTTCAGTCTCGGGAAAAAAAGTAAAAGTAAAATGGAAAAGTATCAAAAATGTATCCGGATATCAGATTTCTAAATCTACAAGCAAGACAGGCATAGAAATTGTATCTACTTATAAAACTACTTCAGGATCTTACAAACTGATATCAGCTTCAAAGGGAAAAACATACTATTACAGAGTAAGAGCTTACAGAATCGTAAATAAACAGAAAATATACGGAGAATGGTCAAGTCCCCGAAAATTTAAACGATAAATTAATACCGGACCAAAAAAGGATGCTGTCACATGACAGCATCCTTCCTTATCCATTCCTGATAGCCTCAAGCGGGCTTAATTTCATAGCACGCTTTGCCGGGAAGTATCCGGCAAGAATGCCCACCAGCATAGCAAACCCTATAGAAGCAAGAACAAGCCATACAGGTATGTACGAAATATCCGCACCATCAAGCAGCTGGGCATTTCCCGCGAGGAGGTTTATCACGACTGACATAAGCATACTCAAAACATTTCCCACAACTCCTCCGAAAAATCCTATAAATGCTGCTTCCATAAGAAACATCTGACGTATATTGGAAAGACTGCAGCCCAGCACTTTCATAACACCGATTTCCTTTGTTCTTTCATAAATCGACATCATCATAGTATTGGCAATTCCAATTGCTGCTACGAACAGAGACACCGCACCTATCCCTCCAAGTACCGCCTGAATAATCGCCATCTGCTTCTTCATACTATCCATATATTCTGCATTCGTTTCAACATTATATCCCATCTCTTTAAGCTGATTAGATACTGTCGCCACATTGTCAGCATCATCTACTTTAAGTTGAGCATAAGAATAACAGAAATTCTTCATTGGCTTTCCGTTTTTCGTCTGTGGCTGTCCCGGAATAACTCGTCCGGAAAATTCTTTTTTGAGCACTTTCTTTAATGTTTCAAGATCACAAAATACGTAGTAGCTGTTTGCATTATAGTCCTCTGCACCGCCTGCCACAAGACCACAGGCCCGTACTACATGCTTTTGTGCAGGTTTTGCTGCACTTACAGTTCCGTCTTCATCCTGCATACCCATATCCATAGACATTCCATCACTGCTGGAATAATAAGAATTCTGATCCAAAATCAGAAACAGTGAATCCTTTTCCAGATCAATATCCGGAAGTTCACCTGTGTCCCAATAACCTTCTCCGCTTCCCTTTTCATAGAAATTCATCAGTACCTGATTGCCATATACAAGCTCAAGCTGTCCACTGTTTTCCTCAGGGAGTCGTCCTTTTGACAACTTTATATTTCTTTCCTTGAGTGCTTCTGGCGTCATTGCCAGAATCTCCGCATACCCTTCATAGGAACCTTTCAAAAGTATACCTGACATATAATACACCGGATCTACTGTCAGTACATGGTCTAACTTTTTCAGCTCTTCAATGCAGGCATCATCCATGTATTTTTCTGATTCTTCCTGAGAGTCACCGCCATAATACATCATACCGTCTTCACTTTGAGCCCCATAAACTTTTATTGTGGTGAGTCCACCATACTGCTCAATTTCCTGATACATTGCCTGCTGCATACCAAGGCCTAATGAAATCATAACAACAATAGACGCTGTTCCGATGACTACTCCAAGTACAGTGAGAAAAGTACGTAATTTTCTTCTGCGCAGATTACTGACGCTCATCCTCAGAAGATCCATCCAATTCATACAAAAGTTCCTCCTCTTCATCCATACTTCTCTTTTTCCTGCGCTTCTTCATAATAATAACTGCTGCTGTGATTCCCAAAAGTACGATGGCAGCTATAACAGGAATCACCGGAAAACCTCCTTTCGGTTCTTCCTCAATTGCCATATCCATGTCCATAGATTCATCTACTGCCTCTGTAACTTCAAGCATGAGTTCTTTCTCTTCGGTAGACACCTCTCCTTCTTCATTTTCATAGCTCATCGTCATTGTCACAGGTACCGGTCCTTCTGTCGCCTGTATTCCCTTTAACATGGCATCAATTGAAGCCGTCGCGCCAGATTCGACATTCCCCACAAAAATTTCCTCTTTTTCAATCCCCTCTCCTTCAAATACTGCTTTTACATTGTAAAGCTTGATTCTTCCAAGATTATAGAGATTGCACATAACATTTGCCTCATCGTCCACAGCAATACTCTCCGGATTGATTTCAAAATCGCTGAATTCAAACCTTGCATCCTGCTTTACAGGGATAGAAATACTCGATGTTGTCTCTACGGAATTACTATTAGCATCCTCATATTTCATACTGAGTTCTACACTATAAGGCTTTTGCAAAAGATCAGATTTTGCATTTAATTTTATAGAAATATCTGCTGTTCCACCTGCTTTCATCCCCTCTAAGTAAATGGAGCTGGAGCCTGATGAGGGAAGAAATGCCGGTGCGGTCGTCTGTTCATCCATTCCTTCTTCAGGAGATGTAAGATCAAAAAGCATATTTTTTACTCTGGTTTTTTTAGATGTATTTCTTAAATGAATCGTGAGAGTAAAATCACTCCCGGCTTTTACTTTTTCGGGATTAGTGCTAAATCCGGTTACAATTACACGTGGAATGGAGCCATCTGAAATTTCTCCACCGCCACCGTCTGAATAAATAGCCCCGTCATTAGAAAATCCACCTGCACTTGCACCATTTGATGATTTTGGCGATTTCACCTTGCTTTTCTTGTTATTATTAGTATCCTGTTTCTTATTTTCGACAGGTTTGGCTGTTGTATTAACATAGAAAGAATTGCTTCCAGAAATACCGTTATCTGCTGTATACTCAAAATGTATTGTATATCTTGCCGTAGGAATATCATCTCTCTCTGTAAAATTAAACTTTACCTGCACTGTTTTTTCTGCTTCCAATTTATCAACCTTAACAGCATAATTCTGATAGTCTGTCTTGAATGGCCATTTTTGATTATCATCCTTCTCCAGTACCGGTTCTATCACAAAATTCTTAATATCTTCTATTCCGGTATTTGTTATATTTAAAAGAAAATCCTGTGCTTTATTATACTCATACGTTGGTACCTTATTATCCGGCACAGAAATATCTATCTGTGATTCCGTAATATCCGATGCTTTCACATCCCTCTCTCCGGATGTCATCTGTCCGGTTCCTATCACCAGTATCGCAAGCATTATCGCTGTAATAGTCTTTATTTTTTTCTTCCACTCACTCATTATCTGTTTCCTCCCTCGTGCTATCATTCTTCTCAATTTTAATTATCTTTCCATCACTGATGTGAAATATTCTGTCTGCATAGGATGCAAGCTGATTATCATGTGTAACCATGACCAGCGTCTTTTTCTGCTCCTTAACCACCCTTTGCATCAATTCCATAACTTCTTTCGATGTATGTGAATCAAGATTCCCCGTCGGTTCATCTGCAAAAATGATCTTTGGTTCCACCACTAATGCTCTTGCCACTCCTACTCTTTGCTGCTGTCCACCGGACATTTGATTTGGCATATGTTTTTTATGCTTTTTAAGATTCACAAGTTCAAGCATCTGATCTGCCTTTTTCAAACGCACATTTTTTGATTCTCCTCTGAAAGATAGTGGAAGAGCTACATTTTCCAGTGCATTCAATGTTCCAAGTAAGTGAAAAGACTGAAAAATAAATCCTACATTATTTCTTCTGAACTTTACCAACTCATCTTCCTTTAATTTCTCTATATGCTGGTTGCCGATTACTACAGTTCCTTTTGTGGGTTTTTCCAGACCTGCAAGCATATTCAGCAGTGTTGATTTCCCTGAGCCTGAAGTTCCGACAATCGCACAGAATTCACCTTCATAAATGTCAAAATCTACACCATCCAGTGCACGTACTATTTCATCTCCCACTCTATACAGTTTGTACAAGTTTCTTACCTGGATTACACATTCTGTCGTCTGCACATTCACTCTATCCTTTCTTAATTTTTTGATAATTCAAGCCTATCATACAAATTGGAATACTTTTAATAGAAAAGCGAAAGGTTTTCTTAAGATTGCATCAAATTTTACTTTGTGATAAGATATGCAGTAACGATATAAATAAAGGAGCAAATCTCATGATTTATACACCAGGTCTATCCATAAATTTTTTAAAAAAAGAAAGTTACAGCGGGTCCCATGCGGGAATGCGGTTTTATCTGATTGGTGCCGACGATAAGATTAAAGTCTGCATTTATCCAGAGCCATGGTGTTTTGAAAAGACTCCTGAAGAAGATAAAACATGGGAGGAATTTCCTTTTTCTTCTGAGGGACTTGAACAGGCTCTTACATGGATTGAAGATTCCTATAAAGAAGATATTGAAAAATGGCGTAATAAATAACAGGCAGCCAAAAGCTGCCTGTTACTTTTTTAATATAAATTTTTAATATAAATTAATCTATGCTTCTCCTTCAAGGACCTCTTCCGCAATATTTCTCGCGTGATCCGAAATACGCTCAAGACCTACTAATGCATCCAGGAAAACAATTCCCGCCTCAGTATTACACTGATTATTTGCAAGACGCTCAATATGTTTCGTACGGAGTCTTATCTCCAGATCATCAATGATTGTTTCTTTCTCAATAACTTTCAGCGCTTTTTCATGGCTCTTGTCTTTCAGCGATTCAAGTGCAAATCTGTAGCTGTCAATTGTCTCTGCCATAATTTCGCTCATGTGCTCTCTTGCTATCTCTGAAAATGCAACTTTCTTCTCTGCAAGCGTCTCTGCATATTCAGAAATATTCTCGCAATAGTCACTTACACGCTCAATATCTGATAATATCTGCAGAAGATGTGATACACTTTTATGTTCACGTTCACTGATCTGCATACCACTTAATTTGATTGCATAATCTGTAATTCCTGCGCACATCTTATCAACAGTATCTTCGTCTTCTTTCAGAATAGAAATAGCCTCCGAATCCTGTGTGAACAAAACATTTCTTGCTGCCTCCATAGATTGAAGTACCAGCTCACCCATACGGATTGTTTCATTCCAGGTAGACTGTAAAGCGATACCTGGTGTCTGAAGAACACGCTCGTCCAGATAGAGTTTTCCTTTTTCCTGCTCTGCTTCATCAACATTCCCGATTTTCTTCGCAAGTTTTACAATCAGATTAGATGCCGGGAAAAGCAGGACTGTCGTGCCAACGTTAAATACTGTGTGCACCAAACTGATCTGTGTCTGTGTAATTGTTCCGAGTCCGGCTGCCGGATTCAGAACTGTGAAATACACGATTGCCAGCACACAGAATAATACCGTACCGATAATATTAAACAGAAGATGCATAAGCGCTGCTGTCTTTGCATTCTTCTTGGCACCGAGACTTGATAAAATTGCAGTCACACATGTACCTATATTCTGACCCATGATAATATAAATCGCTGCGCTGAACGGTACAAGTCCGGCCGAAGCAAGACTCTGTAAAATACCAACCGATGCGGATGAACTCTGTATAACCGCTGTCACAAGTGCACCCGTTAAAATTCCAAGGAACGGATTCTTGCCAATGACAACAAAAAGATTCACAAAAGCTTCCATCTCTTTTAAAGGTTCAACGGCCGAAGACATCGTAGAAATACCTATAAACAGAAGACCAAATCCAATAATAATACTTGAAATATCTTTTGTTGTTCGACGTTTTCCGGTCATCATCACAACAACTCCGGCAATCACCGCAATTGGTGCAAGGCTCTCCGGGCTTAAAAATTCTGCCCACTCCACGGATGATACCAGCCATCCTGTAACAGTCGTACCAATATTGGCACCCATGATAATTCCCATCGCCTGCGTCAGATTCATCAAACCTGCATTTACAAAACCAACTACCATGACTGTAGTTGCGGATGAACTCTGTATAACCGCTGTAATTGCCGCACCCAGACATACACCCATTAATTTATTCTTTGTCAATACCTCCAGCAGTGATTTCATCTTATTTCCTGCTGCATTTTCAAGACCTTGAGCCATAATCTGCATACCATAGATGAACATTCCCAGCCCACCGGCAAATGGTATGACTATATTCAGGTACTCCATTGTTTTCCTCCTACGTAATTCTTAACAAATACTTAACAATATTTACAATATCATGTAATGACTCAGAAAACAATAATAAAAATGGCTATTTTTTCATTTTAGGTTCACAAATCAGAGAAGCGATATATCCAAAAATCAGTGCCGCCGATATTCCTACTGCGCTGGATTTAAACCCACCGATAAAAACTCCTATAAATCCTTCTTTATCAACAGCTTCTTTTACACCTTTCCACAAAAGATTTCCAAATCCAATCAGCGGAACGCTTGCTCCTGCACCTGCAAAATCCTGAAACGGCTGGTATATCTGAAGTGCGCCTAACACTGCTCCTGTACACACCAGCAGCACCATGACCCTTCCCGGCATTAATTTCGTCCGGTCAAGAAGAATCTGTACAAGTGCGCAGATCAGACCGCCAACAATAAACGCTTTTATATAATCCATAATGTCCTCCTTTTAACAGTGTTCAAAAACAACCCCATGAGCAATCCCCGGCACACTGGCTCCTTCGTTAAAGCTGACTGTTGACATAAGAGCACCTGTAGGAACAAACAGAACTCTCTTCCATTCCCCACTTTCAATTTTAGGTAAAATATAAGCAGATAATACACTGGCCGCACATCCACATCCACTGCCACCTGCATGAGTATCCTGCCTGTTCTGATCAAAAATCAGCATTCCACAGTCCATATGATTCTTTTTTATGTCGATTTCCTTTCCACGCATCAGATCAAACAAAATGCTCTGACCTACATATCCGAGATCACCTGTTATAATTCTGCTATAATCCTCAGGTGAACGATCAAAATCTTTCATATGGCGTACAATCGTATCACATGCAGCAGGTGCCATACATGCGCCCATATTCTGCGAATCTTTCAGTCCATAGTCAATAATTTTTCCAATTGTAACACCGGAAATCCTGACATGGCTTCTCTTTTTCCCTACTAAAAATGCACCACTCCCTGTCACTGTCCATTGAGCCGATAAAGGTCTCTGATTCGCATAGCTTAACGGGAAACGAAATTCTTTCTCCGCACTTCCAAAATGGCTTGAAGTCACAGCCAGCATATAATCTCCATAACCGGCTGAAACACTCATTGCCGCGAGAGCAATCGCCTCTCCTGATGTCGAGCAGGCGCCAAACAGTCCGAACATGGGAATATTCAAATCTGCTGTTCCAAGTGATGTAGCAATTCCCTGACGCAAAAGATCTCCTCCAAACAAAAATTTCACGTCTTCTTTTTCTATATGTGCCTTTCCAATCGCAAGGATACATGCCTCTTTCTGCATGGTGCTTTCTGCTGCTTCCCAGGTATCTTCCCCAAAAAGGTTTTCTTTTTCTACAATATCGAACATCTTCCCAATCGGTCCTTCACCCTCTTTTTTCCCAACGACAGACGCACTGGACACGATATATGGTGATTCTTTAAATGCAATACTCTGTAATCCCTGTATCATAGTTTCCACCCGCCTTTATCAAACAATTCCTGCAATTTTCATAATCCAATAACATACTCCCAGAAGACAGCTGGTAAAAATACCATATAATATCACCGGTCCTGCAATTGTAAAAATCTTACATCCTATTCCCATAACCTGTCCTTCTTTTTTATATTCGATTGCGGGAGCCGCCACTGAATTAGCAAAACCTGTAATCGGGACCAATGCTCCTGCCCCTCCCCATTTTGCGATTCGGGGATAGATATTTAATCCGGTAAGAATGACACTGATTAAAATCAGCGCCATTGAAGTCCAGCTTCCGGATATATCCTTATCAAGTCCAAGTTTCCCACAATAATTCAATATGAACTGCCCTATCGTACAGATTATACCTCCTGTAATAAAAGCCTTCATCATATTCAACGGCAGATTGTGAACCGGCGTTTTCTGTTTTACATAATTTTCATATGCTTCCTGCTGTTTTTTTCTATCCATCTGTGTTTCCTCCTGAGAAATTATTACCATCGGTTATAAAAAAATATAAGTGCACCTATTCCTTTACCAATCGCCATTGCAAGAATGATATACGGAATGCATCGAAGCAGTTTTACACGCCTGATGAAAATCGGAAATATGTTCAATATTTCAGCCAGTGCCATTGCCCAACAGCCTGCAAATATTCCTGCAAATAATCCGAATAACGGGACCATCCATCCACCTCCTGGTACAGATAATTGGTAAACTATAAAAATATTTCCAATTATTCCCCCCAGCGCGATGCTGTCTTCATAGAGCAAAATATGCTCTCCTGTATGAGTACGGTCTGCAAAATCTGATACAACACCAAGTCCGATAATGAAAGAAAACAGCCCTGCGGCAGCGGCTACTCCGGCGCTAAACCCGAGAATTGCCAGTATGATCTGACTTCCAAACATCCAGCTCTTTCTCCTTTCTTGCATTATCTTCAATTAATGTTGTCTGAATATCATTTTCATATAAGCGCATCTCCACTTCCATTGGTGTTGGATCCACTGTGAATTTTTTCTTTCCAAAATGATTAAAAAATGTAAGAATGCCTATAATAATTCCAACACAGTAGGTAAATTCCAGAACAGTATATCCATCCGATTTAGTCCCTGTTACAAGCTCATAAATTTGCCCAAACAGTTTTGTCACATTTACATCATTATTAAAAGCCATGATTGAAAAAGCCGCTCCGCAAAAAGTGATCAAAACCACTGCAGTCACTTTCAGACAATGAAAAAACTTATTTGGAGATTTTTGCTGTTCATACGTAACGATAAAATCCTGTTCTCCTACACTCTGTATATCAGCATTGGGATAGATTTCGTGAATACACGCAATTACTTTTAAAATTGAAACAGCTACTCTGTTTTGGTTCTTATTATCCGTATGGTGGAATTTATACAGTTTTAAAGTTTTTACTCTGGAAACTATGGCTCTGTTTGAACACTCAATACTGATCACATCTCCCAGCGTCACCTCAGGCTTTGTAATCTCCACATTACGATCAGCTTTGATATAAATTGTATCAATATTTGACGCCATAGCTACCTCCCGGTCAGGTTTCCCTTTTCCTGGAGCGTTCCTGTTTCAATCTGCCTTACTAACGTTCCTTCACTTACATCATTTTTATTTCTCATATCACTGAAAAAGTAAATCATTCCTATGATTACAGCTATTGCCACAATAAATATCAGACATATCCGAAGTTTTTTTCTCGCTTCATCCATATCAGGCACCTTCCTTCGTTTTTATTCTAGTATGTACTGATATTACAAAAATATGCACACTCATTAAAACAAAAACTTATACAATGCGTTCCCTCATCTGCTTTAATATCTTTTTTTCCATTCGTGAGACCTGCACCTGGGAGATTCCAAGTTCTTTTCCTACCTGTGTCTGTGTCCTGTTAGCAAAATATCTCAGATAGATCAACTGTCTTTCCTTCTGGTCTAACGACATCAAAAGATCCCCCAATAACATATGGTCAAGAATTCTTTCTTCCTCTTTCTGCTTGTCCTGCAGCTTGTCCATGAGACGGATTTCCTGTCCATCTTTCTGATAGATTGGTTTTTGTAAAGATTCTATGTCACCGCTTGCCTCAAGTGCCATTGTAAGTTCCTCAGCTGTGATATTAAGCTCTTTGGCTATTTCTTCTACTGTGGGTTCTCTTCCCCATGCTTCCTGCAGTTTTTCCTGACAAATATAAACTTTATAAGCAAGTTCTTTCAAAGATCTGCTTACTTTAATCATTCCATCATCACGCAAAAATCTTTTGATTTCACCTGTTATCATCGGAACCGCATAGGTTGAAAATTTCACCTCAAAACTGACATCAAATTTATCAATTGCTTTTAATAGTCCAATATTTCCTATCTGAAATAAATCTTCCGCCTCCACACCCCGATTATAGAAACGTTTAACAATGCACCATACCAGTCCGGCATTTTCTTTCACCAATTGTGTTCTCGCCTCTTCATCCCCTTCGTGAGATTTCTGTATTAAAGCGATTGTTCGGTCCATATTTTTCGTCCTTTACCGATTGTTTTTTCCATTTTAACGGTTGTCCCTTTTCCCGGTTCTGAAATTACTTCTATTTTATCCATGAATGCTTCCATAAAAGAGAATCCCATTCCCGAACGTTCCTGTTCCGGTCTGGTCGTAAAAAGCGGCTCCATAGCCTGACTGATGTTTTCTATTCCTTTCCCTTCATCACGTACCTCCAGGTACAAAGTATTCCCTTCTGTACGACATTTGATATAAATATTATGTATCTCATTGTCATATCCATGAATAATTGCATTTGTCACAGCTTCAGATACGGCAGTTTTTACGTCTGATACTTCTTCGACCGTCGGATTTAAAGATGTCATAAAAGAAGCAACTGTCACTCTGGCAAATGATTCATTTGAAGAACGGCTGTCAAAAATTACCTGCATTTCATTCGTGTTTCCCATTTACTTTTCCTCCTCATATATCTGCATGATTTTTGTCACTCCTGACATTGTCAATATCTTTTTCATTCTCTCATTTGCATGCACAGCGCACACTTCTCCTCCCAGCATAAAAATTCTTTTATATCTCCCCATAATGACTCCGATTCCTGAGCTATCCATAAAATCAGTGTCTGCAAAGTCAAAAATCACATACCGAATATGATTTTTTTCTATTAAATGGTCAGACTCCTTTTTGATTTCCTCCGCATTATGATGGTCAATCTCATGAGGAAGAAAAATCGTAAGACAATTTTCCTGTACTTGATACTTCATATACTCCCTCCTTGTTTTTGTTATATAAAATAAAAAGGATATGCATCTTTCGCATACCCTTTTCATTCGTATCAAAGTTTATCTAATGATTTAATTATTAAAATTCTCAAGTGCCTTCGCCGCGTCGGAAGCCACTTCCTTTCCCTCCATCTCATCAGCAATCTTCTCATATTGAGCTTTTGCTTCGTCCTTTTTCCCTTTTTTCTCATAAGTCTGTGCAAGCATAAGCCAGGCCTTTCCATCCTCATATGTCTTATCCATTGCAACAATCTGTTCCAGATCATTCAGCGCACTGTCGTAATCTTCAGCATCATATTCACTCTTTGCTGAATCATAAAGCTTCTCACACATACGGGGATACAGCGTATCTGCGACCTCATCATACATCTCTCTTCCAACTGTGCCGAGAGAATCCGGATCTATTTTTAACATCTCTTCCAGCATTCCTTTATCACTCATATCTTCTGCCTTAAAATGTTTGGAAACGTTCATGACGGCTTCATAACTTTCCTTAGTGGACTCTGCTGTTGCCCTCGCTGTCTCGTCTTCCTCACTGTTAGCACGATATTCTTCAAGCTCTGTCTTAAGTGCACTGATCTGTGACTCCTGTGTCGCAATTTTATCACTGAACGCGACCGTTTGCTCATTCAGTTTCTTTTGCCTCGTAGAAGTCACCGCAGGCATAACAAGAAACCACATTACAGCTACACCGACAAGCACACCGATTGCAATATTAATAATCGTATGAAGTCCTGAATTTTCTTTGTAATTAGAAGAAAGAGGCTGAATGATCGTCTCATTTCCAATATTATAAGTAACCGTCTGCTGATCTGAATCCTTGTCTCCCCTGTCTCTTGCTTTTGTCGGTCTGGCTTTACGCATTTGAGTAATCTCATGCATATAGCGCAAAGTAATCTCATCAGTAGTGTCAAGCTTATGAGCTGTCCGAAGCTCTTTTCTTGCCAGAGAATACTGTTCTGTCTGGATATATAAAAGCGCAAGAAGCTGATGTGCCTTTACGTAAGCCGGTTGAGAAGCTACTACCTTTTTCAGCTGTATAATTGCCAAGTCTTCGCCGCCCTTTTTCGCAAATTCAAGACTTTGATTAAACTTTTTCACAGCTTGATTCACCGCCTCAAGTTCACCTGGAACCTCCTGAATCTTACTGATATAATAATTGGCAATATTGTCATGTGACTGAAAGTTTTTACTGAGAATCCACTCGACAAGTGCCTCGACAACATCTCCTCGTCCATAATAAACAAGTCCGAGAAGATTTCTGGCCGCTATATTTGCTCTATTATATTGTAAACTACGCCGAAGAGAAGCTATCGCTCCGGATAAATCCCGGATATTTGCCTTCTTCAGCCCATCATTGTACCAGTAATTCGACTGATACATTAGCTTTGTCGTATAATCCATTAACTGTATAACCTCTTTACTCCCCACTATTTCGTCTGTTCAATCATCTCTCGCAGAATATCTGTCATATCGGTCAAATCTTCCTGATAAACTGCCCCTTCAATGTCTTCTACTTCCAGGCTTGGCTGAAATTTCTTTAATTCTTCTTCAAAATCTAACATCTTTACCGCCTCCTGACAAATATTTTTTAACCATACCCACCAGATAAAGAGAACCGAGACAATAAATCTCGCTGTCCCCTCTAAGTTCATAGGCTGTATGTATTGCTTCATCTATTCCTTTACGCACATACACCGGCCGGTCAGTATATTTTTGAAACAGTCCGGCAAGCTCTTCTGCCAAAACTCTGCGTCTGTCCTCAATTTCTGCCACAATATAGGCCTTTGCCGGTACTTCACTGCATAAAGACTCTATCATCTGTTCATATTTTTTATCTGATACAGCCGAAAAGATAATTACAGGCATTTTATCTTCCTGCATATTAGGAGAAATAGCGCAAAGACTTTTTGCGAACTCAGAAAGCGCTCCAAGATTGTGTGCCCCGTCAACAGTGAAATGCGGTGCTACAAGCTCCATACGACCTTCCCATTTCATTGATGCAACTGCATTGCTCCATCTGTCTATATGAATCATTTCTCCAGCCAGTGCATATTCCATTGCCTGAATCGCAATTTCCGCATTCATCACCTGATAAATACCACATCCCGGAACATGCCACATAGTATCTTTACTATACGCACTCTTTCTCGAAAATGCAATATGATTCCTGTTAACTTCCTTAATTTCAAACGCACGATTCGTGATTTCTCTACAAGGCGCACTTTTTTCTTCTGCAATCCGACGAATCACGTCCGATGCAACCTGACTGCTTCCATCAAAGAAAACCGGCACTCCTTCTTTTATGATACCTGCTTTTTCAAACGCAATCATCTCAATTGTATCACCCAGAATATCCGTATGATCGAGACTAATAGATGTAATGACTGTGAGAAATGGCTTTTGAGGGGCATTTGTCGCATCCAGTCTCCCTCCGAGTCCCGTTTCCAGAATAATATACTCCGCATCTGATTCCTCAAATACAGACATTCCCATTCCGAAAAGAAATTCAAAATAAGATGGATGAGAAAGTCCATCCTCCTCCATCTTTTTCACAACATTCAATGTTTTCAAAAATGCCTGATAAAATTTCTCATCGCTGACCGGTTCCCTGTCAAGCTGAATTCTTTCATTAATCTTCACAAGATGAGGAGAAGTGAAAAATCCTGTTTTTTTTCCTTCTGCCTCTAAAATCGCCTGCATATACGCACAAACCGAACCTTTCCCATTTGTGCCTGCAACATGGATAATCTTTCGATCCTTTGCCGGGCTACCCAGACGCTTCAAAAACTCTCTTGTGTGTTCCATCGTATGCTTCCTGGTAAATCTCGGAAGTTCTTCTATATATTCAACTGCTTCTTTATAATTTCCCGGTAATCTATCTGACATAATACTGCTCCATTATTATTCTTCTAAATCCGTTTGTTCCTGCCACGATTTTGTCTTGTCTGTTCCTGTTCCTTCCTGACAGATAAGCTTTCCGTCCTCATAAATATATTTATCAGACATACGGAATACTGTATTGCTGGAGCCCATCTGAACAATTACTATTTCATCACCATTATTGATCTTTGTCTCAGGCAAGCTAATTCTTGTATTATTCAGGAACGTACTCTTCTGCTTTTCTCCGTTTATGAACACTTTGCTGGATTTTGTAAAATTCTCTCCATACAGACTACAGCCCTCATCCAGATGATCCACAATATCTGAAAGAGAAACATCCCTGATACCCATTACCATATGCGGTTCTTCTACAGGCATATCTTCTCCCTGGTAGACATACTGCTTTCCGTAAAGCATATCATACTGCAGAAGTTCCAGATCTTCCAGATAATTTTTCGTCTGTCTTCTCTCCTGATGATAGTTAAACACTGTTCCGGAATGTATATCCAGACGTTCAAATACATCTGCCATAATCTGATATGCCGGTATATTTCTATCTTCCTTTTTAAGACCGATATTGTCCCAGATTACATAATTGGTATTATACAGGTATCGGCTTTTTAAATCTTCAGCCTTGAGTCCTAAAGTCGGAAGATGATCTCCGTAAAATACAACAACCGTAGGTTCATCTCTCTTTTCAATCGCCTCAATAAGATTTCCGGCAAACTGATCCATCTCATATACCTGGTTTACATAATATTCCCACTTATTTTTCAGAGCTTCATCCTCAATTCCTTCAACAGTAATCTCTGGATCTTCTATAACCTTTTCCTCCGGATAATCTCCATGTCCCTGAAGACTTACACAGAATACAAAGTCCTGTCCGCTTGTTGTATCCATAGATTCCATAATATGCTGAACCAGAATATCGTCCTTTGCCCATCCGTTTTCCGTGAACTGCAGAATATTCATAAACTCTTTACTTGTATAAGAGTCGAATCCGATATGATCAAAAACTTTTGCACGGCTGTAAAAATTACCGCCATTGTTATGAAGTGCATGAGTTCCGTATCCAAGTGCACTCAAAGCAGAGGCTGCACTTTCGCACTGCTGCTCTTTTAATACTGTTTTGTATGGATATTCTCCCGGGCCAAAATAACGAAGATTCATTCCTGTCAGAACTTCGAACTCCGTGTTAGCTGTTCCCGCACCGACTGAAGGTACCTTAAAATATCCGGAAGAATAATTTTTATACATTTTTCTAAGATTTGGGCTTGCATCTTTTGATGTTGTAAAAAATTCAGCTTCTTTTACATCAAAATAAGATTCCAGCTGAACAAAGATGATATTTGGTCTTTCATCCTCTTTAAGTCCGGTTTCACTTTTTGTAATGTCACCATTATTACTGATTTCTGCAATCGTCTCTTCATTATAATCATTCGGCTCATTAATTCCAGTATTAAATACACTTGCCATAAAACAATACGGAAGACCATAATCTTCATAAGCAAACGCAATATTTCCGAAATACGTAGAAATTACTCTTTTGTCAATTGCCAGATTAGTGAAAGTTCCGTACAAAACTGCGCATATCAAAATTCCGACAACTGCCCATATACGGTGAATCTTCCCTTCATACTGACCTCCACGCCGCCACATGGAAATCACCCAGATAACAACTGCAACGATTCCCACAGTAAGCATAATCAGTTCAAATCCATTGAAATAGTTATTAATCAAAGATACCGCATCTTTTGCAACTTTCAAATCCTGCGCATTAAAAGGAGTTACACGCTTAAGCAGCATATACCCGTTTGCTACCCCAAGTACCATCCAGAGTACACTGATAATAATACGCACAAACACTCTTCTTTTAAACAAATATACTATAGAGAATGTCATAAAGATCATGAAGGCATTGTACAAAAATACAAACGGTGTTTCTGTCATATAACTCCATGCCTCAAAAACAGAATGCCTGGATATTGCTTCTATAGCAAAATTAATCACGCACGCCAGTAATGCATGGAAGATTAGTGAGAACCGGTTCATAAAATTATAAACCGGTTTCATTTTCTTTGAAAACTCACTGTTTCTTCTTTCTTCAATAATTCTGGCACGGCGGATACGTCTTTCTCTCCACTGCGTTTTTATATCTTCTTTTTTCAGATTCTTAAGTTTCGAAACCGCCTCTTTGATATCAGGCTTTCTCAAATGAATTTTTTTCATAATGTCCCCTTATTATGACTGCTTAGCTTTTAATCCTTCAAGCCTTTCCTGAACCTGAGCCATCATTTGTTTATATGTCTCAAGTTTTTCACGTTCCTCGTTAACTTTTGCTTCTGGTGCTTTGCTTACAAATTTTTCGTTATTCAGCATACCGGTAGCGCGAGCGATCTCTTTCGTAAGACGAGCCTCCTCTTTTGTAAGACGCTCAATTTCCTGCTCAAAATCAATAAGTTCTTCAAGCGGTACATATACCGTTGCATCCGGTACTACAATAGATACTGCATCATTTGCAATGCCACTCTTATCTGCCTGAATAATAAAGTCACTGGCTGCAGCCATCAGAACCGCAGAATTTTTCAGGCATTCCATACCAGCGCACAATTTTTCATCTTCGCATACAACATGAATTGTCGCTTTTCTGGAATTCGGCACATTCATCTCAGCACGTACATTACGTACTCCTCGAATGATTTCTTTAAAATGTTCAAGGATCTCTTCTGCATCCTTGTCACACCATGACTCATCATATACCGGCCATGCAGACATCATCAATGATTCTTCCTCCGGCACGAGTTTACTGTAAATCTCCTCAGATACGAATGGCATATATGGGTGAAGAAGCTTCAATGCTTTTTTCAATACCTCTTTCAATGTCCAGAGTACTGCATTTGCAGCCTGCTGATTTTCTTCTGCATGATAAATACGATATTTTGCAAGCTCGATATACCAGTCACAGAATTCATCCCAGATAAAGTCATACACTTTAGAAAGTGCAATACCAAGTTCAAACTTATCCATATTCTCTGTAACTTCTTTTACAACCTCATTACATCTGGACATGATCCATCTGTCACTGGAATCAAAATGCGCTTTTTCAGGCTCAGTAATCTCTTTTCCATCCATATTCATAAGGATAAATCTGGATGCATTCCATACTTTGTTGGCAAAGTTACGGCTTGCTTCTACTCGCTCATTATAGAAACGCATATCATTACCAGGTGCATTTCCGGTAATAAGTGTCATACGAAGAGCATCTGCACCATACTGGTCAATGATCTCCAACGGATCGATACCGTTTCCAAGAGATTTACTCATCTTACGTCCGAGAGAATCTCTCACAAGACCATGAATAAATACAGTGTGGAACGGAGATTTTCCGGTATGCGCATATCCTGAAAATACCATACGGATTACCCAGAAGAAAATAATATCATATCCGGTTACAAGTACGTCAGTTGGATAGAAGTAATCAAGTTCCTCTGTTTTCTCCGGCCATCCAAGTACGGAGAACGGCCACAGTGCAGAGGAGAACCATGTATCCAGTGTATCCTCATCCTGTGTCATATGCCTGCATCCACATTTCGGACAAACTTCCGGTTTTTCTCTTGCTACAACCATCTCACCACATTCATCACAATAATATGCCGGGATTCTGTGTCCCCACCAGATCTGACGGGAAATACACCAGTCACGGATATTCTCCAGCCAATGAAGGTAAATCTTATCAAACCTTTCCGGAACAAACTTGAGCTCTCCGGTCTTAATTGCATTGATCGCTGGTTTTGCAAGCTCTTCCATCTTAACAAACCACTGCTGTTTTACCATTGGCTCTACCGTTGTATGACATCTGTCATGGGTACCTACATTATGGCTGTGTGGTACAACTTTTACTAAAAGTCCCTGTTCTTCAAGATCAGCAACCATAGCTTTTCTTGCCTCATAACGATCCATTCCAGCATATTTGCCGCCATACTCCTCGTTAATGGTAGCATCATCGTTCATCACATTGATTTCTGGAAGGTTGTGACGCTTTCCTACCTCAAAGTCGTTCGGGTCATGTGCCGGTGTGATCTTAACCGCACCGGTTCCAAACTCTTTATCTACATAATAATCCGCAACGATCGGAATCTCTCTGTCAGTCAGTGGCAGAAGGCATGTCTTTCCTACAAGATCTTTATATCTCTCATCATCCGGATGAACTGCGATTGCTGTATCACCAAGCATTGTCTCCGGACGTGTAGTAGCAATCTCAAGATAATCATCTGTTCCAACAATCGGATATTTGATATGCCAGAAAAATCCATCCTGCTCCTCATGCTCTACCTCTGCATCGGAAAGAGAAGTCTTACATACCGGACACCAGTTAATGATTCTTGATCCTTTGTAAATATATCCTTCTTCATATAATTTGATAAATACTTCCTCTACTGCCTTAGAACATCCCTCGTCCATTGTAAAACGCTCTCTGTCCCAGTCACAGGAAGTACCAAGCTTTTTAAGCTGTTCAGTAATTGTTCCGCCATACTCTTCCTTCCACTGCCATGTTCTCTCGAGGAATTTCTCACGTCCCAGCTCTTTCTTGTCAATTCCTTCATCTTTTAACTGGTTTGTAACTTTAACCTCTGTAGAGATTGCTGCATGGTCTGTTCCCGGAACCCACAGTGCATTATATCCCTGCATTCTCTTATAACGAATCAGAATATCCTGAAGCGTATTATCAAGCGCATGTCCCATATGAAGCTTACCGGTAATATTCGGAGGTGGCATTACAATGGTAAATGGCTTTCTGTCCCTGTCTACTTCAGCATGAAAATATTTATTCTCACACCATTTTTCATAAAGTTTTGATTCAATCTCTTTCGGATTGTAGTTCTTTTCCAAATTCTGGCTCATAATTTCCTCCTTGCCTCTCATGTGTTACTCTCATTTCACATTTTCTTCACATTTAAGGGCATAAAAAATCGCCCTTTAACTAAAGGGCGACTGTAAACGCTAGTCGCGGTACCACCTTTTTACACACAGGAATCTAACTTTCAAATGTCCCTGTATCTCATCTTATTCTATAACGTGAACGACTCCGGGATAACCTACTTTAAATGTTCAGCCATCCGGCTCAGAAGCTACCTTCCGTATATTGTACACTTAAGCTCCTCTCAACCTTCGGGATGCTCTCTCTGTCAGGACAAAAATACGTACTCCTCTCCATCAATGCCTTTTGCTATTGATTATCATAGCTACGAGATGGCGTTTTGTCAAGAATTTTGCATTTTTTTCATAAACTCTTAAGGAATATTCCAAGACATATCCGTACAGTTTTACTTACATTTCAGCATATCTTTATAAAATGCATCCATCTCTTTTTTTGTCTTAAATGTGGCTACGTACATCTGATTTCCCATCGCTCCCGAAAGTACATCCGGAATTCGCTCCATCATCTTCATATTATCGCCGTATTTCTCTACAACATCCTCATGACTCAGGACAAAATCCTTGCCATCACGACGTCCGGCAAATGCACAGTAAGCATGCTCACCTTCCGGCAGTGTAGATCTATCAAATGCAATCATATCTGCCCAGATTTTGTACACATCTGTACTGTTCGCATAATTCATCATATCCGGTGAAAATCCGCCACATGGACGCATATTTACTTCCAGAGCTACTACATCACCCTTTTTACCCATTCCTTCCTGATCCTGTGTCAGGCGGAAAAATTCAAAATGAACAAAACGGCTTTTTACTCCAAAGCTCTTTACTGTAGCACGTCCGGCTTTTCTTGTATCCTCCGGAAGATCTTTTACAATATAGTAAATAGAATTATCCTCATTGTTCACAATATCCATAATAGACATCGGTGTGACATTACCGGTCTCAAACATCGGTTCACCTTTGGAGTCAATGATCGCGTCATAAGAATTGACCTCTGCGTGAATAAATTCTTCCATAATATAAAGTACCGACGGAATCTTTGTCTCAAAGAAATGATCCAAATCTGCATCACAGGAAAGCTTATGTGTATCGGATGCACCTACACCATTATCAGGTTTTACAATAACCGGATATCCTACCTCTTTTATAAATTCCAGACATCCTTCTTTATCCTCTGCCAAATGATAACGTGCAGTCGGAATACCTGCTTTCTGATAATACTCTTTCATTTTGGATTTATACTTAATACGAGGCATATCTTCTGTATGGAAACCACTGGTAATGTTAAAATCTGTTCTCAGCTTCGCATCTCTCTCTAACCAGTACTCATTATTAGATTCCAGCCAGTCAATACGTCCATGCTTGTAAGTTAAAAATGCAACTGCGCGATATACTTCATCTTCATTTTCCAGACTGCTTACCTTAAAATACTCATTCAGGCTTCCTTTCAGATCGTCACTGAGTTCATCATACGGCTGGTCACCAATACCCAGAACATTCATGCCATTGTTTTTAAGCTGACGACAAAACTTCCAATAATTTGTTGGGAAATTCGGGGAAATAAATATTATGTTTTTCATGCTTCTCTCATCCTTTTCTTTTGTGTTACTTTTGTTTTCTTGTTACTTCTTTTGTTTATTTTCTCTGTTTCGTGCTACCCCTTTTTGCTTTGCAGGTACTGCCTACTGCTCAAGCAGATATGGCAGAAAGTAAACTACCTGCTTATACCACCAATCCCAGTCATGGGCACAATCATACCCCCAAAAATCTACCCATGTATGAATTCCTTTACTGTCCAGGATTGACTTCATTCGCCATGTAGAATCAGGAATTTCCCACGGTCCCTGTCCCACACAGATCACAGATCTCTGGCTATTATATTTTTCAATATATGGATGATCAAGTGGCATATTGGCAAGATAATGTACCGGCGAGTTGTTATATACCAAATCGTCCATATAATTGTCAAAACCATATTCGGATGTATAGATTCCACTCAACGCAAGAAGTCTGTCAAACAGATCCGGTCTTCTGTAATATAAGTTTGCTGCGTGTGTTGCCCCCAGACTACATCCAAACACAAGTACTCCCGGATATCCTTCCCATCCGTTACGCTCATTTACCATGTTGCGCATAAATGGGACCATCTCATCGGTAATATACTGGATCCATTGTTCATAACGCCAGATCCTCCATCCCGGATCTCCGGATTTATTAGACCATGTCTCAGAATCGATCGTATCAATAGAGAAAACCATTACCTGACCTGACTCAATCCACGGTGCCCATACATCTGTCATATTAAAATTTTCAAAATCAAAAAAACGTCCATCCTGACACGGAATGAAAAGCACCGGACGTCCTGCGTGTCCATATACCTTACACTCCATATTCTTCCCAAGAGCTGGACTATAATCTTTAAAATACTGTACTTCCATATCATACCTCCAATTCTTTTGCAGCCTTAAAGCCTGTCACATATTACTGATTACTATATGTCATAAAGCAGCGTATCCATAAAAAACGGAATCTGCTTTTCCCAGCTTGCTTCGCTGTGCTCGCCATTCGGAACAATACGGCTTTCAAGAAGAACTCCTTTATTCATCAAAAGAGAAGTAATCTTTGCATACTGGCTGCGCATCCCTCTGTGAGAACTCATTTCTCTTGATCCGTAATCCATATAGATGACCGTATTCCTTCTAAGCTTTGTATTCTTTATCATATCAGTAAGCTTCGGAATCGACACCCATAAGGAAGGAGATAATGCCGCTGCTCTGGAAAAAATATGGTTATATTCTATCACTGCATACAAACTCATCAACCCACCCATAGAGCTTCCCGCAATAAATGTATTCTTTCTGCCGCGCAGAGTCCTGAAATTTTTATCAATATAAGGCTTAAATGTATATGCCATCCAGTCCATCGTCGTCTTCCCATATCCCGGAATCCTTCCAAACTCACGGCTCTGGAATGTAAAAGGCGAATACTCACGGAGTCTTCCATTATCAGGGCTGTGATTACATTCAACAGCAGCAATAATAATCTGCGTATCTGTATAATCCATATATTCTTTCATACCCCAGCTTTTTCCGTATGTGGCATCTTCATCAAAAAACACATTATGTCCATCAAACATATATAGTACCGGATAGTATTTATCTGGTTCTGACTCATAGGATTCCGGAAGATAAACATAGGCGCGTCTTGTCTCATCACCTGTCAGTTCTGGAATCGTAATATCCCATTTTTCTACCATGATGACCTCCAATCTATCCCAAGTAGAGACAAATAAATCTATCGATTAAATATACCACGACAACTCTGGAAATTCAAGGAAAATGGCAATTTGACACTAAGATATAAATAAAAATCAATAAGGAGCAGAGTAATTTTATACTCTGCCCCAATAATTATTATTTAATTTTAATTTTTACGGTCTTTTTCTTTCCGCTTCCATCTATTGTCTTCGCGGTAATCTTAACTGTTTTTCCTTTTCCTGCTTTATAGGTTTTTACTTTACCGGATGCAGTAACTTTTGCGTATTTTGTATTACTGCTTGTCCATACAACCTTCTTATTTGCTCCCTTTGTTGCAGTCACTTTGGCTTTCAGTTTCAGGCTTTTTCCTGCTTTTACAGTTTTTGCACCCGTTACTGCTATTTTCTTTACAACGCCTTTCATCGAGCGAATAGTATATACTGCTTTTACACCACTTCCATCTTTAGCGATTGCATAAATCTTAACAGTTTTTCCTCCGGTGTTCTCCTTTACAGTTACAACACCTTTGCTGTTAACCGTTGCCACTTTTTCATTGCCTGATTTCCATGTAATGCCCTTATTATCTGCATTAGACGGAGAAACCGTAGCTTTCAGAGTGATTTTTTTACCTGCTGCAACTCTCTTAGAGATACCTGTGACTTTTATACTTGTAACCTTAATCGGATCACTTGTATCCTTTAATGATACCCCTTCAATTCCTGAATTTTTCAGGTTGGCAAGTACAGTTCTGTCATTTATTTCAAGAATAACTGTCGTGCTGTTATCCGCAAATGCATCTTTTGCCACACTTGTAATCTTATCTGGGATTTTCACTGTAGTAAGATTATTTTCTGCAAATGCCCTTGCGCCAATCTTTGTAAGACTCTCAGGTAGTATGACAGATTTTATTCCGCAGTTCTCAAATGCGCCATCCGCAATTTCTGTTACTGATACATCTTCAACAGACTTATCAGGAATGATCATGTCCGGATTATTTCCTACAAGTGCTTTACCGATTCTGCTTAGTCCTGTTACTGTGCCATCTTCATATGTAAAGCATTCTGCTGTCCACTCACCATTCAACGATATCCTATGTGTATCTGATTCTTCAAATTCTGCATGCGCCGGATTTTCTGTATAACATACTACCACGTAATCATTATCTGTTCCACTGTTATTTGCAAATGCATCTGCTGCCAGATATTTCAATGAATATGGCAATTCTACACTTTCAAGATATCCTTCCTTAAATGCACCGGAACCGATTGTTTCAATACCTTCTTCAAGTACCAGTTTCTTAAGAGTAATTGCTTTTGGCGTTCCTTCAAATGCAGACTCGCCAATTTCTTTTACGTTGCCCGGAATTGTGAGTTCACTGATATGATGTAAGTGGAATGCTTTTCTTCCAATCTTCGTTACAGATTTCGGAATTTCAAGACTCGTAAGCCTTGCTCCCGCAAATGCCATATCACCGATTTCAGTCAATGTATCCGGCAATGTAATGCTCTCCAGACGAATATTCATAGAAAATACTCCCTGCTCCAGTTTTTCCAGATTCTCAGGAAGCGTAAGCTCTGTAATATCATTCATGGCAAATGCGCCTTCACTGACAGATGTCACACTGTCTGGAAGTGTTACTTTTGCAAGTTTGTTGCCATGGAATGCAGACACACCAATCTTTGTAAGATTTTCCGGGAAAATAACCTCTGTAAGACTATTATATTCAAATGCTTTATCGCCAATCTCTGTTACTGTCTCAGGGATATCTACACTCGTCATTCCATTCGGAGAATCTACACTGTCTTTCAGCTGTGTCACTTCTTCATACGGGATTGCAAAAGCACCATCACCTATCGCAGTAATCTCATCACCTGTCTCAGGATTTACATGCGGAATAACAAGTTTCTTATTGTTTAATCTTGTCTGATTGCCCTGTTCAGACCATCCTGTGACCTTAGCTCCGTCAAATATAAAATCTCCATAGGACCATCCGGTTCCCACAAGGTTATTATATACAACAATATGGTCATCAGATTCTGTGACAAATGTCGAAGTAGCAACCAGCTGTTCCTTATTGGATGTGTATAATTTAACCTTTGCACCCTCTACTGCAGAATAACGGAATGCATATTTATGTAAGGTTGTTACAGTTGATGGCAATTCAAGTGATGTTGCTGCTACATAAGAAAATGCCTGACTTCCGATAAATTCCAGTCCTTCATGAAGAGTGATATTTTCCAGTGTTCTGTGTGCACTTGTCTGCATAAATGCTTTGCTGTCAATCTTCGTTACACTAGCCGGAATATCCACACTTGTAAAACTGTTTCCCGCAAATGCATTGCTTCCAATCAATGTAATACCATCCGGAATTTCAATCTCAGTAAAGTTTTCTGCATAAGTAGATGTATTGCCGACAAATGTTGCCGGAATTTCAGTCATTCCTGCTGATATCTTCACTTTTTCAATGGTCGGATTTGTTGCGAATGCTCCTCCGCCAACTGATGTAACACTATCTGGGAGGATCACTTCTGTAAGGCTGTTCATCAAAAATGCTGATATTCCAATTGTTTTTAGTGTGTTTGGAAAGATCACACTCTCTACGCCGCTGTTTCTGAAAGCAAAGCTTCCGATGCTTTCCAGATATTTCGGCAGAACAACTGTTGTAATCGGTTCATTTTCTGCGCCAAATGTTCCATATGTATTTGTACCTGCTCCATCTGCAATCGCAGTAATCACTGTTCCGTCAGTTCCCTTGTCCGGCATAATCATTGTCGGATTTACAGCACGTTTTGCTGCACCTGCCTCAGAAAGCCCTGTGATTGCTGCTCCGTCTTCCGAATAAGTAAAATCTTCTGTTCCCCAAGGTTTCAATGTCTCAGGCATAACTTCATCTGTAATGAGCTTCTGCGCATAAGACAGATGTGTTCCGGTATTTTCTGTATGATCAACATATGCTTCCTCTGCAACAGACGGATCAGCATACATATAAACTACTCCACCTTTTTTCCATGAAGACGGAGCTGATTCATCTACTTCCTCCATACCAGGATTGATCATAAATGTATATCGATTCAGCTTTTCAGTTCTTACAGGAAGCTGCACCGCTTTAATCTGATTACTTGCAAATGCCTGTGAGTCAACATTTAACTTAAAATCACAGGTTTCCGGAAAATCTATTGTAGTAATCTGGTTTTTTGAAAATGCTCCCGCATTGATCCACCACATTGTCTGTGGAATGCTGACACTTAAAAGCTGGTTACCGGCAAATGCATTTGTCCCTACACGGATAACTCCTTCCGGAAGCTCAAGAGTTTTTAAATTATTTCCATAAAATGCATTGCTGCAAATTACAAAGTTACCTCTTTCTGTAACTCCGTCAGCGATAATATCTTCCGGACCATCATAAGTTGTTTTCGCGCCTTCCGGGAATGTAACAGATTCAATTTCTAATTTATAAAATGCTTTCGGCGCAATACCTGTTACTACCTGTCCATTCGGACCTTCAGCCGGAATTACCATATCCTTATTCTTTTCAAGTTTTGCCTGACCAAGCTCAGATAATCCTGTAATCACATATCCACCTGAAGCAATAGTTACAGTTTTTTCTGTATCTGTTGCCGGATACATGGTAATCTCGTCCGTATTAACTCCTGCTTCTTCCCATGTCGCATATGTAAAGTCAAACTCATCCCACTCTATCTCATCAGGATCCACTTTTACTACAAACGTATGATAAGAAGATGAAGGAAAATTCTTTGTGTCTTTATACTGCGCTTTGCTTACATATACTGTTGTAACCAGAGCCTCTGAACCGTCAGAATACTCTTTCTGGAAAGTATTTGCTTTCAGTGCTGTCACAGTTGACGGAAGGTCAACTTCCCTGATTACTTTATTCCTAAATGCATAACTTCCAATCTTTGTCAATCCTTCATTCAGAGTAAGTGTACACTCATCTGTCAGATAATTTTTCGTTGAAAATGCATAGTTTCCAATTTCCGTTACTGTTGATGGAATCACAATATTTTTAATATTATTTCCGGCAAATGCATTCTGACCAATCTTTGTAATCCCCTCTGGGATAACAAGCTCTGTCAGATTTTCCATATAATTTGTAGCATCGCTACATCCAAAAGCTCCAGATGCAATCTCTGTCAAACCTTTGGAAATTACAATCTTACTAAGTGTAGGATTTGTTGCAAATGCTCCTCCTCCAAGAGTCGTAACGCTGTCCGGAAGTATTACACTTGTAAGCTTATTGTTCTGAAAAGCTGCAAGTCCGATTTCCGTTAAGGTATCCGGAAAGGAATTTACAGAAGTTAACCCATTCTGTACGAAAGCTCTGTCTCCGATAACCTGAAGATGAGATGGAAGCTCTACACTTTCAAATCCTTCTCCCTCAACCGTAAACAATCCGTAAGATTCTGTGGTGTCAGCAAGTTCAGTAATATAATCTCCTTCTGCATTCTTATCCGGAAGGATAAGCTCTTTATTTTCTTTTCTCTTTTCTATTCCACTCTCTGATAATCCTGTAATAACAGTTCCTTCAATTGTAAAATCATCAATCGTCCATTCGCCTTCATCCGCAGGTTTTTCACCAACAATCAGCTTCTGATGCCAGGATTTCTGGGATTCTGCTGTGCGATCAATATGATGAATCCGTTCTACATCTAAAAGAGCTGCATTGTCCGTGTACATATACACAACACCGCCAAGAGTTTTCTCTTTTTCCGGCGCCTCTTCCGGACACTCTTCCATACCAGGATTCATTACAAATGCATATTTATAAACCACTTCCACATAATCCGGAAGTCTTACGGATTTGATATTATTCTGTGCAAAAGCATATGCATGAATCTGCAGCTGGAAATCACAGGTTTTCGGAAATCCGACTGTTGTAAGATTATTATATGCGAACGAGGAATTCTCAATCCACCAGATTGTATGTGGTAGAGAAACCCTCGTCAGCTGATTATTCTTAAATGCAGATGACATTACTGCAATAACTCCTTCCGGAAGAGTCACTGAAGTAAGATTATTTTTCGCAAATGCTTCTGTATCTATAATAAAATTACCGCGTTTGGTGACTTTATTTGTAATAGTATCATCATAATCTACCATCATCCCTTCCGGAAATTTAACAGATTCAAGTCCTTTATCTTTAAATGCACCTGCGGCGACACCTACAAGTTTTTCCCCTTCTTCGTTCACTGAAGGAAGTACAAGATTTTTATTTATTTCTAATTTCTTTTCCCCTGATTCTGAAAATCCCGCAATGGCCGGACCGGAAATCTGAAACTCCCGTGAGTAATCACAGCCATTTAATGTCTGTTCAATTGTTGTATAGGTAAAGTCTGACACTGTCCACTTATCACTTACAACCTCACTCTCATCAGTACTGGTTTCTTCTTCGGTCTCTTCCTGCGTTTCTTCTTGCGTTTCTTCTATAGCCTCTGTTTCAACCTTTTCCGGCTCTGCTGAATCAGTCTCCTCTTCCCCGTCAAACAGATTCTCTTCAGTTTCAAAGCCTTTTGATTCGTCCTGATTTACAATTACTTCCTGCCTGTCAGTTTCACTTACACTTTCTGGCAGTTCACCTGCGAATGTTGTCATTGTTAGTGACATAGATAATGCAAGTGATAAAATCACTGACAAAATCTTTTTCTTTTTCATGATTATCCTCCTCTCATGACAAAATTGATTATAAATGTATCATCTTATTGTATCAGGGTTATGCAATTTCCACAAATTGATATTGTCTATATTTTAACATATTTATAGTTATTTACTATAAGTTGATTGTAATTATAAATAAGTAATACTATAACACCTCTGCACAGAATAACTATGCAAAGGTGCCCACCTCATTATCTTACCAGATATATTATTATTTTATTTTAATCTTTACGGTCTTTTTCTTTCCGCTTCCGTCTGTTGCTTTTGCGGTAATCTTAACTGTTTTTCCTTTTCCTGCTTTATAGGTTTTCACCTTACCGGATGCGGAAACCTTTGCGTATTTTGTATTACTGCTTGTCCATACAACCTTCTTACATGCTCCCTTTGATGCAGTCACTTTAGCTTTCAGTTTCAGGCTATTTCCTGCTTTTACCGTTTTTGCACCTGTTACTGTTATTTTCTTTACAACACCTTTCATTGAGCGAATGGTATATGCTGCTTTTGTCCCGCTTCCGTCTTTAGCGATTGCATAGATTTTAACAGTTTTTCCTCCGGTGTTCTTCTTTATAGTTACAACACCTTTGCTGTTGACCGTTGCCACTTTTTCATTGTCTGATTTCCATGTAATACCTTTATCATCTGCATTAGACGGAGAAACCGTTGCTTTTAGTGTAATCTTTTTACCTGCTGCAGTTTTTTTAGAAATTCCGGAAATCGCAATTTTTGAAACTTTAATTTTTTCAGTAATTACGGGCGTCGGATCTGATCCCGGATCGGGTTCGGGAATTGGATCCGGATTCTCAGAAGCGGATGCTTTCAAAACGTAAGACAGCTTTGTTCCATCCTTATACTCCTCACCATCAATTATTGTCATACTGATGATCCACTGACTTGGTCCTTCTGCAATAAACCAATGTTCATCCTCTGTTGTGTAACGACTGTCAGAAAGCTTCACAACTGTCTTCTTTCCTCTGAAGTCTCCATTGATAAAGTAAGTAATCACTCCATTTGTATCGGATACTATCTTTTCTGTGTCAGTCATTCCATCACATTGCGCTACAAATGTAACACCCGGAACTGCTTTCCCTGTTTCATCTGTAATAAGAGCTCTGAAAATTCCGGGATCACAAGAATAGTTAGGTTCTGCCGGTTTCTTTTCCAACGCATCTATTGCTGCCTGAAGCAATGCCACAGCTTCATCCACCTGATCTTTTGTTGCTTCTGCATCATCATATACTATCTGTGCTCTTTCAATTGCCTGCCTGAGCGTCTCATATCCGTTTACATAGTCTTCTGATTTTATTGCTTTCGCTTCTTCAAGTTTCTTCCCCAGCTCACTTTTATTTGCCTTGACAATAAGCTTGCTCCTTGCTTCCCGAACTTCCTTCACGGCTTTATCTACTTCATCCTGTGTCGCATTTTTATCTTCATACACAGCTTCTGCCACTACAAGTTTTTCTTTATAGACTGTCCAGCTTGCTGTTGTATATAATTCCTGTGTATATGCATCCTGCAGATCAATTTCTTTTTTTAAAGCAAGCTTATCTGCCTGTTTTTCCAGATTTTTTTCTGCACTCAGTATGCTAGCCGCCTCTGCATTATATTCTTCCTGCGTCGCATTTGTTTTTGCAACAACCGCTTCCGCTTTGTCAATCGCTTCTAAAAGAGCTGTATAGCTCACTTCTGTATAATCAGACTCTTTGTATTGTTTTGCTGTTTCTATATATTCACACAATACAGAACTGTCTGGTTTTCTTTCATTTGACTGCGCGCCATCTGGGAGAACCCTTGCTGTGACAGTCATTTCAAAATCCACACCTACATTTTGACCGTTCACAGTTTTGTAGTATCTCTGTCCATCTTTCACACCTATCGTCACCTGAATAGGATCTATCTCATAAGGCTCTTCATAACAAGATACAATTTCCCATTTTTTCCCGTCTTCCCATAATGGAGAAGCTTTCAGATAAATCGTTCCTGTATATGGATCTGACAGCTGATTCCACGCTTCGGCTTTCGTGTCCTGAACATAAATCTGAAACTTAAATGGTCTTGTAAAAATATTCCCGTTCACATCTCTTACATTCAGTTTTAATTCTGTAAGAATATCTGTTTTTTCCAGATTACTTACTGCATTTTCCAAAGCTTCTGTTACTGCATGAACTGTCTCGTCTGTTGCATCCTCATCGTCAAATACCCTCTGTGCTTCTTCCAGGGCTTTTATATATACTTCATAACTAGATACCGTATATTTATATTCTTCTTCAACGTCCTTTACATTTTCAATGGCTTTTTCAAGCTGAGATTTATCTACATATTCATCCTTAGGGATAAGAACAAACTGCAATTTTTCAAACCCTGTTGCCAGTTTTCCGTTAATAGTATAAGTCTTTCCGTCTTTTACTTCATATACAATTTTTTCAGGAATTGCAACGTAACTATCATCCTTTGGAGCAATTGATAAATCCCAATTAGCATCTGTTGCTGAATGCGGAATGGATAACAGTCCACTTTCGTCAGATATGTAATCCTTTGTTCCTATTGCAGTTTTTACGAAAACTGCACCGGATATTGGAGCACCATGTTTATCAACAACTGTGATTTCTAATCTGTCCAATACCGGCTGAGCTTCCCCGTCTTCATCATACTCTTCATAATATACCGGTTCTAGCCCCTGGTCTACCAGTTCCTTATTTGCACGGGCTGCTTCAACTCGACCTGCATCTATATATTTCTTCTGTTCGTCTGTTAATAAGTCATATGCCTCAATAGCTTTTCCTACATTCTCAGAATCCGAAGCTTTCATTTTACTTATATTGAATTTGTTAAACAGTTTGTTAACCTCAATTGCTGCAAATAAATTTTCCTTGTCCTGATCCGTGCACGGAAGAATAGTTTTCTCTTTTTCAAGATAAATCAAACATGCCAGAGGTTTCAGATCAGTAATCTGAGTATTCCCTTTGAGATTAAGCTCTCTCAGTCCTTTCATCGCAGATATTTTTTCCACATCTTTATCTGTCAATTGATTATTATTGACATCCAGATAATATACATTTTTAAGACTGCTTAAATCTGGCAATTCTGACACTTGATTATATGCAATATTAATATATTCCAGATTCTTTAATCCTTCTATTGCACTAATATCTGAAATGTTGTTGTGTTCAAGAGTAAGTTTTTTCAGCTTTATCATATCTGCAATCGCCGAAACATCAGCAATACTGTTTCCATATAAATTCAGCTCTTCCAGATTTACCAACTGTTTCAAGTCCTTAATATCAATAATTCCATCCTGTTTTAGATAAAGCATTCTTAACTGAGTCAGCCCGGAAATAGGCGCAAGACTTTTAATCTTTTTTCCCTCTGTTGCATTGGTATAACAAATATCAATCATTCTGGCTGACGTTGCATATTGAAGTCCTTCGAGATCTTCTATCCAGTATGGCTGTCTCCAGTCTTTGAAATCTTCCGGATGAGCACACAACTCATACGATATATCCTGAACCTGCTTATTTCCCACCACTTCAGCAGTAAGTAGGGGGGCATTTTTTATGGAATTCAACGCTGCCCTGATTGCCCAGTGAAGTACTGGATCTTTAATCACCTCTTCCTCTGACGGTGCATAGACATCTGCTTCTTCCAGGCCACCACAGCTATCGGCTTTCGCAGTCATATTCAATGTAAATACTCCGGTCAATGTCAGTACTATCACAAGAGCCATGGCAATTAGTTTTTTTGCCTTCTCTGTCTTCATAACTTTCTCCCTGGCTTTACTCATTTTTGTTTATAGGTTTCAATTATCATTCACTATTTGATTTTAATCTTCACCGTCTTTTTCTTATTACTTCCATCTGTAGCCTTAGCGGTAATTTTTACAGTCTTTCCTTTTCCTGCCTTATAAGTCTTTACAACTCCCTTAGATGATACAGTTGCATATTTTTTATTACTGCTTGTCCATGTAAGGTTCTTATTTGCTTTCTTTCCGGTCGTCTTAACTGATGACTTTACTTTAACAGTCTTACCGGCTTTAACAGTTTTAACAGCTTTCAAGCTGATACTCTTTACAGAATCTTTCATAATTTTAATTCTGTAAACTGCCGTCTTATTACTTCCGTCTTTTGCTGTTGCTGTAATCGTAACTGTCTTACCTGCTCCTGCTTTCTTTAATGTAACTTTTCCTGAAGAAGTAACAGTTGCATATTTTTTATTACTGCTTGTCCATGTAACTGCTTTATTATCTGCATTGGAAGGAGCAACCGCTGCTTTAAGCTGAATCTTCTTTCCGGCTGCAATCTTGTGAGAGATACCGCCTATCTTAATGCTGCTTACTTTCACTTTTTCCGGCTCTGGTGTAACAGGTGTAATCTCTGGAGTAGTACTCTTATATACGTATATAAACGTCTTTCCATCCCCAACAAACTCATTTTCACCGATTTCCGGTTCTGATACAAGTTCATATCCTTCAATCTCTTTTGCAGCAATATCAAATCCGCGTAACATGGACACGCTGTATCCTTTATATTCATCGGCAGGTACCAATTCTTTTCCCGTACCCTCTTCCTCATATTTTACTGTTACCGTTTTAATATCCTCTTCTCCACAGCTTACAAATTCAGAATCATCAGTTAATCCGGAATTTCTTACGGTCAGTGTTACATTCGGTACTTCAATAAAATTCACTCCGTCAATGGCCACCTGAAGAGTATAGGTCATATCTGGGCCTACATATCTTGGCGGAAGAACCTCAATAAGCTGAGTATTTCCATCTCCAAATACTCCATTTTTATTTGTACCGGCAATCGCGACAAACCGGATTGTTCCATCACACTCCGGAATATCATATACCGGCCAGATAATACCATTCTGATCTATCGCACGCACTTTTGTGAGACTGGAATCCAGATTAGTTCCATAAAGTCTCAATTCGGTCTTAAGTTCTCCAACAGCCGAAGAAACATTAACCGTAATATTTTTTATGTCTCCTGTTTCCTGTTTATTATTTCCGGAAATTGTCAACATGCTTAATGTGCGGTCTTTATCTGTCTTTCCTTCCGGAAGTACAGAAACTGTCGCTCTCTGTGCACGATTCAGTGAAGCGCCTTCATATACCGGAGTTCCGGAAACTCTAACGCTAAGCCAGTAACTGACTGTATTATCTGTTGTATTTTCCGGCACATCAAAAGTAAGTGTCGGTGTTCCATCTTCATCTCTTGACTTTATAATCTCTATCTCTGATTTCACCGTCTCACCTGCAAGATATACAACTGCTTCAATCGCATCATCAGAAATATTTTCAACTTTATATCCTTCTAATCTTGCACATACAGTTCCGCCTTTGCTGTCAAGGATTTCCTTGTCTAATACAATTGAAGAAATCTTTGCACTTGCTGAAATAATCCATTTAATATCTGTCAAAATTTTTTCGTTTTCTAACTTCAAAGCACCCTCTTTGATATAAAGGTATGATCCACTCTTTATTGCTTCTGACATAGAGTCTTCAAATTGAATTTTCACCGCATTTTCATTGACAGTTACTGTATCATTTTCACCCAAATCATAACGGTTCCCATCAGAACCTGTTACATAGAAAAGCTTCTTTAATGCATCGCCTTCTTTTGCAGCTACAATCTCTTCTTCAAATGTCGCTACTACAGTATATTCGTCTGCCATCTCAACGGATGTCGGAATAGTAGTTACTGTATCGTAATCTTTCCCTTCCTGAGTTACAGTCACTGTTGCTGTTTTTGTAATTCTATCCCCGCTCTTCGGACCTACAGAAAACACAAAATCAATATCGTTTTTCATTCCATTAGCAGAAATATCAATAACCGCTTCTTTGTCCGTAATCTCAATAACTGTAGCCTGACCTGCTTTGCTGCTTGGCTGAATATTTGTACCACTGATATAACGTTCTGTTTCTACACCCCAATTATCTTCCGTCAGGTTTGTACCTGTTACTTTTAATCTTACAGTATCTCCACCTGCCTGAATTTTTTCAGAATCCACTGTTACAGCAGTAATCTCTACTAATTCCGCTGCTCTTGCAGTCATGCCGGTTCCTGCCAGACAGCTTAACACTAATACAAGTGTCAGGAAACACGATACAACCTGTTTCAGTCTTCTTTTCATGTTTTTATCCTCCTCAATGAATGTTAATCATACTATGAATACAGTATGTACGTCATATTATACCTATTTTGTATAGACGCGTCCAATTGATACTTTCTATGAACATACTATTTATTTATATTATATATAAATAGTATGTTCCCTTTAATCCTTTTGGAAGATATCTCTAGTGTAAACTTTTTTCTGACAATCTTCTAATTCTTTCGAATAACGATTTGCAACAATCACATCGCTGATTTCTTTAAATTCTCGAAGAGACTTTATCACCACATTTCCTTCAAACATATTAGCATTCAGTGTAGGTTCATAAATAACTATCTGTGTTTTCTTTTCTTTGAGTCGTTTAATCACTCCCCTGACCGATGATTGTCTGAAATTATCAGAATCCTTTTTCATCGTCAGCCGGTATATGCCTACTATTACGCACTTTTTCCCATCATACCCTGCTTTCTTCAAAATTCTTTCTGCGACAAAATCTTTTCGGGTACGGTTCGATTCCACAATTGCACCAATAATGTTTTCAGGTACATCCTGATAGTTTGCAAGCAGCTGCTTTGTATCTTTTGGCAAACAATATCCGCCATATCCGAAAGAAGGATTATTATAATGTGTCCCTATTCTCGGATCAAGACAAACTCCCTCTATAATCTGTCTTGTGTCAAGATTCCTCATTTCCGCATAAGTGTCCAGTTCATTAAAAAAACTGACACGGAGAGCAAGATATGTATTTGCAAACAATTTTACTGCCTCCGCCTCAGTTGTATCAGAAAATATCACTGGGATTTCATTTTCTTCTTTTTCAGCTCCTTCTATAAGCAGCCCTGCAAATATGTGAGAAGCTTCTCTCATCCTTGCATCTTCTTTCGGCGCCCCTACGATAATTCTAGACGGATAAAGGTTATCATACAATGCATGCCCTTCACGTAAAAATTCCGGACTGAAAAGAATACGGTTTGTATGATATTTCTCACGAAGTTTTTTTGTATATCCAACCGGAACAGTAGATTTTATTACAATCACTGTTTCTTTTGATTGCTCTAAAACCTGTTCAACAGTTTTTTCAACTGAAGATGTGTCGAAATAATCCTGTTCCGGATCATAGTCAGTAGGCGTTGCAATAATAACAAATTCAGCATCTTTGTAAGCCTCTGCCCCATCCAGTGTCGCAGTGAGTCTTAATGATTTTTCTTTAAAAAATCTTTCAATTTCCCTGTCCGCGATTGGGGGCTTTTTATCATTGATCATATCAACCTTCTCTTGGACTATATCAACTGCTGTCACATCATGATTTTGTGCTAATAATACTGCCAGAGACAGACCTACGTACCCTGTTCCGACAATTGCAATTTTCATTTCTATCTTCTCCTGTTATTCATTATACTTTTAATTTTTTTCAGTTTCTCATTTATGAGAAGAAGCAGTGCCAGCTTTTTCCTTACTCTTCTGAGCGTATATTTCAACTGATCTCTGTCCCATCTTCTTTCATTTGCCTTTGAGATCAGGAAATCTCCTGCCGACATGGTTTTCATCATTTCCAGATCATTATAGATCCATTCTTCTTCCATCTCTTCTTTTTTACATTCCAAAAGCTCCAGCTTTTCCATACCCTCTTTTTGAAGGAAATCATACAGTTCCTTATAGGATTCAAATGACGTTTGTATATTCAACGCACGGAACATTCCTTTTACTGTTTTATTCCGAAAACTTTTTTGCACAACCAAAAAATCAGGATATTTCTTTATTTCCTGCAATGTATAAAGATAAGCTTCATATGGGCAGAATACTGTCTCCGATGATCTGCCTGTAAGACTGTTCGGGTTATTCACCCTGTAAAATGCCAGTTTTTTATTAACACAGGTTATAGCCTCTGCAAAAAACAAAGAAAGCATTACAAATGCAGTATCATTTGCCTGACGGATATTCTGGAATCTCAAATCATTCTCTATCAAAAACGTTCTCAGATACAATTTATTCCACAAAACATTTGAAGCAAAATCAAAAAAATACTCACTGATATCAAATTTGTTAAATGGATCTTTTCCCGGAATATAATCTACCCGCAAATATCCATCTGCTTCATAGATTTTTCCCTCATCAGTAAATTCATTCACACCGCACACACAGATATCTGCTTTTTTTGCTTCCGCTTTTTCAAAGAGAAGCTCCAGAGCACGTTTATCAAACTTATCATCCGCATCCCAAAAAACTACATATTTCCCTTTTGCGAAATCAAGACCTCTGTTTCTTGCAACTCCCGCGTTCAGATTCATCTGCTCCAGATAAATAATTCTGTTATCATTCTTCTGAAACTTTTTTATCACCTCAGCGGAACAATCTGTAGAGCCATCATTGACGCAGATAATCTCAATATTTTTCAACGTCTGATTCACGACTGTTTCAAGCATCTGATTCAAATTTTTTTCTGCATTATAAACCGGAATGATCACTGATACAACAGGCTTCGCATTTGTATTATATTCTCTCGTTTTTTTCATAAGCTCTCCACGTTGATTTCATAATTTTTCTATACTTCATATATTCTTTTTTGTCATAATAATAACTCTCTGGATGTTCTGTAATCCCAAGTTCCCGGAACCATTCCTTTTTCAATTTATGATATAGAATCTTTTTCTTTTCACCCTGCAATGTATTTAAATTCCACAAGGAGAAATGTAAAGAATAATTGATAAAATCCTGTTCCAGTTCCTGATACAGACCAAATTTTTTCAAATTTTCTCTAAGTGCGATCAATGCGTCATAAAAACAATGCCAGGATTTTTCTCTCGTATTAGAAAGAGAATTCGGATTATCTCTTCGTTGATGAATTAAAACCCTGTCTTCTACTTCTATATTTTCTGCCAACACAATTGCAGTAAAAACAAACAAAAGATCATTTGAGGTTCTCTGCTCCTGAAAGGTCAATCCATACTTTAATACAAACTCTCTTTCGAATAGCTTATCCCATGCCCATCCCACAAATACTTTAAATACATTGTCAGTAAATGTCCGATGGTTCATTGGCCGATATGGCGGTAATGCATGTTTTCGTATTGTCCAGCTGACCGGCTGAAAGTTCTGTAAATCTTCTCTATACTGGTCGGAACCAAACACAATAATCTGCGCCTTTTTCTCTTTTGCTTTCTCATATGCGGTCTTAAGCATATCCGGTTCAAAAAAATCATCTGCATCCAGAAAAGAAAGGTATTCCCCTTTTGCTCTTTTTAAGCCTGCATTTCTGGCAGCACCGGCTCCGGCATTTTTCTGAGTTATGATCTGGATTCTTGCATCGGCTTTTGCAAAATCTTTTAAGATTTCTCCTGATTGATCGGTAGAACCATCATCAACACATATGATTTCTATCTCTTTTAATGTCTGAGAAAGAATGCAATTCATACTCTTACGTAGATAACTCTCTGCATTATAAATGGGAACAATAACAGACACTTTTATATTCTCCATCTCATTTCCTCCTGCCGCCAAGTAGCTTCCGAAGCTTCCCTGGAAGATACATTATCTTTCTTCCAAGCCTGAAGGAAATTGAACTGCGTATACCGGAAATCTCATCACGAAGCTTTTGATTATTAACTTCCAGTTCATTCATATATTCAAATACTTTCTGGCTCATTCCCACTGGATAAACACGGGTAATATAATATCGCTCGGGATCCTCCATGATACTCCTTATATTATTCCACGCCGTTTCCGAAAACACTTCTTTTTTCAACTCGCCAAGTGCCTTGCCTCTTTTCAATTCTTCACTGAATCTCAAAATATATTCCTGCTTGTACTCTGCGCCAATTCTCCACAAAGTACCCATATAGTTGTGATACTTTTTAAACCAGTACATGTGGCAGAATCTTTTCCACAATTCCGGCTTTTTTACAAACATTTCTCTGATATAATCGTATTCTATATTAATACAGTATACTTTTTCTCTGCTGTTAACAGATGAATTCGGATTATCTCTCCGGTTCATATAATAGGGCTTATCAAGAATCATAGCTCTTTTTGCATAGACAAATGTCTGAAACCAGAATCCATTATCCTGAAATGCTGCCCCCGGCGTCTCATGATGTCGAATATGATACTCCTCAAGGAACTCCCTTCTATATATCCCGCTCCATGTGTTCATAATAAAGCGGAGCGCCTCAGGGGTTTCACTCGGATTGAATACTACGTTGTAATCCTCCTTTTTCGGCGAAAGATGATTATAATAAAGCTCCATACTTCCGCTCTCAGATCGTTTAAAACGGTAAAAATCTGCTTTTACAAAATCAAGATTATGTTCAACAGCTTTTTTATAAAGATCTTCATACATATTGAGCGGCACATAATCATCAGGCTCAACGATTCCTATGTATTCTCCGGTCGCATGATCAAGTCCACAGTTCATTGCATGACCATACCCACCGTTTTCTTTATCAATCAGCATAATTCTTTTATCCTGCTTCTGATACTGCTTTAATATATCCAAAGACCGGTCAGTAGAGCCATCATTCACACAGATGATTTCAAGATCATCCAGAGTCTGTCCAACGACACTGTCCATACATTCAATAAGATATTCTTCTACATTATATACAGGTATAATAATTGATACTTTTGCCATGAAAGTTCTCTCCTATTTCTGTCCTTTATTCAAAATTCTTTTAACAAGACGGACCGGAAATCCTATGATTCGTGCAAGTTTGTAACTTCTTGACTTTTTGATTGAAGCAATCTCTTTTTTCAAACGTTTTATCTCAAGTCCACGGTCATATTTTTCTCCGTAAGTAATCTGAAGTTTACGGTTAATCTCTGACTTTTCTGCATAGGTGCGGTGAAGTTTTGCGACTGTCTCAGCCCCCTGTTCAATAAACAGACGGAACTGAATTCTCTCACTTCCTTTAAGTCCCATAGCCGCATACTTTTCTGCATCCGACAACTCACTGTATCCTTTTTTTGCACAACTCAACACACTGTATACCGTATCGTATAAAAGCTCTGTCATTTCTTCCGGATAACTGTTTTCCTCTATAAAAGACAGCATTTTCAGAAAACTTCTAAAATAACCATATATATGGTTGAACCGAGTCTTTACAGTCATGATTGACTGTGCCCGGATCCTTCGATTAAAATAAGTCTCGCTAATATATCCTACCCTCTCTGCCAATAGCATTGCCCTGAAAGTAAAGTCGTTATCTTCATGAATGATTCCCGGTTGAAATTTCAGATCTTCCTCTTCAAGAAATCCTCTTCTAAAAAACTGAATTCCCATATTTACCCTATATTCCCCAGCCTCTCTCATTCGTACAAACATTTCAGAACCAGTACAGTTTACCGGATACTCTCCTTTTCGCACATAATAATTGTCAAATTCCAGATGATTTTCCTTAATATCCTCGTTTTCATACATAGTAATTGCGTCAAAATACAAAACATCTAGTTTTTCTTCCTTGCTTCTGTTATACAGATTTTCCAATGCATCTTGGCGAAGAATATCATCGCTGTCCATAAAATAAATATACTCTCCGGCAGCATGACTTAATCCGCGGTTGCGAACCATTGATAAGCCGCAGTTTTTCTGTTGATAGATAATCACTCTATCATCTGTTTTAGCATAGTTATCAAGGACTTCTAATGACTTATCCGTAGAACCATCATCAATGCAGATTACTTCCAGTTCCTTTAGCGTCTGTCCCAGAATAGACTCTATGCATTCTGCAAGATACTGTTCTGTATTATAGATTGGAATAATAACCGTTACCTTTTTTTCTCCGCAGTAATTTCCAGCTTTTATCAATTCTTCCGGAGCATAAGACAGTCTCACATCAAGTTGCCTTCGAACCTCCAGTGCATAGGGAAGTCCGGCAATCTGATCCCGGTTAGCTATTACATTGTAAAAATCTTCTGGGAAATCCAGAAGTCCCATTCTGGAAAATCTCTGGCTGCACAGAGCTTGAATGATTTCCCAGCGCGCCTCTTCATCATTAACGGTATCCAAATTATAGGTACACCCAGACAGGACAGTATTGCAAAAGCCTCTTTCCACTTCTGAATAAATCTCTCTTTTATTCAATTCATCGAAAACAGCCTCATATGCTTCTAAAAAACATAATGGATGATTACACTTTTTATTTTGGAGACTTCCTTCCCGAAAAACTCTGTAAAAAACAAAATCTTCTTTTATTGCAGTAACTCTTTCTGCCGCAGCTAATGCAACTAATACAAAATATGCGTCATTGCTGTTAGGCAGGTTCTGAAACCTGAGATTTTCTTTCAGTATATACTCTCTTCGAAAAGCTTTTGTCCATGGATGCGGCATTGTGATTTCCAATACCCTGCCTTCTGCATCCTTTCTCGAAAACACTTCTTTTTCAGGGAGCAACCCTTTCCTGAGATACCACGGTGCATTTGTGACCTGACCTGTTCTGTTATCATATCTTTTTGCTCCAAATACAATCACATCTGCTTGTGTCTTATTTCCTTTAGCAACTATTTTTTCAAACATATTTTTGTCAAAAAAATCGTCTGCATCCAGAAACACTATATAAGTTCCCCTTGCATTTAAAAGTCCCAGATTCCTTGCCGCACCGGCACCTTGATGGTTCTGCCTTAATATCTTGACTCTCACATCTTCCCTTTTAAACTTTTCAAGTATCTCCAGACTTTTGTCTGTCGACCCATCATCCACACATATGATCTCAAATGCCTCAAATGTCTGATTTATCAAAGAATTCAAAGCCTCTTCCAGATATTTTTCTCCATTATATACCGGTATTATGGCAGAAAGTTCTATATGTCTATTTTCTTCCACTTTTGCACTCCCATACATTAATCTATTTTTACATTACTATTTTTAATTATCCTGCTCTGGTTTGATCTTCTTCACTATGATTCGAAACAATCGGACCGGAAATCCAATCATTCTTGCAAGCTTGTAACTTCTCGATTTTTTTATTGATTCCAATTCTTTCTTCAAGCGTTTGATTTCAAGACCTCGATCATATTTTTCACCATAGGTAATTTGAAGTTTTCTGTTTATTTCTGATTTTTCCGCATAGGTCTTTTGAAGCTTTTCGTTTATTTCTCTTTTCTGGTCATTGACTTTCCTTATTTTTTCAACCAATTCTACTCGATTTTTCTCAAGCTCCTCTTTTATTTTTTCTGATTTTCCAAGCTCTGTCTGAAGTTTTTCCTGCTCTGATTTTAATCCACTGATAATCTTATCAAATTCCTTAATCTTTCGTTTATATTCTATTTCATCTTGAACAAAACCTTTAAAACAAAATTGCTCTATACCAGTTATTTCACCAAAAGCTTCCTGCTCCTGCCATGTTAATCTGCAGAATTGTTCTCCCAAATTCTGCTTTTCTTTCTCCAAATCCATATAATATTGTTCTGCCGAGTCCTCATTGTCCGGATGTCCTTGTGCCTGCTCTTCCAGATTCATAAGTTTCCTCAGAAAAATTTTCCATTCTCTATAATATACTTCTACTCTACTCTCTCTGAGTGCCTTTTTTCCACAGCTCATACGCCGCACATCTTCTTTACAACTATTCCCATATTCAACTATCTCATCTTCTAATTCTGAGAGTCTAATCATGCAGCTTTCGAAAGAATATTTACCCTCGATTAATGGCCAGAGTGCCATTGTTTTTTCTTTAATAATTTTATACTCACTATCTAGCCTTTCTGTCTGCCGCACAAACTCTTCTTCATTTCGATAACACAAGATTGCATCGCCAAACATCTCTCTCAAGACTTCTGAATAATCAGAGATTATCGGAAGACCGCATGCGAGTGCCTCCACAATCCGGGTATTGATAAAACCGTTGTTTATCATATCTTCATAATGATCATCAATTGTAATCTTTGCATTCCAATACAAATGCGGCAATTCATTATTAGGAATATTTTCATCCACCACATATTTTTCGCTATCAGGTATGAAATTTTTCCAACCTGCTCCCCATATTTTCAAAGGAATCTTATGCTCAATAGCCCATGAAACACTTTTTCTTTCTCTATACCTTGAATTTCCAACAAAAACCCACTCATACTCCTTATCCCCAAATGGGTCTTTATCAGGATAAAAAATCTCTGTATCAACACACATAGGAAGACTTTTTACTGGAACATGTGTCCTTTTTTGCACCTCTTGTAAATAGTCTTCTTTCACTGAGCCAACACAAACTAAATCATATAAATTATACTCTTCGTCTGTAATAGTACTTGGGTGACTTAAATTCCACATAATGTAAATACAATTTTTCCTGCTTCTATCCGGATAATACGCATATGGACCTCGAAGAGAGATAACCACATCTGCAGGCTCTTCATTCTCCCATTCATCTCTAGACTCAACCACAACATAATGACCTAATCTTTCCAGATACTTTTTCATTGTATTTGCAAAAACATAGTCTGACCACTGTTTCTTTGAAGAATTATTGGGAAATCCTGCTTTTATTACCCATATTTTTCTATTACCTGCAATCATTCTTCTATCATCCATACTTTGATATCCTCATATTAAGTATTCGCATCTATTGACAAAAAGAGGGTCTGAAATCGACCCCCTTTTTTCTATCCTGTCTAAAATAATTATAGTTCAACCTACTATCGCCGTCTAATAGTTAATATCTATAACAACACATTATATATTGATAATATCTATATATGGTTGCTGTATTATATAGTAAACTATTTAATTTTATACAACAAAAGCAGACTTTCGTCTGCTTTTGTTGTATATCATCTTATTCTGCACTTGATACTTCTGGATACTCTGCAGCTATCCATGCTGCTCTTCCACCTTCAAGAACAATAATCTGTTCCTCACTAACGCCAAGTTCTCTCAAATAACCTACTGCCATATTAGCATATTTATTTCCACTATAGCATTCAAGAACAAAGAATCCTTTTGGATTTGTATCTATGCCCTTCTGGAGATTTGCAAGACCTTCTGGTTTTAAATCACCCTCAAGTGCTACATTTCCACTATCTGCCTTTTTGCTTAAAGGAGTAGATATTGCACCATTGATATGTCCTGCATCATACTCTTCGACTGTACGAAGATCAAATACTGTATAAATACTCTTCTCAGCCTCAACATCTGCCTTGAGCCGATCTACAGTAACTCCATTCTGGAATGTAAATCCACCTGTTGATGTATAAGTTTTTACAATATAATTGTTATACTTCTCAGTCTTTGTCCATCCATTTTCACCAATCATTCCATCTTTCAATGTGAAAATGTTGCTGTTTTTAACACCCTCAGCTTTAAGAATCTTTGTTGCTGCTGCTGCATAGCTCTTTCCTGAATAGCAAACCAATGCATATTTGGTAGAATCAGAATCTCCGGCAATTGCAGCTTTAACATTTGCTTCTGCTGCTGCATTATCATTTCCGGATACTGCTCCATCAACATCTGCTGATACAGCGCCTACAATATGACCAGCTACATAATTACCTCTCTCATTGTTGTCGTAGCATCGAACATCGAGGATTTTATATGTCTTATCGCCGCAAAGATCTGCATATAAATCTTCTGCAGAGATATAATTTGTTGTTTCTTCTATTTCTTCAGCTTCACCCACTGTTACAGTGTAGCTCGCTTCATAAGAACCAGCTTTAGCTGTAATTGTAGCTGTTCCGATTCCTTTTGCTGTTACAGTTCCATCCTCAGCAACAACTGCAACATTTTCATCAGAAGATGTGTATGCTACTGTTGCGTCTACACGAGCTGCTTTTCTTACTGTCAGCTCATTTGCTTTTGCTGTAGCACCTGCTGCAAGAGCTTTGCCAGATGCATCTGTTGTAATTGCTTCTTCTGCAAATGAAAGCTGAACATAATTTACAGCTTCTTCTGGTGTAACCTGCTGAATTGGGTAAACATCCGGCTGAGCTTCAATTCCTTTATCTTCCCATCCGTAGTATTTCAGCTGCCATAACCACCAGCCGCCATCATAGAGACTAATATCCTCTACTCCTGCCTGATAAGCAATCAGGAATGGGATAGTTGCTCTCCAGCCTGTTCCGCAATAGAAGGAAATTTCGTTCTCAAGGGAAGATCCAGACTCTGCAAGAACTGCCTTCAGATTCTCAATACTTGCAACTTTTCCATCTTCTGTTACATAGGAACCATCATCTGTATCATGTCCCCATACTGCTCCGAGAGGCTCTCCTGCGTGATCATCAGCGATATAACCATATCCACTTGTCTTGCCAACAAATTCTTCCTCAGAACGGATACTTACAAGACGGAAGTTTGGATCGTTTTCCAAATTATCTTTTACGTCTTCTATGGACATAATATACTCTGGATGTGCTGGAATTTCACTGCCAAATTTATAGTCATCTCCACCTGCAACCTGTTCATTTACAGTAGTCTCTGTCGGAAGGTTTGCATTATTCCATCCCTGCATACCACCGTCAATAACCTTAACATCTTCTACACCTGCGTAAAGCATTGCAAATGCAACTCTTGTTACGCTGGAGTCGCTTGCAGATCTTCCGTAAAGGATAACCTTTGTATCTTTTGTAATGTTATTTTTCTCAAGGAATTCAGCTAACTGTTCTGCACTTCTGATATTGAAGTTATCTTCTGGCTTAATCTCCAGTTCTCCATACAGTGCAAAATCGTCATAGCCATCACCCATCGGCCATGGATCACAGTCATCATACTCTACTGCATCTGAGTTAATGTGATATGCTCCCGGTACATGAGCCTTTTTATAATTCTTTGCCCCTGACAATTCTCCCCAGGATACTTCTGATACGAATGCATTCTCATATCCTGCAACATCGCCATCAATTGCGTTCTTAACCCATTCTGGTGAAACATAAACTTGTTTTGCATTTGTAACTTCATCTGCTTTTACAACATTTACAGTATATGTAGCTGTTACATCAGGATAATTAACTGCTTTTGCAGTAATTGTTGCTGAACCATAACCCGTTGCTGTAACTGTACCATCTGCTGCTACAGTTGCAACCTTTTCATTATCTGATGAATATTCAACTTCTTTGTTTGTTGCATTTGCCGGTTTTACAGTAAGTTTTACTTTTCCTGTCTGACCTTTTGCGTTCAGAGTTATCTCTTCTTTTGAGAAGCTCAGGCTCTTAACTGCTGTTGCAAGATCCCAGTAGTCTTTAGTTCCTGCATCTTCTATGTTAGACCATCTGTATGCAGACTCTGCATAGTTGTGGCTGTCTGTAAATCCACACATCTGCAGTACAAGCTGCATGTATGCAGAACGGATACCACCTGTACAGTAGGTTGCGATTGTATCGTCTTTTTCAAGACCTGCATCTTCAAACATCTTTGTAAGCTCGGCTACGCTCTTGAGACTTCCATCATATTTGAAGAGATCTGTAAATCTGATATGGATTGCACCTTTAATGTGTCCACCGGATTTCTCACCATAAAGCTGAGCTCCGTCATATTCTGCATTTGCACGTACATCAACAACTTTTACTGTACCTGCTTTTACTTTTTCTAATAACGCATCTGTTGTAAAATCATGTTCTGTTGTATTAACTGTTACGGAAACTTCTTTTGCTTTTCTTTCGGAAGGACCTGTCTGAGTCTCAATTCCTGCTGCCTTCATAGCTGTCAGTCCGCCATTAACTATCTTCACATTTTCATAACCAGCCTGAATCAGCTGCCATGCAATACGTCCGTCATCGCCCCAGCCGCCGGATACATGTCCATCACTGAAAAGTATAATCTGATCGTTAACACCAAGTCCAATTTTGCCTAACTGCTCGCTGATTTCTTTATCGCCTAAAGGTCTTGCAAAACCAGCCTGTCCAGGAGTTGTTCCGTCTGTTACAGGAGTTTTTGAAATTTCCTGCCAAATCATAGTAATTGCATTCTTTGCTGTCTCAGTTTTGCTGTCAACACCGCGTGTATCTACAAGTGTCATTTCTTCTTTAGCATCTATTTTTGCTTTCAGATCAGATGCGCTGATAACAAATTCACCTGTAAATGCTTCAGAACCTTTTACAAGCTTGTCGCCGTAATTCTTTACAAGTTCTTTTCCGCCGCCTTTCAGAATGTACATTCTGGAAGGATCAATTCCTTCATCTTTCAGAACAGAAATAGCTCTTGTAGCTCCGCTTGCACCTGACTGACAAATAAATACAAGCGCAGAATCATTATCTTTAATCTGCTCCATAACATATGTACTTCTGAGCATATCTTCTAATTCTTTTGTATTTGTCGGCCATACCGGTACCTGCAGAGAACCTGCAATATGTCCACCTTCTGCATATCCTGCATCTTTGATTCCTGCAGTAGCTTCATCCTGTGGCATACTGTCTTTACGAAGGTCGATAATGATAAGATTCTCATTCTTATCGATGGATTCAAATACTTCATCACATGTCATATACTGCCATGCAATATCATCTTTAGCACGATCAGCAACTGTCAATTTATAAGAAGCTGTCTTTTTGCTTCCGTCTGCTGCTGTTGCAGTAATGGTTGTCTCACCATATGCCTTTGTTGTTACTTTTCCGGATGCATCTACTGTTGCAACATTTTCATCGCTTGATTTGTAAGTTACTTTCTTATTACTTGCAGTTGATGGTGCAACTGTCAGCTTATTTGTGTAGGTATCTCCTATTGTTTTAAGAGTCTTAGAACTCTCTGCAAAAGTAAGACCTGTCACCTTTGTTGTAACAGTAACTTTACATGTCTTGGTAAGATATTTACCTTTTTTGTTTTTCTGTTTTGTTTTTACAGTAATTGTAGCTGTTCCATTCTTTTTTGCTGTAACAACACCCTTGGATGATACAGTGGCAACAGAACTGTTACTGGATTTGTAAGAAACCGGACAATAAACCCCTTCCGGTTTTACTTTTACACTCAAAGTCTTTTTTTCTCCGGCATTCAGTGCAAGGTTGCTTACACTGACACTTGTAGGCTTCAAATCCTTTACCGTAATCTTAATTGTGCTTTTTACTTTCTTGTTTGCCTTAGATGTTACTGTAATTGTTACCTTTCCAGCTTTCTTTCCAGTTACAACACCCTTGGATGATACAGTGGCAACTTTCTTATTGCTGGATTTAAAGCTAACCGATTTACTCGCATCTGCCGGTTTTACAGATTTCACAGAAACCGTTGTTTTCCCTTTGACATCAATTGTTTTTGTAGTAGCTGTCAAAGTAATCTTTGTCGGCTTCTTTGCTGCTGCTTCCGCAGGGATACTTGTTCCTGCAATCGCAATAACTGCAACAAGTGCAATCATAACAGCAGCTATTTTTTTCATAGCCTTTTTCATGTTTTACCCTCCTTTGCTATGCTTTTATAATAAAACCTCTTATTTAAACGATATCATTTTCTGACAGCATTGTTTATTGATCGGGGTTTGTAAACAAGTACTGTTTGCTGATATCTTTAACAAGTGGATTTATCCTATTTTTCTACGTCTCCTACAACCGCCCATCTCCAGAAAGACTGGTCATAGTTCCATGTGTTTTCATAGCCTGCCATCTCAAAGACAAGCTGTGCATATGCGGAACGAATTCCTCCTGTACAATAAGTTACAATCTTATCGTCTTTGGAAATTCCTGCATCTGTAAGTACACTTTCGATATCTGCTTTAGATCTCAAAGTACCATCTTCACGGAACAGATCTGTATAACGAATGTGAATTGCTCCCGGAAGGTGTCCGCCCTGAGCCTCATCATATTTGGTAGCACCTTCATACTCTTCATCTGTACGAACATCTACAATTTTGTAATCATCATAGTTGTTCATAAGTTCATCTGTTTCCATCACATGAGTATTATCAATAGAATCAATTGTCACATCACAGGCTGTCGGCTCGGAAGCACCTTTCTGTGTAGGAGCTCCGGCATCTACTACTGCTGAATATCCGCCATCCACGATCTTTGCATTATCATATCCTGCTGCAACAAGCTCCCAGAGTACTCTGGCGTCATCTCCCCATCCATTCAATGTTTCACCAAGTAAGATGATTTCCTTATCCTTTGACATGCCAAGGTTTCCAAGTCTCTCTGCCAGATCACTTGCTTCAGGGATTTTTCCCCATTCTTCATCTCCGGCTTTTCCGTAGCTTTCATCACAAGTACAGAGCTCTTGCCATGTTGTTGCCACTGCCCCTTCTATTGTTCCTTTTTTTGCATTGTCTGTACCACGACAATCCACAAACAGGACATCTTCTTTTCCAACTTGCTCTTTCGCATAATCTGCTGTCACAAGATACTGTCCTTCAAAAGCATCTTCTGATATCAGTTCATCATCAGACACTCCCTTTTCTCCTCCGCATCCGGTCAGGAGTAAGACGGTCATAAGACCGATACCAAGTAATCTCATACTCTTTTTCATACTGTTTCTAATCCTCCATGATTTCTTCTACGATTTTTATCATTTTTTCTACAAGACATGGACAGAAGTCCAGCATTTTTCCACTGTCCAGCGCACCTTTAAGTCCTTCTGGTGTTGATACATCATATCCAATTAACTTTTTACACTCTACCGTTTTGAACTCTTCTGTAACCTTCTCTTTCAATTGCGTATTTTTTGCAATCATAATATCTTTCTGAGAAAGCAGTCCATCCGGATTACTATGTCCATACTTAAGACCTAGTGCCATTAATGCACCCGTATATGCACCACAGACTGAACCAAGCAGCATTCCGCCTCCGAAACCTGCGGCAATCCTGTTTGCCTCATCTTCTGATATTCCAAATTTTTCTGCAAAATAACGGAAAACCACCTGCGAACAGTCATAACCTTTTATAAATTCTTCTTTTACCTGTTGTGCTTCCATAATCTTTAACCTCCTTTCAATGATGTACTTCTATGTTACGCCGTACTGCCTCCACAACTCGAACCTTGTCCTGCTGTGCATGCAAAACAATGCTTATCAACGCATATTCTTCTTTTCTTATATGGTTTTCCCGGAAGATCTTTGATATTTTCACCGGTTTCAATCGGCATATCCAGTGCCTGATTAAAATCACAGTCATAAAGTCTTCCATCCCATCCTACAGAAAGCTGAAATCTACACATCATTCCCGGAACAGCAGCCGGATTGAACGCTTCATAAAGTTTTTTCATATAATTTCCCATATTATCTGTTCTTATAAGGAAATTGCCAAATCTTCCGATCGGATTATTGGTGATTGTAAACAGATTATTAAACACAATTCCATAATCCTGTCCAAGATGTTCTTTATATTCTCTCTCAATAGCAGCCTGCTCAGGAGGGAAAAAAGCACCTCCCGGATTATATACCATATCCAACTGTAATTCAGGATCTTTTCCATAGCCCAATGCATTCAGTTTTTTCAATACTTCAATAGACTTTTCAAAGGTACCTGTACCTCTCTGTCTCTCGGAATTTTTTGCTTTATAATGCGGAAGCGAACATACTACATTAACCTTATGCCCAGCATAAAACTCCGGAAGATCTTCATAACCTTCTTCGAGCATAATCGTAAGATTCGTTCTCACGATAACATGCGCGCATATTTTTGTTGCCTCCTCTACAAACCATCTGAAATGAGGATTCATCTCTGGTGCTCCACCTGTGATATCAATTGTAGAAAATCCCCATTCTTTATACACTTTAAGACATGCTTCAAAAACATCCTTTTCCATGATTTCTGTCCGGTTTGGTCCTGCTTCTACGTGGCAGTGCTTACATGCCAGATTACATAATCTTCCGACATTAACCTGAAGGACAGACATCTCTGCCGTCTCCAACAGAGACTTATCTTCCACACACTCTTCAAATTCCGGAATCTGGGACAATTTTCCAAATTCTTCTCTTATCTCCATAATTAAAGCTCCAGTTTCTTTACAATATTTTTCATCTGTACACCATGTACCAGTGTTGCTCCTCCTCTGATTGCTGCTGCAACGTGAATTGCCTCTGTCATCTGCTCTTCATCAACACCTTTTGACAGGCAATCCTGTGTATAAGAATCAATACAATACGGGCACTGTACTGCATGAGCCACAGCAAGAGCAATCAATGATTTTTCTCTCGCAGTAAGCGCACCCTCAGCAAATACAGAGCCATAATACTGCATAAAATTGTTCCAAAGTTCAGGTGCCTCTTCGCCCATTGTTCCGAATTTTGCCAGATCTTCTGGATTGTAATAAGTATTCATTTTAAACTTCCTCCTTTTTCTTTTGTTTTTCATTATATAATTGCTTCAGCAAAACAATCAGTGCTGAGATTGCAAACAGAAGAAGAAGTCCTGTTACAAACATTTTTGCTCCTCCTGTCAGCATACTTCCTACGTAGGAATAAATAATTGTTGCCGGGAGCTGTCCGATTCCTGTTGCAATAAAAAAGCTTCCGAAAGACATTGATGTAAGACCAGCCGCATAGCTGACAATATCAAAAGAAATAAACGGTAATAATCTCGCAATTAAAATACTCATTCTTCCATGCTTCTCAAAGAAATCATCAATCTGCTGTAATCCGGCTTTACTTGTAAGCTTCTCAACAACATCCCTTCCAAGAATCCTTGCAATGTAAAAGCAGACTGCTGCCCCTGCCATAGCGCTGCTCCAGGAAAGAATTGCTCCTTTTACCCATCCAAACAGGTTTGCATTGGCAAATGTTAGAAGAAATGCCGGAAGCGGTGCAGCAATTGATTGTAAGATCATAAGCATAAATGAAACAGCTGCCGCATATGCGCCGTAAGACTCCACAAAGTCACGAACCACTGTAAAATCACCACTTGCAAATGCTGCAAGTATCTTTTTTGTTGTCTGGTTAACAGCCGGTATAAAATAATATGCCAGTATTACCAGTGCCAAAACCAGTGCCAGTATTAACTTACTTTTCCAGTTGATTTTTTTTGTTTCCTGTTTTTCTTTGTTTCCCATAAAAACCTCCTTATATTTCAATTCAAATAATTTATATCATCAGACCATTCCAAATTCATTTTTTCGAATCTGACTCAAAAAATCATGTGACAGATAAGCATTTAGCTTCTGATAGGTTGATTCATTGAAAATAAGCTTGTCCGGCTGCTGATATTGTACCCATGCCATCGCACACCAGGTAATTCCCCTGAGGCAGGTAATCGGTATAAATACATGTACCCGTTCTCTGAGACCCGTTACCGAAAAGCGTTCCCCCACTGCATTGATATATTCATCTATAAACGCATCTATTTCCTCAGGTTCTAAAATTACATCTGTTTTCCAGAATGTCGTTGTTGGTGCAAGAAAATGTCCCAAATCCTGTGCCGGATCCCCATACAACGGTTTTTCCCAGTCGATCAGGTAATTAGGCTTTCCGGCTCCGTTTATCAAAAAATTCGTTGAATTCAGTTCTGTATTTATACAGCACTGATACGTTTCCTGATTACTGATTTTTTCAACCTTTCTCCACCCTTCATCCATAAGTTCCCGGATCATATGTTTTGTATCGTCATCCCCCAGGTTGGAATCCATATATGTCTTTACCATCTCCTCGCATTCCTCGAGAATCGCTTTTAATGGATTATCCGGACAGAGCAGTCCACAATCTTTCTCCACTTTTACGCTGTGGATATCTGCAAGACATCCGGCCGCAAGCTTCATATCTTTCCGATAATCCAGAGCATTTCCCGGAAGATATTCCATTACGAGCACCCCATGATCAAGCCTGTCCAGACTGCCATCTACATAATACACATGAGGCGTTCCCCCAGAGTCCTTCAGTATCTCTAATGCATGAGCTTCATACTCAATCTGATGTTCAAGATGCATTTGGCTTCCGCAGTTTACCCGTAGCAGGAGCTTTTTTTTGCTGACCGGGTGTGTAAACAGATAATTTACATTGTATTCACCCTGTGCCAAAAGCTCATACTCTTCTGTGACCTTTTCAGGAAGTCCCAGCGCATTTCTATATTCCTTATTCTTTACATATTCTTCTAACCCAGGAATCTGATTCATAAGTTCATCCTTTCCGTATCATTTATCTGAACCTCTTTTTTTGTCACCTTACGTCATCATACATTCTTGCAATCGTTTCAATGTCAACACCGTCTCTGTATTTTTTTCTTAAACGGTTCATTTTCCACATTTCACGGAGCTTTGGAATTGTACCCTCAGGAAATCTCCTTTCAGACGTATGAATTCTTTTTTTTGTAATTCCAATCTTTTCTCCCCTCTCTTTCAGAGTAAGAGAAAACTGGTAGTCTTCCATAAGCGGGATATCAGGAAACATCCCCACATCAAAAAATAATTTTCTGTCAATAAAAATCCCCTGATCCCCAAATACTACCTTACGGTCTTTAATCCGATGATTTGAAATAACCCTGCAGGTAAGCATAAAGAAATTTTTCGAGTGAAACGCAATTCCAAAACATCCAAATCTGTAATCCTTTGTAACATAACGAATCTGTTCCATCCATTTTTCGGGAAGTTCACTGTCACAATGAAGAAAAAATAAAATATCTCCTGTACTTTCTCTGGCTCCCAGATTCATCTGTTTCGCTCTCCCCTTTTCGGAATGCAGCACCCTAAATTCCAGTCCAATATGATCTAAAGTGGAATCAGTACTTTCTCCATCTACCAGAATAATCTCACACCGGTCCTTTACCGGCTCAAGCTGCTTCAGCAAATGATCAATTGTCGATTCCTCATTATATATGGGGACAATCACCGAAATTCTGGTTGTCCTCATCAGATATTTTCCGGTCCATGTTTTCTGGAGAGACGGATACTTTCTCATTCTGTCCCGGTATGCGCATATATCCTCTCTTGTATCAATATCATACTTTTTCTTCCCAAGTCCTACTGTCAGCCCACTTTCCCTTAATCCATGTATGGTATTCTCAAGAACACTTGCATGTCCATAGGTCTGTTTTTCAAAAGTCTCTTTTCTTGCCTCTTTCATACCGACAAGATAATATCCGCCATCCGCGGTCGGACCAAATACTACATCTTTTGTTTTCAGGATTTCAAATGCCTGTCGAATATCCTTACTGCTCACCTCGGGAACATCCGTTCCAATCAAGACACTTGCTTCATAGCCGTTCGACAGCACTGTTTCAATCGCCTGGTACATTCTGACGCCCAGACCCTCGCCTGTCTGGAGAAAATACTGTGCCTCTGTTCCGAATATGTCATGGAGTATATGATGTTCATCCTCCGGAGTATGACAGACAAATACATCTGTATCACACTCTCCACACATCTTTGCTATATCTTTCAGAAAACAGATGTGAAGCTCTTTACATTGCTTTGGAGTGAAATAAGGCATTAATCTTGTTTTTGTCTGACCTTCAACCGGCACCCGGGTAAATATAATAAGTGCATTTTTCTTCATTCGTTTTTCCCTTTACAAATATTTTGTCTTCATTCGGTTGATCAGCGATTTGACCGTATCCGGCTTTTCATGTGTCATGAGTATCTCGGGAAGAATATGGCTTACTTTTTTACAACCGTTTCTCGTCAGATTCCCGGCACAAGATCCACAATATGTATAGATAGCTTCTGTGCTGTCTTTCAACTGTACCGCAAAACTTTTCGCTATTTCAGGCTCCATAGCTCCCGCATTTCCTCCCAGCCCACAGCACTGAACGCTCTCTATTACTTCGCATTCTTCCTCTAGAAAAAATGCAATATCCTCAAGCCATTCTCTCTGTTTTCTGTCCGGACAGGGGACAAACATCCTTGCTCCTCCTGAAATCTTTTGTCCGATTCCCAGTTCTTTTAACTTTTCATATATATTTATCACTTTGATACTAAGCCGTGATTTTAAATATCCATAACAATTCGGGCACAGTGTGATTACCTCAGTCACTCCTGCATCTTTCAGACGCTTTTCAATTCCCTGAACAATCTTTTCTTCCGCTTCTTCCATCCCCAAATCAGAAATTGGTTTCCCGCAGCAATCATAAACAACACCTATCCCTGCTTCTCTTTCCAGAATTTCCACCAGTTTCTTTGTCGTCTTCGGATAAACGGAAGGGAAATTGCATCCGGGGAATAATACACTTTTTTCCGTAACATGCCGATAATTTCTGTATGAATAATCCTGTTTCTCGGAAATCACTCTTTTATACCTTCTATTTACAGCTTCCCCATTGTCTTTTCTGACCTGTTCGCGACGCATAGTTTTTACCACTTCACGCCCATCTATTCCCACAGGACAAACTTCTGAACACTTTCCGCACAGGAAACAATGATATGCCAATTCATTCAGCTTATCCACATCACCAATATCAATTCCATATTTATCCAAGAAAGAACAGTGTTTCTGGCACAAATGACAATGTACACATTTTGACGCATCAATTGTTTTTTGATTCTGCTTCATTTTCTTCTGTTTTCTCCTCTTTTATATAACGCTTTTTAAGAAACATTCCGGCACCTATCACTGCAATCGCCAGAACTAACGCTATTCCAATATACAGGATCCTGTTTTCCTTATCCGCAAGTCCTGCTGTCCCGATTGTATACATAGCAGTTCCCGGCAACATAAAAACCAAAGAATAGATGGAATATGTCCGAAAACGGATATCTGTTATCCCATATGCAAAATTCTGAAGATTGTATGGAAATACCGGTACAAGTCTTGTGATCATAAGTACAAAGATTTCATTTGTTCCCGTTTCATCAAACAGCCATTTTTTAATATATTTATTTTTCATTACCATTGGCTTAATGCTGTCTTTCAAAAAGAATCTTCCCACAAGAAACGCAATCATGGCGCCAATTGTTGTAGCCAGAGAACAACTGATCGTTCCAAGTACAGGCCCAAACAGAAGTCCTGCCGCTATGGCAAATGTCACACCGGGAAGTGCAAGAACAACACATCCGACAATGGTTACTGCCATATAGATCAAAACTGCCATAAAGAGATTTTCTTCCAGCATTTCCTGAAGGAATTTCAAATTATCTAAATCTCCAAGATAAGAAGACCATCCGAATATATGGTTCAAAATCAATACAATTATCACAATGCCAACGAATACCCACAGTTTTTTGTTCTTCATATCATAATCCTCTGCCTGAAGCGCTTATTCATACAAATAAGCGCTGCCGCACTTTGCAGTCACAACGCCCATTGTCTTTTTGTTAACTAGTGATAGTATAACATTTTCATTATTCCATTCCCAATCGTTTCTATAAATATATAAAGCCTACTTATAGATATATTCTATAAGTAGGCTTTATATATTTTACCCTGTCCTTTTTTGCTATATCAAACCCATACTTTTTAAAATGTAAAGCCACCCCGTCAATGTAAAAGCACTGAAAAATGTTGTAATCATGACAACTCCTGACGAAAGAGTTCCCTCATGCCCCATATTTTTTGCCATTACATAACTGCTGACTGTCGTTGCAGATCCAAGCATTACAAGAATAGCCACAAGTCCCTCTTTTCGAAATCCCATCCAGACTGCTGCCGGAAGAAAAATGGCACAGAATCCTATTAATTTGAGAAACGCTGCTGTAACTGTCGGTTTTACTTTTGCAAATGCTTCCTTCATATTAAAAGATGCCCCCATGGTGATAAGTCCCATCGGTGTTGCCATTCCCGCAATATTTGATACCGTTTTCTCCATGACCGACGGAATCGGCAAACGAAACGCTGACCAGAGAAGTCCAATCACTATTGCAATGATAATCGGATTAGTTGCAATTCCTTTTATACTTTTCTTCAACACATTTGCATCAATTCCGTTCTGTCCGGGTCGAAACAGAGACAGCACTAACACGGCCATAATATTATATAAAGGAACACTTCCGATAAACATAAGCGGAGCCATCCCTGATGTCCCATAAATATTCTGAATCAACGCAATTCCAAGAATCGCAGCACTGCTCCGGTAAGATGCCTGTATAAACTCACCTCGGATAGACATATCTTTCCAGCACAATGAAACGACCGCTGAAATTACAATACTGATAAACGTTGCAGCAAAGCAGAATAAAATATATTTAATATCCCAGACCTGCTCGAAATCAACAGTTGCCAGATCCCGGAACACCAGCACCGGCAGCGGTACCATAAAGACAAATTTATTCATTTTTGAGGCAAAATCTTCATCAATCCATCCGATCTTTCTGAAAATCACTCCCAGTATCATAAGTAAAAATACCGGGACTGTTGCATTTAGACTAAATATTAGATTTTCCATATAGCTTTATGTATTCCTTTCAGTTTCTCATTCTTAATTAACCCATCAGCTTTTTATAGATATTCAGATCTTCCTCTTTAAACACATTAAATATTACTCGTTCAAGCTTTGAAGTAGATAAGTATCTGTCAACAGTCTCTACCGCAATTTTTGCAGCAAGCTTATTCGGAAAATGGAATTCTCCTGTAGAAATGCAGCAAAAAGCAACAGATTTAAGACCTTCCCTCTCAGCAAGGATCAGACAACTCAAATAACAGGACTTAAGCTGTTCTTTCTGTTTTTCTGTAACTTCTCCTCCTACGATTGGTCCCACTGTGTGAAGAACATATTTTGCCGGAAGATTATATCCTCTCGTAATCTTTGCCTTCCCGGTTGGCTCTTCATGTCCCTGCTTTTGCATTATTTCGGCGCACTCATTGCGAAGCTGGATTCCCGCTGCCGAATGGATTGCATTGTCAATACACCCATGACATGGGACAAAACAACCAAGGAGCTGACTGTTTGCCGCATTTACAATGGCATCGACAGATAACCTCGTGATATCTCCTTTCCAGATAGACATCCTGTCTGCATTTTTTATTGCCGCGCAGGGATAAACTTCTGCTGCTGAAGGAATGTCATTTAATGTAACGATTCCCTTTTCCCCCAACTCTTCCTTTAAAAGTTCATCTTGTCCTCTCAGATATTCTTCTGATATTGCGCCCGGCCAGCGAACATTCATAAGACTTCTAAGGAGCCTCCTCTTTCCATAATAATCTACCGGTTCCTGAAGTGAAGCGTATCCTTCATTTTCATTTTTCAGATAATCAATTAATCTTCCTACTCTTTCTTCTCTTGTCATATGCCATCTCTCCTGTTGTCAAAAAAAGATTTTTCCTATTGCCATCCCCACACATAAAAACGGTCCGAACGCAAAACATGTTTTTCTGTCCGCATGTTTCACGATTAATAAATACAGACTGTACACTCCTCCAAGAAATATAGAAATCACCGCAGATGTCACCACAACTCTCCACCCCAAAAACAAGCCACCAGCTGCTATCAATTTAATATCTCCTCCGCCAAAGGCACCTGGCAGCAAAAGTGTAATGAAAAGCATTGGTGCACTGATACACAGTGCACCAATCAGACGCGCAAAAACTGTCAGTTGATTGTCAACAAACATTGACACTAGCGAAAGAACCACAATCGCAATGTGGCATCCGTCTTTTATCTCCATTCTGACTATATCCTGCAACGCAGCCATAATCAAAACACACATAAATATGATTGTGATAAAAATCATACTCCTCCTGATTATATATTATTTTGTCTTTTTAGCCTTACTGCTGCTAAAACTTCCTACAACCTCTACACTGCCGTCTTTCTTGTAAGCCCGAATCTGTACATAATAAGTGGTTTTTGATTTCAGAGACTTAATAACTTTTTTTGTCGTGCTGACCTTTTTTATCCGGATTGTTTTCGCTTTCGACATATTTTTCTTACTTGAGTAACGAATTTCATAACCGGTTGCTTTTTTATCTTTCGTCCAGCTCACATTTAATGCACCTTTTGATGCAGTCAGTTTCACTGCTTTCATCTTAGACGGCTTCACTGTCACAGTAATCTTTTTAACTGCTGCCTTACATTTCGATGTAGCAGGGGAGCTTATCGTAATCTCAGTCACACCATAACCCTTACAAGTTACTTGTCCTTTTGCATTAACTGTTGCAACAGAAGGCTTTGATGATTTATATGTAAGTTTTCCATCTCCAGTAGATGATGCGTTCAAAGAAAAGGCCTTCGTAGTATAAGTCTTAGTAATCGATTTTGCCGTTATCACCGGTGTCTTCTTTGTTGAATTTTCAGATACTCTGATTCCTATGGATACTTCCTTACTGCGCTTGTATTTATCTGAAGCCTCAGCATATATTACGAATGATCCTTTTCCTTCCTCTCCTGTCAGATGAACATTACCCTGACCATCAACCTCGGCAACCACTTCTCCGTTATAAGGCACATATCGATAGCAAAGCTTCCCGTCACCATTTGTAGTAGCATTCAAATTAAAATCTGCATCTCCTACAGCTTTATCATAATTATCCTGTGGAACCGTAACTTTTTGTTCCCAATGGCTTTTCCCGTTCACATTCACATAATCTAAATCACTTTCAAGCGCTTCATAAGTAGAGCTTTCTTCATTGCAGTAAATCATAAGATCAGGATTATATCCCGTTTCCAACTGTCCTATATACCCGCTAATTGTGCTTCCCATCTCTGTAATATTATCGGGCAAATAAAGCTCTTTCAGATAAATCGCATTGTAGAAAGCATAACTTTCAATGGTAGTAACCGTATCCGGAACTGTATATGAAGTATCCTTTTTACCGGAAGGATATTTATACAACGTTGTCATGTCTTTACTAAACAAAACTCCGTCCACTACAGTGTAATTATCATCCTCCTCATCCATCACAAATCTTTCTACATAGATATTCCCCGAGAGCCGATCCTCGGTCATAACATGATAGTTTGTCCCTTTCATAAAATGAACTGTACTGCTTTTGCTTGCTGCCGGGTATGTCAAAAAACTATAGTTATAATCTTTACCATCAACTGAGGTATATTCTTCAATTTGCAGCAATGCATCCCCGTCATTCATTAAATCAGAAGAACCTTCAGCCACATTAATTTTTTCCAGCTTTGGACATCTCAGTACGCCTCTCACCACACAAAGTGTTGTGGGTAAATTAATGACTGTCAAATTTGGACAATTTTTGCAGATCCATCCATTAGACACAATGATTCCTTCTGATAGAGTAAGTGTCTCTATTACAGAATTTCCTGAGCATGCACCGTCCGCAACATTCGTGACTTTTCCCTGCTCAATCTCTGCCAGTATCGTAACATCTTTTCCGGCTTCTTCACTGATTTTTCTTGCCACAACATAATTATCCATGCCGTCATGATAATGTATATCGTAGGTTATACCATCAATTTCAACCTGCTCATCTGGCGCCACAGTATAATCTGCTTTCGCCTGTCGGGGCACAAAAGTCACCAGTACTGCAGTTATTGCAAATACCATAACTGCTTTTTTAATCAGATTACAAAATATCTTTTTCATTCACTTTACCTCCATTAGCCTTTGCTAAATAAACGATTTATATTTTTCTATTTTACATAAATTTCCTGCAACTATCAAGGCTATAACTTATATCTTTATTTGACTCAGAATTTACAGCATATTTTGTGAAATGATTATCTTTTATTGTGCGTGATTTATCAGTATGATATAATGATTCAAACGTACTGATTGCAAAGGTTTACACCTGAGCAAAAAGGCGCTCAGATTAAGAATGATTAACGGGCATACTGTGCCCGCTTGATACCTGACGCCTGAAACGTCAGGTATTTTTTTGTTTTCAAGACTCGCTCGCGAGTCTTGGCGCGGGATTCGGGTCTGCAAAGCAGACAAAATACTAATCCGAATCCCTGCGCATCCTCGCGGAGCGTATATCAGATGGGAGATTGACACCCGCCACTGATATATATTTCTTGCTCACCGCCTGGAGAGGCGGGAGTCATCTTCCATCTGATATAATAAGGCATATTTTTTCAGAACGATATTTTCAGGAGTTGCTAATGAACCATCTTACTGCATTAATTGACAAGCTAAATGAAACCCGGACCCTGTCTAAAGAAGAATGGGCAGAACTTATTGCCGGACGAACAACGGAACTTTCAGAATATTTGTTTTCTATTGCAAGAGTACTTCGCGAAACTTACTATGGAAAAGAAGTATATGTAAGAGGGCTGATTGAATTTTCCAACTACTGTAAAAATGACTGCTACTACTGTGGAATCAGGCGAAGCAACAAAACGGCACACCGTTATCGCCTTACAGAAGAAGAAATTTTTGACTGCTGCAGAGAAGGCTATGATTTGGGGTTTCGCACCTTCGTGCTGCAGAGCGGAGAAGATGCATATTTTACAGAACACCGACTTGTCAGACTGATTCAAAAAATCCGTATGAGCTTTCCGGACTGTGCAATTACGCTTTCCATCGGCGAGTGGTCAAAAGAAAGCTATCAGGCCTTTTTTGATGCCGGTGCCGACCGCTATCTCTTACGTCACGAGACCTACAATAGTGAACATTACAGCACACTTCACCCATCATCTTTAAGTGCCAGAAACAGACAGCAATGTCTCTGGAATTTAAAAGAAATCGGCTATCAGGTGGGAACTGGTTTTATGGTCGGATCGCCCGGTCAGACACCGGAGCTTCTTGCTGAGGATATGCTCTTTTTAAAAGAACTGAATCCTCACATGGTCGGCATCGGGCCATTTATTCCTCACCATGCCACCCCATTTGCAAACGAGCCATCCGGGACACTGGAACTTACACTTTTTCTTCTCGGCTGTATCCGACTGATGCTTCCGAAAGTTCTTCTTCCGTCTACAACTGCACTGGGGACCATCCATCCAAAAGGCAGAGAATTGGGTATTTTAGCCGGGGCAAACGTTGTTATGCCCAACCTGTCACCAACAAATGTCCGAAAAGACTATCTTTTGTATGACAACAAAATCTGCACAGGAGATGAATCCGCTCAATGCAGGACATGCCTCGAAAAGCGTATGGAGTCCATCGGATACCATGTAGTGACTTCAAGAGGCGACTCACTGAATATATAATGTCAGACATTTAAATAGGGTACAAAACACCGCTTGTGGTGATGAAAAACAGATATATTTTATGGAGGTAATAAACAATGTATGATGTAACTTCGAAACACGCAGATGATTTTATCAATCACGAGGAAATTCTTGAAACTCTGGCATATGCCGATGAAAACAAGAATAACCTTGAACTGGTTGAATCCATTATCAAAAAAGCAGAAAACCGCAAAGGCCTTACACACCGGGAAGCTTCTGTCCTTCTTGCCTGTGATGATGCTGCAATGAACGAGAAAATTTTCCGTCTGGCAGAACAGATTAAGAAGGATTTCTACGGAAATCGTATTGTGCTTTTTGCACCGCTGTATCTTTCAAACTACTGTATTAACGGATGTACTTACTGTCCGTATCATGCGACAAACAAACATATTGCCCGCAAGCAGCTTTCTCAGGAAGACATTCGCCGTGAAGTAATTGCTCTTCAGGATATGGGACATAAGCGTCTTGCACTGGAAGCCGGTGAAGACCCGGTACATAACACGATGGATTATTATCTGGAAAGTATCAAGACTATTTATGATATCAAGCACAAAAATGGTGCCATCCGCCGAGTAAACATTAATATCGCAGCTACAACAGTTGATAATTATCGTCTTTTGAAAGAAGCCGGCATCGGTACTTACATTTTGTTCCAGGAAACTTACCACAAAGAAAGTTATCTTAAACTTCATCCAACAGGACCAAAGCATGATTATGATTATCATACAGAGGCTATGGACCGCGCTATGGAAGGCGGAATTGATGACGTAGGTATCGGCGTTCTTTTCGGTCTTGATAAATACCGTTATGAATTTGCAGGACTTCTGATGCATGCAGAACATCTGGAAGCAGCTTTCGGAGTTGGACCACATACCATCAGCGTTCCAAGACTTCGTAACGCCGACGACATTGACGCAAGCAAGTTTACAAACGGAATTGATGATGATACATTTGCAAAGATTGTAGCTTGTATCCGAATTGCTGTACCGTATACAGGCATGATCATCTCTACCCGTGAAAGCCAGAAAACCCGTGAACGCGTCCTTCATCTTGGTATCTCCCAGATCAGCGGAGGCTCAAGAACCAGCGTTGGCGGCTACTGTGAACCAGAACCGGAAGATGAAAAATCCGAACAATTTGATGTCATCGATGGACGTACTCTGGACGAAGTCGTTCACTGGCTCATGGAAATGGATTATATCCCAAGCTTCTGTACCGCATGCTACCGCGAAGGAAGAACCGGCGACCGTTTCATGTCTCTTTGCAAGAGTGGACAAATTCAAAACTGCTGCCATCCAAACGCTTTAATGACTCTCGAAGAATACCTGATGGATTACGCTTCTCCTGAGACAAAAGCATTAGGAGACAAATTAATTGACAGAGAAGTATTAAACGTACCAAACGAAAAAGCACGAAAAGTCGTACTTGAAAACTTAAAACTCATCCGCGAGAATAACAGAAGAGACTTTAGATTCTAAACATACCAGAATAAAGGAGGACGTCACATGAGCATGAATAATACCCCCTCATCAGAACGAGTACATATTGGAATTTTCGGGAAAAGAAATGCCGGAAAATCTAGCCTGATCAATGCCTTAACTGGGCAAAATCTTGCCATTGTATCGGATGTGAAAGGAACAACCACTGATCCGGTATTAAAAGCCATGGAACTTCTTCCACTTGGGCCTGTTGTCATGATCGACACCCCGGGGCTTGATGACGATGGTGAACTTGGTGAACTGAGAATTCAAAAAGCCTATCAGGTCCTTAACAAGACCGACATTGCTCTTCTTGTTGTTGACGGAACTATTGGAATGACAGACGAGGATACGAGAATCCTGAAACGAATTCAGGATAAAAAAGTTCCATACGTTGTTGTGTTTAACAAAGCTGATCAGATTAAAACTCACTCAGAATCTTCTTTTCTTGAGATTGGCATTGACAAAAAACATTTTCTTGAAGTCAGTGCTTCTGAAGGAACAAATATTTATGAACTTAAGGAACTTCTGGCTCATCTTGTTCCGGCAGAGGAAAACGGACGGCATATCGTAGCTGATCTCGTCTCTCCATTAGATATTGTCGTACTTGTCGTTCCTATCGACAAAGCCGCTCCGAAAGGAAGACTGATTCTACCTCAGCAACAGACAATCAGAGATCTTCTGGAAGCCGGCGCTGCTTCTATTGTTGTTCGTGACACAGAACTTGATGAGGCACTAAAAAAACTGGGACAGAATCCTGCTCTTGTCATCACAGACAGCCAGGCATTTAAAAAGGTATCACAAATTGTTCCGGAAAATGTCCCACTAACTTCCTTTTCGATTCTTTTTGCAAGATATAAAGGCAGCCTGGACTCTCTGGTAAATGGAGCAAAGCATCTCGACCAGTTAAAAGATAACGATACAATTCTCATTTCCGAAGGTTGCACACATCATCGCCAGTGTGATGATATTGGCACTGTAAAACTTCCTCGATGGATAAAAGAATACACAAAAAAGGAACTGAACTTTGAATTTACAAGTGGAACTGAATTCCCACTGAATCTTTCAAAATACCAGCTCATTATCCATTGCGGTGGCTGTACATTAAACGAACGCGAAATGAAGTATCGCATGAAATGCGCAGAAGATGCTAAGATTCCAATGACGAATTACGGAACAGCCATAGCATATATGAATGGAATACTGGAAAGAAGCCTGAGAATTTTTAAATAAAACCATAGTAAAAAGTGTAAAATACTCCAAAGTGTTTTGCACTTTTTTGTTATGGCTCTATTTGAAAATTGATTTCATCTCTGTTATAATAAATTACCATTTCATAATTATATTTCTTTTAGAGCATTTCGCTCTCAATTTCCAAACAATGTATAAATTCAAGAAGGTGATGTTTATTGATTGTAACATTCTGAGTTTTATTAATTGACAGTATCATAAAAACGTTTTATAATGCAACTATACTTTAGTTGCAACAAATAAGGAGTTGCAAATGAGTAAACTAGAGAAAGCTAAAAAAGACATTATGAAGTTTGGCGCACTCAAAAGCTTAGTAAATTATCTAAAGGAATCAGGTGAATTATAATGAATAACATATTAGAATATAAAGGATACTACACAAAACCACAATTTGATGCAGATTCTATGTCTATAAGAGGTAAAATTGAAGGAATTAAAGACTATATTGATTATGAAGCAGACAGCACGAAAGATATCGAAGAAGCTTTCCACTTAGCTGTCGATGACTATCTTGCTTTCTGCAAAGAAGTCGGGAAATCACCTGATAAAGTATATAAGGGTTCATTTAATGTTAGAATTAATCCAGAATTACACAAAACTCTTGCTCTTACTTCATTTGAAACAGGGGAAAGTTTAAATTCTCTTGTTGAAAAAGCGATTCAAACATATATCTTTTCATTAAAGAAAGGCGCCTCATAAGCGCCTTTCTTTCTATATCCTTGTGTATTATATTCTTATACCCTTATATTTTTCATTATCTCTCCAATCGGAGCTGCAATCGTAAGCTCTGCGCCCACTTCTCTTGCCGTTGCACTCTTATTGATCACTACAAGATGCTTTCCTCTGAAGTAGTCAATAAATCCTGCTGCAGGATATACGACAAGTGATGTTCCTCCGATGATCAGAGTGTCTGCTTCGCTGATTGCGCGGACACTTTTTTCTATAATGTTTGAATCAAGCCCTTCTTCATAGAGAACTACATCCGGCTTAATTGTTCCGCCGCATGAACATTTCGGAATTCCTTTACTTCCTTTTACATAGGATGCGTCATAAAATTTTCCACATTTTTGGCAGTAATTACGATGAATGCTTCCATGAAGTTCCAATACATTCTTACTTCCGGCAGCCTGATGAAGTCCATCGATATTCTGTGTAATAACAGCCGTAAGTTTTCCTGCCGCCTCGAGTTCAGCGAGCTTCAAATGTGCCGCATTTGGCTTTGCATCCAGAAACATCATCTTTTCTTTGTAAAAATCGTAAAAATCTTCTGTCTTTCGCACAAAAAATGTATGGCTTACAATCTGCTCCGGTGAATACCGGTATTTCTGCTGATATAATCCATCCGCACTTCGAAAATCAGGAATATTACTCTCCGTTGATACCCCAGCTCCTCCGAAAAATACAATATTGCTGCTGTCATCAATGATACTCTGCAGTTTTTCTATTTCCTGCTCATACATTTTAATCGCCTCCCGTTCGTCCGAAAACATCTATGACTGTTTTTCTGCGCTGTAGCCTTTGAAAAAGTCAGTCAGAGCATCCAACGTTTTGAAAAGCACCGGAAGTTCTTCTTCGCTTAATTTTTCTTTGATGGCCATAGTCATCTTATGATGGTATTCTTCATGATGTCTATATGCCTTCACGCCTTTCTCCATCAGCTTGACATACACAACTCTTCTGTCTTTTTCGCTCCGGTAACGCTCTACATATTTTTTTCTCACAAGGCTGTTAATTGCGGTAGTTAGTGATCCTACTGTAATATTGAGCTTCTTCGCAATCGAAGACATATTATTACCTTCTCCTAAACCGATAGCTTCAATAACGTGCATATCATTATTTGTAATATCTTTAAACTCTTCTGTAATAATTGCTTTTTCTTCCAATCCCCAGATTTCATTTATCAGGTTGACCAGAATATAATTAATCTTTTTGTATGCGCTATCTACTGTGCTATCCATTTACATTATCCTTTCATCACTATAAATTATAATCTACCGTACATATCTTTCTACCATTATAAGTATAACTTACTACCTTTTGTCAAGGCTTTTCAGATCATCTATTACTTCTTTTACTGTCTCTATACGATTCGCCTTATATGCGTTGGCACCACAAAACAAAAGTGCCTCTTCTGTTTCCCCTTTTGCAGCATGTATAAGCGCCTCTGTAATACAATACGGAATCTCTGCAGGCTTGCATTTTCTAAGGCATCCGTAACATGTAGTGTGGGGAATCTGCTCACCGCTCAGCACCTTCTCCATCATCGCATTTTTAATGGCACGTCCCGGCATTCCTACCGGGCTTTTTACGATCACAATATCTTCTTTCTTTGCGTTGATATAGGCTTGTTTATAACGAATATCCGCGTCGCATTCTTCAGTAGTCACAAATCTTGTAGCTACCTGAACCGCATCGACCCCAAGAGAAAAAGCATGCTCCGCTGCTTTTGCACTGTCAATACCGCCGCCTAATGCCACCGGGATTTTTGCGCCATATTTTTCTTCATATTCTTCTTTTACTTTAAGAATCTTTCTTACTTCCTCATCATAATCAGACTGCTCTTTAAATTCTTCAAGCTGTTCTGTGTCAAATCCCAGATGCCCGCCTGCTTTCGGACCTTCGATGACGAGCAAGTCCGGAATGCAGTGGTGCTTTTTATCCCAATATTTTAAAATTACTTTTGCTGATTTTTCTGTAGATACAATTGGTGCAAGCTTTACGTCCTTATCCCCTACAATCCCCGGGAGATCTGTCGGAAGCCCGGCACCGGAGACTATGATATCCGCTCCTGCTTCCACTGCTGCCTTCACATAATCTTCGTAATGTCGCATTGCTACCATCAGGTTAAATCCAATAATTCCATCCGGTGCAATCTTTCTGGCTTTTTCATATTCTTTCTTAATTGCCCTTATATTTGCTTCTTTTGTATTTTTTGTAAAATCAGGCTCTCTAAAGCCAATCTGAGCGGCAGAGATGATCCCTATGCCGCCCTCTTTTGCAACCGCTCCGGCAAGTCCTGACAGGCTGATTCCAATCCCCATACCGCCTTGTATAATTGGAACTTTTGCTTCAATATTTCCTATTTTCAGTGAGTTCATATTAAATCTCCTGTTTGCGTTTTCTTTTACATCTTTCTAAAACGCATATAACGATGTTCTGTTAGTTCTTCTTTCGTTAACGCTTTATATTTATGAAGAAATCCTTCTATCGCTGCCTCCATCGGTCTTATAACATCGGCGATGGATGCTATGGAAAAATCCTGTGGTTCTGAAAATACTTTTTCCACGATACCGAGTTCATAAAGATCTTTTGCAGTCAGCTTCATCACTTCAGCAGCTTCTTTCGCTTTGCTGCTATCCTTCCATAGGATGCTTGCAAATCCTTCAGGGGATAAAATAGAATAAATTGAATTTTCCAACATCCACACTTCATCAGCTGTCGCCATTGCAAGCGCTCCTCCGCTTCCGCCTTCTCCGATAATGATTGACAAAACCGGAACCTTAAACGCTGACATTTCATAAATATTTCTGGCAATTGCCTCACCCTGTCCACGTTCTTCCGCTTCCAGTCCGCAAAATGCACCCGGAGTATCCACAAAACATATGACAGGACGGTTAAATTTTTCAGCCTGCTTCATTAGGCGAAGTGCTTTCCTGTATCCTTCCGGAGAAGGCATACCGAAATTTCTCTTTATATTCTCTTTTGTGTTATTTCCCTTTGCCTGTGCAATTACTGTAACCGGAATTCCGTGAAATCTTGCAATCCCACCGATAATTGCCTGGTCATCTCCAAAAAGTCTGTCTCCGTGAAATTCCATAAAATCTGTAAACAGTTTTTCAATATAATCACTTCCTACCGGGCGATCCTGCATACGGGACAAGAGAACTCTGTCCCATGACGACAAATCAGAAAATGCTCTTTCTGATACGACTGCCTCTCCGGTAACCTCAAAATCATCTGGATCCTTATCAGATCCTGCCTCTGCCACATTTTTCTCTATCTGAACATTATTTGAATCACATTCACAGTGAACCTTTAAAATATTTGATAAAGTTTCTTTAAGCTCTGATCTTTCCACAACCCCATCGATAAATCCATGCTCAAGTAAAAACTCTGATCTCTGGAAACCTTTCGGGAGTTTTTGGCCGATCGTCTGCTCAATAACCCTGGGACCTGCAAACCCGATGAGTGCTTTCGGCTCTGCCAGAATAATGTCTCCAAGCATTGCAAAACTTGCAGTCACACCACCCGTTGTAGGATCGGTGAGAACACTGACATAAAGTAGCCCCGCATCACTGTGAAGTTTTAACGCTGCCGAGGTCTTTGCCATCTGCATCAGAGAAGTAATCCCCTCCTGCATTCTGGCACCACCGGAACACGCAAACAGAATAACCGGCAGCCTTTCTTCTGTGGCTCGCTCTACGGCTCTGGCAATCTTCTCACCCACTACTTCGCCCATACTTGCCATCAGAAAACGTCCATCACAGACTCCTATCACTGTCTCAATTCCGTTAATTTTTGCCTTTCCGGTAACAACCGCTTCATCAAGTCCTGTCTTTTCTTTTAACCCTTCAAGCTTCTCCGGATATCCTTTATATTTCAGTGGATTCTTTGTCTCAAGACCTCTGTCCCACTCTTCAAATGTACCTTCATCTGCTACCATCTCAATTCTTCTATAGGCATGTATCCTGAAATATCCTCCACATTTCGGACAGATATACAATCCTTTTTTCACATCGTCTGCAATAATTGCCGCACCGCATTTATTACATTTTTTAAGAAGCCCCTCAGGGACTTCAGGACGTATCCCCTTACCGTGTGAATCGTTTCGTTTCAATGTAGTATATTTTGTTTTTTTGAACATGTTATCCAGTTTCATAAATTTTCACCTTTACATCTATACAATCAATACTCATTACTTAGATCAGAAAAGTTACATGTTTTCAATAAAATCAATATCATAATCTCCCGAAACATACACCGGATGATTCAATATTTCATACTGGTAATCTACATTTGTATCAATGCCTTCAATAATCACTTCTCCGAGAGCACTTCTCATCTTTTCAATTGCCTCATTACGGTTTTTTGCCCAGACAATCAGCTTTGCCACCATGGAATCGTAGTACGGCGGGATTGTGTAGCCACTGTAAATTGCTGAATCAATTCGGATTCCTTTTCCGCCCGGAAGATACATATCCGTGATTGTTCCCGGTGACGGCCTGAAACCTTTTTCCGGATTTTCGGCATTGATCCTGCACTCAATGGCATGACCATTCAGGTGAATATCTTCCTGACTGAACTTTAATTTTTCTCCGGACGCAATCCGAATCTGCTCTTTAATAAGATCAATTCCTGTCACCCATTCTGTAACCGGATGTTCTACCTGGATACGTGTATTCATTTCCATAAAATAGAAATTTTTATTCTTTTCCAGAAGGAACTCTATGGTTCCAGCATTTACATATCCTGCTGCCTTTGCTGCTTTTACTGCAACTTCTCCCATTTTTTTGCGAAGTTCTTCTGTGAGAGCAATGGATGGAGACTCTTCAATCATTTTCTGATGATTTCTCTGGATCGAACAGTCACGCTCTCCTAAATGTACGACATTTCCGTAAGAATCTGCCAGAATCTGAAACTCTATATGTCTCGGATGTTCCACAAAATGCTCGATATACATGGTATTATCGCCAAATGCCATCTCAGTCTCTTTCTGTGCTGTCTGGAAACTCTGGGCAAATTCCTCCGGAGTCTTAGCCACACGCATTCCTTTTCCGCCTCCGCCCAGGGCTGCTTTTACAATGACCGGATATCCAATCTCATCGGCAACCTTTGCACCGGTTTCCACATCATAGATTGGCTCTGTACTTCCGGGGATTACCGGAACCCCTGCCGCAACCATTGTATTTCTTGCTTCCTGTTTATTTCCAAGTCTGGCAATGATATCAGAACCCGGTCCAATAAATGTGATATTACACTGTTCACAGAGTTCTGCAAATTTACTGTTCTCTGATAAGAATCCAAATCCCGGATGAATTGCATCCGCACCGCTTACAATTGTCGCACTGATGATTCTCTCCATACTCAGATAACTTTCTTTTGACGGTGCAGGTCCGATACAGACTGCTTCATCCGCAAGTTTTGTATGAAGAGCTTCTCTATCCGCTTCTGAATAGACTGCAACTGTCTCAATTCCCATCTCACGGCATGCGCGGATGATACGTACAGCTATCTCTCCACGGTTAGCGATTAATATCTTTTTAATCATATGAAGTCACCTATCCAATCATAAAAGTCAATTCTGCACTGACTACCACTTTTCCGTCTACACTGGCAACTGCTTCGCCTACACCGACAGGACCTTTCTGCTTAATAATCTTTGTTTCAAGACGAACCTTATCACCCGGAATGATCTTTCCCTTAAATTTGCATTTATTGATTCCGCCAAAATAAGCAATTTTTCCTTTATTTTCTTCTTTACTAAGAATTGCCACTGCACCTGTCTGTGCCAATGCTTCTACTGTGAGGACGCCTGGCATGACCGGTTCCTGCGGGAAATGTCCTGCGAAGAACTCTTCTCTGTAAGAAACACACTTATATCCTACTGCGTACTGCCCCGGCTCATAATCTTCTATATAATCAATAAGAAGAAATGGATGTCTGTGTGGAAGAATCTCTTTAATTTCATTAATTCCTAAATGTTTCATAATCTCTCTCCTATGTCACAATCTTAATTTCTATCTTATCTATTTTACTCTGAACAATGGCTGATTGTATTCTACCGGCTGACCATTCTCGACCAGAATCTCCTCGATTACGCCGTCATAATCGCTCTCAATTTCATTCATTAACTTCATGGCCTCGACGATTGCTAACGTCTGCCCTTTTTTTACTGTATCACCATTCTTTACAAATGGTTCTGCATCTTCTGCCGGTGCTGCGTAAAATGTTCCTACAAGTGGAGATACCACAACCTTACCGCTGACTTCATTCTTACTCTCTGATCCCGCAGACCTTGTCTCTTCTTCCACATTTACATCCTGTGGCACTGCCGCACATGAAACACTTCCTGCATTTTCAGATACTGTGCCTGTACTGACTACCTGTACCTTACCCTGCTCTTTTTTCAATTTTATCTTTACACCGTTTTCCTCATAGGAAAATCCGGTGAGCTTTGAATCTGATACAGCATTTACGAGCTTTAAAAGATTTTCAAATTCCATTTTCACAAATCCTCCACGTATTCTTACAGTAACTAAGCTTCATATTTTTTCAGAAGAAGTGTTGCATTATGTCCGCCAAATCCCAAAGAATTGGTAAGAACATAGTTTACATCTTTTTCTACAGGTGCTCCGATTGCATAGTTTAAATCACATTCCGGATCTACCTCAGTTGTTCCTACTGTCTGGTGGATAAATCCTTCCTGAATCGTTTTTACACATGTGATAAATTCCACACCTCCGGCAGCTCCCAGGAGATGACCGATCATAGACTTTGTAGAGTTGACAACAACATCTTTCGCCGCCTCGCCCATTGCTACATGAATTGCTCTCGTTTCAAATAAATCATTGTGATGTGTACTCGTTCCATGTGCATTAATGTAATCAATCTGATCAGGTGTCACATTTCCTTCTTCCATAGCAAGAGTCATAGCTTTTGCCGCACCGCTTCCATCTTCTGCCGGAGATGTGATGTGATAAGCATCTCCGGTTGCTCCGTACCCTGCAAGTTCCGCATAGATTTTTGCTCCTCTTGCTTTCGCATGTTCAAGTTCTTCCAGAATCACAACTCCTGCACCTTCTCCAAGCACAAAACCGTTTCTGTCTTTGTCAAACGGAATGGATGCACGCATCGGATCTTCTGAAGTAGAAAGGGCTGTCAATGCCGTAAATCCGGCTACACCTGTCTGACAGATACAACTTTCAGTTCCTCCCGCAATCATAATATCTGCATCTCCGTACTGAATTGCACGGAATGCATCACCGATACAGTTTGTTCCGGTTGCACATGCTGTTACAACGTTTGTACATTTTCCACGGAATCCAAGCTGAATTGAAATATTTCCTGCTGCCATATTGGAAATCATAAGCGGCACCATCAGAGGATGTACTCTCCCCGGTCCTTTTGTCTGGATCTTTGCATACTCTCTTTCCACAGTTTCCAGACTTCCGATACCGGAACCTACGATGACACCTGCACGGAACGGATCTTCTTTTTCCATATCAAGCCCTGAATCTTCAAAAGCTTCCAGTGCAGCAGCTACCGCATACTGTGAAAATGGCTCCATACGTTTTGCAGCCTTTGTATCCATATGATCCTTTGCAACAAAATCTTTTACTTCTGCTGCAACTTTTACTTTATAATCTGTCGTGTCGAATTTCGTAATCTCTCCGATTCCTACTTTTCCTTCTTTAATTCCATTCCAGAACTCCTCCACTGTATTTCCGATTGGAGTTACTGCGCCAAGCCCTGTCACTACTACTCTTCTTTTCACTTTGAATCTCCTCCCTAGATCACCATTCCGCCGTCTACATGAAGTACCTGTCCGGTAATATAACCTGCATCTTCAGATGCCAGAAATGCCACTGCAGCTGCTACATCTTCCGGTTTTCCGAATTTTCCAAGTGGAATCTGTGCTACAGATGCTTCTTTTACTTTCTCAGAAAGAACATCCGTCATATCTGTCTCAATGAATCCCGGTGCAATTGCATTTACTGTGATTCCTCTGGACGCCATTTCTCTTGCTGTCGCTTTTGTAAGTCCGATAATGCCCGCTTTGGAAGCTGCATAGTTTGCCTGACCTGCATTTCCGGTTACCCCTACAACAGATGCCATATTAATGATTCGTCCGCTTCTCTGTTTTAACATCTGTCTGCTTGCAAAACGAGTCGTATTAAACGCACCTTTAAGGTTCGTATTAAGCACCTTATCAAAATCTTCCTCTGACATTTTCATGAGAAGACCATCCCTTGTAATTCCGGCATTATTTACAAGAATATCAATTCGTCCATATTCTTTTATCACATCTGAAATAAATGTCTCACATTTTTCAAAATCTGAAACATCACACTGATAAACAGATGCTTTCCCATCTTCTGCTTCAATCTCTTTCTGTGTCTCTTCTGCCTTTTCTCTGGATCCGTTATAATTAACGATCACAGTTGCACCCATAGAAGCGAGCTTCTTTGCAATCGCTTTTCCAATTCCTCTGGACGCACCTGTCACAACTGCAATTTTTCCTGCTAACATCTTTCCTACCCTTTCTGTTCTATCCTTTATCCAGTCTTAACTATGCCATGATCTGTCCGAGCACCGCATCTATGTCTTCCCATTTTGAAATGTTATAGACCTTCACGTCACGATTAATCTTTTTCATAAATCCGGCAAGGGTTCTTCCCGGTCCGATTTCCACAAATGTATCGACTCCATCTGAGATCAGAGTTTCCATACTCTGCATCCAACGCACAGATGAGCTTACCTGTTTTGCAAGAAGTTCTTTCGTCTCACTTATATTTTCTACTTTTTCTGCCGTTACATTTGTAACATATGGAACATTCAGTTCTTTCATCTCTACCTGATTAAGTTCTTCTTTAAGCTTTTCACCTGCCGGAATAAGCATAGGTGAATGGAATGGTCCGCTTACATTCAGCATAACTGTACGTTTTGCTCCTGCTTCTTTCAGGCTCTCAGCTGCTTTCTCCACTGCTTCTTTTTCACCGGTAATCACAATCTGTCCCGGGCAGTTATAATTTGCAATCGTAACACCATCTATATCAGCAATGACCTGTTCAATCTTTTCTGCATCCATTGCCATGACTGCACACATGGCTCCTTCACCTTCCGGAACCGTATTCTGCATAAGAATTCCTCTTTTTCTCACCAGACGAATGGCATCCATATCTTCCATTCCGCCGGCAGCCGCAATCGCCGCATACTCACCAAGGCTTAATCCAGCTGTCACGTCAGGTTTCAGTCCTCTCTCTTCTACCACTCTTGTCATTGCAAGGCAGGTTGTCACCAAAGCTGCCTGTGTATATTCTGTCAGGTCTAACTTATCATTTTCTTCAAAACAAAGTGCTTTCATATCAAGGTCAAGAGCCTCAGAGGCTTTCTCATAAATCACTCTCGCAATCGCACTGTTTTCGTAAAAATCAGCACCCATCCCTGCCTTCTGAGCTCCCTGTCCCGGATAAAGAAATGCTATCTTACTCATAAAATCCTTTTCCTCCAATGATTGCATCTGTTTCTTTTACCAATTTATCCACCAGTTCCTTACAGGACATTCTTTCTGTCACCATTCCGGCGATCTGTCCTGCCATGACACTTCCGTTTATCACATCACCGTCAACAACGGCTCTCCTTAAACCTCCAAGTGTCAACTGTTCCAGTTCTTCAAAGCTTGCGCCCTTATTTTCCAAGTCAATGTATTTCTTTGTCATCTCATTGCGAAGAGCCCTCACCGGATGTCCGGTTGTTCTTCCGGTTACTCTGGAATCAATGTCTCTCGCTTTGATAATTCTTTCTTTATAATTTTCATGTACCTGGGATTCATCTGTTACGACAAAATGTGTTCCCATCTGCACGCCTTTTGCTCCCAGCATAAATGCTGCTGCAATTCCTCTTCCATCTGCAATACCACCGGCAGCAATGACCGGTATATTTACAGCATCAACAATCTGCGGAACAAGTACCATTGTTGTGCTTTCGCCAATATGTCCTCCGGCCTCACAGCCTTCTGCCACAAGCGCGTCTGCCCCGCTTCTTTCCATACGTTTTGCAAGAGCGACAGAAGCAACAACTGGAATCACTTTTACTCCGGCTTCTTTCCACATTTTCATATACTTTTCAGGGTTTCCCGCTCCGGTTGTGACAACCTTAACACCTTCTTCGGCAACTACTTTTGCAACTTCATCCGCATATGGACTCATAAGCATAATATTTACTCCGAACGGCTTATCTGTCAGTTCTTTCGCTTTTCTCACCTGATCTCTTACCCAGTCAGCCGGCGCACTTGCAGCACCGATGAGTCCTAGACCTCCGGCATTCGATACAGCTGCCGCCAGATGATACTCAGCGACCCATGCCATACCTCCCTGTATGATCGGATATTCAATTCCTAATAATCTGGTTACTTCTGTCTGCATCTTAATAACCTCTCTTTTCTTATTTATGTTCTTCGATATAGTTCACAACATCACTTACTGTGACAAGCTTCTCCAAATCTTCTGATGGAATCTCGATTCCGAATTTATCTTCCAGACTCATTACAAGCTCAAAAAGATCCAGTGAATCTGCACCAAGATCTTCTTTAAAAGAAGCATCTTCTGTTACTCTGCTCTCGTCGATACTAAGTTCCTCTGCGATTAATGATTTCAATTCTTCAAACATGATCATTCTCCTTTTTTGATTTGTTTTGATTTTCATATTTATATAAACCGGTTCTGTTACATAACAGCCGGTTTATTTCCACTCTAAAATGCTGGCTCCCCAAGTAAGTCCTGCACCAAATCCGGCAAGCATGATTTTCTGACCTCTTTTTAATCTCCCATCTCTGTTCATCTCATCCAGAAGAATTCCTATGCTGGCAGATGAGGTGTTTCCATACTCCTTAAGATTCATCGGGAATTTTTCTATTGGCTCTCCCAGTCTCTTTGCAACAGCTTCAACAATTCTTTTATTTGCCTGATGAAGCACATACCAGTCAATTTCACTTTGTTCTGTGTTGTTTGTTTTTAGTGCTTCCCCGATCACTTCCGGAACTTTCTTTACTGCAAATTTGAAAACTGCCTGACCATCCATCTGGATGTAATACTCCTTATCTTTCATATGTTCCGTTTCAGTCGGAGTATGGCGACTTAAACAGGTAAGCGCATCTCCCTTTCCTCCATCAGAGTGTGTGATCGGGAAATACACCTTTCCTTCCTCAGCCCTCATCACTGCTGCTCCGGCACCATCTCCGAACAGGATGCAGGTTCCTCTGTCTTCCCAGTTTGTCAGATTCGAAAGACTTTCACTTCCAATAATCAGAGCAGTCTTATATACTCCCCCGGTAAGGTAAGCCAGAGCAGTGTTATATGCAAGAATAAATCCACTGCAGGCAGCACTCATATCAAAGCAGGTGGCATTCACCGCTCCGATCTCTTTCTGCACCTCGCAGGCAGCACACGGCAAAATAACATTTGACGAAATCGTTGATACAATGATCAGCTCAATCTCCTCCGCACTCATCCCTGCATTCTCAAGCGCTCTTTTGGCAGCTTTACATGCCATAGACACCGTTGTGTCTTCCGTAATGATATGTCTGGCCACAACTCCTGTGCGCTCTCTGATCCACTCATCACTTGTCTCAACCATCGTTGCTATTTCATTGTTGTCTCTAATATAAGGCGGTACATATGATCCCGTTCCACAGATAATTCCTGTCATATCTCTTCCTCTTATTTCTGCACTTTCATGCATTTTATTTTGAATTTAAATATGTTTGACTTTCAAAGTATATAAGCAATTACTTTGTTTGTCAAGTATTTTGATAATCAAATTAAATATTTTATATTTTCTTAATAATTGGGTGCAAAAAAGGGGAAATCGGCTAATGCCGATTTCTACCAATTTTAAAGAGAAATAGAGATACCCCGCGGAAATGCGTGCTCCTCAGCACTGGCATATTCCGCGGGGTATCTCTATTTCTAAGATGGATTATTATTTTTGGGCGCAAAAAATCAAAGGGATATGTAAAATCAAACAGACTTTTATTTAAGCTGCGTTTTCTTCTTTTTTGCCCTCGAATTTCTGTATTTCATTGCAAAGAAAACGATGATATTTGTTGATATTCCTGCCAATTGCATACAACATGAACTCTTTGTATACTTTATCGGCTGTACGATGATTAAATCGTCGAAAGTCATCATTCTCTTTGATGTCTCCAAAGTGCCCCTCTGTTTGAATGGACCGGATCTGACGGTTCAGGATACCTTTTTCACTCTGAATATTCGCGTGAGATTTTTCTTTTAACGCTTCCCAACGTTCATTGATCTTCATGACTTTATTTTTATCTGCATCTTTTTCGGGATTGTATTTGTAAAGACATTGGGCTTTGTGTTCACAGCCACTGCAATCAGCGCATCCATACACTTCCAGGGTTTGTGTATAACCATCCATTTCTTTTTCTTCTGTGCGGATATGTCTCAGTTCCCGTCCATCATGACAAACATAAAAATGCTCGTCTTCGAATATCTGAGTTGTCATGTTATAATATTTCCCGATATTTTCTTTGTAAGCACGCGTCTTTCTCTGCTCGTGATCCTGCAGTTTGATATAACTTTCTATGTTATGCTCTTTTAAAAACAGCAGATTTTTCTCACTACAATATCCACTGTCTGCAGTAGCTTCTTTCAACACTTCTCCAAAAGCATGGATATGTTTTTGGACAACCGGAATCAATGTATTGTAATCTGTTCTGTCGTTACTTACATATGCATGAACAATGAAGTAATTCTCTACTGCGATCTGAACATTGTAAGCTGGTTTGAGCTGACCATTCATCATATGATCATCTTTCATTCTCATGAAAGTTGCTTCCAGGTCTGTCTTGGAATAACTGTTACGTTCTTTTCCCATGACTTCAAAACACTCTTTATATTCCATAAGTTTGCTGCCGCAAACATCTAATTCTTCATAAAGCTGCTGTATTTCGGATTTTTTCTTTCCTTTTCCGTAAACGAATCCGATTCCTTCGCCCTCTGCTATCGTCATCAGATTTTTCTGCAACTTTAATATATCCAACGGAGAACAGTTGTCAATCTCAATGATGGTATTGTTTGGCAGTTTTTTGTGTTTTGTGAGTTTCCGCTTCCGATTCTTTTCAATCACTGCACGCACTTTATCCATACCTTCGATAATAAACATCATTGCATTTCCCAATCCGTATTTTTCGTTATATCCATTCTCTTCTAACAGTACGTTGTATTTGTGATAAAGAGAATCTATGCTGTCAAGGAGTCCCACAAGATGATAGTTCAAAGTTCCACGCCAAACAAAAGTATAACGGTTTGCATTGGCTTCTATCTTCGTACCATCGATAAAAAGCGCCTCTAATGTGATCAGACCTTCCTTTTTTAAGCGTCGTAACAATTGATAATTCAGATCATCTAATATTTCCGGTGTAAGTTTCTTGTTTATAAAATCATAAAAGGCATCTCTTTTTGGCTGCTCTCCTTGTGAGAGCCAGATGAATGCCAGATCTCTTTTACATAGTTCCACAATGCGGTCTATCTCGCGAATGCCACGCATGTTTGCATATGTAAGGACTCCATACTTCATGATTGGGTTAAACCCGTGTTTCCCCTTGCCTGAATACTGTGCTAATAAAGCTGTAAAATCCATTTCCTCCATAACTTTTTTAAGGGTAAAGACTGGATCGTCATCAGGTAAACTCAATTCGTAGAAGTTGAAGTTGATTTTCTGTTGCCCTAATTCAAAAAATTCGTTATAATATTTATTGCTATTCATAGTTACATTATACAATGTAACGGAGCGAAGGTGGTTGTCGTTAGCCACCTTTTTCTCTTTTTATAGGTAAAATTTTAGGGGGAGGCAGATGACTCGAAATGAGTCATCTGCCTCCCCCTATTTAGAACTGTCATTAACCGACAGCCCCTTTTCATCTTTTTATTTCTTAATCTTCACTTTCTTTCCTATTTTCCCTTTAAACACTGTCCGTTTATAATATGTGTACTTACTCTTTGGTACTTTGATCGTTGCTTTCGCATTAATTCCGGAAAAGGCCTTTTTCCCGATAGAACCTTTTTCCAAATATCCCGTCTTGACAACGATTGTTTTCAAATTTTTACAACCATAAAATGCGTAAGCACCAATCTTCTTTACATTTACACCGATTGTAATTATTTTGAGCGATTTATTCTTCTTAAATGCATTCTTTGCTATCCCTGTCACTTTATAGGTTACTCCGCCAACTTTAACAGTAGCCGGAATATTTACTGTAGATGCACCTTTTATGCACGCGCGATATTCTATGCACGCTTCTCCGGGAGCTACCACATATTTTTCTGAAGCAACCCTAAGCACAGTTCCTGCCTTCTCAGTAGTGGTACCAGCCTTCAGCACTTTTCCGCAGATACTACAGCAGGAATCACCTGTATAACCTGCCGCTTTTTCAGTGGCCGCTTTCTTGTTCTTAATAACTGCACTGCCATGCGCAGTCATAGCAATCTCTTCCGTGTAGCTGTGTCCGCAGACACATACATATGTCCGTATTCCTTTTTCAGAGCAAGTTGGCTGCTTTGTCACAGTATGGGTATACTGATGTGTATGAGCCGTAGACTGCGGTTCTGTTACTGTGACAAGTTTTGATGCCACAATACGGTCGTTATAAACAGATGTTGCAGAAATCAGAACCCCACCCTTACTAACTCCCGTCACATTACCGGAACTGTCAACTTTGGCAATCTTACTGTCTGCTGAACTCCATGTAGCTGTCGTGTAGTCTGTCGCACCTTTAAAATCCAGACCTAATTTAATTTTCTTTCCCACTTCCACGCTGGAACTTCCTGTAATTTCCATTTCAGTTGGAACTTTTTTATCAAACTTATAAATTGAGAAAATCTGATTTGCTCCTCCATTTGCCTGCCACAGGATTACATTAGTATTATCTGCCGTCTCGGCATTATAAACGTCCAGTCGGAGATTCATAGCATTGGCCGGTGCCAGTTCAAAGGCTACTGCATTTCCATAAATATACCATTGCTGTGCCTTATTATCAGCTCCACCCCAACGATTATATACCTGTACATTAGTTCCATTTGTCGTACCCGCATCTGCTACATCCAGTACTTTTCCATTATACATAGAAGTAATCACATAGGCACCGTTTGACTGTCGCTCAAAATGCCAATGAAAATAAGCTCTTCCCGCTTCTGTACCCAGTACTACATTATTATAAGAATCTACCCGAATTGGTTTCCAGATATCAGCTCTAATAATCAATGCATCAAAGGAATCCCCAAGATTCATGTAATCCGTTCGAACCCCGCTTGCAAAATCAGGACGGATATAGCATGCAATATTATCGGTATATCGTTCTTTATACGCAGCAGCCTGGCCAGACAGGGTGTTTGTTTCTATCGTAGAAATTGTCCCACTGTCATTTACTCTCCATACGATTCCAATGTGTCCATACGTAGAATTTGCATATTCTGTATTAAGTGGATACCATCCAAGCGCTGCCCCTTTCTTCCACACAACCACATCGCCCGGCTGCGGATTACTGTATACCCGTGTCCACCCAGACGGAAGAGTATTGGAGCTGTAATCGATTGCATTCCCTGACACATGATATCCCAACAGGTAATCATAATAGGCCATGATCAGATCCACACACTGGCATCCATACACACCATCTACGTCTACACACCACGCCTCATCTCCTCTCGCACAAACCCAGTTCACCGCATCACTTTGAGTTTTTCCGTTTGTTGTTGCATGAACATTTAGCGGTTGGAACATATTTAATGAAACAGTGAGCAAAAGAGCCATTGAGAGACTCAAGAATAATTTTTTTAAATATCTCATTCCATTTCCTCCTTAAATCATTTAATCTTGATATGAAAAATCCCTTTTATCACCTACATTTTTTACTCATATTATTTTTTTACTTTCACACTCTTTACTGCACTCCAGGTACTGTAATAAGTAACTCCCGACACCTTTCTATAAGTCCGCATCCGGATATAATAAGTCTTTTTCTTCTTCAGTTTTGAAAGTGTCTTTTTAGTTGTCGACGCTTTCGTGATTTTTACTTTCTTTGCCCCTTTAAAGGTCTTAGAAGTTGAATACTGTATCTCATATCCGTTTGCTTTCGTATTTTTATTCCATGTCAGATTTATCTTTTTGGAAGAAGAGTTCTTTGCAGATTTTATAGATGGGCGAATGACACAGAATGTCATCTTCGCAGATGACAGTACACTGTTTCCGGTAATACCTTCTGATGTTTTATATGCCATTACCTTATAGTCATATCTGCCTCCATTGGCACAAGCTGTATCATTAAAGGTTAAGATACTATTTCCGACAATCGTTTTTATCAGGCTATAGCTTCCTCCATTCTTGCTGCGATAAATCCGATATCCGCTTGCCAGTGAATTTCTGCTCCAATTAACACTCACACCTTTTGCAGCATTTGAAACCGAAGATACACTTACAGGAGACACATAATATATCACACCTTCTTTATCATAGCTCCACGTTTCATTCTCATATGCGTAAACCAGATATTCATATTTTTCTCCATTCGCTTTTGCTGACGTATCAATATAACTTGTGGAAGCCGCACCGCTGATATCTGCAATCTTACGATAGCCTGTACCGTCTGATTTTCGATAAACCTCATATCCGTTCACACCACTTACAGCACTCCATTTTAAAGAAACACCCGCTGAAGTATTTGACAGGCTCAAATTTGCAGGAGCCTGTGGTTTGACCTCTACAGTAAACCAATCCGTTGCCTCCTGATACTGAGTTGTCTCCGCAGCTGTCACAATAATATGCGCAGTTCCCACATAGTTTGCCGCAACTGTGATCTTACCATCCTCATCAATCGATACAGAATCTGTATCTGACTGATAAGAAATCTTCCCATCTCCATAATGATATAAATCAACTAATCCGGTCTGTACAGAAGTACTTTTTACAAAATCTACATTCCATGCATTAAGCACCTGCTCCTGTTTTGTTATTTCATAAGTTCGCTCTACCGTTCCTTCGAATTTTCCAAGACCGGAAATTATGGCATTTGCTGTTCCCACTTTATCATGATTTGTAAAGGAAACTGTATAATCTGTTCCTTCTTCAAGATATAAATTTCTATATAAAATCATCACATAAGCAGGTGATTCACCGCCGCTATATATCACATCATCCACGTAAATCTCACAATCATCCAACGAAATTTTTTCATCAGCTCCAATGACAGCAATTTGATTACTCTCACCATAAGCTTTCAAGACCTCACTGCTTCCTTCAGCGATAAATCCTCTCATCAGTTCCGGTCCATTTATCCAAGTCCCATTTTCGTATCTGTAACCGTCTTTATATCCTACCGCATACGCTCCAATCTCTGTTACACTATCCGGGATAACTATACTGAAAGCCTTTTCCATGTTATAGAAAGCATAATCACCTATTCCGGTCACGCCATCCATAATAATGATATTTTTAATCTGCTTCCTGAAAATATACCAAGGGCATTCATATGCAACATAATCCGGAATTTCCCCACTACCTGAAATAGTAAGGATATCGCCATCTACTGTATAAATAAGAGCATTATCCTCTCCAAAATTAACTTCTATCTTCTCCAAAGAACCAAATGCAATTCCCGTTTTTTCTGCATATTCGCTGGCGGCAGTATCCGGATATCCATAAATAATTGTGCTATCACCATAAGCACGGATTCCATCATCTCCAATCTCTGTCACACTTCTTGGTATTGTAAATGTTACAGAGTGATACATGTAAAAGGCGTATTTAGGTATCACAGTGATACCATCTTCTATCACAACAGAATAAATGTCATCTGTATAAATCTCCCACGGGAATTTCCTCAGTCCTTCTTCATCTATACTACCTGTTCCTGAAACAGTCAGAATACCATTTTCAAAAATCCATTGGGCATCCTCTCCACATTTTCCATGCGGAGTTACAGCTCCTATACTGACAAAAGTAATGTCACAACTCCTTGCATACCGCTCAGCTGCTGTTCCCGCATAACCGTAAATCTCCATATCACTGCTGCATCCATTAAATGCTTCAAATCCAATAGATTCTATGTTCTTGCCAAACGTAACTTTCGAAAGACTGTTGCACCATTCAAACGCATATGCTTCAATGTTTTTCAGAGACTCAGGAAATACTAATTCTTTTATATTATCACAGTCTTCAAATGCTTCGTAACCAATCTCTTCTACTTTTGTTCCAAACGTTACTTTCGAAAGACTTGCACATCCTGCAAATGCACCTTTATTAATTTCTTTTATACTGTCCGGAAGCACAATTTCAGACAAATCGGTAAGATGATAGAAAGCATATACCCCTATAGAAGTTATCTCAACGCCATAGATTTCTCCCGGGATAAAAAGACTGGTATCTTCTGTTTCACAACCATATATGCAGCCGTCACGAAGCCCTATCTGATAAGTCGTATTCCCTGTCTTGTATTCTACAAGACCACTGTTTGACATAGTACATGTATAGGTTTTCGATTCTGTTTCATGACCATAAGAATCTGTTGCTACAATAACAACTCCATAATCAATTACTCCTGATCCTGCCCTGAAAGTTCCTGTATATGTTCCGTCATCGTTTTTCAGAGTTTTCACAAAATTTGTTTCAGAGCCATCTTTCATATGTCCTGTAATCTCTGCTTTTACATCCGCAGCATCCTCTCCTTCGGACGTAACCGATGCTTCGATCTGCACATTCATACCATTGATTGCGTCTGGCTGAACATAAATTCTTTCGAATTCCGGCGCATTGCTTACGTAAAACTCTTCTGATATTTCTTCTGATTGTACTCCTTTCTTATCAAACACTATGAAGGATACTGTATGCGTTCCTGCCTCCAGCTTTTCTCCCACCGGATAAGAAAACTCACTGGTTCGTACATCATAATACTCAGAAATTTCTTCGGAAGATAAAATTTCCGTTCCATCCAGCTTTAACTGAATACTTTCAATTCCACTAAAGTCACTGATAGTTGCAGCGATTTTTGGTTCATTTCCATATGTATCCGATACCCTGATATCTGTAACAGAAGGCGCTGCGCCATCTAATGCAAGTACATATTCTCCCGGCTGAGTAATCTGGGCTGTCACTGTCATCGCATCCTGATCTAACGTACCTCCAACATAAACATAGCATCCATTTTCTTCATCATAACGATACATTGCAAGCTTGTCTTCATCAGAAAGACTGCCGCCTGCTTCTGCAAGGTCTTCCTCTGTAAAGGATAATGTAAGATCAAGTGTATTTTCCTGCCAGTCTGTCACCGCTTCTCCGACACTGTTTTCATCTCCTGTATCCTCATCCGACGCTTCATATGTTTCTACAAGGTAAGCCTCTCCTACGGTAGATGCCTTCTCACCTTCTTCTAAAACTTCAGTACCATCCTCTGCTTCAGCCGCCAGTGTGACAATCTTATAGCTCATAGATGTGACTGCTAACGGATCTGCCTCATCCGTAAGTTTTCTTCCTGTAATCATAATCACCCAGCCTTCAATCTGAGTTGCCTTCTCTTTTATTCTCGCTTTTCCAAGCTCCACTCCGTCTCCGAAACGCTCAACCACATAGGAAACACCGTCTTTAAGTGACGACCCAAGTCCTTTCAGCGCTGTTCCGAAAATTGTCCCAAGCCCATCATTATCCTTATCCTTTTTTGCTTCATCCACACAGGCCGATGAGTCCGCCTTTAATGTTGTAACGCCATCGCCAAATGTATCTGTGGTTGTTACTGCCGTCCAGCCGTGGTCTGCATTAAAGCTGAATCCAATACTGCCGTTTTTAGAAATATCAATACTAGGATCCCATGTTCTGGAATTAGTCATCTTCTCAACTTCTTTATGTTTCACAAGCTCCTTGCTTTCCAGGATATCCTCCTGAATTCCCTGAAGCGTTGCAAGATCCAGAGGAAGATTCGATCCTTTATAAAGCAGATTCAGCCTTGCATAATTTTCAAGCATCTGTTTTGAAAGGTTTTCTCCCGCTTCATACGAGTGAGAAACCAACAGTTCATCATAACCAATTGCAGCAACTCTTCCACTGTCATAATTACATACTTTTGCAGATACGATTCCTTCCTCAGTAACGGAAGCAGACGCATCAGATATTTTATGATAGCATGCTTCCAATCCGGGAATCGGTATACTCACGCCACTGTAACCAGTCAACAGATTTGCCAGTGTACTGGAAAGAAATGCAAACGACTCCTCTGACTTCATTCCGGAACTGTATGTCTTATTTCCTTCACTATCTACAGAAACCCCTGCACTTACTGAACCATTTGCTTTCATCTGAGCAATTTTCACATTAAGTAATGTTGAATCAAAAGAAACATCATTTTTATCACCAAGTGGAGTACCGGTATATTGCAGAGAAATACCGGCTCCTGCACTTAAATTGACCTTGATATACTGTTCTGTCATCTCAAAAGCATCATACCCGTCTTTGTATATGGTATCCTTAAGCATTCCTGCATTCAGTACATCTGTAGATGACAGTAATAATACAAGCGCAAGATAAGCGCTCAACATCTTCTGATGATTCTCATTGTTAGAGTCAAAGTTCGGAATCGTTGTTGCATAAACATTCTGCAATCCGATTTTTCCTTTTCCTTTTGAGACTTTTATATCTGCTGACGTCAGGGCGTTCTCTGCAATATTAATTTTTTTTGCAAGCTCTGCAGTCATTTCCGAATCCATGGTCAAAGAAAGTTCCAAATCTTCCGTTCCATCTTTCTTATGTTCCAGGCTGATTTCTGCAGAATTTCCTCTTCCAAAAGAAAACGACTCCTTGTTGTTCCCTTTAAAAGAAGCATCTGCTCCCAGTCCTATAGTCCAGCTCTCGGTATACGTCAGGGGAGTAACGGAAACATTGATTGTAAATGTCTCTTTCTTTTCTTTTCCATCTGCATCCGTCCACGTAACCTCTATATAACATTCATCCTTTTCTTCTTTTCCTGAAGTATTGGAATAGTACGGCGTCGTAAATACATATCCGCCATCAATATCCGTCATAATATCCGGAGCGGTATATTCATAAGCTTTTCCATTTCCATGCATTACATAAGAAAAGGTCTGTTCCGGAATTCCCATTCCATCTTCATCCACCAGATAAAATCTGGCAGATACCGTACCTTGATGATTAATCGTAGCAGAACGCTCTTTGGATGGATCTACCGGTTCAGAGGGACTCATAGGCTTCCATGTAACTTCTCCGCCATAAGATTGTCTGACTGATTTGCCAGCACTATTTTTCTTTTGCCATGTTTTATTGTCTCCCGGATAATATGCAGTAAGCGAATCACTTAAAAAGACATCATTACAAATCGTATTCCTATTCTCATCTACCAGAGGGCAATCCCCCTTAAATAAGATCTGGCTCAATTTCGGACAATTTGAAAACACCCCATACCTTACCTCACTCAACCCTTCCGGGAGCCTGATATGGCTTAATTTATCACAATACCAAAATGCCAAGCTTGAGATTACTTTAAGAGAATCTGGCAATACAACCGTCTTAAGCATGGAACATTTCTCAAAACTTCTTTCTCCGATTGTTGTTAATGTATCCGGAAACAGGATTCTGTCAATTCTGCTGTTACTAAATGCATAATCCGGGATTGCATCTGTCCAGCCATACTCAATATTGCAGCTGCTATCCGGGCCTGCTGTTGTAAGCTTACTGCAGTCCTTGAAAACATCATCACTAAATTTCTGTACAGATGCGGGTATCACAACTTTTTTTAAAGCAGTGCATCCCGAAAAAACTCCCCAGCCTAAAGACTCTACAGATTCCGGAATTACAATTTCTTCCAAGGCGGTGCAGTCTCTAAAAAGACTCTCCGGAAAAGCTTTTATCGCTGGGAAATCCTCAATCGTCTTCAGGGCAGTGCAGTTTGCAAATGTAGCTCCCTCTAATACAATCTCCTCGTCAGATGAAAAATAAACCTCTTCCAGTGATTCACAGCTCGAAAAAGCACTCAGACCAACTGTTGCACCTGAAGGGATTGTTACACTCTTTAACATATTGCAATGTGCAAAGGCACTTGACGGGATATCTGTCCAATGGAAATAAATATCACAACTACTTTCAGGTCCGGCAGTCAGAAGCTTTGGACAATTCTGAAAAACACCATAGCCTTCCCCAGTCCAACTATTTCCATCCTCTCCATGTACCTCGGTAACAGAATCCGGTATCTCCACATATTCCAACTCATAACATCCTCTGAATGCTCCTCCCCCAATCTCTTTCAGTCCATCCGGAAGCACAACGTTTTCAAGACCGTCACAGGAATAAAAAGCCATCTTTCCGATAAACGTCAAAGAATCCGGCCAGTCATTAATCTGTAGTTTCAGACATTCTGAAAATGCATATTCTTCTATCTCAGAAACATTATCCGTCAAATTTACCGTAACCAGATTCTCATCTCCCTGAAATGCACCCACATCAATCTTTTCAATTGTTTTAGGAATCGTTGCCTTTGTCAGATTGGAACAGCTTTCAAAAATCCCTTTAGGAAGAATGGTCATCTCTTCATTGGCAATTGTGACCTCCTTCACAGATATATAAGCGAATGCCCCCTCCCCAATCTCTGTCACTGACTTTGGGATATAAAGGGACTGCATATCCGAAAGTCTTGCTCCGCGAAATGCATTTGTTCCGATTTTCTGTAAAGTTGACGGAAGAGTCACAGATGTAAGAGAACAGCTTTCAAAAGCCCCTTTCAAAATACTTGTAACCCCTTCTTCAATCACAACCTTTGTCTGGCAAAAACTTGAATTATCCATCAATGCCCACCATGGATTTGAAGTCATCTCTCCTGTTCCGCTAATGGTAAGAACATCATCCTTCAGATCCCATGTAAGATTTGGTCCACATACACCACTTCCCGTGTATGACACAAGCGCTTCTATTTCTTTATCTTCTTCGTTCTCTTCATCTGATGTCGCATAAGCTTCCATCGGGATCATCTGAAACACCAGTGCAACGCTCAACAAGAACGACAATATTATTGCACTTTTCCTCTTTCTCTCATTCATTCGCATTTTGAATTACTCCTTTCCTCAATTTCAGATAAAACTATAAAAATTCCATACCTCCTTATCGTGCACAGCGTACCGCCTGAAAGACATGTATTGCGAAATAAATCTCACTAATGCTCTCTCAAAATTTTATCATAAAAAAATGCGGAGCTTATTTGCTGTGCAAACTCTGTCATTATTTTGTAATTTTCTGTATTTTCAATGTAAGCACTATATGAAATTTTTCCTTATCTCCCAGTTTCATCATATCGCCTTCATATTTTCGGATAAAAGGCCTGATCTTCTTTTCCGGGAACTTCCTGCTACTGTACATCATTGTGCTCATCTCTATAACAAGCTGATTTCTTATCCTTGCAGCCTGAAGGAACACTTCGTTTTTAGATCCATCATTTTTAGATCCATCGTTTTTATCGTCGGGCTCACCGATCTTAGCTGCATACTCCAAAAGCAACGTGAGAATCTGCACAATGTCCTGTTCTTCAATTATTCCTCGTTCATACCCCTGCATATGACAGTCAAGGCACATTCCTTTCTGAAAGAATAACCTTTCCTGAGAACAGAGAAGTGCATCTACCATCCAGTCATTACAAAAAATCCCAGCCCGTATCCCTTCATAATTATTTTTCAGCTGTTTGAGATACTCAGCAATCGTTTTTTCCTCAATTTTGTCAAGTTTCGTAATTTCTTCCATCTGCTTATCAATGATATGCTGACTATTCTCCATTTCCCGGATTTGATCCTGTACAATATGATATTGCGTTTCCAGAAGTCCCTGGGAGGTATCAAGAAACTCTTTCTCGCGCTTCACATTTCTATTATATCTTCTTATAAAAACAACAGCCACTGCTATAGTCAAACAATAATATAGAATCATGATATAATTCACTTTTTTCAGTGTTTTCCATGATGAATAGTTTGACAAACTTGCTACTATCACATAAATAACAAATATTGACCATCCTATTTTTCTGTGAATAATTTTATACTCTCTTATCTTTTTCAAATATGGCCGCAAAATCCTACAGAAAAGAACTGTCATAAAGACTACCACTACCGGAAACAAAAGATCCGGAAGTCGAAATACATCTGTTAATTCCCAGATATCTTCTCTCCCCTCAAGAATATTTACGCATGCAATGGATATGATACTAAAGAAACCAGGGGGTATTTCTGCGAGAACTGAAACTGCTGCAATTTTCAAAAAATCATCATCAAATGTCCAGCAAAAAGCTACATATGACAAAATAGCATGTGTCCACATAACAACACTATTAAGTATAACTAACCACTCTTCACCACTGTAATAATAAGTAATCACTGAATGAATCACTACAATCTGAAGAATAACCTTTTCTATTAATATCATTCCAAGTGCGCAAAGACTATGTCTCCGGTGCAGTATAGTATTCATCACATAAAACTGCACTCCCATACTGGTCACTGAGAGGATTACAAGTCTGAAAGATGAGTTAATAAGATATAATATTTCCGAATTCATATTATTTTTTCCTTAGATATATTTTTTCTATCAATAAATGATTCTCTTCATCAACCTCTATTTTTTTGCTGCCATGATACTTTGTAACAATGGAATCAATAATTTTCATACCGATACCATGCTGGTCTTTTTCCATTTTCTTTGTTCGAAAGTCCATAATCTCTGCAAAACTGAAATGATTTTCCAATTCAATATAAATGTCGGTTTCACTTTTCCCCATGGAAAAGAACACTCCCTTCTCTTCCCCTTCAGGGATACGTGCATTTGCCTCCCTGGCATTATCAAGCAGATTATAAAGCAGCCCGACAAGCTCTGTTTCCTGAAGTTCTCCATAAAAAGCATCATCAACCTGGATTCTTAGGGGAATAGATTCTTCCTCACACTTTTTCTCTGTGACTATAAGAATTGTATTCACAATATCATCTCTGCAGTATTTTGTCTTTTTCAACTGCTCATACCGGATTTTCAATTCATCCAGATACGGCTGCATCTCCTCCGACTTTTGATATTTATTTTCGAGGAGTGCTTCCAATGTCTGAATATGCTTTGCAAGATCATGCCGATAACGTCTGGTCGCTTCGATCCTCTCCCGAATAGTATCATATAGCCCCTGTATGGAATCCATATATGCCTGTTTCATCCGATTTTCTGCTTCCATTTCGCGTGTTCTCATTATCACACCGGCAAAGTAAATCGTAAATATTATTAGTGCAAACAATAAATAATTCATCCTGTACCTCTATGGCATCTGCGTTAATGCCCACCTGGCAAATGCCTGTTTCACACTCTTCCTGTAATTTCTGCTGATATAAATCTTTGTATCGTCATCAAGAATCGCTTCTTCGCTCATAAGTTCTCTGATAACAGGAAGATATATAATGAAGCTATTATGACATCTTACGAAATCAAGCTTTTCAAGTCTCTCATAAATATCACCTATTTTTTCCCATGTCTCATAAGTTCCCCACACTGTCTCTATTCTTGTCACACGATTCCTGCGTTCAAAATAATGGATATCTTCCGGTGCCAGAGCCACATCTTTTCCACCAATCAAAGTAAACGTATACTTTTTCTGCTTTTGCCCCATCTTGTGAAAAATCTTCTCGAACACATCCGGAATTCTCTTTTCAAATTGTTCTTTCAGAACAAAATATGTATGCTTTGTGTTATAGACATCCGTTGCATAATAAAGATAATTTGTCAAATATACAATCTGGCAGTTTTTCCATTTATCATTAATAACCGCCGCTATATCTATTCCGGTTTCATTTTTCTCTCCGGACGCCTCCGGTTCCAGCACAATATCCATAAACACAACATCCAATGGGTCTTCTTTGTATTCCATCAAATCCTCTTTTGATAAAAAAGTTTTGATATCCATCTCTTTTCCAACTACTTTAGCATATTTTTTCAAAACAGTTCTGGCTTTTTCACACCAGAATCTGTCATCATCCAATATTCCAATCAGCATATTTTTTCTCCTCTATCGCGTTATAGCACATTATTCTGTAAGCATTCCTCTCTTCCATCTTCCGGACTTCAGATAAAGCAGGCAAATTACAATTCCCATTATACTCGCAATCGGTGCAGCAAGTCCAATCTGAAATAGAGTTGCACCTTCCATCTTGCTCACAAAATATGTAACAGGAACTCTCACAAGAAATGTAGCCGCCAGATCCTGCGCCATAGTAAATGTGCTTTTTCCGCATCCGGTAAACATACTTGACAGACAGAACACAATGCTGGTCAGTATACAGTCATAGCTATATGCTTTTATGTAACTTCCACACATGTTTTGCACAATTACATCTTTCGTAAACAATGACGGAAGAACTGTTGGAAATACCTGAGAAAACGCAAAAAACAAAAATCCACACAGTACACATGTAAGCATTCCGTAAATCGTAGCCTTCTTTGCCCTTTCAGGCTTTCCGGCTCCCATGTTCTGCGCAACTACAACACTGATTGATGTAGAGAATGATGTCTGTGGTAAAAATGCAAAACCAACAATCTTGTCTCCCACGCCCATGGCTGCACTGTAATTAACTCCCATTGCATTAATGATTGACGTAATCAGCATAAAGGAAAGATTCACCAGGATGCTCTTAATCCCAATTGGAATTCCAAGCAGAATAATCCGTTTTGCCATTTTCCCTGAAAAACAAATGTCATTTTTTGAAAATGGTACTCCCAGACCTTTTCTCTTTAGATGCAAAAGAGCAATCATAAAACTGATTCCCTGCGCTGTCACAGTTGCAATAGCAACTCCTGCCGATCCCATATGTAAAGCTCCGGATAAGATAAGATCTCCTGCAATATTTACCAGACAGGCAACTGCAACAAAGAACAGTGGACTCTTGCTGTCACCCATTCCCCTTAAAATTGCACAGACCGAATTGTACCCCACAATCAACGGAATCCCCAAACAACAGATCATCGTATAAGTACGGGCAGATGTCTCTGCTACCGCGGGAATATTCAGAAATTGTAACAGAAAAGGATGTGCCAAAAGAAATATCACCATCATTAATATAGATATTCCACCAAATACAAATATGCTGTTTCCAATCACCTGCGCAACTGTCTTTTCCTGTTTTGCTCCCAAAAACTGCCCAATGAGAACTGTTGCTCCTGTTGTAAGCCCCAATAAAAACATCGTCACCAGGGCCATGATCTCTGCTCCTGTCGCAACAGCAGACACATTTGCTTTTGTCGAAAAATTACCGATTACCAGCAAATCTACTGTCCCATACAGGTTCTGCAATAGACTTGACAATAAAAAAGGAATCGTAAACCGTATTAATGAAGGGTATAGTTTACCCTCTACCAACATATTTTTACTGTTCATAGCTTTTGCCTTTCTTCATACTTAGCTTCTTTCCAAATATCTTCCGAATAAAACGCCGGATAAAATCTGAATCATTCACATCCTACCCGGCATCTTTGTTTGATTATATTCCTGCTATTTGTTCACTATCATTATCCGTTCATTTTTTCGGATACTTCCTGTCCTCTCGGAGTCACAGCTACGCCACCAAGTGCTGTCTCGCGAAGTGACACATCCATCTTATCTCCAACTTCTTTCATAGCATCAATCACCTGATCTACCGGAATCTGACTGGTGATTCCGGCAAGCGCCATATCCGCTGCTGCCAGTGCATTTACCGCTCCACCCACATTTCTCTTTACACATGGGACCTCAACCAGGCCGGCAACCGGATCACACACCAGTCCCATCAGGTTTTTCAGTGCCATCGCACATGCGTCACCCAGTTGGCGTTTGTCTCCACCTTTTACATGACAGATGGCTGCTGCCGCCATACCGGAACCAGAACCAATCTCCGCCTGACATCCACCGGATGCTCCTGCCAGGTACGCACGATTGGCAATAATCTGTCCCACGCCGGCTGCTACGTACATTGCTTCAATCATCTTTTCCTCAGGCACATTATATTCCTGATAATAGGTAATCAACACTGCCGGAAGCACTCCGCATGCACCCGCTGTAGGTGCTGCAACAATTCGCTTCATACATGCATTATTACATCCCATTTTCAACGCATTAGAAATAACCTTTGCAACAAAATCGCCACACAATGGTTGTCCTGATTCTCTGTATGCATCCATCTTTGCACCTTCTGTTCCAACCATCCCACTTCTGGAGATCAGATTCGGTTCATAAGTCTCGAGACTGTCTAACATTGCCTGCCACATATATTCCATCTGTTTCCAGGAATCTTCCACGCTTACATCTCTCTCCTGCGCGTCTTCCACCTGTATTGCTTTCCAGAATTCAATACCTTCATCTTCACATCTTTTGTAAGCCTCTTCCATTGATCGATATGACATACTACCTATCCTCCATTTTAGTTTGCTTTCAGGAACTTCACACGGATAATTCCCGGCTTATCCTCAAGCTTTTCAATTACCTCCGCCGGTACAACTGCATCTGTCTCAACTACCATGACAGCAGCACCGCCTCTTTTGTCCCGGAACACCTGCATCGTAGCAATATTAATATCCGTCTCAGCAAGTACAACTGAAACATCCATAATACGTCCGGGTTCATCCACATTCCGGATAATCAAGGTATTACTTTCACCACTGAAATTTACATCAATGCCATCCAGCTTACATACTTTGATCCTTCCGCCTCCGATTGAATGCGCCTGTATCCACATCGGAGGTACACCTTCTGCTTCCATATAAATCTGTGCAGTATTCGGATGTGCCTCTTTAATATCTTTCGCCTGAATCAAAAATTCCATACCTTCTTCTTTTGCGACATCAAAACTGTGAGGAATTCTCATATCGTCCGGTTTCATCCCCAATAAACCACCAATCAAAGCCTTGTCTGTCCCGTGTCCTTTCCCCGTTGCCGCAAAAGAGCCATGTAAATATACCTGTACTTTTTCCGGCTGTCTTCCAAAAAGCTGCCTTGCAATCAATCCAATTCTCGCTGCTCCAGCTGTATGTGAGCTGGAAGGTCCAACCATCACAGGTCCTAAAATGTCAAATATATTTCCCATTCTTTTGCCCTCTCTTTATCCTTTCTGACATATTTTTTTACATTATATCATGGTGTATGCTTTTCTGACAGGTCTATTTTTGCAATTGTAAAACAAATCTGAATGTGGTAACATTCTTTTTGAATTCGAAAATGCTTTATTTTACACAAGGGAGTGAAATGATGAATAAGAAAGAAGTCTTGGAAATACGTAAACAGTTTACACCTGACCGCTGTGCGATCACACGGATCTGCGGCTGTTACGTGGATCATGAAAAAGAGAAAAAAGCCGAATTAAAAAAGGCTTTTCTATCCTTACCGGAAGAAGAAGCTTTTAAATATTACGATATTTTTCGCCATACTCTGGCCGGCACTATAGGGAAAAATCTTTTAAACCTTGATTTTCCACTTGATGCGGAACTTGCAGGCGGCACGCAGGAGTTTTTATTGAAACTGCGTGACAGCAAACTCACAGATGACCTCCTTCTTGAGGAATTCTACGATAAAGTCATTGAAAACTATAACTATGCAGAAAACTACTATATCATCCTCATCCATGCTGTTTATGATGTTCCGGGAAAATCCTCAGATGGCGAAGAGATGTTTGACGCATCCGATACAGTATATGAGCACATTCTGTGCAGTATCTGCCCGGTTAATCTTACCAAAGCAGGACTTACATATAATGCTGAAACAAACAGCATCGAAGACAGAATCCGCGACTGGCTAGTAGAGGCTCCGTTAAACGGTTTCCTCTTTCCTGCATTTAATGATCGTACAAGTGACATTCACAGCACCTTATATTACTCAAAGAAAGCTGAAGAGATTCAGCCAGACTTTATTGACAATGTCCTTGGCGGAAAAATGCCTTTGACCGCAGGCGATCAGAAAAATTCGTTCCAGGCAATTATTAGTGACACTCTCGGAGATAGCTGCGACTATGAGACCGTGCGAAACATTCATGACAACATTTGCGAGATGTTGGAAGAAGCCAAAGAATCTCCTGATCCGGTAGAACTTTCCAAACCAGATGTCCGGCGGCTTTTCGAAAGAAGCGGTGTATCCGAAGAACACCTGGAAAATTTTGATGCTGACTTTGAAGAAACCGTCGGCGAGCAAAAGACTTTTCTTGCTTCAAATATTGTCAACACTAAAACTTTCCAGCTAGAGACACCAGACGTAATTGTTAAAGTAAGCCCGGATCGCTCAGATCTTGTGGAAATCAGAGAAATTGACGGAAGAAAATGTCTCGTCATTCCAATCGACGAACATCTGGAAGTAAACGGAATCGAAGTTCATTAACTAGGATACAGTTCTGTCAAAAAACTCTTGTTTTTCGGAATAATTGCAAGAATTTTTAAAAACAGAAAAAAATATTTGCCAAGCAGAAGATTTTGTGATAGAATATTTTCTGCAAGCGGAGATGGCGGAATGGCAGACGCGCTAGATTCAGGTTCTAGTGGGAGTTAGTCCTGTGTGGGTTCAAGTCCCATTCTCCGCATAAAACCCCAAGTTTTTACTTGGGGTTTTTCTTATTCTACATTATGCCTTTTATCCAATAAAATCCATGTCCCGGCACTTTAATATTTTTCACCACAATTTCTTTTCCTGTTAGTAAATCTGTATATTCTCCATTCTCCTGCATCCAGGCTGTCTTCTCACAGTCATTGAAATTGAAAATCCCAAAGAATCTTTCTCGATTATTTTCTCGCATAATACAGAGAACAGAGTCCTCATGTACATCATATGTGTATACGTTTGCAGTTGCTTCAAATACAGCTTCTTCTCTTCGAATTGTTTCCAGTTGGTTCAGTGCCGTAAATATTCTTCCTTCTACGCTTTTCTTATCTTTTCGTTTTTCTGCCAGATCCCAACGGAAGTTTCCACGATGAATATAACGGGAGTCTATCCATTTATCGGGATCTTCTTTATAAGAGTAATCATTCACCTGCCCAATCTCGTCTCCACTATAAAGCATTGGGATACCTGACTGAGTCAACATATAAGCATGAAGCATAATGTCCATCTTAATTGCCTCATTCATCTTCAGCTTATTTTTCTCGAACCCTGCACTCTCTATTCCACACATGGAAGCAGTTGTTCCGCAAAATCTTGCATCCTGAGTCACCGGATCATCATTATACAGTTCGCCTCTGCTTACGCTTCCTGCAATTTTACCTGTAAAATACTCATTTAAAAAACGCTTATGGGATATCTCTTTCATCCCCCATTCCTTCAATGTCGGATATTCTAATCCCCAGCCAATATCATCATGACAGCGCAGATAATTAAGAAAAGTATATTCCTTTGGGAGATTGTTCACAACATCCATCTGTTTTCTGAGAAGTCTTGTATCTTTTGTTGCCACACAGTTCCAGGTAGTTGCCATTGTGGTTACATTATAAAGCATGTGACATTCCGGTTTTTCTACCGTTCCAAAATATGGCACAACCTTTTCCGGTTCCATTACTACCTCTCCTAATAAAATTACACTTGGACATACAATTTCACTAACCATCCGCATCATACGTACAATTGTATGTACCTGTGGAAGATTCCTGCATTGTGTTCCCAGCTCTTTCCATATGTAAGGAACCGCATCTATACGAATGATATCCATTCCCTGATTTGCCAAAAACAGAAAATTATACATCATTTCATTAAATACACGTGGATTTTTATAGTTCAGATCCCACTGATATGAATAAAAAGTAGTCATAACAAAATGACCTGTATCCGGAAGATAAGTAAAGTTCCCCGGCGCTGTAGTCGGAAATACCTGTGGTACAGTTTCTTCATATTTTTTCGGAATATCATATTTATTATAGAAGAAATACCGACTCATGTATTCTCCATCACCTTGCCTTGCACGAATTGCCCACTCATGATCTTCGGAAGTATGGTTCATGACAAAATCCATGCAGAGATTTATTCCTTTTTTATGACAGGCATCTGCCAAATCCGAAAGTTCTTCCATCGTCCCAAGCTCTGGCTTCACTTTTCTGAAATCTGCCACTGCATATCCGCCATCTGATCTTCCCTTTGGGGAGTCAAGAAACGGCATCAGATGAATACAATTCACATTGCAGGACTCCAGATAAGGAATCTTTTCTTTTACTCCTTTCATATCTTCAGCAAAATTATCAATATATAGCATCATGCCAAGCATATCATTTTTCTTAAACCAATCGGGTTCTCTCTCCCGAACTTCATCTCTTTTTTTCAGTTTTTGTTTCCGGACTTTATAGTATTCATGCATCTGCGAACATAATTCTGCAAACATATCTCCATTTTGATACAACTCCATATAAAGCCATCTTAGTTCATCATGATGCTTTTTTAGTCTCCTTTGAAAAATGTCTTCTGTTTTTGACATCACTGTGCCTATCCTTTCTGCCACTTATATCATAAATATCAAAATCAATATAGTGATTCTACTGTGACGATTTCCAGTTTTTCTTCACATTCTGTATTTATTTCTTGTTTTAATCCATAGACGATATTGCTGATTACATACTCTCCGTTATTTATAAAAACTTCAATCAGATTCGAATCCACATAAACATCCAGATGGTATCCTTCTCTGACTTCCGGGGACTCAAACTGTGTTCTGTAATCACTCTGTCTCACAAAAACTTCTGACCTATCTGTATAGATTTTATTGCCTTTACGGGAAATCTTATACCCTCCGATATCCACTGTCTCACCGTCTTCAATATCAAAGCTGACTTTATATCCTGCCTGATTTGCTTCTTTTACATCTTGGATCTGCCGTGTAAATCTATTTTCCACATTTGGGTGTACACGGAAATAAATATGTCCATTCTTCACTTCTACGACTCTGGGGATGCAAAACATACCATTCCATTTTCCTTCCACAGCCTCAGGCATACGCATCCACGCTATAATTACTCTTCTTCCTTCCTCATCTACCGTACTCTGCGGTGCATAAAGATCCAGTCCATAATCGAGAAACTGATACTTTTCAGGAAGAATCATTTTACAAGTATCCTCGTCAAATTCTACTTTCATACAGACTGCATGGTCGGCATAATTCTTTCCATCGTTCAAAAACTTCATCGGCGAAAATACCAGAATCTTTTCCCCCTCGGTTTCAAAATAATCCGGGCACTCCCACATATTACCAAATTGCATTTTCTTCGATGCACTATTGACAAATGTCCATTCCTTCAAATCTTCGCTTTTATAAATAAGAATTTTTCCGTTTTCATCTTCTCCTTTACTTCCGAGCAACATATACCATGCATCTTTTCCACGCCAGACTTTTGGATCTCTGGTATGTGCCTTATCTCCAACTTTTTCATCTTCAATTGGAGAGATAATCGTTTTCTTACTATTAAAATTATCAAAACTGAATCCATCATCAGAAACAATCATCATTTGCGAGGAGACAAACTGATCATGGAGCGCCATATGGATATTATCCGGATCCGGTGTATCATAGCGTACTCCGGTGTAGTACACATACATTTTCCCATTGTATTCTATGGCACTGCCGGAAAAGCAACCGTTTTGATCATCATGTTTTGTCGGAAAAAGTGCCACTCCTTTATGCTTCCAGCTTACTAAATCCTTACTGACAGCATGCCCCCAGTGCATGGTCCCCCATCTCGGGGCATATGGGAAATACTGATAAAACAAATGATATTCTCCCTTATAGTAAATAAAACCATTGGGATCGTTAATCCAGTTTCCCGGCGCTTTTAAATGTATTATATTTTTGTCCATATTAAAACTCTCCCTTAACATGTTTCATAATATAGTAACAAAGAGAGGGCATTAGTTACCCTCTCGCACTTTTATTTTACCGCACCTGCTACGACACCACCTATAATCTGTTTCTGGAGTACGATATACAAAATCAATATTGGCATTACACACAATAAAAGTCCTGCCATAATTGTACCGTAATCCGCAGAATATGTACCATAAAAGCTATATGTCGAAAGAGGTAATGTCAGAAGTTTCTTATCTGTCAGCACTAGCGACGGCAACAGGAAATCATTCCAGAATGCCATGGAATTTAAAATTACCATTGTTGAAATAATTGGCTTTAACAGTGGAAGTACTATTTTGAAAAATGTCTGTGAACGTGTACATCCATCTATATATGCTGCTTCTTCCAGTGCAATCGGAACATTTCCTTTAATAAATCCATGAAACATAAACACAGACATTGCCATTGAAAATCCTGTATGCATGAAGATCAGTGTAATTCTGTGATTCAATATATTCAGTGCTCCTCCGTAAATACTTACCAGCGGAATCATGATTGCCTGAAATGGAATGATCATGGATGCTACCATCAGCGCAAAGGTAATCTTCGAAATCTTATTATTATTTCGTACAATGTAATAAGCAAGCATTGCCGCCAATATAGTTACGAGTACCGTCGAAGAAACTTTAACAATCAGAGAGTTCTTGAACGCATTCAAAAAATCCATCTGTGTAAATGCTTTTACAAAATTATCAAATGACAATCCTTTAATCGTAAATAACCATGAAAACGGACTCTTAATTATATCTCTCTTCTGCTTCAGAGAGTTGATCACTACCATCAGGAATGGAAACATATATGCAATAAAAACTATAATCAACCCTGCCATTGCCAGCATATTTGCTATTTTTCTTTTATTTCCGCCAATCGTCGTCTGTTTCATTATGCTTCAACCTCCTGTTTCTTTGTCAGATATACCTGAAGACCACTGATACACGCAACAACAATGAATAAAATGAGCGCTTCTGCCTGTCCTACTCCAAACTGTCTGGATGTAAACGCTTTTTCATACACATGCATAGCGGCCATTTCTGTAGAACCATAAGGACCACCTGCTGTTAATGAAAGGTTTACATCATAGACCATAAATGCGCGAGATAATGTAAGAAACAGACAAATTGTTACTGATGACATCATAAGCGGCATTACAATATTTTTCAGTTTTACCCATCCGGTTGCACCGTCAATGCTTGCTGCTTCCATGACATCCTCACTTAATCCCATAAATCCGGCCACATAAATCAGAATCATATAACCTGACAGTTGCCATACAGAAACCAAAACCATTGCAGCAAATGCTTTACTCGGATCTGAAAGCCATGATACTTCAAACAAACTCCAATTTGTTGCTTCTCCGATATTTACAAATACTCTGGAAAATACAAACTGCCAAATATATCCAAGTACAATACCACCAATCAGATTTGGAGTAAAAAAACCAGCCCTGAAGAAATTCTGCCCTTTAATTCCTCTTGTTAACAGATAGGCAATCGCAAAAGCAATTACATTAACAAGAATTACGACTACAATTACATATTTAAATGTAAGTAAAAGTGACACCCAGAATTGTTTATCATGCATAACACCGGCAAAATTCTGAAGCCCGATAAAATTTTTCACTTTAGCAACACCATCCCAGTCTGTCAAGGTGAGATATACACCATATATGAACGGTACAATTACAACTGCGAAGAAACAAAACATCCCCGGCAATGCAAACATACAGAAATCTTTTCCTTTATTATTTGATTTCATAACTTTACCCTCTCTCCTATTTCTGTTCTGCCCAATAGTCATCAATAGCTTCAATCAACTCTTCCCTGTCGCATCTTTCTGCAAGATACTTCTGCATTGCTGCTCCAAGTACTGACCAGTGGTCGTTTGGTACAATTGCTGCGGCGTTAAACGCCTCTCCCGCCTGAACTTTCTCATAAATGTCACGACTTAACGGATCTGCCGGCTCATATGGATTATTCTTAAACGGCGGTATTACATTACATGTCTTCACCAGCATCTGCTGTCCAATCTCGCTATATACGATCCAGTTTAAAAATTCTTTTGCAGCAGCCTGCTCCTTTTCACTTGACATCTGTCCGTCCAACATAACCTGCTTTGACGGTGAACCCTGAATCTCAAAATTTACAAAATCATTTTCATCATTATTCATATAATATGGAAGGAAACCGTATTCATCTTCATTTTCCGCTCCGGCTTCCTCAAGATTCGGCCATGCCCAGTTACCGTTAAACCAGAAAGCTGTCTTCCCATCTGCCAGATCAATTGCCATCTCATCATAGTCTGCGCCAAGAGGATCTTTGTTTGCGACATTATATTTCTTCAACACATCAAACATATCCAGAAGTTCTGACAACCGGTTATATGATTTCAGATCCAATTCTCCGGATTTGATTTTTTCAATTACTTCTGCGGAACCTTCTGAAGTTCCATCATAAGTCTCATAAATATATTGTAAATGATGTGCTCCAAGCGACCAGTCTTCTTTCGCCAGAGAAACTGGCCTTTCAATTCCTGCATCCACCAGTCTATCGAGGAGTTCTACAAAATCATCTAATGTTTTAACAGAAGCCGGGTCAAATTCTTCTCCTAAAGCCTCTTCGATTACGGCTTTATTGTAAATCATTCCACGCCCTTCAATACATAGCGGGAAGCTGTATACCTTGCCATCTATTTTTGTAAGATAGTCTTCCGACTCTTTTGTCCATTCCTCATTCGTCAGATCTGCAGCTTTTTCCTCTGCCAGTGCAATCACATCTGTAGTATCAAGAATGGACAATGTCGGCGGATTACCAGAGTTATATAAGCTTACCACCTTAGTATACGGGGAATCGCCGTCTGTAATCGGCATAACCTCTACGTGAACTCCGGATTTTTCTTCAAACATTTTACCCATCTTTTCTAATGCCACCTGAATCTCTGCTTTGGAATTCAGAAGAGTAATACTGGTACCACTAAGATCCTGATCATATTCAAATGTATCCACCGAAGTATCAATCGGGACTTCTTCCTCCACCTCATTTGGATCATCTGGATCACTTGCAAATCCAAATCTACACCCGGTCAGTGACATTGCCATCAACGCTACTATCAGCAAAGAAGCAACCTTTTTTGTCGAGACCTTTTTTCTCATGAAAACTTCCTCCCATCCTTTTATTTTATATGATTTTTCTTTGTTAACCGGTTAAGTAACCGGTTACTTTATTTGTAACTTCATATTAACATGCAAAAGACTATACGTCAACGAGAAATTTTAACTTTGTGAAATGTGTCTTTTTTTCTGTTTTTAATTTATATATTTTCTACAAAACCGGTTACTTAACCGATTACTCATTGTTCTTATTTTTATTTTCTGTTATACTAGCTATATAAATTAAGCTGACCAAATGATTTATGACAAAAAGAGGAAACTTATGAAGCAGAAAAAAAATGTAACTTTCAGTGATATTGCAAAATACACAAATTTTTCAAAGACAACTATTTCCAGATATTTTAACAACCCGGACTCACTCACTCTGGAAAACCAGGAAATTATTGCAAATGCGCTTGTCGCATTAGATTATAAGGAAAATAAAGTCGCAAAAATACTCGCCAACGGAAAAACCGAATTTGTCGGAATTGTTATTCCGAATCTTATGAACCATTATTATTCTGAGATGTTAAATCAGATCCTATTAACTTATGAAAAGTATGGATACAAATTTCTTGTTTTTATTGGAAATGACCATGAGGAAACGGAACGTCAATATATTCAGGAACTTCTTGCATACAAAATAGAAGGGCTGATTATTCTAAGCTGTGCAATTCCTTCAAAGGAACTTGCGGATCTTCAGATTCCTATTGTGACTATTGAGCGTGAAGACAAATTTGTATCCAGTGTAAACACAGATAACTACATGGGTGGAATTCAGGCAACCAGTCTGCTTGCAAAGCATAACTGTGATATTCTGATTCATATTAACAGTCCGACTTCACCGGAAGTACCCGCCTATGGACGTATCAGAGGATTTCTCGATATCTGTGAAGAAAAGCATCTTAATCACCGGATCATATACCGAGAGCTTGGTAACCGTTATGATCTAATACGAAAAAACGCTCAGGAGATTTTAGATGAAATAGAAGAACTTTATCCGGGTCAAAAAAAAGGTCTATTCATATCCAATGATATGCATGCAAATATATTTTTGAATCTGCTTATTCGAAAATATGGTACTCTACCTGATGACTATCTGATTGTTGGCTTTGATGACTCTCCTATTTCTTCCGAAGCCATTATCCCGATCAGCACTGTTGGCCAACAAATTGATAAGATAGCTAACGAAGCTGTTAGCCTTTTGGTAGATCAAATGAATGAGCGAAAGAAAAGAAAACCAGCTCCTCTAACAGAGCCAATTCATAAAGTAATCACCCCTATCCTTCTCAGACGCGAGACAACTGAAAGATAAAAATCATCTGATATAAAAACGACAGCGTGACTTCCACAGTCACGCTGTCGTTTATTTTTACCAGTCTGTATAAATATCAATCGTTCCACTTGCGCATCCAGAATCATAAACCTTACCCATTCCCAACGATGTCTCGACAATCGTTCCTTTCGGGTAATCACTGCTTGCCACACAGATGTAATCATCTTCATCTCGAATCGTACCATCTGCTGCCACATGTCGTCCCGGGATATTTAATCCATTTCCCGGAAGAACCCTTTGTGAATAATAGGTCTCTCTGTGCCCTTTATAATAGTTCACGCCTTTTTGCTTTGTAAGAACACCATCACCCGATGGCATATCATATCCTCCTGAACCTTTGGAGCTATTCTTACTCGCCTCTGCAGCTTTCCTTGCTTCCTCTTCTTTTCTCTTCTTTTCTTCTGCAGCTTTTCGTGCCTCTTCTTCACGGATCTCTTTAATCTGTTTTTTTAAAGATTCCAAATCCGTTGATGTCTCGTCTGCCTTCACTTTCAGTTCTGATTTTCTTGAATTAAGCTCCTCCTGTAATTTCACCTGAGAATTCTGTTCTTTTGTCAGATATTCTTCCTGTTCAGCAATCGTATCCCGCAATGTCCGAAGATCATTCAGCTTATTACGGTCGTATTCACTGATATTCTGGATAAAATCAAGCTTGTTCAAAAAATCATTCATATCCTTTGCATCACAAAGAACAGCCAGTAAAGTGGCACTATCATTCTCATACATGTATTTAATTCTAAGCTTCATATCTTCATACTGCTTAGCTTCACTGTATCTGGCAATCGCAAGCTGCTCTTTTGTACTTTCAATCTGCCCCATGGTGCTTTCAATTTCTTCTTCAACCTCAGCGATTTCATTTCCCAGATCAAAAAGCTCATTGTTTATATCATCTAACTGGCTTTCCAATTCTGAAGACTGATTTTCCATACTCTCTACATCTTCAGCACTGACAATATCGCCGGAACATACAAGAGCTGCTGCACATACACAAATTATACTCGTTTGTAATGTCTTTTTTAACAGAATCTTCATACTATTCCCCCATTAACAAAATAATAGTACCATACTTTTCCCCATTGTGCAAAAACTATTGCATTTTTTCTTCAATCTTAGCTTCTTCCCGCCTTTCCTCTTCCTGTGCTTTTTTTAAGAAATCCGCATCTTTCGCTTTCACTCTCGGGATCAATCCCTTTGCGAAACGCCCTTTTCCCCTGTTCTTCACATAAAAATAACCAATAATCGAAAAAACTACTGCTCCAATGAAATTAACCAGAAGGTCTTTCATCGTATCAATCAGGCCGATATCAAGATATCCTCCAAGTCCAAGACTTTTCCCGTTCACGGCAACATCTGTAATATTATCAATTCCAACCGGTACATTGCTGTTTGTTGGATCAAGCATGACAGATGATATACTGTGTACTATCGTATCTTTTTGCATATCCAGATTAAAAAACATGTCCATAGAAAACTCAAAGAACTCCCATACTACACCAATTGTCATAGAAAAGCAAAAAGCTACAACTGCTAGAAATGCCGGGGACAGCTGAAATGTAATCCGTTTACTGCGATTCAGTATATCTACAAGTGCAAAACCAATAGCTGCCATTAAAAATCCATTAATCGTATGCAACACGGTATCCCAGAATGGAAATTTAATATAATAGGCCTGTATCTCTCCCAGAATTTCTGCCGCAAAAATAAAAATCAATATTGTTATTTCCAACGCAGTTGGTAACTCAATCTTCAGATTAATCTGAATAAAGCTTGGGACAATTAAAAGAATCAATGTCAAAATACACAGAAACACGTTTTCATAATTACGGTTAAAAATCTGCAGAACCATCATTAGTATAACCAGCATTCGCAGAACCATGTAAACCATAAAAGAACTTCTGTGTTCCCGCAGTTCCATATGCATGGCCTTTTTCATTACCTTCCATCGTTTTTTTATCTTCATGCGCTGTCCTCTAATTCAGGAAATTGTCAATAATAACATTTTCCGCTTCTTCTTCTGTCATTCCCATTGTTCTAAGCTTAATCAGCTGTTCATCGTTAATTCTTCCGATTGCAGCTTCATGTATGATTGCGGCATCAAGATGCCTTGCATTGATCTCCGGAATAGAACTTACCTCTGCATGATCCATTATAATAGAATCACATTGTACATGTGCGTGACATTTTGCATTTCCTACCGCCTTCGGATGGAAAATCTGCCTGGAATCCCCTTTTGCAACCGAGCGGGATACAATCTGTGCGGAACTGTCTGCTCCGTTCATCTGTACTTCCATATTGGAAACGGCAGTCTGTTTGTCGTGCGTCATCAGTTTTTCCACCACATACAATTTAGATCCTTTTCCAATTGATACATTCGTTTCCCGCTGTGTCGAATCCACGCCTTTAATCTGCGCCGTATCCAATGTAAATACTGCATTCTCTTCCATATAGATATTCGTAACCGGATTTAAAACTCTCGCACCGCTTCCTTCGCCTTCTCCATAATGTTTTTCTTCATAACGCACATTCGCTCCATTTGCGACATGGAAAGAATGAATTCCATCATGGCGGCTTTCGTTGCATCCACTGTTGTGAATACCACAGCCTGCAACAATCGTTACATCCGCACCTTCAGCAATATAAAAATCATTATATACTACATCCGTCATGCCGGATGCATCTACAACAACCGGAATGTGAACCTGTTCTCCTCTTGTATTCCCATCAATATATACATCGATGCCCGGTTTGTCCTCTTTTTTCTTAATCTTGATATGTTCACTGTCCCCATGGCACAAAGCAATGCCATTATGTCTTAAATTGAACGCTCCTTTTTGCTCGAATCCCTTATCGTCAATCTGTTTTAATATTTTCTGTGTAATTTCATCTAAAGTCATCATGCTCTCCTTTTTAAGGTATTTTTCAACTACTTGTTAGTTCCTCTTCAGGCAGGCAAGACTGTCTGCAGTGTCCATGAGTTTCGGAAGAATCTCTTCTTTCTGTCCAATTGACCCGATTTTTCCGTCTTCAATAACCATAATGCGATCTGCCATCTGGATAATTCTCTCCTGATGTGAAATAAGGATCAAACTCTGTTCCTTTTTCTCATGTATCTTTTCAAACTGCTGAACAAGCATAGAAAAACTCCAGAGGTCGATCCCCGCCTCCGGTTCATCGAAAATACATAATTTATGTGACTTGGCAAGAACCGTGGCAATCTCAAGACGCTTCATCTCTCCTCCGGAAAGTGTGCTGTCCACCTCTCGCATAATATATTCATTGGCACAAAGTCCCACCGCACTTAGCATCTTACAGCATTCCGGTTTGGAAATCTCTCGTCCTGCTGCCAGCGATAACAGACGTATTACTGTCATCCCTTTAAATCTCGGTGGCTGCTGAAATGCAAAACCTATCCCTGCATTGGCTCTGTGATTAATGTCATAGGAAGTAATATCCTCACCATCCAGAATAATCATCCCACTGTCAGCTTTTTCAATCCCCATCAAAACCTTTGCCAGAGAAGATTTACCTCCTCCATTCGGTCCGGTAATGACAAGCATCTCTCCGTCAGCCACTTCAAAACTAATATCTTTAACAATACTTCTCTCTTTACCATTCTCATTCACTTTAAATGTAAGATTCTTTACTTCAAGCATTTTAAGCTCTCCTTTCCAAGTAAACTCCATTATAATCTAAATGTCTCAATAGCGCAAGAATAAATGGGGACGTAGACTTTTTGCAAAAGTCTACGTCCCCATTTGACAAATACGGTGTACCCATTTGCCTCATTGGAAGGTGTATTTTACCTGAATACCATCGGTCCTACGGACTTGCCTCTCATATTAAAGGCTACTCCTGCAAGATTCATGATTCTACAGCTCTGTGAAATAGCGTAATATCTGCTGGCATCACTGATATCGTTATAAGTATGGAACCAGTTGATTCCGATATAGAAGGTGAACACAATAAACATCCCAAACGGTAATATCCACATTTTTACTACAATACCAATGAATAATGTCCAGAAGATTGAATACAGCAAAGAAATTCCAACTACATATCTCACCTTACAAAACATTTTACTCCATACTCCTGACAATACAGTAAACAGTACAATATATAGCATTATCACAAACCAAAAGATTGCCAAATGAAGTCCTCCTATCTTGACATTTACATATTTTCCAAAAGTAAATATATCCGTAAAAATACAATATACTCCGCTGACAATTGGTGTCAGTGCCAGAGCAGAGATATGAAAGATCACTATCTGTGCTTTTATATTTGCAGTAAAGCACATCACAATATAACATGCAATGCATATAATAAATGTCACTATAAAGGGAACCATAAAATGATCACTACCTCCATCCGAAATTACCATAGCATCAATTACTTTTCCCATAGCCTGATATTTTCCCTGGTATCCAAGGAGCAGATCTCCAAAAATGAAAGCTACTATGGCATTTAAGAAGTATCCCCAACAAAGCATCGCCCCGATATTTATGTTTAACTGCTTTTTTGTCAATATTTCTTTTGTGATATCCTCTTTCAAAATCTTTTGTATCTGTCTTTTCCAGATTTCCCTTTCTTCACCCTCTCCTAATAGATGTTCATCTACCGATTCATAGGATACATCACGCTGAATGATTGTCTCGCAGACTTTTTTTAGTTCCTCCAGATTTCTTTTTTCCTCTGAAATGCTTTTAAGACGACGTTCCATAACTTCGTCAAGGAAAAGTGATCCATTTTGCAAATCTCTGATATCAGAAATCGGCACTCCTAAAGTCCTGAGCACTTTAATCCGTTCCAATTGTCTTACATCTTCTTCAGAATACTCTCGATAGTTATTCTCATGATTTCTCTGCGGATGAATAAGCCCTTCATCCTCATAGTATCGAACATTCGCTCTTGTGATACCAACCCGTTTTTCTATCTCTTTGATCTTCATAACGCTATCCCCCCTTACATCATGAAAACATTTTTCAACCGGACTTTTTCAACATCTATGTCTCGTTGTCTTTTGGTATATACTTTTTGATATGACTTTATTACCTCCACTTTCTCTCTGCCAAACAGACCGGTTTTCTTTTTACACAGGAAAATTTCAAGCTCTCCAAAGTATTGTCTTTCTCTGTTTAACTCCGGTGCTGTCTTGTCCAGACTAATCAGCATCAAATAGTCCTCGGGAACAGGATTACCCGACACGGTTTGAACAAGGAACTGCGAAGTAGCGTTTCTGCTGCCATAATATTCCAGTTCTATCTCTTCATCTACTAATTTTTTGATCTCTTGTATCTGGTCTTCATGCATCTTTCGTTCCCTCCTTCTTGTTTTGTTAATACAAATGTAAGGTATCAAGTAACTTGAAGGTCAATAGCTTTTTAAAAAATCTAATCAAGAACACTTTTTCTACAACTTTTATTCCTGAATGTATGCTGCCAGAAGTTCAAATGTATTTTTTACGCCTTCTATGTGGGAGCGCTCATAGTTATGAGACGCATAAACTCCCGGTCCGACAAGTCCATGTCTGATATCATAACCACTTTTCAAAGACGCCTCTACATCTGATCCATAATGTGGATATACATCTACCGCATAATTGAGGTTATGACTTTTCGCCAGAGCAACCAGCTTGCTTGTTACATCATAGTCATATGGTCCACCGGAATCTTTTGCGCAAATAGATACCATTGTCTCTTTACACTCCAGATCATCTCCCACACACCCCATATCTACAGAAATCATCTCTTTTGTATCCGCAGGAATTGTACATCCTCCATGTCCTACCTCTTCATATACTGTGAACATTAATGTGAGATGATATTTTAGTTTCACATTATTCTCATAAATATATTTTGCTAATGCAATCAGAATTGACGCAGACAGCTTGTCATCTAAGAATCGACTCTTAATATATCCGCTTTGAGTAATAACGGTTCTTGGATCCATACTTATAAAATCACCCGGAGCTATTCCTAATGCAAGAGTATCTTCTTTCTTTTCTACATTTTCATCCAGAAGAATCTCCATATTTTTTTCTATCTTATCCAATGGTCCATCTGCCACATGGCAAGATGGCGTATTATTCAGAACAACTCCCGTGTAAACCTTTCCATCTCTTGTAAAAATCTGGCAATTTTCACCATCAGCAGTATCCCAACAATGTCCTCCTAATGTAGTAGGTCGGATTCTTCCATTTTCTTTAACAGAACGAACCATAGCCCCAAGTGTATCAATGTGCGCTGCAAGCACCAAACGCTCTCCGCTTCCTCCAAAATCCCCAAAGACTGTTCCTTTGTTTCCAAATGAAACTGAAGCACCCCAATGCTTTAATTTTTCTGCAACATATGTTGCTGCCTCCTTCGTGTACCCGGTAGGACTTGGAATCCCAGTTAAACGAACTAACTCCTGTACTGCATACTCTTCATATTTATCCACGTGTATCTCTCCTCTCTTTCTGATAATCTGCCATGATTGTCATTTCAAAATAAAAACACTGAAAACCGTTAACTTTCGGCATCCAGTGTTTTTAATTGACTGCGGATGACAGGACTTGAACCTGCACGTCGGAGACACTAGATCCTAAGTCTAGCGCGTCTGCCAATTCCGCCACATCCGCATATTTAATAAGAATATTGGCAAGTCAAAAGCTTGCATGTATTATCTTAATAACTATCCGAACATTTGTCAAGTATTTTCTCTGATATAGCAATTAACCCTTTTCCATATAGAATTTTATTCCATTTCTGATTTTAATTGTTGAATAACTTCATTATCAATTTTGTAAATATTTTCAGCCATCGGGAAACTTCCATCTTTCACTTCCCTGATGTATGTCTCAAACGCATCTTTCATATAGTTTCCCGTATCAGCAAAGACTTTTACAAATTTAGGTTTAAAATCTGAAAACATGCCCAACATATCCTGATATACCAGTACTTGCCCGTCACATCCTGCACCTGCTCCTATACCAATTGTCGGGATTTGAAGTGTAGCAGTAATCATTTCCGCCAATTTAGCAGGGATTCCTTCCAATACGACCATTGATGCTCCTGCCGCTTCAATTGCTTTGGCATCTTCCAACAACTGCCTTGCCGCTTTCAGGCTTTTCCCCTGAACTTTAAATCCACCAAATGCATTTACAGACTGGGGTGTAAGACCAATGTGTGCACAGACTGGGATAGACGCTTTTGTAATAGCTTCAATCTGTGGGCATACAGAAGCTCCTCCCTCCAGTTTTACCATCTGAGCACGACCTTCTTTCATAAGACGCCCTGCATTTCGCACAGCTTCTTCTACTGACACCTGATAAGACATAAATGGCATATCACAGATTATCAATGCATTTTTGGCCCCTCTGGCAACTGCAGCTGAATGATGGATCATATCTTCCATAGTCACAGACAAAGTATCCTCATATCCGAGCATTGTCATTCCAAGAGAATCTCCGATCAACAGAGTGTTGATTCCGACTTCATCCATCAGTCTCGCCATAGAGTAATCATAACAAGTCAGCATGGTAATCTTATCACCCTGCTCCTTTTGTTTTTGAATCGTAGCTACGGTATTTTTGCTCATGCTTTTATTCTTCCTTTCTTTTTGTGCATTTTTACGCTAATCTCTCTTATGTGAGAATTTGTTCCAGCTTTTCGTAATTTCGTCCTGGATTTTTTCTTCTTGCAATTGTCAGTGCCTTTTTTGACAAAAGACGATAAATTTCCCGATCATCGCCTGTCAGCTTCTGCAAGTGCTTTTCTACCGTCTGTTCATCAGAACGTTCCACCGGACCCGTAAGAGATTCTTCCAGACTTGCTGTCAGCAAATGCGCAGCATTTGTGTAGATAAATGGTATGAGTGCTTTACTTGCACCATCTTTTGTAAACCCACACTGAACAAGCTCTTCAATTGCAGTTTCTGCTATTCCAAGAACTAGATTGCTCGCAAGAACTGCCGCTGCA
>JBJFCD010000142.1:0-2448 GCA_051888795.1 Lachnospiraceae bacterium | reverse complement strand
AATTGCAGTTTCTGCTATTCCAAGAACTAGATTGCTCGCAAGAACTGCCGCTGCATGGTAGCGAATCTTATCTTCAGGGCAAAGCGACAAAACCTGATTTCCACAGTCTTCTAAAAGCTGCAGCATATCCGGCTTCTTTTTTTCGTCACCTTCAATTGTAAATAAAGCGTTTGAAAACTCCTCATAAGAATGCAGCTTATCACAAACTGCAAGGAGCGGATGGATAGAATAACCGCAACAATCATAAACAGTTATATCCGAAAAGATTTCTGATGATAAAACCCCACTGCAATGACAGACGATCCTTCGTCTGATCTGCAATGCCTTTAGTTCATCCCAGACCTGCGCAATAGCACTGTCTGGAGTTGTTATAAAAATAACTTCACTATCCCGTACCAGGTCCTCTAAATTTTCATAACAGCCTGTACTGGTAAATTTTGCTGCCTCTCTGGCAGATTCTGGATTCTTGCTGTAATAGCCAACCACCGATATCCGGTGTTCTGTAAAATATTTTCCCAGAGAAAAGCCAACTTTCCCTGCACCAATAAATCCAATTGTCATACGCATCCCTCCGTTTTGCCCGGTGGGATAATCAAGTCTCATTCGTCGAAAGCATCTGATGATATAAGCTTCATCTCTTGCATATGGCATTTTACATCGTTCGTATTCATGGTATGGTTTCTTATCGAATACTATCCACAAAGTCAATATATCACGTTCATATGCTATCCGCAAGAGATGAAATCAAAAAGAATAGTATAATCGTTTTATGCAATATCTTTTCTTGAATATTTCACATACGCAGCGATGACTCCAACAACCATATATACCATCCCAATAATAACCAATTCTGCATCAATAGAAAGATCTGAGACGATATCAGAGCCTTCCGCATATCCAAACGGAGTAATATATTTTAGGAATTCAGCACTCTCAGCTATATTTGCAATAATATTAAGAAAATACATCACTGTCGCAATACCAAGGCCAATTCCCAGACTATTCTTCCGCAAAAATGCAGAAATTCCAAAACAGATTCCTGCAATTTCTATTTGTAACAGAAAATAAGCAAAATGCAAAAGAATGATTTCTTCCCATGGAATCTTTTCACCGATCACAAGCATTGATACCACAGATATTGCAAAAATAAGTATATTCATACCGACAATCTGCAGTAGTACAGCCAAAAGTTTATTACTTACGATATACTTGCGACTTATCGGATGTGTCAGTAAAAACTCTGCAGTGTGCTCTTTTTCCTCTTTGGCAAGTGCCGGTACTGCACATAAAGCGGCAAAAAATGCACCGCCAAGCCCCAGAATGTTTCCACATTCCACAGCATAAAATCCGGTCAGAGAACCAAAATTAACTACATCCATGCCAAATGCTGCACTAAAGCTTCCCATGGAAGAGAACATTTCTGTAACACTATCCATATCTCCTTCCATCTCCGGAAATATCAGAATACAGATTGCAAGTAGAAATCCGATAGATATCGTCCAGATGATGAAAGCAAGTCTCCCCTGTCTAAGTTCATGTCTAACTAATGTCATTTCTGTCGCCTCCATCCTCATAGTAATGCATAAAGATTTCTTCAAGATCTGGTTCTGCCACTGTCAGATCTGTAATATTTCCCGCAGTAAGAACTTTCAAAAGTTCATTTATATCTCCACCGTATAAAAAGCTGATGCTATTCTCACTCTTTTGAATATCTTTCACTTTTTTAAGCATTTTCAAATCTATCTTTCCACGAACAGTAACTCTCCTTGCATTAGTTTTGGACAATGCCTCTACGCTGTCACATGCAATAATACGGCCTTCTCTTATAATTGCTGCACGGTTACAATTACGCTGAATTTCGGAAAGCACATGAGAAGAAAGAAAAATAGTCGTTCCTTTCTCATTTCGTCCTCTCAATATATCAAAAAATTCTCTCTGCATCAATGGATCAAGACCACTCGTAGGCTCATCCAGAATACAAAGTCTCGGATTGTGTTGAAGCGCACAGACAATTCCAACTTTTTTTCGATTTCCAAAAGATAATTCTTCTATTTTCTTTTCTGTATCAAGCTGAAGCCTCTCGCATAATATTTTTGCTTCTTCAGTGCAGTCTTTTCTGCGCAGATTTGCCGAAAGTTTAAGGATATCCTTTACTTTCATTCCAGAGTAAAACATTGTTTCGGACGGAAGATATCCAACTTTAGATAGTATTTTATCTTTCTCCTTTACTACATCTTTTCCGAATATTTTCGCACTTCCCCCCGTACTTTTAATCAATCCGGTTAATATTCTGATAGTTGTACTCTTTCCAGCACCATTTGGGCCAATAAATCCAAAAAAATCACCTTTTTCAACCTCCAGGTCCAAATCAATGATACCTCTCGATTTTCCATAATATTTTGTAAGTCCTATCGTATGTATCGCGCTCATAACATCCCTCATCTCCTT
>JBJFCD010000141.1:0-2788 GCA_051888795.1 Lachnospiraceae bacterium | reverse complement strand
GGTTGAAAAATTAGAATATATCGATTCATTGGCAGTTACGAATGTAGATGATATGGTAGAGTATATTTATTCTCTGTCTAGTATGACATCCTTGAATAGTGTGCCAAAACATAAAATAAAAGACATACTAATGCACAATTTGACAAATGGCATTCTAAATGTGCCAAAGGAATATGGAATGTTTGTAGCGTCATAGGTGTGGGCAGAAATTTTTACCGAAAGGAAAGGTAAAATGAAAAAACTATTTACAGTAATTCGTCAGGGAAAATTGGATGAAGTAAAGAGTATAATTGAGAAAAAGCCAGAGCTTGTTAACTGTGTTTCAGGAGCATTGCCGAAAAAAGATCATGGGCAGTCTCCACTTCAGGTTGCATTGAAAACCGGGAAATATGAAATTGCCGACTATTTGATTGAACATGGTGCAGATATTAATTTTATGGAAGCAGAAGATGATGATCCTGGATTACGTGCACCGGTTCTGTTTGATGCCATCAATTCTACAATTATGTCCCTTTGCTATAAAAGATTCGATGAATCAGAGATTGCATTTGGCTATGTTAAGAAGCTTGTCGAAAGAGGTGCGGACGTGAATAAGCTAGCATCAAATGGATTTGATGCAATTAATTGGTCAGTAAGTGCGGCAGAATTATTATTTGAACGAGAAAGTGTGTATCCACAATCTCAGGAGGCAGTGCGAAAGCAGCTCACAAGAATTCTTGATTTGCTGATTGAACATGGTGCAGATTATGTAGCTTGGGCGAATAGAGGACATTATGCGATGCCATATCCGGGACCTAGCAACAAAAGTATGTATATTGATGATTTTGTCCCGGGGGATGAGACGGACTTTGATAAAAATAAGGAACTGAGAGTATTTATGCAGGAGTATTTCAGAAGTAGAAATTTACATGTTTGATGGGAATGATAAGTGTAGGGGGCGTAAATGATAAATGTAAATCCATATGAAGCATTAACAGAACATGAAATATTAGATAAGTTGGAGAAATCCCGTGAGCACGCAGCACAGGGGATGTATAAAGATGCGACAGAAGTTTCTCGTGATATGAGGGCAAACCTTAGAATATCGACGCATTAATTTTTTAAATCACAGATATTTTATGCTATATCGCATTGTGGATAATGTAGTATTTGTGGATAATATTTTTCATGAGTTGCAGGACTATGAAAATAAGATGTATTAGTTGCAGTACAGAGAGACAAATAAGAATTGACCGAGCTCTTTGGAGCGAGGGATGCTTCTTGCCGAAGGGCCAGAAGATGAAGGAAAGATACAGATAAATTTGAATTGAAAGGCTGACTATGAGGAAGAATGTGAGGAAATATGAATTAATATTGTTGACACTTGTGCCGATTTTTGCAGGTTATTTGATAAATCTGATTCTTTTTGTTCCGGTAATCGGAATGATACTGTTTTATATCCTGCCTCTTCTGGTGTTGGTGTTTTGGTTTTGGCTGGGGGGTCAATATTCTAAAACCGACTGGAAGGTAGTACCATCATTGCTTATCAGCAGCACCACCGGAATTTTATCATTGGCGTTATATTTATGGCAGTTTTTCGGGCAGAACGATGAGACGAGAAGTCTAACTTTGGCAGGGCTTTCACAGATGTATTCTGCCGCCACACCGAGTTACCTTATTGTCCGATTGGCAATGCTGTTTGAATCACAACCGAATTATTTTGGCAGAACGGCAGCGCTTGCCGAGCAGGTCTTATCTCTTATTCTCATGATTACAGTATTTACCGCTGGATACTTGTGTGGAAAGAAACATCGGATAAGAAAAAAGAAATGTGACATGTCCCCAAAACAGGGGTAAACCTGTAGTGCATCAACTTCGTGTTTGTAGAAATTGTTGTATTAATTTGATGGGACAGAAAATTATTTTTTTTGAATGGAGCATGGATAGATGTGTAAAGTATTATTAACTGTGACGGAGAGTAAGTGCAGAAGTGGTTATGTGAAGAAAGGAGACATCTTTCTTGTTGACGACATTTGTCCACCAATATGTCATGAACTATGGAATTCAATCTATCCGTCTGTGTATGCATTAAAAAATGGGGCGTCTCTTGATTATGGAAAAGAGAAGGCGAAGTGTTTTGATGCAGTATGTCCAGATGAATGTAGAGTGCATATTCATGGAGAAGTTATTGAATAGAAGTTGATATTTTTTTAAAATAAAAGAACTCGACAACTTCCAAGTTGATGAGTCAGAAACATAAGAACGGAACGAAATCTTTAGTGTGAGATGCCTCTGACTTTTGTTTTGAAGGTTCAGGTCAGAAGGACAGGAAGGCGAAAATCGAAGATTTACATATAAACGGGGAAAAATTTGGAAATTTATATGTAACCATCGACCATTGAAAACTTGTTTTTGGATCGGAATTACATATAAGAGACAAGAAATTAGTGCTCTTATCTGTAATCACACTCTCTTCAGAAGCTTATTTGAGCTGGAAATTACATATAAGCAGAGAAAAATCAGCACGCTTATCTGTAAATAACATTTTTCGGCGACTTAATCCAAGCAAAAATTACATATAACAAACAAAAAACAATGGATTTAGACGTAAATCGTAATATTTACCTACACTTAATCAAAGCGCTCGGTCAATTGCTATTTCCCCGCAGGATTGCTCCTGCGGGTATTTTCATGCGATTCATGTTAATACCTTTCATACAAAGCCTCACTTGTTGACATTTCAACAGGCGAGTGATATCCTGACTTTTGCAGCAAATAAAGTGTAAAATACCCGTCAAGCTCAATAATT
>JBJFCD010000140.1:0-2797 GCA_051888795.1 Lachnospiraceae bacterium | reverse complement strand
TTTTGAGTGTTAATATATAAACATAAAATAACAGAAAGGAATTGTAAGACAGACGCGAGCTGTAAACAATTACCTGTTATTACGATCAACACAAGTGTTGGATAAGTATTCCAAGAAAAAGCGCTAAGTATTGGAATATCAGTTTATGAAAGGAAGGTACGGACCACCAAGAACGTAAACGAAAGATTAAAAATCTAACAGAAAGAGGAAAATCCAATGGATAACGGAACAAAGTAGAGGCAGATGCTGATTGATTAAAACAGTATCTGCCTCTACTATTGTGTTGGATATCAACAAAAGAACATGATATAATATACAAATATGAAAATCTACGAATAAAAAGAACGGAGAAAAAGAATGGAAGAATTATACAGAATGATTGAAGAAAAGATTAAAAACTCAGGATATCCGGGTGAGATTGATGGGAGAGAATTCTACAATGAGGTCAGTGACGAAGCGGATTCCAAAGATAATGGGACATATCTGTTTATGATCAAGAAGAGTGATACAGTCTTTTATCAGGGATGTATGGATATTTTGGATGAACAGTTTGATCTGCATTATGTAGATATTCATGATGGTGGAAAAACATATCATGTTGATTTTGATGCATAAAAAATATTAGAAATATTCTATATTTGAATTCGTGTATCGTCGGTGTTATCATGATATTTAGTAGTATTAATATCAAGCATACGGAGTCTGTCCATCGGGGAGTACATTATGTCATCGTCTTTGACGGCGAAAAAACCGAGATGATTCGTTTTTTAAGGAGGATTTTATGAAAAAAATACCAAGCAGTATATTTAATGATGTAATTGGACCTGTTATGCGTGGTCCATCCAGTTCTCATGTGGCTGGAGGAGCAAGGATTGCTGAGTTGGTACGCCAGTCGTTTCAGGCATCGCTAAAAAAAGTAATCTGTGATTTTGACCCGACGGGAGCGTTGGCGGCATCTCATACGGGACATGGGACTGACATGGGATTCGCATGTGGATTGATGGGGATCTCTTTGGAGAATCCTGAAGTGGATCAATATGACAGACTTGCAAAAGAACGTGGACTCGATATTGAATATCGGATACTGGAATATGGTGCTTCTCATCCGGGAAATTATCGTATCAAAGCAATTGCAGAAGATGATTCTATGCATGAATGGGAAGCAATTTCCGTTGGCGGCGGAATGATAGAGATGCAGAAATTTGATGGATTCAATGTAAAGATCTGTGGGGATTTTTATGAGCTTCTTGTTGTAGTCGATCTGAACAAATGCACTTTGGAACATATGGAAGAAGAACTGACAAAAATGCTGCCGGCGAATGAATTTCTGTTAGAGGATACAGTAGAAGAAAAGGGAATCATTAACTGGAAGCTTGCATGTCCTCTGGAGAAAAATAAGCTTGATGAGCTTAGAGTACTTCCGGGTGTTTTGGATATGGTATATCTGACACCAATCCTACCGACACATTCCAGTGCGCATTGTGATGTTCCATATTTAAGCGCCGAGCAGCTTCTTACATATGCAAATGAACATCCTATGCAGGCATGGCAGTATGCAACTCTTTATGAAAGTATTCGAGGAAACATGACTGAAAAAGAAGTGCTTGATAAGATGGAAGAGATCCTGGCAGTTATGGAACAGGCGGTTGATCAGGGACTTAAGGGTACTTCTTATGAAAATCGTATCTTAGGACCGCAGGCATATAAAATAGAAGAAGTGGAATCAAAAGGAGGTCTGGTTCCATGTGATCCGCTAAATGCTGTTATTAAAAGCATCACCGCTGTGATGGAAGTGAAAAGCTCCATGGGATTAATCGTTGCGGCTCCGACGGTGGGCTCTTGTGGATGCATTCCGGGAACAGTAATCGGTCTCGGAAGAGCATTGAATCTTTCGAGAGAAGAAATGGTAAAAGGGTTAATGGTTGCAGGGCTTATTGGCGTCTTTGTGTCAGAAGCAGCAACATTTTCAGCAGAAGTTGCAGGATGTCAGGTTGAGTGTGGAGCCGCTTCGGGTATGGCCGCGGCAGCAGTTACACAGATGATGGGTGGTACGATTGAACAGTGTGTAAATGCAGCTTCAATGGCACTCCAGAACATTACAGGTCTGGCATGTGACCCGGTAGGAAATAGAGTGGAAGTACCTTGCCTCGGGAAAAATGTCATGGGCGGAAGCAATGCGATTGCAAGCGCAAATATGGTCCTGGCAGGGTATGATGCTGTGATTCCTCTCGATGAGACAATCAGGGCGATTTATGAAATTGGGCTTTCGCTGCCGCTTGAGCTTCGCTGCACATTCGGCGGACTGGGAAAGACAAAAACAGCTCTTGGGATATATGAGAAGATGGAAAAGCATTATAAATAAAAAGAAGGATAATAAGAACGGTATTAAGTAATTGGTTCAATATAAAAAAACATATAAAGGAAGTATCACAATATAATCTGATTATTTGAGATACTTCCTTTTTTCTGTAAAGATGTACACTTTTGTTTAGACTAACTCAGCAATTCTGGATACTCCCACATAGATTTCGGATATCTTATACCATGTTCTGTAATCTACGACTCCTGTCTGTGGCAGGCCGAAAACAGATTGGAAGACTTTGACTGCCTGTGCAGTTTGCGGTCCATAGATTCCATCCACAGTTACTTTGGGAATGGCAGGGTAAGCGCCGGCAATCACATTAAGCTGTTCTTGCATCTGCCGCACTTTGTCACCGCTGGAACCCTGGGTGAGGTCGTATCCCGGCCAGGAAGCCGGAATACCGGAGATGGCTTCGGCGGTATTGATGTACATATT
>JBJFCD010000139.1:0-2798 GCA_051888795.1 Lachnospiraceae bacterium | reverse complement strand
CATGGGGATTTTTCTGTTTTTGTTCCTACTATTAATACTCCTGATAAGTGGGATTATCTCGATATTATGATCATGGATTTTAACAAAATGGTCGAAGAATTAGGAAGTATTGAAACCTTAAAGACAGATTTCTTCTCAAACGTATCTCATGAATTCAAGACTCCGCTTGCAGTGATTTATAATAATGCCCAGCTTCTGGACAGAAAAGATATTTCGGAAGAAAACAGAAAAGAATATACGCAAAATATTTTGAAAGCGTCAAAACGTCTGTCTGACTTGCTCATGAATATGCTGAAGCTGAACAAACTGGAAAAACAGACAATTCAGCCTGCGCCGGAAAAGTATGATCTGTGCCGTCAGCTTTGTGAATGTGCATTACAGTTTGAAGATATGTGGGAAAATAAGGACATTGAATTTGAAGCTGATATTGAAGAAAAAGTTATGATTGTGGCGGATGCAGGACTTTTAGAGATTGTGTGGACAAATTTGTTATCTAACGCTATGAAATTCACACCATCCGGAGGTAGTGTGACATTAAGGCAGGTCTCTGATGATGACAGTGTTACGGTCATTGTTGAAGATACCGGATGTGGAATGGATGAGACGACAGTGAAGCACATTTATGACAAATTTTATCAGGGCGATAGCTCTCATTCTACGGAGGGGAATGGCTTGGGTCTGGCTCTTGTAAAAAGAATTCTCCAATTATCAGAAGGAACTATATCTGTGGAAAGTACTGTTGGAAAAGGAACGATATTTACAGTGAAACTTCCTTTCGTTCACGAAGTAAGAGAAATTGACGCAGGTAAGAATCAGGAGGCAATTTAATGCAGGGAGAAAAAGAATTTATTGGGTATGAGTATAAGGAAATTATCGTTCCGGAAGAGCAGGTTGCCATGTATTTGGACTGTTATGAGAATTTCGGGTGGATACCGGAAGAAAATGCTTATGTACCGGAAAAACAGATTATGCTTCATGGATTCCGTCATTTAAAAATCCAGTTGAAAAGGAATAGGAAAATCATTAATAAAATGGAATTGACAAGACTGCAGAGAAATTTTGAAGCCTGTGCTAATGAGATTAAAGTTCTGGAAGGAGCAAAAACGCGGATTCCATTAGTTTGGGCAATGACGGTTGGAGTAGTTGGGACTGCATTTATGGCAGGGTCAACTTTTGCTGTCGTTCATGAGCCACCAATCGTCTGGTTGTGTGTATTGTTGGCAATTCCGGGATTTATTGGATGGATCGTACCGTATTTCTTGTACCGCCGTATGGTTGAACGGAAAGAAGAAATATATAATCCTATGATTGAAGAAAAGTTAGACGAGATATACAAGATTTGTGAAAAAGGGCATTCTTTATTATAAAACGTAATTTGTTTTAATTACATAAAGGTAAGGGATGCTTGTGTTTAGAAAATAGAGAAAGATGGGTGAAAAATGTCAGTAAAACTAAATGAGAAACAAAGAATGTTTATTTTTATCAATTTAATGGTCACAGGAATTGCCACATCAATGCTGGCTACAGCGATGACAACGGCACTTCCGCCAGTAGTGGAATACTTTGGTGTCAGTATGACAACCGGGCAGTGGATGACAAGTGGTTATTCACTGGCTATGGGCATTGTAATGCCTTTAACTGCCTTTTTGATCAAAAAAGTACTTACAAGGAAACTGTATATATCCAGTATAGTATGCTTTATTGTTGGCGAACTGATTTGCGTGATTGCTCCGGGATTTAGTATCATGATGGTCGGCAGAGTATTGCAGGCAATTGGCAATGGTATTCTTACTTCAATGGGGCAGGTAATCATATTATCGATATATCCGGAAGAAAAAAAGGGAACTATGATGGGATGGGATGGTCTCGCGGCTACGGCTGCACCAATCATTGCACCAACAATTGCGGGAGTGCTGGTAGACACTGTTGGCTGGAAATATATATTTATATATACAATGGCTGTCATGCTCATTTCTCTTGTGATGTCAGTTGTCAATTTCAGCAATGTGTTGGAATTACAGGATCTTGATTTTGATATGCTTTCCTTTGTTTTAAGTATTTTTGCATTTGGCGGAATTACTTTGGGGATTGGAAATATAGGAACTTATGGTATTGCAAATCGGATGTCTTTACATCCACTGATCATAGGTATTTGCGGATCCGTATTCTTTGTGTATAGACAGTTAAGATTTGAAAAGGCTTTTCTGGATATTCGCATTTTGAAGAAAAAAGAATACTCCTTAGCAGTAATCTCGAGTATGCTTTTGTATCTGGTTATGATGGGAGGCTCTGTGTTAATGCCTTTATATGTTCAGTCGGTTCTGGGGTATTCGGCAGTAACATCAGCTCTTGTAACACTGCCGGGCTCTGTTGCTACGGCATTCATTAATCCGTTTGCAGGTCGTATTTATGATCGGATAGGTATCAAAAAATTATATGTGGTAGGATCTATTTGTCTTCTGATCAGCAATGTGGGAATGTATTTTGTTACATTATCTACCCCTCTTATTGTTGCAGCAATTTTTAATGTGATACGAAATGTATCAATTGGATGTCTTATGATGCCACTTCTTACCTGGGGAACAAGTCAGGTCGTGAAAGAAAAAGTAGCAGATGCATCATCGTTGCTTACGTCCCTTAGAACAGTAGCAGGTTCTATTGGTTCAGCCGTGTTTGTCGCAATCATGTCAGCAGTAGCCATTTCTTCCGAAAAAAGTTATGGAGCTGCGGCTTCCATGCACGGAGGTGCGACCCGTTTCGCCGCATAAATTAACAAAGGGCGAGGGTTGCAATTAGTT
>JBJFCD010000138.1:0-47612 GCA_051888795.1 Lachnospiraceae bacterium | reverse complement strand
AAGAATTTTGAAATTTCCAGCTAATTTATGCTTGACTTTTCATAGCTGGTCTCCAATACATAAAATGAAATTCCATCACCATGAAATCCACTGTGAGTATCAACCTCTTTCGAAAGTGATGCTGACGTACAATCATTTTTTAATTCTTCAGAAAGATAATTCTGCGGATAATTAACTTTACATCCTTCAAGTACACATAAACATATGATAAGTACAATCAACAGTAACGCCTTAATCCCCTCTTTTTTAATTTTCTTCATTTTATTTCCTTTCTTATAAAAATCAGGAAGTACAACACTACTTTCTGACAAGGCCAGCCGCTTTCTCATAATCATTCTTCTGTACATAAATCATGTATTCATACATATAGTCCTGTTTCTGACCAAAGTTCCCCGCACGGCTTCTTCCTCCGGCTGCTATAGGAGAAGTGCTTGTACGATTTATTGTTTTAATTGAATAATCAATGTTGTGATCGTTTAAAATATTCCGAATTCTCACCTGCTCACTCATATCATATGTGACGCAAAGCTCTTTTCTGTTAAATATCGTTATCATAGCTTTTCTCCTTTCGGAAGCCCCCTAATTTAAAATGCTTGCAATATTTTCTTTTGGCTTTCTCTGCGTATGCGTTACCTTTCCAGCGTTCAGCTTGTATTACTGGTGCTCTCATTCTATCACCAGCCCAACTCGCAACTGATGCACTTTTTCGCCCAGTTCTTCTTTCAAAATCTGATATGGCTTCTCCCCGGTACAATGCCCTGTATAGATTTCTTCAATCCCGGTTTCTTTTATTTTTCCCGCAAGTTTCCTGACTTCCGCCTCAGGCTTTCCAAACAAATGAAAACCGCCGATCAATGATTTGATTTTTTTATCCGGAAAAGTAGCCATTACCTCTCTGATTACTACATCTGCTCCGGCATGAGAACAGCTATTAAAGATCACAAGCCCCTCTTCTGTGTCAAAAACAAGGCTTTGCTCATGAGAAAAATCATCCGGTTCCCATCCTGATTTTTTTCGAAGATACATATTATTTCGTTTTCCGACTCTCCAAAGTTCCGGTGTTTTGTGAGGAATCAGATACACTCCCGGACACAACGTAAAATCACCATCTGCATATACGATCCGATCAGAAAATTCGTCCAGAATGTGTTTTGGAAGTCCTATATATTTGCGCAAAAACCATTTCTTAGTATAACAGTTTTCCGCACTTCCCTCTCTCAAATAGAAGCCCGCTTTTTCGTTTACTTCAAAAAACTGTCTCATTCCATCCGAATGGTCATAATGGGCGTGGGATAATACAGCATAATCGACAGCTTTCATGTCCTTTCCAAGCTTCTTTGCATTCTCTAAAAATAGTCCGGACGCTCCTGTGTCTAATAAGAAATTGACATTTCCATATTCAATAAAAATACTTAAGCCCCATTCACCCTTCAGTTCATCCTGAGGAATATTATCTACTAAAACCGTTGCTTTCATCTGCATGATTTTCTCCCCTTACTCTTTTCTATATCATTCGACATTGTATGCATACGGCAGCAATTCTTTTGCCGGAACTTTCCCGCCACCATTTTCTTTTGAAAGAACCACTTCGCAATCCGGTGCATAATCGGATAATATCTGCCTGCAGTTTCCACACGGCGGAAGTATCTCTTCTCCGTTTTTCCCGCGGACAGCTACAATTGCCAGAAACTCTCTTTCTCCATTCGTGATAGCATTTCCAAGAGCAACCTGCTCTGCACAGGCTCCATGGAGAGAATAAACATTCACCCCGACATAGATTTTTCCACTCTTCACTCTGACAGCAGCTCCAACCGTATGGTTATAATTCACCTCATCATAATTTAAACTGATCACCTTTTTAGCTTCCCTGATCAGTTCATAATCTTTATCTTCTAGTAATTTCATACCTATCCCTTTCATAATGTTCTCTAGAAAAATCTCTTCTATTTCTCCAGCTCATCTTTCATATATTCTTTAATATTATCTAAAGATTTTCTGCTCAGTAGTTCATATGCCTGATATGTCATTCCGGAAGACGCGCCCATGCAGATGACATTATCTCTGGATCGAACCTCTTCCGACATATCTCCCAGTGATTCTGTCATGTCACAGCAGAAAATATTTCCTTCATGTCTGATCCAGTTTTCCAGCGCTTCCATATCTGCGGCCGGTCCAATAGAAGTATTAAACATAATCTTTCCGTTTCCGAGCTTTTCAAATTCTTCTTCATGAAGGAGAATCACATTTTTGTTCAGGCAAGTGAAGATGACCTCACTATCAGAAAGCAATTCATGAAGCGGCTTATAGTGAATTCCCATTTCTTCTCGCTCCGGCTTTTTACTTCTGGCAAAGTAAGACACATCAGCCCCGAAAAAATGAAGTGCATCTGCAATCAGTCCGCCGGAATCACCGATTCCCACCATACCTACTTTCAGTCCTGTCAGTTCATAAGATTTTCCCTTCCACATTGGGAAATCATAACCATGTAGGATTCGGATCAACTGATAAACTGCATACTCTGCCACTCCTCTGTCACCATAACTGCGAACGCCCTTTACAGTGATTCCTTTTGTTCTGGCATAAGCAATATCTACATTAGCACTTTCCTCTGAGTAAAGACTGCAGATCATGCCTACATATTTTAATTTCGGTGCATTTTCCAATACTTCTTTTCCAATAATTGTTGAAAATCCTACTAAAACTGCATCTGCGTCTTTGATTCTTTCAATGATCTCTTCATCATTTTCCGGATGGGTATCATAAATCACAACTTCGCTTGCATACTCTCTCAATTCTTCTCTTGCCCAGTCAACAAGATTTACCGGCGCCACAATTACCATCTTTTCAAATTTCTTCATAACTTACCTCTCCTTACAGGTTCTTCTTAATTTCTTCCGCTTTCCCGGAAAGTGATCCTTGTACCATCTCAGGCTTTCCGCCGCCTCGTCCGTGAAATGTCTCATTAAGTTTTTTACTAATCGGGCGTACATCTTCTGTCCTGCTTCCGATTACATAGCGATAGCCATCTTCATCATTTCCCGCAAAAACTGCGCTGACGAGCGCACCGCGATTCAGAAGCTGGTTCATAAGTTCTCTCGGCGCATTTCCTGAAAGTTCTGAATCGAATACCGTTACCACACCTTCTGTAATCTCGATTTCCTGTGCCTGATATTTCAAAAGCTTTTGTGTAAGAGAAGCTAATTTACCTTTCAAGGCAGTCTGTTCTTCCTTAAGATGTGAAACTGCCTGGGCAATCTCGGGCTCTTTTGCGCAAAGTGCCGCTGAGATTTCCTTGGAGTTTTCATCTTTCCGGTCATAGTCTCTTAGCGCCCGATAGCCACATAGCATTGTCACACGCTCTCCGCCCTTATAATTTGCCATATTCACAAGCTTGATAAGCCCTATCTCCCCGGTCTTTTTTACGTGTGGCGCACAGCAGGCACACACATCATAGCCCGGAACCGTCACAATTCTCACCTGACCTTCAATCTCGATCTTGCTTCGGTACTCCATGTCAGTAAGTTCTTCTTTTGACGGATAAGTGACCTCAATATCCAGGTTCTCAAATACAGCTTTGTTTGCCTTAAGTTCAATCTCTTTTAACTGTTCTTTTGTGATCGGACCGTCAAAATCCATAGTGCAGTAATCACTTCCGAGGTGAAATCCTACATTGTTATATCCAAACCTCTCATGCACAATCCCAGATATAATATGCTCCCCGGAATGCTGCTGCATTTTTTCAAACCGCTCTTCCCAGTTAATCTTTCCATGAACAGTCGCTCCCTCTTTCAAAGGCTCCTTCAAATAGTGATACACAACATCTTCTTTCTCATGTACATCGAAAACTTTCACATCACCGATATATCCTGTATCCGCATACTGACCGCCACCCTCAGGAAAAAAGGCAGTTCTGTCAAGAACCGCCTTATATATCTCTCCGTCCGGCTGACAGGACAATACTACGGCGTCAAATTCTTTCAAATGACTGTCTTCATAGAAGAGCTTTTCTGTCGCTTTCATATCCTTTCGCCCAACCTTTCCTATATGAAAATATTCTGTTTGTTTCTATCCATATTTTAATTTTTTTTACATTCTCTCCGGTGCTTCAAATCCAAGCACGTCGATGCAGGATTCCAACACTTCTTTTGCAAGGATTAAAAGCGCAATATAGCTCTTCTTCTTTGCCTCATCTTCTTCGGAAAGAATCTTTGTCTCATGATAAAAACGATTAAATGCATTAGCAAGATCATAAATATACGCACAGATTTTATGTGGTGCGAGATCATGATACGCATTTTCCATCACTTCATTGTATTTTGCGATTTCAAGCATCAATGCTTTCTCACTTTCGTTTCCATCTGCTCCTGCAATCATGAGACCTGAAATACTGTTGCCTTCATTCTGATATTTGTTCAAAATGGATTTGATGCGGACAATGGTGTATAAAATGTACGGCCCTGTATTTCCCTCAAAGGAAGTAAATCTGTCTACATCAAACACGTAATCCTTGGATGCCTGGTTTGACAGATCCCCGTATTTAATCGCTGACATTCCCACAATCTTCGCTGTCGCTTTTGCTTCAGATTCCTCTACCGTACGGTTATCGGTAATCTTTTTGTACATCTCTTCTTCAATCTCAGCGATAAGATTTTCCAGACGCATCACTCCGCCCTCTCTTGTCTTAAAAGGCTTTCCGTCTTTTCCGTTCATTGTTCCGAATCCAAGGAACTTAAGCTCTGTCTTTTCCGGGACGATACCTGTTTTCTTAGCTGCCCGGAATACCTGAACAAAATGAAGCTCCTGACGTTTGTCAACGACATAGACCACCTGTTCCGGCGCATAATCTCTCTCTCGTTGTACTAATGTTGCAAGGTCCGTTGTTCCGTAAAGAGACGCACCGTCAGATTTCTGGATCATACATGGCGGAATTTCTTTTGTATCAGATTCTTCTGCCACATCAATGACAAGTGCACCATCATCAATATGTGCATACCCCTCAGCTTTCAGACGCTCAATCATATCCGGGATAAATTCCTGCGCATCGGACTCACCTTTCCATAAGTCAAACTCAACATTTAAGTTTGCATAATTTTTCTTAAGGTCTGTCACAGACACATGTATAATGTGATTCCAGATTGCCGTATATCCTCTATGTCCATTCTGAAGAAGATAGGTTGCATGCAATGCTTTTTCTCTATACTCATCATCCTCTTTTGCCTTACCGCTTGCTGTCGGATAAATCTCCTCAAGCTCTCCGATGGTAAACGGAGCCTCTGTTGGATATTCCCCTTCAAATGCCTCATCAAAATACGGAAGATCTGGCTGCCTCTCTCTAAGCTCAGTAATAATAAGTCCCATCTGATAACCCCAGTCACCAAGATGGATATCACTGATAACTTCATGTCCCATCTTTCTCGCAATCCGTTTGAGACTCTCACCGATGATTGCTGAACGAAGATGTCCTACATGAAGCGGCTTTGCCACATTCGGTCCGCCGTAATCAAGAATGATCTTTTTCGGATTCTCAGCTTTATTGATTCCGAGATTCTCATCTTCTTCCATTTCATTTAAATATGATGCAACTGCTTCCTCATTCAGTTTAAGGTTGATAAATCCTGGTTTTACCGCAGTCGCCTCACCGATATATTTTGTATCTGTTAAATTAGCAATAACATCTTCTGCAATCATGATTGGCGCTTTGTGATAAGCTTTTGCTCCTGCCATTGCTCCATTGCACTGATATTCACAAAGATCCGGACGATTGGAAATCGTAACTTTTGCATAGGACATCTCATAGCCGGCTTTTTCAAAAGCCACACCGATCTCATCCGCGATCAAATCTATTATCTTTTTCATGGATATTCCTCCTCATACTCAATTGTCATTTTAGTATTTTAACATAAGAATTTTCCTGCAACAACCTTCCGATTATATTTTGTACTATATTTTTCCAAAAATGTGCATACTATTCTTGCCAAATAAGAAACATTGTGTTAAAATTTCAGTAATGATTACTATTATTGAATAAAGTAATTGCGAAAGGAGCCTATTATGAATAAAAATGTATTTAGAAATCTTTCTTATGGTGTTTATGTAGTATCTTCTCTGGATGACGGACGATATACCGGATGTATCGCCAACAGTATCATGCAGATTACTTCCTCTCCTGCAACAATTGCAGTGAGCATGAATCACGATAACTTTACCAATTCCTGTATCGCGCGTTCCGGAAAATTTGCTGTATCAATTCTTTCCGAAGCATCTGATCCGTCTCTTATCGGCCAGTTCGGATTCCAGTCAGGAAGAGACGTTCACAAATTTATGGGCGTTGATTTCCTTGAAAAAGAAGGTCTCCCGGTAATCTCCGACAGCTGCGGATATATTGTATGCAACGTTATCGATAAGATGGAAACCTCTACACATACCGTATTTTTAGGGGAAGTCATTGACGGTGATGTCATTGGAAATACTCCGGCTATGACTTATGCTTACTATCATAACGTAGTAAAAGGAAAGAGTCCGAAAAATGCACCTACTTATATTGCAGAAGAAGAATCAGATAAAGAAGCCGGATCAAAATGGGTATGTTCCATCTGCGGATATGAATATGATGGTGACGTTCCGTTTGACGAACTTCCGGATGACTTTGTATGTCCTGTATGTAAACAGCCAAAAGACAAATTTGTCCAGAAATAGGAGGCACTTATGAAGTTAGGTTCCCATGTAGGAATGAGCGGAAAGGACATGATGCTTGGTTCAGCGAAGGAAGCGGTTTCCTACGGAGCCAATACATTCATGTTCTATACCGGCGCACCTCAGAACACCCGGAGAAAGGATATCAGCGAATTAAACATTGATGCTGCATGGTCTTATATGAACGACCACGGCATAGATGAAGTTATTGTCCACGCTCCATATATTATTAATCTTGGAAATGCTGTCAAACCGGAAACATACGACCTTGCGGTAAATTTTCTCAGAACAGAGATTGAACGCACAGAAGCTTGCAAAAGTAAAGTTCTGATTCTCCATCCCGGTGCTCATGTAGGCGAAGGCACAGATGTAGGCATTCACCAGATTATAAAAGGTCTGAACGAAGTTCTGACCAGTGATACGAATCTTTGTATCGCTCTGGAAACCATGGCAGGAAAAGGTTCGGAGATTGGACGCTCTTTTGAAGAGCTTGCACGCATCTACGATGGCGTGACATACAACGATAAATTGCGTGTCTGCTTTGATACGTGCCACACTCATGACAGTGGTTATGATATCATCCATGATTTTGACGGAGTCATGAACGAATTTGACAAAATCATTGGGAAAGACCAGATTGCTGTCTTCCATATCAATGACAGTAAAAATGTATCCGGAGCAAAAAAAGACCGTCATGCAAACCTGGGATTTGGTGAGATCGGATTTGATGCACTCTCCTACATTGTCCATCACCCGGATTTTACAGATGTTCCAAAGATTCTGGAAACTCCGTATATATCGTCACCGACTGCAGCAAAAAAATCATATGCTCCATACAAAAGAGAAATTGAAATGCTGAGAAATAATCGGTTTGACCCGGACATTCAGGAAAAGATCATTAAGGACAACGAATAATGCAAGGCTAGACCAGCATCTGTGCTGCAAATACAGCCAGTACGCCAAGTACCAGACTGGTAACCATATAGGCAACTGCCACAGGTGCACTTCCCTTTTGTATTAAATCCGCTGATTCAAAGGCAAATGTGGAAAATGTTGTAAAACCTCCGCAGATTCCGACTTTTAACATAAGCAGAATCTGCGGATTTATTGTTTTATTCTTTGCGGCAAGAGCAGTGATTAAACTAATCAAAAAGGCTCCTGCAATATTAATAGCAAGCGTCTTCACCGGAAAACCATTTTCTACTTTCAATGGTATCAGTCCGATCAGATATCTGCACACCGAACCGATAAAACCTCCAACACCTACAAACAAACATTCTATCATTTTCATCCCTCATTTCAGTTATCTATATTAAACATCCAAATTTTATCACTATCTTTTCATACACACAATCAAAAATTCCTTTCTTGACATATTCTCAAAAATGTGTAATTATATTATTGTACTATTGAATTAATACAATAATAAAAAATAAGGAGAGGTGAATTGCATGCCTTGGAAACTGGATGATAACAGACCCATCTATCTTCAGTTAATGGAAAAAATTCAGCAGGATATCGTATCCGGTGTATACAATCCCGGTGACAAACTGCCTTCCGTAAGAGAGCTTGCGCTGGAAGCCGCAGTAAATCCAAACACAATGCAAAAAGCTCTATCTGAACTGGAACGAAGCGGTATCGTACATTCCAGACGTACCAGCGGAAGATTTATCACGGAGGATGAGACCATGCTGAAACAATTAAAAAACGAACTTGCCAAGTCACATATCCATGAATTCTTTGAAAAGATGAGACAGCTCGGATTTTCTACCGACGATACTCTCAGTCTGATTCAGGAAACTGTAAAGGAGGAATCTTAAATGAATCCAATCTTAGAATGCCGTACACTTACCAAAAGCTATAATCATATGCAATATGCACTGGATCATTTGAACCTTACACTGGAAAGCGGCCAGATCATAGGTCTTTTAGGGCCTAACGGAAGCGGAAAGAGCACATTGATCAAGCTGATCAATGATGTCCTTGTTCCTACCTCTGGTGAAGTTCTGATCAATGGATATACTCCCGGAGTAGAGACGAAAAAAATCATCTCCTATCTTCCGGAACGCACTTACTTAAATGAATCCATGCGGGTAAAAGAACTCATACAATATTTTGCAGATTTTTATGACGATTTTTCATCAGAGCGTGCTTACCACATGTTAAGCGACCTTCAGATTGATCCAAATGCACGATTAAAAACTTTTTCAAAAGGGACAAAAGAAAAAGTACAATTGATCCTTGTAATGAGCAGAGACGCTATGCTCTATATTCTGGATGAACCGATCGGAGGAGTTGATCCCGCCGCAAGAGATTATATTTTAGGGACGATACTGAATAACTACAATGAAAATGCGACCATCCTTTTATCCACCCATCTGATCTCGGATATTGAAAATATACTGGATCAGGTACTTTTCCTCAAACAGGGAAAAATCGTTCTCAATGCTACAGTTGATGAAATTCGTATGGAACAGAAAAAATCTGTAGATGCACTATTCCGGGAGGTATTCAAATGTTAGGAAAACTTATCAAATATGACATGAAATATCTGAATCGATTTTTAATACTCCTGCACTCTTTCCTGATGATTTCACTTGTGCTTATCAGAGTGTTTCTCACCAGTCGCATTGAACTTCAAACAGATCAGGAGCAGACAGAATTTTTATTTGCAATTACTTTTACACTATGTTTTTTGATTATCATGGCCATTTCTATGGGCACTTTATTAATTATCGCTGTCAGATTTTACAAAAATATTTTTACAGATGAAGGTTACCTCACACATACCCTTCCTGTAAAAAGCTCACAGCACCTTATATCAAAAACAGTATCAGGAAGTATCTGGGCATTTTTAAATCTATGCTTAACCTACATCGGCATATATATTGTCGCATGGACTCCCAATGTCCAGTCATTTTTCTACGAAAACAAAACAGATATACAAACAGAATTAGGAATGACAGAAAAATATGAGAATCTTTCTCTCTCCACCATCATTGCCGTTATCCTTCTGTTTAGTATCATCAGCGCCATTTCAAATGTGATTATGCTCTACGCATCCATTGCCCTGGGACAGCTATTTTCCAGTCATCGGATCATAGGTTCGCTTGTTGCATATTTTGTGTTACAGATAGTGATTTCTGTATTGTCACTATTATTTATAATATGTTTCGGACAGTTAACCAGTATGATATACTTGGCCGAAGCGGATGCCTTGCATTTCAGTTTTATTGCCTATATGTCTGAAGCACTGAGACTATCCTGTATTCTGATGTGTATCATCACAATAATTCTTTATCCGATCACACAGTACATTATGAAACGCAAAATCAATCTGATCTGATGAATAACTAATTTTTCAAGAAAAATGATTTCCACAATATTTATAATTAAAGAGAAGGTCTCCCGAAGATACTTAATCTTTCGGGAGATTTTTGTGTAAAAATCTACAACAAAACACCACTTAAATATTATCACATGTTATAATATTGTCAGACACGAATACATTTTTAAAACTTAAAGGAGTAAGAGTATGAAACCAAAACAATCTATTTCCAAAAAAATGCTGTCATGGCTATTAATAATATCCTTAATAGTCTCAGCATTTCTCCCTGGGATTACAATGGATGCTGAGGCAGCCGGAAATGTAAAACTCAGCAAGAGCAAACTCACTATGTATGTGGGTAATTCCAAAACCATTACTATCATTAATGCCAGCGGGAAAATCAAATGGTCCAGCAGTAATAAAAAAATAGCATCCGTTAATTCAAACGGAAAAATCAAGGCACGCAAAGCAGGAAAGGCTGTGATCACCGCAAAAGTCAGCGGAAAGAAACTTACCTGTAAAGTCACTGTGAAACCTGCAAAACCTGCCTTGAACAAAAAAACTGCCACTTTGGCCCCGGGAAAAACTGTACAGCTTAAAATGTTGAATTCAAAAGGTACTGTCACATGGAAAAGCAGTAATAAATCAGTTGCAACTGTATCCAAAAAAGGGAAAGTAACAGCCAAAAAACCGGGAACTGCTAAAATAACTGCAACATACAAGAAGAAAAAATATACTTGCACGATCAAGGTACAAAGACCTAAAAGTACTCTTCTGACCATTACTTTTGACCAGGAATCTATTTCAACAGAGGAGTCCGAAGTTTCTGTCACAGGTAAAATATCCCATGATGCAACATTAAAAACAATTTCTTTTCAATTGTATGATTCTGAGGGGCTGATCACACAGCAAGGCGCTGTCGCTGTAAAAGATAGCTGGTCATCAACTGTACAACCTTCCATCGGTACAAACACATTTACTCTGACTGTCACAGATTCAACAGGACGTTCTGCGACGAATTCTCTTATTATTGTCAGAAATAGTAAAGAACTTGATTTTGATGAAGAAATTGTCACTGGTGATGAAGATGAAAGTATGGATTTTGCTGAGAATATAGCTGATTTTCAGCATGAAAAATCCGAATCTGACAGTTTCCTTTCTGACACAACAAAAATTGTTATAAAAAAAGACTCTGAATTATACCAAAAGCTCTCAAGCGGAGAAATCAAAGAAGGAAATACATACATTCTCCCTCCAAATGACGATTTTCCTGACGGATTCAGTGGAACGATAGAATCCTGGGGCGCTCCATCTGATAGTTCTGTTGATTCTGACACCTATATCGAAGTAACCTTTAGAGAGCCGGGATTGGATGATCTATTCGACGGAGATGGATGTATTGATTTCGGAGGTGGCGTGGATCCAGATGACCCAATCGCTTTTATCATGGTTCCTGATGGCACCGAAGTATCTGCAATATCTGAAAACGAAGTAAATACATACGCATCTAAAAAATATTCGCGTCCTTATTTTCCTGAAGGAATGTCAGGTTTCTTCCAGCCGAAAATCTCTGCAGGTAACAAAAAATCACTTTCTATTAAGTTAGATCTTTTAGATGTTCTATTATATGACAAAGATATGGATCCAGACACCACAGATCAGCTTCGTTTAAATGGAAGCCTTGAGATTTCTGACATTACCTTTGACGGCAGTCTTGAATGGAAAGAAAAAAGTGGCTCACTGATGCCGCAACAGATAAAAATGGATGTCTCTTACAATACAAAGGCAAATGTAACTCTTAAAGCCCTTGATTCTATTGATTTCAAAGATATTGTCACAAAAGCAAACAGTAATTTTGAAAATAAAATCGAAAAATGTGGTATTCAATTATCCGGTATTGATATGAGTGAGCGCATCATGCTTGGTGTCATTGGATTAAACTTCGTAGCATCTCCTACAGCAAGCATAAGGAGACAGGCAAGTTACACAAGAAGGTCGATAAAACCAAAGTATTTTATAGCTCTCTATCTGGATTTATCCGGAGAACTTTCTGCCGAACTATCTTTATCCCTGGATTATTCATCTTATCGGGAATGTGGCTTTAATGTATGTAATACAAAAGCTAAAAATATCGAAGGAATCAATTCTGCCATATATACTCAGACGAAAGATCTGGCAGGCGATTACATGATGGGTACTTACGAACGTGAGCGAAAATCTAAAACAGAATACGGACAACCAGAACCAAAATTCGTATTTGACGGAAAAGTTAAAGGCAATGTCTCTTTAGGAGCAGGTGCTTTGCTCGGTGTTATGATGCTTGGTATCATACCTGGTGACGTTTACGGAGGATGTAGTTCAGAAGCAGGAATCACCCTTGACGGGAAAGTAGAAGTCACTCACAAGACGACCAACGAATTTCTCCCTAACGGAGATCTTGAAGTCAATCTTGACTTCAAGACGGGGTTCATCCTAGGTGTGGATCTAAAATTTGCAATAAAAATAGTAGAAGGTTTTATGAAAAACTGGGGGTTGAATCTGGAAATCTCTAAAAACAAATTATTTCCTATCTTTGAAGTCAAATTGAACTTCCCTACCTTTAAGCTGGAGGGGCGAGTCTATGACCTGACAGATAAAACGACCAGTAATCACCCTCTGCTTTCAGATGTGGAATTATATATTTATGAAAAAGAGAAACTGAATCCAGACAAAAAACTGGATGAAAACTATCTCCGATCACAAGAAGAGGATTTCAAAGGGGAAACCGATGAGAATGGCAACTATGAAATCGATGGATTCTCAAAAAAGGACTATGTATTACTCGTATGCAAATCAGGCTATCAACCTTACATAAAAGATGATTTAAGTTTTTCATCAAACGATATCACACAGGATATCTATCTGGAACCTGTCCGCGAAGCAAATTGGCTGGATGTATGTAAACCATCTTCCTACACACAGATTTATGGAGAATATATGGGTGACGGAACCGGCTATATGACCATCTCCGGTGTAGATTATGATGCAGGCTTCTATTTAGATAACGGAACTCAGGGAACAGGTGGAACCTCCGATGCTGTATGGAATTTAGATGGTAAATACAGCTCTCTGGATGTGAGAATTGGACATCTGGATAATACTAACCTTTTAAACGCTGAACTTTATATTTACCTTGATGATTCTGAAGATCCAAACCAGACTATTGTACTAAACAGCCATGATGTCAGCAGAATATATTCTATCGATTTAAATTATGCCAAAACAGCAACTTTTTCTTTAAAAAAGACCCAGTCAAATAATTGGGCACACTCTTCTTTTGGTTTTGTAGAAGGCGTATGGCATGGAAAAAACGGCACAGAGGGAACCATACATACAAAAGATCCTTTCCTGAATGTAGATTGGAACAGCAGTTTTATGGAAATCTGTTCACCTTACCAAAGTATTTGCTGTACAACCTATCCAAATGAAGATGAAGAATCTTTTACAATGTCTGGTACTGAATATACAAACGGATTTGTATTAAGATCTCAGTCAGTTAAAGAGGCCTGGGGTAATTCTGCCGCTATGTTCAACACAAACGGCAATTTCAGTGCTTTAAAGATCAGCGTCGGACATGTAGACGGAACACTCAGTAAAGACGCAGAAATTTATGTCTTCCTCGATGGTGAATCTGACCCAAGCCAGACATATACTATAAAAGCAAGCGAAGCACCAACAACACTTAATATTCCTTTATATTATGCAAAAGGTGTAAAAATATCTCTTCAGAATGTTACTAGTAACTGGTCAACAACAAGATATGGTTTTACAAACGGAGAATGGATAAAATAACCTGAAAGAGCTGCCAATCGGCAGCTCTTTCCTTTTCATTAAGCTTCCAGTTCAAGAAGCCACCTCTTTTTCTCTATCCCTCCCGCATATCCTGTAAGACTGCCATTTGCACCTATAACTCTGTGACAGGGAATAAGAATAGAAATCGGATTATGCCCTACAGCACTTCCCACTGCCTGTGCCGACATAGATGCTTTTCCTTTCTCTCTCGCTATCTTTTTTGCAATTTCACCGTAAGTAATAGTTGCTCCATAAGGAATGTCACACAATATCTTCCACACAGATTTTTGAAACTCTGTGCCTTTCGGACATAAACTGAACAAAATATCTGATTTTTCTCCCTGAAAATAGCCATCAAGCCAGCGTATGGCTTCTTCAAACACAGGAAGGTCTTGTTTAACAGTCAATTCTTCCAATGTTCTTCCGAAATATTTCTGTCCTTCTATCCATAATCCCGTAATAGCTTCTCCATCACTTGCAAGTGTCAGCCACCCTAACGGAGACTTATACTGTGTAATATACTCCATCAATACACTTCCTTTTCTCTTTTCATCTGCCTGCTTTTCTTTTGTACTGGTATTCACTGTCGTTTTATCCAGAACTCTTCCATATATTCAAATACATTCTCTAGATTACAGCACCCGATATCTTTCCACTCTCTCGGAAAAGTCTCTCTATACCGGTAATCCAAAAACCTGTCATCCAGAAGAAGAATCACTCCTCTGTCTTCATCAGTTCTTATGACACGTCCTGCTGACTGAAGCACTTTATTCATTCCCGGATAAAGATATGCATAGTCAAATCCTCGAAGACCTTTAGAATCAAAATACTCTTTCAATAACTCCCTCTCCCTGCACACCTGAGGAAGACCGGTTCCGACAATTGCCGCACCGATAAGTTTGTCTTCGGCAAGATCAATGCCTTCCGAAAAGATACCTCCCATTACACAAAAACCTAAAAAACTATTTTCCCTTTCCTCCTCAAAATTCTCAAGGAATATCTCTCTGGACTCCTCTGACATAAATTGAGACTGCATAACATAATCTATTTCTTCTTTTCGATTACTTTCATCAAGAATCTCAAGAAATTCAGAATATACTTCTTCCATAAATCTGTAAGAAGGGAAAAAAGCAATATAATTACCTTTTTTTACATCTGCCATTCTGATAAGATACTGCGCATACTGATTATACATTTCTTTCCCACGTTTCGTATACTTCGTACTCACGTCCGTTCCCATCAAAATCAATCGATTTCCGGTATCAAATGGTGATTCCGCATATATTGCATAATCATCTTTTACTGTGCTCAGCAGTTGCTTATAATAATGAACAGGAAGCAGAGTTGCCGAAAAAAACACTGTGCTGTTGCCTTTATCCAGAAATTCCTGAAGATTCGATGCCGGATTTACACAGAAAAGTCTCAGTTTAAACTTACCACTGCTCTCCATCTCAGAATAAATAATATAATTCTCATCCAGCTTCTCATAAATGTATAAAAACATTCGGATGTTGAAATAAAAATTCACAATTTCTTTGTGTATCTCATCATCAGAGTGTCTTTCTTTCCTGTATGCTTCCATGTACCGTTCCAGCTCTGACATGAGATTTAAAAGCTTAAGATAGATATGAGATGCGCTGTTCATCACCTGATAGTTTTCACATTCTCTCTTCAATGCTAACATCTGCCTATTGCATTCTTCCAGCCTCTTTGAAAGTTTTTCATCTATATTTTTTACAAGCTTTTTTATTTTCAGAAAATCTTCTTTGTAAATGCTTGCACTGTACATCTCTCTGCCGCGCTCCACCAGATTGTGAGCCTCATCTATCAAAAAAAGATATTCTCCTCTGTTTCCTTCACCGAAAAATCGCCTCAGATGTGCGTTCGGATCAAAAACATAATTATAATCACAGATGACTGCATCAATCCATGTCGCAACATCAAGGCTCATCTCATAAGGGCATACCTTCCACTTCTTTGCCTGCTCTTCGATGATCTCTCGGCTCATCTCATCGGATGTAGTCAAAAGCTCATAGACTGCATCATTCACTCTGTCATAATGTCCTTTTGCGTAAGGGCATGCATCGGGATTACAGTTCATCTCCTCACAGAAACAAATCTTTTCTTTCGCAGTCAGGACAAGAACTTTCATGCGAAGAGACTGATCTTTTAAAATATCAAATGCCTGCCACGCAACGGTCCTTGTAATAGTCTTTTCCGTAAGATAAAAAATCTTATCTCCCAGCCCTTCGCCCACCGCCTTTACAGCAGGGAAAACTGTTGCCATCGTTTTTCCGACACCTGTCGGAGCCTGAATAAACAATTTTTTCTTTCTCAATATACTCCTATAGACAGAAACAACCAGCTTTTTCTGGCCTTCTCTATACTCAAACGGAAATTGTATCTCTTTAATGGAAGCATCTCTTTTTTCTTTCCAGCTAATCTGATAACGTGCCCATTTTTCATACCTTCCAATCAGTTCAAAAAACCATCCTTTAAGTTCTTCATAACAGTACACTAACTGGAAACGCCTGATTTCTTCTGTTTCCATATTACAGTAAGTCATCTGCACACCAATCTCATCAAGATTATTCTGAGTCGCATAAATATATGCGTAACACTTTGCCTGTGCCAGATGTACTTCCACAGGTTCTTTTAGAGTATCAAGATCTTTAAGGATTCCTTTGATTTCATCAATTACAGTTCCTTTAGACGTACAGATGATTCCATCTGCTCTCCCCTCTAAAAGAATCACAAATCCTTTGCAGAGTATCTCATATTTTAATGAAACCTCCGCATGATAACCTGCTCCCATCTTCTTTTGAATCTTTCTGTGCAGCTTTCCACCCAGCAGCATGGCATCCTTATCTGCACCGCCTATTCGATTGTCAATATCTCCACCGCGCATAATAAATTCCACAAGATTACGCACAGAAATTCGAACTATCGGATGTTTACTGTCCATAAACAAAAATCCCTTAAACTACAAATTTCTTCATCAAAAAGATATTTCTCCATTGATAAGATAGAAATAATTTTATCTTATCTTCTATAAAAACTCAACCATATTCGGTCGGAACCGAAGAGGGAGATGCCCTCTCTGACATTTTGGATTATACCTCTCTTTTATTGCAATCGTGTCACAAAAACTCTTCCACAATCTCTCATATTCCATCTCTTTTTCAGTTACTTTTGAAAACATATCTTCCCCTGAAGATTTATTATCCTTCTGATATCCGGATATTTCCTCCTGCACAAGAACCCATCGTTTTCTTGCTTCATGTATTACATACATCTGATGTGTTTTATCGTGGATCATCCAGTTTTCAAGAGGAAAACGGTCTTCAAAATGTGATGCGATACAGGTAAGCACCTGAGCCTTTGGCGTGATCGGAGAATACAGAACACCGTTTTCCAACTCACGAAAACGGATAAATTCAATCATATAATGCGCTTCATTGCTAACCGCACGGCTCAATTCAAATACTCTTTGAACTTTCGGATGACTGAGATGATCCATAATCTTTTTACTGTCTGAGAGACTTTTTGCCGCCAGCATCGTTCCTAACACAGCATCTCCTTTTTTAGGATCGTCCGATAGAATTGCATAATATATATCATGATATGCCTGCATCCCCAGATGTCTATAGATCAGCCTCTCTACCGCAGCCACTTTTTCTTCTGTTTCATCTACTTCTTCATATTCACAAAACAACTCCTGTTCCAGGAATCCACGGACAGCAATCCCGCACTCTTCTTCTGTGTACTTTGCTTTCCATGCATCATAGACAGCAGAAAAAATCCCTAATACAGTATCCGAACACACATACACTGTTTTCATTTCTTTTCACCCATCAACTTAACCACATAAAACGTTTTATTTACCATTTATCTGTCACTTTATCTGCATTACTTTATCTGCATCAAATCTCACATCATCAAAAAGTGATAACTGTTGATATCCCATGTTTGTCACTTCCGTTGGAAGTCTTTCTCCTGTATTCAAAAGATTCCTTGAGATATAATCTTCATCCATTTTTGTCGGATACATCATCTTCCCTTTACAGGTAATAAAATAAAGCGCCCGTTTTAACACAACACCCATCTTTTTCAGATCAGAGAAATCTAATGTACCGTGTCTCCGTGCCCTTACAATCCTCCCTGCAGATTTATATCCGATTCCCGGCACGCGAAGAAGCACTTTATAATCCGCTTTGTTTATCTCCACAGGAAAAAACTCAAGATGCTTCAGTGCCCAGTCACATTTCGGGTCAAACATCACATTAAAATTGGGGTTCTCCTCCGACAATAATTCATCTGCCTGAAAATGATAGTATCTCAAAAGCCAGTCTGCCTGATATAATCGATGTTCTCTGAGAAGCGGAGGTCCTTCATCTGTCCGTGCCGGAAGATTAGAATCCTCATTTACATGAACAAATGCAGAATAAAAAACCCTTTTTAATTCAAACTTCTGATAGAGAGATTCTGCCACCTTGACAATCTGATAATCTGTTTCAGGCGTTGCACCAATAATCATCTGCGTACTCTGCCCTGCCGGCACAAACTGAGGGGCATTATGATACTGTATAATCTCCTGCTTATTCTCTGCCATACGATTCTGTACAAGGCGCATAGGTGTCAGAATATTCTTCCTTGTCTTGTGTGGCGCCAGGAGCCGCAGACTTTCTGCGGTCGGAAGTTCCAGATTAATACTCATACGATCTGCCAGAAATCCGACTCTCTGAATCAGCTCAGAACTTGCGCCCGGGATCGCTTTCACATGGATATAACCCTGAAAATTACATTCTTTCCTCAGCTTATAAAGAGCCGCATAAATCAGTTCCATTGTATAATCAGGGCTTTTTAACACTCCGGAGCTTAAAAATAGTCCTTCGATATAATTCCTCCTGTAAAACTCCATAGTCAGCATGCATATCTCATCCGGAGTGAAAGAAGTCCTCACCACATCATTACTTCTTCTATTAATGCAGTACTTACAATCAAAAATACATTCATTAGTAAAAAGGATCTTTAACAGTGAAATACATCTCCCGTCAGCTGAAAAACTGTGACAGATTCCTGATGCTTTACAGTTCCCCATACCTGTCCCGTCATTTTTTCTGTCAACCCCACTGGAAGTACAGGCAACATCATATTTGGCCGCATCAGTCAGAATCTTAAGTTTATCATACATTGTCATGGATTCCTGAATTCTCATATCGCACCTCAAAAACAAGAACGTTTGTTCGATAATATAATTATACAAACAAACGTTCTTATTGTCAACGGATAAACAAAAAAACCCTGTGAACATCCTATTGTCTTCACTTTATAATCTATTCTTCCCTATACAATGGCTGTACTTTCTCTGTAATATCTGCAATCACAGAGATTACTTCATTTGTGTCATATTCCCGATTTCCCTGAAATGCCCAGTATCCACCCTGTATGCAGTAACTGAGAATCACATTCCATTTGAGACTCCCCCTGACATCCGGATACTTTTCATATATCCTTTCTTTTATATTTTCTTCAATCCGATTAGCAAGATGCCCTCTCTGCTTTCCTGAAAACAAAAGATTTATCAGCGAAGACTGAGCCACGAACGCATAAGTCAATTCTTTTGTAAAATGCGTCAGATCACTTGTCATTGGATTCGAAACGGATATACTTTCGGTAATATTTTTCACCACTTCTGCCTCCATAACATCAGATAATGCATAGATATCCTGATAGTGAGCATAAAATGTAGATTTATTGATACGGGCCTTTTCACACAATTCTTTCACTGTGATTTTTTCTAATGCTTTTTTTGTCCGAAGCTGCAAAAACGCATTTTTTATTGCATTTTCCGTTTTTTCTACTCTTAAATCCATAATGATTTATCTCCATTCTCAGATAATCCGACAATTTCCAACTATCGTCGCTTATCCAACTTGTGTCTTTAATTGTCGGTGTTCAATTTGCTTTGACACTATTATAATCAAACCATCTAAGAAAAACAACTCATGTCTATTAAACTATTTTTACGGAGGATATTATGGATTTTTACGGATTTTACACTGGAAAAATATTTGATGCCTACGATTATCTGGGTGCACATGTTGAACCTTCAGAAGGTGTCACTTTCAGAACATTTGCCCCAGGCGCCTCTAAAATCTCGTTGATCGGTGAATTTACAGACTGGAATGAATGGGTTATGGAGCGCATCCACGATGGAAATTTCTGGGAATGTTATGCAAAAAACGCAAAACCGGGGCAAATGTACAAATATCGTATCTATGCACAAGATGGCTCTTTTGTAGATCATTGCGACCCATATGGTTTCGGAATGGAGCTTCGTCCTAACAGTGCTTCTATTATCCGAGATCTGACCACATATCAGTTTCAGGACAAAAAATGGATGAAAAAGCGCACAGATTGTAAAGATAAAGCACTCAATATTTACGAACTTCACTTCGGTTCTTTTAAAAAGCCTTCCGAAAAAGAAGATGACTGGTATTCTTATACAGAAATGATTGATATTCTTATCCCTTATCTAAAAGAATATGGTTATAATTACATTGAAATCATGCCCCTTTCAGAGCACCCTTGCGATGAGTCCTGGGGATACCAGAACACCGGATTTTTCAGCCCTACCTCCCGTTACGGAACCGCTCAGGAATTAATGGAGTTCATTGATGCCTGCCATCAAAATGAAATTGGTGTCATCATGGATTTCGTACCGGTACATTTTGCCGTGGACAGTTACGCGCTTGCCCGATATGATGGTACATCATTGTTTGAATATCCTCATCAGGATGTTGGAGTCAGCGAATGGGGAAGCTGTAATTTCATGCACTCCCGCGGAGAAACGCGAAGTTTCCTTCAGTCTGCTGCAAACTACTGGCTCAGCATTTACCATGCAGACGGCATCCGTATGGATGCAATCAGTCGAATCATCTACTGGCAGGGAGAACCAGCGAGGGGAGTCAATCACAATGCCGTAGAATTCATCCGCGAAATGAACCGAGGTTTAAAGTCCATGCATCCAACTGCAATTTTGACCGCCGAAGATTCCACCTCCTATCCCGGTGTCACAAAGCCTGTTCAGGAGGGTGGACTTGGATTCGATTACAAATGGGATATGGGATGGATGAATGATACACTGAACTATTTCCGTACGGCACCGGAGTACAGAAGTGAAAATTATCATAAACTGACATTTTCCATGATGTATTATTATAATGACCGTTTTCTTCTTCCCCTGTCTCATGATGAGACAGTACACGGAAAAGCTACCATTCTTCAAAAAATGTACGGGGAATATGAAGATAAATTTCCACAGGCACGTTCATTTTATATGTACATGTATGCTCATCCCGGGAAAAAACTGAATTTTATGGGAAATGAGATCGGTCAGATCCGAGAATGGGATGAAAAAAGATCTCAGGACTGGTTTCTTTTAAAATATCCGATCCATGATGCTTTTCACCGGTTCATGAATGATCTGAATCATCTGTACCTTTCGCATCCTTCGCTCTGCGCAAAAGATTATGAAACTACCGGATTTCAGTGGTTAGATTGTCATCAGGAAGAAAAATGTATTTATGCATTTATGCGCACAGACGGTAATGAACAGATAATTGCTGTATTTAATTTTTCTGACAAAATACAGAAAAAATACAAGCTCGAACTTCCGGGTGACGGCACTCTCACATTACTTCTTGACAGTAACCGGGACATCTACGGCGGCACAAACCACTATGACGATCCATACACTGTAAAAACCAAAAAAGGCAGTGTTACCCTGACACTACCTCCGTACTCAGCAGTTTATTATATTGTCTCATAGATGTTTTTCATATCAATAAATACAAAAGTCAGGCACTTCCATAAAACGGGACTGCCTGACTTTTTTCGCAAAATAAATTAAAAACTATATAAATATGTATTAGCTGAGCTCTACTTTTTCAACCATCTGTGTATCTTCCGGTTTAAACTCATTTTCAAGATCATAAATGTTATGTCCTGTAGATTCGCTTAAAACTCTTCCTTCTAATGAATAGCAGCGGATGAATCTCTTTCCATCCACACTTGACCAGTGCTCAACATCCCAGCTCATGTAACCGTCTTCATCTGTCTTTTTCTCTTTCAGATAAATATCTACCTGACGTCCGTCTTTCATAATCTGGATGAGACCCTTTGTTCCATCTACTTCAACCTCAGTTTTGTTTACAGTATCATAAATAACCATTTCTCTTTCCTCCTGCTTTTGTAGTATATACTCATAAGATACTAAAAACAGTATAGCGCCTTTGTTTCAAAAACTCAAGACCATCAATATTGTTATTGGCTGTTTCTATATGTTTTTGTCCAATCCATGCATTATTATTTCTCCCGCTTCAGTGTCTTAACCCACTCTTTATCTTCCCTACTCACCCGGAAGGATTCCCGGATCTTCTGAATAGACTTATTATGTGTAAAATCGTCCATATGATCTTCCGTTAAAAACTTCTTTGTCTTTTCCGGAAACTTTACAAAACACACAGAAACTGCCCATGCAACTGCCATCTTCACATAATACCCCTCATGTCGGACAGTATCAAAATCTATCAAAATCCGATCGATAAAATCCTCCTCCACGAAATGATCCAGGAGACACACTACAGCAAAACGTATTTCATATTCTCTGTCACTTGTCAAATATTTCGTCAGGTAATCATACCATTCCCAGGCATCTTTTTTCATAAATTTGTAAGTCATACAGCTACAGTCGCAAACCGCCCAGTTATTAATGACCGGGACAAATTCATCAAGCAGCTTTTTCCTCTCTTCCTTTTCACATTTCAGATAACCGATGATGATGCCATGCAAAAGAAGTTCTTCATGATAGACATTTTTGGACTGCTCGGCAAGCTTAACTGCTTCCAGATACTCCCATCCGTTTTCCTTTGCAATCTTTTTAGCAATTTCACGAATTCTCGGCATTCGCACTCCGAGCATTTTAATTGCACTCTCACCCGGAACAAGAGAACTGTTAAATTCCCTGTATTTTTCATCCACAGATTCTACTAAGAGTTCTCTGACCGAATCAAAAAGCCCGTAATTATCTTCCATCTTCTTTTCCTTTTTTAACTTTCCTTTTTAATATAATCCATCCAGTGACTGATCTCTTTTTCATGTCCGTTATCACTTGGCTCATAGAATCGTTCTCCGGCAATCTCCTCCGGCAGATACTGTTGTTTCACATAATGATTAGGATAATCATGTGCGTATTTATATCCCGTACCGCGTCCAAGAGCCTTAGAGCCTTTGTAATGCGCATCCTGCAAATGAGCCGGAACTGTCGTTTTATTGTTCCTTACACTTTCCATTGCCGCAAAAATAGCATTGCATGCAGAATTGCTCTTCGGAGCTGTTGCAACATACAAAACTGCCTGCGAAAGAATGATCTGTGCCTCTGGCATCCCGATTCTCTCAACTGCCTGCGCTGCTGAGACAGCGACAGTCAGTGCCATAGGATCCGCGTTTCCTACATCTTCTGCCGCACAGATCATAATTCTTCTGGCAATAAATTTAATATCCTCTCCTGCATACAGCATTTTTGCAAGGTAAAAAACTGCCGCATCCGGATCCGAACCTCGCATGCTTTTGATAAATGCAGATATGGTATCATAATGATTGTCACCGGTTTTATCATAACGGACCACCCTCTTCTGTATACATTCCGATGCCACATCGAGTGTCAGATGAATTTTTTCGTCATCACTTCTCTCGGTAGTTAAAACTCCAAGTTCTATTGCATTCAATGCATTTCTCGCATCTCCACTACACACATCTGCCAAAAACTCCAATGCCTCGTCATCGATCTCTGCGCCATAGCTTCCCATGCCCTTTTCCACATCATATACCGCTCTGCGGATAATTGTCTTTATATCCTCTTTTTCCAGCGGATACAGTTCAAAAATGCTGGATCTGGAAATCAGCGCACTGTTCACCTCAAAGTATGGATTTTCTGTTGTCGCCCCAATAAGAATCAGAGTTCCGTCTTCTACAAACGGAAGCAGATAATCCTGCTGGCCTTTATTAAATCTGTGAATCTCATCTACAAATAAAATAGTTTTCTGCTGATACATTCCAAGCGTATCTTTTGCCTGGCGGACCACCTCTTCCAAATCCTTTTTTCCTGCAACCGTCGCATTGATCTGTGTAAATTTTGCACTGGTCGTATTAGCGATTACTTTCGCAAGTGTTGTCTTCCCCGTTCCCGGAGGTCCGTAGAAAATAATTGAGCTTAATTTATCCGCCTTTATTGCCCTGTAAAGCAGCTTATCTTTTCCGATAATATGCTGTTGTCCCACTACCTCATCAAGAGTCGTCGGACGAAGCCTCGAAGCCAGAGGCGCCTCCTTATCCATATTCTTCTCCCGCATATAGTCAAATAAATCCATATTCTATTTCCTTCCCGTTTTCATCTTTATAGTAAAATTAGTATTCTGCAAGATATCAGCTATATCAAGGGTTATAAAGTTCATCCACTGTCACAAACTCATACCCTTCTTTTTCAAGAATATCAATGATTTTCAGTGCTGCATCAACTGAAGAATCATAGCAGTCATGCAATAAAATAATATCATTTTCTCCCACACTCGTCACTACTTTCTTTACAATTTCATCTGCACTTCCTGTATCCCAGTCTCTCGGATCGATCGACCATCGCACAAGGAGCATATCTACTGAATCTTCTAATTTTCTTGTGCATTCCCCGTAAGGAGGGCGCATGTATTCCGGATATGTGCCCGTTGCCTTGAATATTGCATCGCTTGCTTTCTTTAACTCTTCTTTTGCCTTTACATCATCTGTTTTTGACAGCTCTACATGATCATAAGTATGATTTCCAATCAAATGTCCTTCCTGTACAATTCTTTTTGCCAGCTCCGGATAATTATCCACATTCTGACCCAAGACAAAAAAACTTGCCTTCACCTGTCTTTCCTTTAAACCGTCAAGCAGTCTTCCGGTACAGGCTTCACTGGGGCCATCGTCAAATGTGATTGCAATTTTCTTTTTCTGATTTTTTTGTTCTTCTATGCTTCCGGACACTTCGCTTACTTCATTTCTTCTATCTTTATAAACTTCATGAACATTCACTGATATCCCTGCCAGATTCAAAATGCAGAATAAGTATAAAATTGTGAACAAGCATCTGATTATATGCCTGCTTTCCTTTTCACTCCTGCCGTCCGTCAATCTTATATTCCCTCCGTTTACACTTCTGTCATCGTCCATTTTTATTATGTTCTTTTCGATGATTCTTTCTATATATATGAAGAGCTAAAAACCAGTATGAGATGCATTGCAATATAAATATTCAAATGCTATAATAGCCAATGCGCGGCAAAGCGTGACAAGAAATGAAAGGAATGATTTTATGACTGAGACACAACAACTATCCCAGACATCGGAAAACAAAATGGGCACTATGCCTGTTCCAAAGCTTCTGATCACCATGTCTCTTCCAATGATGATATCTATGCTTGTTCAGGCGCTTTATAATATTGTAGACAGCATGTTTGTAGCAATGTTAAATGAAGAAGCACTGACTGCTGTTTCTTTAGCATTTCCAATCCAGACTCTTATGATTTCTGTTGCTTCCGGTACAGGAGTCGGTATCAATGCCCTCCTTTCCAGAAATCTCGGAGAAAAGAATTTTGAAGGTGCAAATACTGCGGCTAAAAACGGAATTTTTCTTGCAATTATAAGCTGTATTGTATTTGCAGTCACTGGTGGTTTTGCTTCTCGCCTTTTCTTCTCTATCCAGACAGATAATCCTCTTATAATAGAGTATGGAACCCAATACTTATCAATCATTACTGTCATGTCTGTCGGAATTATTATGCAGATTACTTTTGAACGTCTTCTGCAGTCCACAGGCAAAACTATTTATAACATGATCACACAGGGAACAGGTGCAATCATCAATATTATTCTCGACCCCATCCTGATCTTCGGACTTTTTGGTTTTCCACGACTTGAGGTTGCAGGAGCTGCTATCGCTACTGTCACCGGTCAGCTTATTGCAGTAATTTTATCTGCGTACTTTAACCACACAAAAAATACTGAGATTAATCTCAGTCTGAAAGGATTCCGCCCTCACGGGCATACAATTGCGGTTATCTATAAAGTAGGCATTCCATCCATTATCATGCAATCCATCGGCTCTGTAATGACCTTCGGATTCAATAAGATTCTTCTGGCATTCTCCTCTACAGCAGCTGCTGTATTTGGTGTTTACTTTAAACTCCAGAGTTTCATTTTCATGCCAATTTTCGGACTTAACAACGGAATGATTCCTATCATTGCATACAATTACGGAGCACGAAGGAAAAAAAGAATCACTCAGACCATCAAACTCAGTGTTGTGATATCCATATCAATTATGATCATTGGATTTATCATATTCCAGACCTGTCCTAAACTTTTACTTTCCGGATTGTTCCAGGCCTCTGAACATATGCTTGAGATTGGTGTACCGGCTCTGAGAATCATCAGCCTTCACTTCGTACTGGCCGGTTACTCCATTATCATAAGCTCTACCTTCCAGGCTCTCGGAAACGGTGTTTACAGCCTGATCATTTCAGCCGGGCGACAGCTCGTTGTACTTCTTCCGGTTGCATATATCTGTGCGAAATTATTCGGACTTTCTGCTGTCTGGTGGTCTTTTCCAATTGCAGAGCTTATGTCGGTCTTTCTCTGTACCGTGCTGTTCATACGCATTTACAGAGAAAAGATTAAACCTCTCGGAAACTAATATTCCAGATTTGCATGGATTTACACTACATAAAAATAACCGTATATAAAAAGCTGTGGATCTTCGTAAAATAATGCAGAAGATCCACAGCTTTTATCTGTCAGATATATGGTTTCCCTTTTTCTTTTCTCCGCTTTTTGTTGCTTTTTTTACACTCCAGCCAAACCTTCCCTTCGACTTTCCAAGTGAAAAATATTCTCCATGTGAATAGGCTATAAGTCCTGTGGAATTCAACTCAAATTTCCCATCTTTCTGCATATATGCTTCATCCACCTGAACGGCCTCCACTTTTGCAAGAAACATATGATGAGAACCCAGCTCTTTTACTTCCACTACCTTACACTCGATATTTACCGGACACTCTTCAATGATTGGTGCATACTGAAGCTTTGTCGCTTTTCCTCTGGTCAAATGCATTTCTTTCCATTTATCTGTATCTCTTCCGGAACGAACGCCACACCAGTCTGTCGCTTTTGCAAGTTTGTCCGTCGTGAGATTTACTACAAACTCTCCACTTTCACGGATCATATGATATGAATATCTCTCCGGTCTGACAGAAATATATAGCATTGCCGGATCTGTACAAACCGTCCCTGTCCATGCCACAGTAATAATATTATCTTCACCCTTTTTATCCGCTGTACTCACCATCACAGCCGGCAGCGGATATAACATATTTCCCGGCTTCCACACCTGTCGTCCCATAGTTTTTTTCTTCTCCATGATTGTAAACTACTTTCTCCTTCACGCCTCATTTTTTCTATTGCTGCAATGACGCAACCAGAGTCGGAATCAACTGTTTCTTTCTGGACACCACACCTTTTAGAATGATCCTGTCAGAATCTCCCGGCAGATCAAACGCATTAATTATATTGTCTTTAGCATTCGCTCCACAGCAAAGAAGCTCCGTAGATTCATTTAAAATATCTGTCAGCATAAAATAGATCATTTCCATCTGACCTTTTTCCAGAGCCTTCGGCAGATACGGAATCAACATCTCTTTAATCTCTGCAAGCTCGTCTTTACTCATAGAATTAATCTGTCCAACGCCAAACATCGTGCCATTTACAGTGAACTGTTTGAAATCCTGGAACAAAAGATCTTCTGCACTTTTTCCTTTCAGATTACTTCCGGCATTAAACATTTCCATAGACATTTTTTCCATATCAATCTTTGCAATCTTTGCAAGTTTTGCCGCAGTATTTTCATCCACTGCCGTACATGTCGGTGAGCGGAATAAAAGTGTATCTGAAATAATCGCTGAACATAAAAGACCTGCAATCGTAGGTGTGATCTTCACACCTGCCTCCTCATACATCTGGGTAACAATTGTAGCAGTACATCCTACAGGCTGATTCCGGAAAAATACCGGTCCCATAGTCTCAATATTTCCAAGTCTGTGATGATCGATAATCTCTATAATATCTGCCTCTTCGATTCCTTCAATAGCCTGTGATTTTTCGTTGTGGTCTACCAAAATTACTTTCTTTTTCTGTGCGTTCATGAAACGACGTCTTGAAATAAACCCGCGAAATCTTCCATGACGGTCCAGAATTGGGAAATCACGGAACTTATGCTTTGCCATTACTTCTCTGATATCATCAACATAATCATTCATGTGAAAGGTGACTAACGGTCCCTTACTCATAAAATGCTTTACCGGAATACTCTGGTTAATCAGACGTGCTACCGTATATGTATCATGAGGCGTACAGATAATTACAATGCTCTGTTCTTCTGCCTTTTTAATCAACTCTTCCGATACTTTTGCATTCTGACACACAACCATACAGCTTGCATCGATATTGATCGCACATGCCTGCGCTTCAGGACGGTTTCCAAGAATCACAAGGTCATCTTTCTCGATAAACTCTCTCATTAATTCATCATTAGATGCACCAACCGTTACCTTTCCCTTTGTAAAATACCCATGTTCATTACCGGTAATCAAAGTTCCATCCAACGTCTGCACAATATTGCGATACTGCGTTCTTGCCTTGGATAATACCCGGTTGTCATATTCATCCATATAAGATGTTGCAATATCTCCGGTAGAGATTACTCCTACCAACTCATCTTCTTTCAGAACCGGAAGGGTCTTGATGTGATTTTCTTTCATCTTTGCCCATGTATCTTTAATAGAAAGATTCGGTGACACTCCTTCTATTTTATGAATATCCATATCTTTAACCTGCAGCTTTACATTCTGCAAAAGCCCCGGAGCATCTACGCCAAATTTTTTCAGGACATAGTGCGTTTCCTCATTGATCTGACCGGCACGTTTTGCAACGTAATCATCACCGGTTACTTTATGCTTCAATTCCGCATATGCAATCGCTGAACAGATAGAATCTGTGTCTGGATTTTTGTGACCGATTACATATACTTTCTTTGATTTTTTTCCCATAAATGTATAAACTCCCTTTCAAGTAAGTTTCTAATAGTAAGATTGCCAGACTTTTTTCATTAAGTCAACCATATTTTTCTCACTCCATGCTTTTTTCTTTGAACAATCCCCCTATTGTGTGTTATACTATTCCTAACATTGTATATTATCGAATGAAAAAGAAAGGATAAAGGAACTATGAGTGAAGAATTATTACAGGAAGAAACACAGACAATGGCTGATCTCGAAGAACATTTCGATGATGCTAACCCATGGAATGTAGTGACATCCTACATGGAAAATCAGACTACACTTTCCGTTAAAATCGAGGGGATAGTAAATGGCGGAGCAATCGCTATGGTAGAGGGAATTCGCGGATTTATCCCTGCATCCAGATTATCACTGTCTTACATTGAAGATCTGGAGACATACCTTCTGAAAGAAATTGAAGTAAGAGTTATTGATGTTAATCAGGCTGAAAATCGCCTGGTACTTTCCGCAAGAGAGATTTTAAGAGAGAAAGAGAAAAAGATGCGTGAAGAGAAAATTGCCAGCATCAAAACAGGCAGCGTTCTTACCGGAACTGTTGAAACTATTCAGAATTACGGAGCATTCATTCGCCTTGAAGACGGAATCTCAGGACTTGTACATGTATCTCAGATCAGCCAGAAACGTATCAAATCTCCAAAAGACGTCTTAGCAGAAGGTGACGAAGTAACTGTAAAAGTTATCGGAGTAAAAGACGGAAAGATCAGTCTCAGTATGAAAGCTCTTGAAGAAGTAAAAGAAGAACCGGAAGAAAAGGTTGTAATTCCAAAAGCAGAAAACATCGGAACTAGCCTTGGAGATCTTTTTAAGGGAATTAAATTGTAAATTAATGAAACGATAAAATGCCGATACCCAGACACATTTGCTAAATACAGGGTATCGGCACTTTTTTGATTATTTAATTATCTGTTTCTGTTAGCATAACCCATTTCATCAATCAGAGAAGCGGCCGCTTCCACACACTGAGAACAACAGGGTAACGGCTGTTTTCCGTTCTGATTTTTTAATTCTCTGCAGTAAATGGAACCCATTTTCTCCTGAAAAAGTTTGGATGACTCACGAAATTTCGCATAAGTATCCATCTTGGTTGTAAGCGGATGTTCCATATCACCGGCACTGTTAGCAAGGCTTATCACAAGAAACATTCCAGTAACCGCCCCACATGTATCCATAAGACCACCCATTCCGAGCCCGAATCCTTCTGTAAGCCGGAAAATATCTTCTTCTTTCATCCCAAGCTCTTCACAATAAGTACAGGCTACCGCCTGACAGCAGTTATAACCTTTTTCGTTAAATTTACTTACCGCGGTTTCTTTATTGCCTTTCATAATTATCCCTCCAAAATAAAAACTAAGAATTTTCTCTTACTGTTTCCAGATTCTGTATCCATGCTGCCACACAGGCATCACTTGGCATTCTCCAGTCTCCTCTCGGAGATAAAGCAACCGTACCTACTTTCGGGCCATCAGGGAGACAGGAACGTTTAAACTGTTGTGAGAAAAATCTCCAACAGAATGTACGAAGCCATTTATAGATGGTCTCGTCATCATACTCATTTTCAAATGCCAGCTTTGCAATCCGATAAATCTTTGCCGGCTCATAGCCAAAACGCAAGAAGTAGTACAGATAAAAATCATGCAGCTCATACGGTCCCACCAGGTCTTCTGTCTTCTGAGCAATCTCTCCATCCTTAGGTGGAAGAAGTTCCGGGCTTACCGGTGTATCAAGCACATCATAGAGAACTTCTTTCAGCACTTCGTCCTCGCAGGTATCTGCATAATAATGAACCAGATGTCTTACTAAAGTTTTCGGGACAGATGCGTTCACGCCATACATGGACATATGATCTCCGTTATAAGTTGCCCATCCAAGTGCCAATTCTGACATATCACCGGTACCGATGACCAGACCGCCTGCCTGATTGGAAATGTCCATCAGTACCTGTGTACGTTCTCTCGCCTGTGAGTTTTCATAAGTTACACTGTGATCTTCACAATCATGTCCGATATCTTTAAAATGCTGTGTAACTGCAGCTTTAATTGGTACTTCCCGAAGAGTCGCTCCCAGCTTCTGAGACATCTTACATGCATTTTGGTAAGTTCTGTCTGTAGTTCCAAAGCAAGGCATCGTCACAGCAATAATATTTTTTCTGTCCATGCCAAGAAAATCAAACGCTTTTGCCGTAACAAGGAGTGCCAGGGTAGAATCAAGACCGCCCGAAATTCCAACAACCGCACTTTTCGCATGGGTGTGCTCAATACGCTTTTTAAGTCCCATTGACTGAATCGTGAGAATCTCTTCACATCGTTTTGCTCTCTCATCAAGGGCGCTTGGAACAAACGGACGTGATGGGAATGTTCTGGTAAGGCAAGTCTCTTCCATCTGAAGACTAAACGGCACTTTTACAAGTTTTCTAACATCTGAAAGCTGAAAAGTCGTATTTTTACGTCTCTCACTGTTAATACGTTTTACATCTATCTCAGAATAAATCACACTGTTTTCAAATCTTTTTCCTGAGGCAAGCGTCGTGCCATTTTCTGCAATAATATTATGTCCTCCGAATACGAGGTCCGTCGTAGACTCTCCTTCACCTGCATTTGCATAAATATATCCACAGATCAGCCTTGCCGATTGACCCTCAATCAGATTCTTCCTATAAGAAGCTTTTCCAATCGTCTCATCACTGGCAGAACAATTGACAATAATCGTGGCACCCTCTCTTGCCGCCTCAATGCTCGGAGGAATCGGTGACCACACATCTTCACAAATCTCTGCGGAGACAACCAGTCCCTCCATCTTCTCATCTGCAAACAGAATCTGCGGTCCGAATGGAACCATCTCTCCACCCAGATTAATATCTCTTACACTCTCAGGACCAGCATGGAACTGACGCATCTCATAAAATTCTCCGTAATTCGGAAGAAATGTCTTTGTAGTTAGCCCAAGAATTTTTCCCTGATGCAAAGCTGCTGCAACATTATATAGTTCTCCATCCACCGCTAATGGTCCACCTACAAAATAAAGTGCATCCTTTCCTTTTGTATATGCAGCAATTTTAAAAAGTGCTTCTTTTGCCTGGGCGAGAAGGATATCCTGAGTAAACAGATCACTGCAGGTATATCCAGTGATACATAATTCCGGAAATGCCACAATTTTGGCACCTTTAGCTAATGTCTCATCCATCAGTTTACAAATCTGTTCTGTGTTAAATGCAACATCTGCTACACGAATATCCGGTGTAGCCGCCGCAACTTTTATAAATCCATCCTTCATGATATTCCCCCTGTTTTCGCCGGTGTATTTTTCCTATGTTTTTATATTTCTTACTTACTTCTTTTTATGATTTTCTTCAGATCCTCAACAGAATAATGATAAGCTGTATTACAGAAATGACATTTCACTTCAATGTCCTCTCCTTCTTCAATCATTTCCTGAATATCTTTCCTTCCGATACTTGCAACCGCTTTCTCCACTCTCTCCTTAGAACAATTGCAATAAAACTGCGTCGGAATAGTATCGGTAATCTCAAGACCCACATTTCCCAGAAGCGCTTCAAGAAGCTGCTCTGGCGTATATCCTTTTTCTAGAAGTGACGTCACAGAAGTAACATTTTTTAAGTTTTCTTCAATCTGCGCGATTGTCTCTTCCTGTGCAAACGGCATCATCTGTATGATAAATCCGCCCGCACATTTTACTGTATTATCCTTCTCCATGAGTACACCAAGCCCAACGGAAGACGGAACCTGCTCGGAACTTGCAAAGTAATAGGTTAGATCTTCTGCAATCTCACTGGTGACAAGCATTGTATCTCCTACATAAGGCTCCTTAAGGCCCATATCCTTTATCACCTGCATGATACCAATGCCAACCGCACCACCTACATCAAGTTTTCCATTCTTTGGCGGAAGAATGACATCCGGATTTTCTACATATCCTTTTACATTTGCTTTGCTATCTGCCGTAACAGTAATCCCGCCAAGAGGTCCGTTACCTTTCACCTGAATCGTCAGCATGTCCGTCTCATTTTTCATCATGCTTCCCATCATAGCTCCGCCGGTGAGAAGCCTTCCAAGCGCTGCCGTTGCCACCGGACTCGTATTATGATGCTGTCTTGCTGTCTCCACCACTTCACGTGTTGTCGCAGCAAAAGCACGCACCTGATTATCTGCGGCCGTTGCCCTTACAATATAATCTTTCATTCATCTATTCCTCTCTCTAAAATCTCTTAATCTAAAGACTCTGCATTTTTCAATTTCCTAACCATGCACACATTATTTTAATATGTTTTTTCCCATATTACAAGGTCTTTCCACACTCTCTGGCAACGACACAGATTCTTTCACTCTTATCATGAACCTCTTCTTTTGTATAAGCGTCATATGCTGCCACAAATTTAAGTCCTGACCATTCAATTAATTCCTTTATTTCATCCAATGTATAGGCTTTCTGATAATGCATCTCCTGATATTTCCGATACAGGTTGTCTTTTTCGTTTTCCTTAATAAACAGTGTGAGTTCATACTCATTGATCTTCTCATCTTCATAATAATAATTATCCCAGATAAAACTGCAGTCTTCTCTGTCTTCCGCAATTGTCTGATTTCCAAGAAGAGTTTCATATTTATACTGCGTATTAAAGTCAAACACAAAAATCCCGCGTGGATCAAGGTAATTATTCACAAGGCTAAAAACCTGTTCCAGTTCTTTTTCTTCTGTTATGTAATTGACTGAATCACACACACTCACAATGGCTCTCACTGTTCCATACAGTTCAAACTCCTGCATATCCTGCAAAAGGTAAAGAATATCATGTCCACTCTTTTCTTTCTTTTTCATGGCAATCTCTAACATCTCTTCTGCGTTATCTACACCAATCATGTCGTAACCACGATTGGCGAGTTCTTCCGTCATATTTCCTGTACCGCATCCCAGTTCCAGGACAAGACCATCTTCTATTCCCTCTTCTTTCAAAATCCCTTCCAGATAATCTGCCCATTTTTTATAAGGTACATTATCCATGAAAACATCATAAACCTCGGCAAAACTCGTATAAGCTTCCATATATATTGTCCTCCGCCATCTTTTACTTATAATGCAATTTACAACTGCTATAAATGCAGGGTATCATACCCTGCATTTATCATCTACATAACAGTTTCATTCTCCAGTAACCTCTTTACTTTATCAACCGAAATATCCAAACATTCAGCAATCTCATTGATATCGCCGAATTTTAAATACAATTTTCTAATAGCTTTCTCCTGCATCCGTTTTTCTCTCTTAGCCATTTCTTTCTCAAGTTGCTCTGTTACTTCCTTCGTTACCTGCTCCGTTACTTCTTCAGTCACTCTTTTGGTAATCTTCTTAGTAAGTTCCGCCTCAATAATATCTGTCTCCAAAATTAATCCATCTTCCATCATATCGTTTAACCCTCCTTCAATAAACTCATCATAGTGAGAGTATAAATGATTATACAATTTATGAATCAGGTCATGAAGGCGTCTTGCATCTGCTGCCGTGATATTACCCACTTCCTGATTTTCTCTGATTAATTCAATTATATCATCGAGAATCAGTGTTCGCAAGGCTTCCATATTCTCATCAGTGCGCTTTTTTTCAATACTTCTTCGAAGCTTTAAAATCATAAATGGCACAAGGATAATCATCTTTCGCCGATTCAATTCTTCCAGATTATGTTCTAATAATTTGAATACAGGAACCTTATATTCAAATATTCCCTGACTGCCAAAATCAAGAATAATCTTCACTGTATCCGGAATATTTTCATGCTCATATAAATAGATAATCTGGGGCTGTGGAAATTCCAGAATATTTATACCATTTCTCGACTTCAATGCATGCTTGTATCCATAGTCAAATACACGAAATTCGATTTCCTCATCTTCATACATTTGTGCTTCAATATGATAAGAATGGGAACCATTAATAGTAATAATCGTATCCGCAAGAGTTTTATTTAAATCATCATCATGATGTTCTGTCCAGTGATAAGAAATTATACTGTCCGGCGGATACTCTGTTCCAAAAAGACCATTAATCAATCCAATTACTGCCCTGCTTGAAAGCGTTAAAATCTTTTTAAAAATCCGATCATAAATATGTGTTATCTTATTACTTGAAATTTTAGACATATTATCCATAGACATCGCTCCTAGAAATGAAATTTGAAATGAATTGTTAGATTTCCCAAAATGGGTATTAGAATATTTAAAAGTCCTCTGATAGGATTTCGTAGACCAACTATACCATAATCCATAAAAAGAGACAAGAAGATTTTTTATCTCCTCGCCTCTCTTTTACCTGCTTATTTACTCATCTTCTTCGATGCCCACAGTCTCTATGATAAATTTCGTACTTCCATCCACGCCATCTTTAATTCCGGCGTAAGATTTATAAGCCTTTCCGAGATCAGCCATTGCGTCCAGTCTGTCTTTTGCTTTCTTAAAATCTCCGTTAAATGCATCGGATAGCTTATCGATTCCTTCTTCTTTAAATTCAGACATTCCATCGGAAAGTTCTGTGATTCCTTCGGCCAGGGCTTTTGTTCCTTCAAAAAGATTTCCGGCTCCTTCATCTAATGCATCGATTCCTTCATCCAGAGTTTTTGCTCCTTTACTTAATGAGCTTGCTCCAGTTGACACCTGCTTTGCACCTTGAGAAAGTTTTTTTACACCACCGGAAAGCTGTGCACCTCCTTCTTTCAGCTGCATAGTCCCTAAATTCAAAGCATCATTTTTTGAAACCAGTGCAGCTGCTCCCTGATATAGATTCTTAGTGCCTTCTGTCAGGCTATATACACCATCTGCAATTGTCGGATTTTCTGTATCATTTCCGTTTGCCAGCTGCATCTGTAACTGTGAAAGTCCGCCATACAGCCCTTTTGCTCCTTCTGAGAGTCCTGCCATCTTTGAGTTTAATTCACTTGCTCCTTCCGAGACTTTTCCAACATAAGCTTCTGCAGTCTGATAATTCTCATCCTCACCGATTTTCTTTGTCTGTGTATCAGTAGCCGTTTCTGTAACAGTAACTTCTTTTGCTGAAACTTCCTGTGCTTCTGACACGGCCTTTTTCACAATCGCTTCTATTTTTTCTTTTTCTTCGTCGTCTAGAGTATCCGGAAGTTCTGACTGAACCGAACTCCATATCTCGTCAGAACTCTTCTTGAACTTCACATCTTCAGCAGTCGCTGTTGCAGTTGCCGTTGCCTCTGCTTTGGCAGTTACTTCCACATTGGCCGTACTGTTCAAAAGACTTTCTACACCTTTCAGACTCTCTGCCATTGTGTCCACTGAGTTTTCTGCAGCCTGTGCTCCGTCCATGATCTGTTTCGCCCCCGGCACAAGCTGCTCTTCTGTAGATTTTTCTGCCTGAGCTATTCCTGCCTGAAGTTTAGCTGCTCCGTCATACAATGCCTTACTTCCTTCTTTCAGCGAAGAAACACCGGCTGTATACTGTGTCACACCGTAAGCCAGGCTGTTCACACCGGTAATCAGAGAACCGCTCTTCTGGCTCAGTTCATCGATTCCTCCGGCAACTGCTTTACTTCCTTCTGCAAGAGTTTTAGAACCATTGGACAGTTCACCGGAACCTCCGGACAGTTTATCTGTTCCATCCTTTAACTCTCCGGCACCATCTTTTAACTGGTCTGCACCATCTTTTGCATCCTTGCTGCCATCAACTAACTGGCTGGCCGCATCTTCAAGTTCATCCATAGAATCTTCAAGCTCATCAAAGCTATCTACATCATCAAGATCAAGTTCACTTATCAGTTCACAGGATGCCATCGTAATAGTAGGACCAACACTCGCATTTTTCACATCCGCAGTGATCTTTACGCTATCCGGAATCTCAACATCAAAATCTGTCTCTTCCAGATCCAGATTTTCTTTCAGTCCAGGAAATCCCATACCGACTACAATATTTTTATCACCATCTGAAATCACTTTTCCATGATCGATTTCAACATTCGTGTATTCATCTGTAGAAAGCATCATTGCAGTGATCATTGTAAATGGCGTATACATTTCTTCTTTTTTGCTGCCAACTTCCACAATCTGTTTTGAGTCATTATCATAATCTATCTGAATCTCTACTTTTCCGCTCTTACCGTTAAGCTCTTCTGCGGAAATGCTCTTTCCGTTAAGCTTATAGGAAATCTTTACTCCAACCGGGAGTTTTTCATCAGATGTGCCCTGATAATAAATATCTTTTCCTTCAGACTTCCATTTAATCTCATTGTCTTTTCCTTCAGAAAATGTTTCATCACCTTTAACGTTCTTGATATCATTAAGATTCGTCTCGTCTTTAAGACTTCCTTTTTCTGGATTTTTAAGCCACTCTGTGACAGTTGTATCTGTAACATTTCCGGATGGATCAGCCTTTACATAAACAGACTCCTCTTTAAAGAAATCTTCTGTTTCTTTAGCGTTTTTATTATCTTTAGCCTCAGCTTCATTTACAATACCACTGCCCGGCACTGCTCCGAGCCCGGCACCTGTAAGGGCAACTGCCATCGATCCGGCAAGCACTCTTTTTTTCAAATCTTCTCTCATACGAAATACCTCCTATTTAGCCTGCTTATTTTTAGGCAGGAACCCACTGCTTGTTTTCACTATTACTTTATCAAATACCATAAACATAGATGGCAGAATAAATACAACGACTATCATACTGATTAATGCACCTCTTGCCATCAGAATACAAAGAGAACTGATCATATCAATATTGGAGTATAATCCTACACCAATCGTTGCCGCAAAGAAGCTGAATGCACTTACAATGATTGACTGCGCTGATGCCTGGTGAGCTGTCTTAATAGCTTCGAATTTCGGCAATCCGTGATTCCTTTCCCGCTTATATCTTGTCGTCATAAGTATGGCATAATCTACGGTAGCTCCTAACTGAATTGTTCCAATTACAATTGAAGCAACAAATGGAAGTGTCGTTCCGGTAAAGAACGGAATACCCATATTTACAAATATTGCAAATTCAATCACTCCTACAAGGATTATCGGAAGTGTGATCGATCTAAACAAAATCATTATGATCACAAAAATAATTCCAATCGAAGTAAAACTTACTGTTTTAAAATCTTTATCTGTAATCGTAATCAAATCTTTTGTCAGCGGTGCTTCTCCTACCAGCATTGCACCTTTGTCATATTTATCCAGCACCTTGTTAATTTCATCCACCTGTTTATTGACTTTGTCAGAAGCTACCTTATAAGTGGAATTAATAAGAATCATCTGGTACTTATCATTCTTCAGCATACTGGTCACGGACTCAGGAAGCATATCTGACGGGACTGCCGGACCCACAAGGCTGTCAAGCCCAAGCGCCCATTTTACACCATCAATCTCATCGATTTCATTCAGCATCCTTCCAACCTGCTCTGAAGGAACATCGCTGTCTACAAGAAGCATATGTGTCGTATTCATATCGTAATCTTCTTTAAGCTTCTCATTTGCGATAACACTTGGAAGATCTTTCGGCAATGTCGCATCAAGATTGTAATAAACATCTGTGTGACTATTCCCATATATTGCCGGGAACAGAAGAATCAAAAATATTGCAACGTAAATATAATAATGCTTTGTAACCTTCTTTGATATCTTTCTGATATCCGGGAGCAATGGTTTATGCTTTGTCTTCTCAATCAACTTATCGCAGACAAGAATCATAGACGGCAAAATCGTTACACAGGTAATCACTCCGATGATAACACCTTTTGACATGACAATTCCGATATCCATTCCCAGAGTAAAACTCATGAAGCAAAGTGCGATAAATCCGGCGACTGTTGTAATCGAACTTCCGATCACTGAAGAAAATGTCTGAGAAATGGCATGTGCCATTGCCCTCTTTTTATCTCCTTCAAACCTGATCTGCTGCTCTTCATAGCTATGCATCAGGAAAATAGAATAATCCATCGTTACACCAAGCTGTAAAACAGCAGCCAACGCCTTTGTTATATATGAAATTTCTCCAAAGATAATGTTACTTCCAAGGTTGTAAATGATTGCCATACCGATACTTAAAAGGAACAAAATCGGAACAACAAAAGATTCCATTGTAATTGCAAGAACAATTGATGACAGAATCACCGCAATCAGTACATACATCGGTGTCTCTTTCTCTGCCAATTCCTTTGTGTCAGTAACAATTGCTGACATACCACTTAAGAAACACTGTTTTCCTGCCAGCTTCCGTATCTGTGTGATTGCCTCCATAGTTCCGTCCGATGAGGTACCTTCATCAAAGAAAATTGCCATCATCGTTCCTGTATCTGTATTAAATACATCATATATTTTATCCGGAAGCATACTCTGAGGAATTGAGATATCAGCGACAGAATCATACCACAATACATTTTCTACATGATCAACCTTTTCAATCTCAGCCTTCAGTGCAGCAACATCTTTTGATTCCATGCCATCCACCATGAACATGGAAAATGCACCAATGCCAAAATCTTCCACCATAATGTCCTGCCCTTTCATAGTCTCAATATCTTCAGGAAGATAAGTCAGAACATCATAATTGACCCTTGTATGAAGATAGCCAAATGCCGACGGAATAAGAAGCAGGAAACTTATAATCAGTATCGCAACTCTGCTTTTTACTACCGCCTTTCCAAACTTAACCATTATTTCACTCTCCTTTTATGACTGTTGGTCATTTATGCTGACAGTACTATAACTCAAAACTGACCTTTAGTCAATAGTTTTATGACTTTTAGTCATTTATTTTTGACTTTTAGTCATTTATGTGCTAATATACTTGAAAACAACTGATATTTCCGTGTATACTATTACTAATAAAAATCACACACTCTCAAATATCATATGTTGACAGGAGATTGATTATGGGAAAAGTTGACGAAAATAAAAGACAAAAAAAAGAAGCGCTCTTTAACACTGCTTACGATTTATTCACAAAGAAAGGATTTAACTCCACTACTATTTCCGATATCGTAGAAAAGGCCGGTGTTGCCAAAGGCACCTTCTATCTCTATTTTAAAGATAAATATGATTTAAAAAATAAACTAATCGTTCATAAGACAAATGAGTTATTTGACCGTGCCGATAAAGCTGTAAGAAAAACTGATCTTCATAAGCTTGAAGATATCCTTATTTTTATTATTGACCATCTGATTAATGAGCTGGTAAAGAATCAGGCGCTACTCCATTTTATTTCTAAAAACCTTGTCATGGGTGCACTCCGCTCCACTCTGTTGACCGGAGAGGCAAATAGCAGCGATATTTACGAAAGATTTATTGAATTTGTAAATCAGGATGAAAATGAATATAAAGATGTGGATGTCATGCTCTTTACTATTGTAGAACTTGCAGGTTCAACAGGCTATAATTCCATTCTCTATAAAGAACCTCTTCCCATCGAAGAGTACAAGCCATTTTTATACCGATGTGTAAGATTAATCATAAAAAGTCATCAGGTTGAGTAACAAAACCCAGCCTGATGACTTTTCTTTTATAAATAAATTTAGAATTCTTTTTTCTCCATGATCCTGATAGAGATGTTATAAGAAATGGTCAGAAATACTGCTGCTAGAACGAACATTCCAATAATCACCATGGGAAGTTTATTTCTGATCATGTAATCGGAATACTCTTCGATATCAACCCATAATGTCAGGAATCGAACTACAAAAAAAGCAATTAAGATAAATATTCCGATTCCGAGCATAATCACAAGTTTACTTTTGTCCGCACGATATTTCAGATGAATCGGCATCATATAAGAAACTGCCAGTACTGCAAACAGAAACGTCACAAGAACCGTCACCAGAAAGTCCATGTTAATCGGTGTCTTTCTTGCTATTCCTGTCACAACCGATAACAAACTTGCAGCAATCAGTGACACAACAACAAGGATCATACTCAATACATATTTCTCCCTCACATACCCTTTGCGGCTGACCGGTAAGGTAAAGAAAAACGCTGCACCATTCTCATAATTATCATAACTAATCGTGCTGACTGCCATGGAAGAAAAGATCACGGTCATGTATGCAATCACAAAAGATGGGCTATTGTATACTACTGAACATGCTACACCTATCACTAATATAAGTAAGAAAAAATGTTTCAAATTCTTCATCAGTTTCAAATCTTTGATCAACATTGCTTTCATAACTTTTCACCTCGACTCACCATCATAATCACTTCATCAATATTTCCTTTTTCAATAATGATATCCGGATAGTTTTCCATATAAAACTGCTTTTTGTCTGTCAAGGCACTGTACCCATATTCCTCTTTTTTCACGCGAAGCAAATGCTCCTTTTCCACTTTCTCATATTGCTCCTTTGTCATTTTTAAAAGTCCATATGAGTCAAGCAGCCTGTCTGCCTCTTCATGAAAAAGTATCCTGCCTTCATCAATCATATAAATATCATCGCAAAGTCCTTCCAGATCCCCTGATATATGAGAGCTAATCAATATTGATCTTTCTCCATCCTCCATATATTCTCTGAGAAGTGTAAGGAGCTCATCTCTGGCAACCACGTCAAGTCCCGCCGTAGGTTCATCCAGGATCAGAAGCTTTGCATCATGGGAAAGTGCTGCAATAAGCTGCAGTTTTCTCTTCATACCGGTGGAAAAATCGCGGATCTGCTTTTTAAGCGGAAGCTCAAATGCCTCACATTTATCGAGGAAAAACTGCTTCTGAAAATTGCTGTACATATGCTCCAGTACTGAGACCCAGTCTTTAATATTCATATATCCGCAAAACCCGGAATCCGCAAGAACTACCCCTATCATTTCCTTATCTTTTTCATCCAGCTTTGCCAGTGGCTTTCCAAATACTGTCACCTCTCCTCCGTCAAGATGGATCAGCCCAAGCCCAGCCTTAAAAGCTGTCGTCTTTCCAGCGCCATTCTTTCCGATCACTCCGGTCACATATCCTGTCCGGACTTCCATCGTAACATCCAGTACAAAGTCTTTATACTGTTTTTTCACACTCTCTAATCGAAACATACTCTAATCCTCCAACACAATTGAAAACAATTCTTTGATTTCTTCATTGGTCATTCCACAACTTCGTCCTTTGCGGATCGCCATCTCAAGATCTGCTTCCACTTCTTTTTTCTTCTCCTCCAGTAAAAGCTGCTGATTAGCAAAAGCCACAAAACTGCCTTTTCCGTGAACCGTAACAATAAATCCCTCCGCATCCAGCTCATCATATGCTTTCTTAACCGTCAGTGCACTGATCTTAAGTTCCTTCGACAGCGTCCGAACTGACGGAAGCGGCGTATCAGCCTGCAGCTCCCCCTGCATGATCTTCCCCTTAATCTGATCTGCAATCTGCTCATAGATCGGCTGCATGGAAGAATGATTGATAATAATCTTCATCCAATCCCTCCTTTGTTGTAAACAGTATATAACAGTTCATAACTGTTGTCAACTGTTTTATACTGTTTATCATAAGTTTTTCACTATTTTTTTGATAGTTTTTAATAGTGTTCCAAAAAAATCCGCCGAAAACAAGCATACAAGATTTCTTAGCGCTTCCATAGACACATAAAAATACCCTGTATGAAAAGTAAGATATTTTTTCATATACTTTCTCTTCATACAGGGTATCGTTTACTATGTAAAATTCTAATCCATAGTCACCTCAAGCGATGATTAGTCGATTTCGTAAATCCATCCTTCCGGTGCTTTAAGTCTTCCCATCTGGATTCCGGTCAATGTATCATAAAGTTTCTTTGTGATTGGTCCCATCTCATCCATTCCGCTTGGGAAGCAAATCTCTGTGCCGTGATCTACAATCTTTCCTACCGGTGAGATAACTGCTGCAGTTCCGCAAAGACCGCATTCTGCAAAATCTTTTACTTCTTCAAGATAAACTTCTCTTTCTTCTACTTCAAGTCCAAGATATTCTTTTGCTACATACATGAGAGAACGTCTTGTAATGGATGGAAGAATTGTATTAGACTTCGGTGTTACAACTTTTCCGTCTTTTGTTACGAACAGGAAGTTTGCTCCGCCTGTCTCTTCAACTTTTGTTCTTGTAGCTGCATCCAGATACATGTTCTCATCATATCCCTGATTATGTGCATCTACGATTGCATGTAAGCTCATGGCATAGTTAAGACCTGCTTTAACATGTCCTGTTCCATGCGGTGCTGCACGGTCAAAATCGCAAACTCTGATTGTAATCGGCTTTGCGCCGCCTTTGAAATATGGTCCAACCGGTGTTGCAAATACACGGAACTGATACTCTTCTGCCGGTTTTACTCCAATAACTGAGTTAGATCCAAACATATATGGACGGATGTAAAGAGTTGCACCTGAACCGTATGGCGGAACATATGCTGCATTCGCCTTAACAACCTGTTTCACTGCATCAATAAATCTATCTTCCGGAAATACCGGCATCTCAAGACGTTTTGCTGTATTAGCCATTCTTTCAGCATTTAAATCCGGGCGGAATGTTACGATTCGTCCGTCTTCTGTTGTGTATGCTTTCATTCCTTCAAAGCATGTCTGTGCATACTGAAGTACACATGCACACTCATTCAGAACCACGTTTGCATCGGAGGTAAGTGTACCTTCGTCCCAAGCCCCATCTTTATAATTAGAAACGTATCTCTTATCTGTCTGAATATAACCGAATCCGATATTCGACCAGTCAATGTTCTTCTTTTCCATTGTAAATTCCTCCGTTCTTTCTAAGATACTGATAACTTGATTTTTATTATAATACCAGCATTAAGGAAAATCAAGAGTGCGCTCTGTTTTTTTGTAAAATAATCCAATTTTGCACTTCAAGCCATAACCCATTTAATATTTATTCCTTTTTCCAAGCTCTTCACATATACCATAAATCACCGATTCCTCTTCCTCCAATTCATTCGCAATCAGTTCTATACTTTTTCCCTTTTCCAATTTCTTACGTACTTGAGTCACTAATAAATCTTTTACACCAGCTTCATGCCCGGCGTTCCAGTTTTCTTCCCGTTCCTGCTTCATATGTTTTTCAAAATCATATTCATATATGCTCACTTTTATCGCCTCCGCTCGGTTTTTACTTAAAAACTCTGACAGAATTCCTTCTTGAATACACTCTGTAACCGCCCGTTCCACCGCCTCCTCAATTTTCATCTCTTTTGCATAGTTTCTTACTCGTGCTGTATATTTCGTATAATCACTCAGCGTTTTACATGCACCTTTCAGCTTTTCGTTATATCCAGGATTGATATTAATTAACGTAAGTCTTAATTCCAGATAAATTTCTTCCTCCCGAACAATAAATGCGTCAGATAAATTCATCTCCTTTGTATCCGGAAGTTCATCAACCCCATTATAAAACACAATAAAATGTGGAGTCGGTATTTTTATCTGTTTCTTTCCATACAAATTTAAATCTTTTGTAATCGCAGAATACAAATCTGAGACATATAATAGACATCTCAATGGAAAATTGGGACTATAAGTTGACTGGTGCTCATAAAGTGTAAGGCTGGAATCAATAATAAAAGAAATGTCATTACGCATTCCCAAATAGATTGCGTTCTTCAGTGTATTGATTTCCAGCAAATCAGGATCGTCATAATTTGTTCCATTTGCTGCATTATACAATTCTAACAATGCTTCCTTTTCGCTAAACACCATTTCAAAAATCCTGGATTTGTATTCTCGGTTTGGTGTCAGTTTGTCATAAGTTCTTTCGTTTGCCATATAGTTTATGTACCTCCTTCTTTTGTACGCAGGAGATTCTGACTTGCAAACTATTTTTCAAAATCTCTCTGCCAAATAAAATATTGATTTAAGCATTGAGATTTCTTTTAGATATTCTGATAGAAAAAAGATGCGTTTACAGTTTACCGCAAGAATGTTAGAAAAATAATGCTTTGAAGATACTATAACATAAACACGGCTCTATTTCACTTTATTTTATAATAAAATCTCTATGACAATTACTTGTGATAAGGGCTCTAATACTCTGTTCTTCTTCAGTATCGCATTCAACTTCTTATTCTGACTCCAATAATGTTATCATAACAATCACTTTTCCTGATTCATAATACTCGTTCTCATCCTCAACATAACATATTTCTACAATCTGCCCACTTTTTTATTTTTTTGAATTTTCCCCAATAGCCTGTCAAAAAAATCAGTATTACTAACGACATAACACCTGATAATACCGCATCCGATGGAAACGGAAACCTTGATATTTCGTATATTACCATTTTTCGCCTTCTTTACTTCGTTTCAGTTACAATCACCTTTTTATTACCATTGTCCATAACATTTTATTCTTTCCAGAATAAATACAAAAGATGTTGTTATGACATTTGCAATGCAGATAACGAGAACTCCCTTCTTTTTGTCTTTTATTTCTTCCTTTAAGGCAGCATATATAAACGGAAGCTCTATCGCAATAGTAAGAAAAAGATATCCTAATCCTACAATATAATATGGTCCTGTAGAAAATGCTCTTTCTATACTTTTATATCCCATCTCTTCTCTAAGCAATGCATAATTTGTTATGTAGGGAATGAAAAAGGATAACATATTGCCAGCAATCACAATAAAAACAACTTTTTTCAGATTGTCTATTTGTAATAATTTCCAAATCATAATAACTTCAATTAATATAGTAAAAACTATAGCTACAGGCAATAATTCATATGGTTTTTCCTTACTTAACCACATCCATGAAGAGTCCGCATACACCCATTTTACAGAGCTTATCCAAAACATCATTACAAAAAAGATTCCTAATTTCATTTTATTCTTCTTTCAATTATTCATCCAGGAAAACGGGAACAAGTTCCGCATATTTTACATTTGTCTCTATTATCTTAGCTACTTTTTTACTCAAAATAATCTCTCTGTATTCATTAAAAAACTCATATGTATAGTTCACATCTTCTAATAAAGACATTGCTTCTTTTTTGATTTTCTTAGGTCTAAAATAATATTCTTCCTCTTCACTCTTCAAATTTATATTCCCACACGAAGTACACTTCCCAGCAAATTTATAGTTGGGGTCTGTATAAACCCCTTCTGGCAAAATATTTCTTGTCACAAAAATGTAACCCATAATCACTTTTCTCTTCGTTATAACAGGTTGAAAATATTTTTTCTCTACTCCACCTTCAAGTAAGCTTTTTACCAATTTAGGCAATAATAATATTTCTCCAGTTCCATCTATGCCTGCTATTCCATAGTCTTCGTGATGTTTTTTTATATACCCTTTAGGTTGAACATGAAAATTATTTTTTCCGATTTCTTTTGTCCAGCAAAATTCACATTCATCATACTCATATAAATCGTCTTCATACTCTTCACAATAATACTTTGGAAAATTTAAAATAAATCCTACAGCTTCTTCTTTTTCTTTAACCGAAACTTCAAAATTATATCCGAGATTTACAAATTCTATAACCTTCTTATTCTTTTTACAATAAAGCACAACATCTCGATACAATTCTGAATTTTGCTCAATTTTATAAATGTATTCTCCTATCCACTGGTCTTTTTCTCTGTATTTTTTTAATTTTTCCGACAGTTCTTGCAAGACACTATCTCTTTTTTTTCTTTTCTTTTCACCAAACAACGTGAAGTTAATTAATATTTTCACTTAAACCTCCTACTGCTATTATCTATAGCTTCAACTTTACATGACTAAAATTGGTTCAATTACATCAAAATTTATAGTTTTAGAGTTATAAAGCCTTTACATAAGTTCTTTTCCATAAGCATAACCATCTGCCTCAAGATATGCTTGCAAGGAAGCAGAAGAAAGTTTGATAAATACAAGTCTATTGCTGTCTCGCCCGATTTATTGCATTCACATCAATTCCCGCTTCTAACAATATCTCGTCCGCCCCGCGAAAATCCCCCATCAAATATGTACTTCCGTCATCTGCTTTGCTATTAACATCTGCCCCAGCATTGATAAGTGCCAAAATAATTTCTTCATCCACTGGTATATTCGTGAGCGCTAATGCCAACGCTCTTCTATCTGCTTTTCACACCTTGAACATTATTTTCTTCAATTGCCCAAAAGAGCTTTTCCCCAGCTTGCTTTTCTTCTTTCATCCCACAGCCACACAAGGCCAAAAAAACGATTAGAATCCACACAATCTTTTTAAGCTTTAATATTTCCATACAACCTTCCTTTTCATTGTTTTGTTAAAGTTTCTTTTATTCTATAACGTCTTAAATCTTTAAAATGTGACATAACCCTAAAAATTTTTTCTAAAAAAGTTTACATTCTATTTTGGAAGTCTTCCAACGATTCTGCTCTGGCAGCTAGCTTTAACCACTTCTTTAAAATTTGGAGATCACTTTCGTCCATGATTTTACTTCGAAGTTCTTTCGGAATTTCTCCCAAATCTTCCAGTAAATCAAATATATTCTCCTTTTGCTGATCCATCACTCCAGCTTCATGACCTTCTATCCAGTTCTCTTCCCGTTCTTGTTTCATATGTTTTTCAAAATCGTATTCGTATATGCTCACTTTCATCGCCTCCG
>JBJFCD010000137.1:0-12472 GCA_051888795.1 Lachnospiraceae bacterium | reverse complement strand
TGGAATGAGTATACGATTGCATTGACATTGATTTCTACAGATGCATTTAAGCCTATTACAGTCGGCATTAATGTATTCTACGGATTTAATTTCATACAGTGGCAGTATCTGTTTGCAACTTCCCTGTGTGCGACAATCCCTGTAGTTATTCTATTCCTGTTAATTGAGAAGCATCTCGTGGCAGGTCTGACATCCGGCGGTGTAAAAGGGTAAAGATATGAGCTTATTCAGATGTCTGAGCAAAAGTATCTGGATAAGCTCTTTTCTTCTAATTGTTAAAGTATTTTGTAGAGGAGCGGTATTCTGAGGGAGACATACGCGTGTGTTGCTTAAATTTTAGAGAAAAATACTGGTAAGAAGAGTAGTTTAAAATATTAGCTATCTGTGAAAATGTATACTGTCCTTCACGGATGAGCTGCTTTGCGGTTTCAATTTTAAGGCGGGAAAAGAATTCTATTACACCGCACCCTTCATGCTGATGAAATAATTGCTGCAGCTGTGAACGACTGATAGTATTATCTCTGCAGATATCTGCAACTGTCAGATTGTCATAGATATGATTTGAGAGGTAAAAGGTTACCTGCTCAAACATCTTTTCATTATCGCGTTTGGCGTGAGGAGGTGACACCGCCGGGAAACGCTGTACATCCGGAGAGTGAGCACAGCGGCGTAAAATATTTAACAGTAAAAGCTCCAGAGAAGTTTTTATGATCTGTTCGCTTCCGAACGGAGGGTCTGCGTAACGCCGGAGTGTGGAAATATAAGGATGATTGAGCGGAGTATAAAATGTTTTTCTGGCTTCGGAGATGATTTTGCTTAACATCTGTTTTTCCTCTTTTGCAGCCCTGAGAAGCTTATTTTCAAAAAAACTCATACATGGTGCAGAGCAGTCAAAAGACACAACAATAAGATTCGGTGCACTTTTTTTATTAGCTCTGAGTGCATGAAATTCGTTAGGCTTATGAAAAATGATGTCGCCGCTTTCAAGCTGAAGTTTTTTAGTGTCTGCTGTCACTTCGATGGAACCGGAATCTACGAAAAGAAGCTCCCAGAAGTTGTGCGCTTCTCCTTCAAAGACAAAATCGCGGGCATATTCGAAATAATGAATAGAATATATATTTGTTATATTAAGTTCTTGCTTTAAAATGATACTCTGGTATTCTTTTTGCAGCATAGCAAATCCTTTCTATAAATGAAGTTATACGTTTAAACTTATTATAAAGTATATCATAAGTGCAGATAGTGCAAAATACATGATTGATTTTATATAGACGAAAAAAAAGAATTATAATAAAATTAAGAAAATCCAGTGAGATCACATTCAGGAGGTATTAAAATAATGAAAAAACCAGTTTTAGTGATTATGGCAGCAGGTATGGGAAGCCGTTACGGTGGTTTGAAGCAGATAGATCCCGTTGATAATGATGGACATATTATCATGGACTTTTCTATGTATGATGCGAAGATGGCAGGATTTGAAAAAGTAATTTTTATTATTAAGAGAGAAAATGAGCAGGATTTCAGGGATGCAGTTGGAGACCGCATTTCGAAATATATGGAAGTTTCCTACGCATTTCAGGAGCTTTCTAATATTCCGGAAGGATATAAAGTTCCGGAAGGAAGAGTGAAGCCGTGGGGAACAGCCCATGCTGTGTATAGTGCCATTGATCAGATAGACGGACCTTTTGCTGTGATCAATGCAGATGATTATTATGGAAGAGAGGCATTTCAGTTGATTTATGATTTCCTTTCTACACATGAGGATGACGAAAAATATCGATATACAATGGTAGGATATGAAATCGGAAAAACAGTGACAGATAACGGTTACGTATCACGCGGTATCTGTGACATCAATGAGAACAGTGAGCTTATTAAAGTTGTCGAGAGAACACGTATTGAAAAGCGTGACGGAGGCGTTGCATTTACAGAAGATGATGGGGCAACCTGGACAAAAGTTCCGGTAGATGCAGTCGTGTCTATGAATATGTGGGGATTTACAAACAGCATTTTGGCAGAAATAAAAGAAGGGTTTTCGAAGTTCCTGGATGAAGGACTGAAGAGTAATCCGATGAAGTGTGAATATTTTCTTCCGACGGTTGTAAGTAATCTTCTTGCGGATGAGCGGGCGACGGTAGAAGTATTGAAATCGAGAGATAAATGGTATGGAATTACATATAAAGAGGATAAACCAGTGGTAACAGCGGCACTCCAGCAGATGAAAGAAGAAGGATTCTATCCGAAACACCTTTGGGAGGAATAATCATGGCTCATATAACCAGAGAACAAAAAGATGAAGTAATAGCGAATTTTCGGTATGAAGGGATACTGATTGATGAAAGACCTTATGGAAGCGGTCATATCAATGATACATTTCTTCTTACATTTGAAATTGCGGAGATGGGATGTATCAAAGTGATTCTTCAGAGGATGAATAAGAGTGTTTTTGCAAAACCGACCGAGCTTATGGAAAATATCATAGGTGTTACTTCGCATCTCAGGAAGAAAATTGTAGAAAATGGTGGAGATCCGGAGCGGGAGACGCTGAATGTGATACTTACTGTGGATGGAAAGCCATATTATGTAGATTCTGAGGGGGACTATTGGCGGTCCTACAAATTTATTACAGATGCAACAAGCTATGATCAGGTTGAAAAACCGGAACATTTTTATCAGAGTGCGGTGGCATTTGGACATTTCCAGTGTTTGCTGGCAGATTATCCGGCAGAGACACTTCATGAGACAATTGTAGGATTTCATGATACAAAAGCAAGATTTGCTACTTTCAAAAAAGCAGTAGAAGAAGATAAGTGTGGCCGAGCTTCCAGTGTAAAAAAAGAAATTGAATTTGTACTTGAAAGAGAAGAAATAGCAAATTATTTTTGTGATCTTCTTAATAAGGGTGAGATTCCACTGAGAGTTACTCATAATGACACAAAGCTCAATAATATCATGATTGATAATAAGACCGGAAAAGGAATCTGCGTCATTGATCTTGATACGGTTATGCCGGGACTTGCAATGAATGATTTTGGAGATTCCATCCGTTTTGGCGCAAGTACCGCTGCGGAGGATGAACTGGATCTTGATAAGGTATCCTGTAGTATGGAGCTTTTTGAACTGTATGCCAAAGGTTATATTGAAGGCTGTGGTGGAAAGCTTACAAAGAGAGAGATTGAACTCATGCCGATGGGAGCAAAGACTATGACATTCGAATGTGGAATGCGGTTCCTTACGGATTATCTTCAGGGGGATACTTATTTCAAAATACATAGAGAACATCATAATCTGGACAGATGTCGGACACAGTTTAAGCTTGTTGAAGATATGGAGAAAAAGTGGTATACTATGCAGGAAATCGTTGGAAAATATAACTGTTAGGAGGTAGAGTGATATGGCGAAGATACTGATTACCGGAGGAGCAGGATATATCGGGAGTCACACAGCACTGGAACTTTTAAATGAAGGCTATGAAGTGGTTGTTTATGATAATCTTTCCAATTCTTCTGAGGAATCTTTAAAGCGGGTGGAAAAGCTTACCGGAAAATCTGTTAAGTTTTATGAGGGAGATGTACTTGACGAAGAAAAACTCACACAGATGTTTGAGACGGAAGGAATTGATGCAGTTATTCATTGTGCTGCGCTGAAAGCTGTAGGAGAATCTGTAAGAAAACCGTTAGAGTATTATCACAATAATATTACCGGAACACTTTCTTTGATGGGAGTTATGAAGAAAACAGGCGTGAAGAATATTGTGTTCAGTTCCTCAGCAACGGTATATGGAAGTCCGGAGATCATTCCTATTACTGAGGAATGTCCGAAAGGTCAGTGTACAAATCCATATGGATGGACAAAATCTATGATGGAGCAGATCATGACAGATGTGCAGAAAGCAGATCCTCAGTGGAATGTAATCCTGCTTCGTTATTTTAATCCTGTAGGGGCACATAAGAGTGGGCTTATCGGAGAAGATCCAAAAGGTATTCCAAATAACCTGATGCCATATATTTCTCAGGTTGCAGTCGGAAAACTTGAAAAACTGGGAGTATTTGGTGATGATTATGATACTCCTGACGGAACGGGTGTGCGTGATTACATACATGTTGTTGATCTTGCGATTGGTCATGTTAAGGCAATCAATTACATCTTTACAAATCCGGGACTGGATATTATTAACCTTGGAACGGGCGTGGGATATTCTGTGCTTGATATGGTAAAAGCATTTTCAAAAGCATGCGGAAAAGAGATTCCATATGAAATCAAACCGAGACGAGAAGGAGATATTGCCATGTGTTATGCTGATCCGGCAAAAGCACTTAAGGTGCTTGGATGGAAGGCAGAGAGAGGGCTTGACGAAATGTGTGAAGATTCCTGGAGATGGCAGTCACAGAATCCGAACGGATACAATGGATAATAAATTTTAGATCAGTACATGCAAAATATGAGAAGCTTAGGCTTCTCATATTTTAGTCAGCAGACATTTGTTTTTGGAAAATTGTGACAGAATTGTCTGTTGCGTGAGAATACTTGAATTTGACCAAAAAAGTGATATAATAACTGTATGTATCTGAAAATATATAATTTTTCTGTGCGTAGTATATGTTTTTGCAGCGTCTTCGCAGAGATATGTAATTGAGGAAGTATTATGGAAAAGAAAAAGAAAGAAAAGCAGGTTCGGCTTAAGGGGCAGCTTCGGATGTATATGCAGCTTCCGGCAGTGATGGTGATTGTTCTGGTTATAATGAATATCTGGATTCTGATGATTGATTACCAGGCAGGCGCATTGATGTCGATTTTTGTTGTTATTTACATTCTGGTGGTTGCTTTTTTGTATACGTACAGCAAGACAAAGATTGTAAAAGATCTGGTAGAATTTGCAGCGCAGTATGGGATTGTGCAGAACACGCTTTTGAAAGAACTGGCAATACCATATGCAATTCTTTTGGAAGATGGTAAAGCGGTCTGGATGAATGACCAGTTCCTGAATATCTTGGGGGAGAAAGCAGAGGGAAAGGTCTACATTAGTAAATTTATTCCGGAAATAAACACCAGTATTTTTCCGAAAGATGAAAAAGACATTGTAGAGATGGATGTCTACTATGCGGATAAGGAATATCGCGCAGAACTGCGTAAGGTTTCTGTTGAAGGTTTTAATGAGTCGGAACGACTTATGGAACTTCCGGGCGAAAAGGAGTCTTTTGTGGCTGTTTATCTTCAGGATGTGACAGAGCTTAACAGATATATCCGTGAGAATGAAGAGCAGAGGATGGTTGCCGGACTCATTTATATTGATAATTATGATGAATTGATCGACAGTGTGGAGGATGTGCGTCAATCATTGCTGATGGCCCTTGTGGATCGTAAGATCAATCAGTATATTTCGAAAGTAAATGGTATTGTCCGTAAGATGGAGAATGATAAATATTTTATTGCAGTCCAAAAGCACTATTTTAAACAGATGGAAGAAGATAAATTCTCTCTGCTTGAGGATGTAAAATCCATAAATATTGGAAATACAATACCAGCGACGCTGAGTATAGGTTTAGGACTCAGCAGTGATTCTTATGCCCAAAGCTATACCTATGCACGTGCGGCCATAGATCTTTCACTTGCACGAGGAGGAGATCAGGCAGTAATCAAAGACTGCAGGGGAATCACTTATTATGGTGGTAAGCGAGAACAGACAGCTAAAAACACTCGAGTAAAAGCACGAGTAAAGGCGGAGGCTCTCCGTGAATTTATGACTGTAAAAGATAAGATTTTTGTTATGGGACATAAATTGACAGATGTTGATGCGTTTGGAGCCTCAATCGGTATTTATCGCGCAGGAGTTGCGCTGGGTAAAAAGGTTCATGTAGTTATTAACGAGGTATCTGCTTCTTTACGACCTCTTTACAGTTCTTACGAAAATAATCCGGAATATTCAGAAGATATGTTTCTTAATGCTTCAAAAGCACTGGAAATTGCAGATGAGAATTCTATGGTGATCGTTGTAGATACAAATCGCGAGATGATGACTGAGAGTGAGGAACTTTTGAAACTTTGTAAGACCGTAGTAGTGCTTGATCATCACAGACAAACTGCAGACAATATTGATTGTGCGGTATTATCTTATATTGAACCGTATGCATCATCAGCCTGCGAGATGGTATCTGAGGTCCTTCAGTATATTGTGGATGGAATCAAAATTCCAAAGCTTGAGGCAAGCAGTCTTTATGCAGGAATTATGATAGATACCAATAATTTTATGTACAGGACCGGAGTGCGTACATTTGAAGCCGCTGCGTTTTTAAGAAGATCCGGTGCAGATATAACACTGGTGAAAAAGATGTTCCGTGACGATATGGAGTCCTATCAGGTAAAAGCATCGATTATCAGCAGTGCAGAAGTATTTTGTGAAAAGTTTGCAATTGCAAAGAATTTGTGTTCTAATGTAGAGAGTCCGACAATTATTGGCGCGCAGGCTGCGAATGAGCTGCTTGAGATCAATGAAGTAAAAGCCTCATTTGTGCTGACTATTTACAATGGAAGAATATATATCAGTGCAAGATCTATTGACGAGGTAAATGTACAGGTTATCATGGAGAAGCTTGGAGGCGGCGGTCATATGAATGCGGCCGGGGCACAGTTTAACCATACGGATATGGATGAAGCAGTATCTGCCCTTAAAAAAGTGATAGAGACGATGCAGGAGAAAGGAGACATTTAGGATGAAAGTAATTTTGACAGAAGACGTAAAATCTCTTGGCAAAAAAGGTGATATAGTAAATGTAAATGATGGGTATGCCAGAAATTTTATTTTAAAAACAAAAAAGGGAATTGAGGCTAATGCGAAAAACCTTAATGATCTGAAATTAAAAAAAGCAAATGATGATAAAATTGCGCAGGAGCAATATGAAGCAGCAAAAGAGCTTGGCAGTAAAATCGAAGCAGGTAAAATTGAAGTGTCTATAAAGACAGGAGAGGGAGGAAAAGCATTTGGCTCTGTCTCCTCTAAGGAAATTGCAGCTGAGGTAAAGACTCAGATGAATCTGGATATTGATAAAAAGAAAGTTGTACTTAAGGATCCTATCAAAACCCTTGGAACTTTTAAAGTGCCGGTCAAACTTCATCCGAAGGTGACAGCGGAACTTACCGTAAATGTAAAAGAAGAGGCTTAGGAGGAAGCATAGATGGAAGAGGCGCTCATTAAAAGAGTTATGCCCCATAGTGTAGAAGCAGAGCAGTCCGTTGTCGGAGCCATGCTGATGGATAAGGATGCAATACTGTCAGCGTCTGAAATTATCTGCGGAGAAGACTTTTATCAAAGTGCGTACGGAGTGATTTTTGACTCTATGGTGGAACTGTTCAATGAAGGGAAACCGGTAGATCTGGTCACGCTTCAGGAGAGGCTGAAAGAAAAAGATGTGCCGCCTGAAATTGCCAGTCTGGAATTCGCGAGGGATCTTTTAAATGCTGTTCCGACCTCGGCAAATGTAAAGTATTATGCTGAAATTGTTGCTGATAAATCTATGATGAGGAAGCTCATCAAGCTGAATGAAGAAATTGCAAATACCTGCTATGCGGGAAAAGAATCACTTCCGGCAATTCTTGAACAGACGGAAAAATCGGTATTTGAGCTTTTGCAGAAGAGAAATACCGGTGACTATGTTCCGATTAAGCAGGTAGTTTTGAATGCTCTTGACCGGATTGAGAAAGCGTCTAAAAATAAAGGAAGTGTAACAGGTATCCCGACGGGGTTCATTGATCTTGATTATAAGCTTTCGGGGCTTCAGCCTTCAGATTTGATTCTGGTTGCAGCCAGACCGTCTATGGGGAAGACAGCATTTGTTTTGAATATTGCACAATATGTTGCCTTTAAAAAAGAAAAAGGCGTTGCCATCTTCAGCCTTGAGATGTCAAAAGAGCAATTGGTAAACCGTTTGTTTGCGTTAGAGTCTCAGGTGGATTCTCAGGCACTTCGTACCGGTAATCTGAAAGATTCTGATTGGGAGAAATTAATTGAAGGTGCCGGGATCATAGGAAAATCAAATCTGATCATTGACGATACACCGGGAATCTCTGTATCGGAGCTTCGTTCCAAATGCCGAAAATATAAGCTGGAGCATGATATACAGCTTGTGATCATCGACTATTTGCAGCTGATGACAGGAAGTGTAGGCGGTCGTTCAGAGTCCCGCCAGCAGGAGATTTCTGAAATATCACGTTCTCTGAAAGCGCTGGCGAGAGAGTTGAATGTACCTGTTGTGGCATTGTCTCAGCTCAGTCGTGCAGTAGAATCAAGACCTGACAAGCGGCCGATGCTTTCGGATTTGAGAGAATCCGGAGCTATTGAGCAGGATGCGGACGTGGTGATGTTTATTTACCGTGATGAGTATTATAATAAAGACAGTGAGAAAAAGAAGCAGGCAGAGATAATTATTGCAAAACAGAGAAACGGTCCCATAGGGACCGTTGATCTGGCATGGCTTGCTGATTATACAAAGTTCGCAAACCTAAGCCGGCAGGAATAATTTTTTTAAAAGAGATACTGGACCACTTTCGGCAGCAGATTTCCGATAGGATTGCTGTTGCCTGATGAGCTGGTCCAGTTTTTTGAATTCTTCTTCTTCCTGTCTTTCTTTTGCATCCAGCAAAAAAGACATTTCCTTGCTGAACATTTCAAGAAGTACTTCATTATTATTTTGAAGCATACGCTTGAATTGCAGCTGTTGGCGTGTCCGCCTCAGGTCAGGAATCAATGCCTTTAATTCTGAAAAAGGTACACCCTGCTCATAAAGATCTTTTATACATTCAAACAGCCGGGCATCATCTTTTGTCTCTCGTTTTAATTGTTCTAATGCTTTGTTCATGGCTTACCTCCCCTTATTATGTTTGCTTGTCCAGTCTGGCGAATCCATAATAACATGGGGATAATGAAAAATAAGTCAAAACGAGTCGCAGGTAATAAAAAAGCATTGACCACAGCAATATGCTTTGGACAATGCCTTTTTACGTGTATTCACATCAGAATATTATGCTTCCTCGATAGCTCCTGTTGGGCACTGAGCAGCGCATGTTCCGCAATCAACACACTCATCAGCGTTGATCTCGAACTTGCCATCTCCTTCAGCGATAGCACCGATTGGACAAACACCAGCGCAAGCACCGCAAGCTACACAGCTGTCGTTAATTTTGAATGCCATTGGTATGTACCTCCTTTATAATGATGTTAGACACAAAATTTTGCCTATTCTTATCATAATACAAACATTAAAAATATACAAGTAAAATGTCGGAATAAATGTTTGACAGCAAAATATAAAAAACTTAAGATTTTTTTCAACATTTTTTCACCAAATTGGTGTATAGTGATGTTTGGTAAAAGAACATAAAAATAATTTAGCTTGCTGAAAGCGATAGGGGAGCAGTTATTATGAAGAAAAATATCATGGCAGCTGTGCTGTGTCTCACACTGGTTTTTTCGGGATGTTCTGTCGAGAAGAAGCAGGAAGAAGAAAAAAAAGAGACAGTACAGAGTACAGTAGATAAAACAGAAGAAGAAAAACCTTATCAGTCGAAGCTGGATGTGATACAGCCTTCTGCTTACAATAATGCGGACGGGCTTGCGCTTGAAAAAGGCTCATACATTTCAGTGATAGGAAAATCAGAGGATGGGGCTTTCTGGGAAGAAGTGAAAAAGGGAGCCGAACAGGCGGCAGCGGATATTAACAAAGAACTAGGATATGAGGGAAAAGATAAAGTGAGGGTGACGTACAGTGGGCCCTCGGAATCGGAAAATGTAGATGAGCAGGTAAATATTCTGGATGAAGAGCTTGCAAGATATCCGGTGGCAGTGGCAATTTCGATTGTTGATACGCAGGCCTGCAAAGTACAGTTCGATATTGCTACGGAAAATGGGATACCTGTTGTGGCATTTGATTCGGGAAGCAATTATAAAGGGCTGATGGCAATGGTTTCGACCGATAACAGTATGGCCGCAAAAGAAGCAGCAGACAAGATGGCAGAAACAGTGGGAGAAGGAGAGATTGTTGTTATTGCTCATGATTCCAAATCTGAAACGGCTGCTGTCAGAGAAAAATCATTTATAAAACGGATTAAGAAACAGTATCCGAAAATTAAAGTCGCCGGTGATTACCAGATGGACGAAATAAAAAATACGATTGCTGACCAGATTAACGCCGGAACTTACACACTGGGGGGAGAAGCTCCTTCCGGTGAGGCGCTCTCGGAAGAGGAGCGTATTACGAGGGATGAGTTGACACTGGAAAATGTGATGGATTATATTATAGCACAGCATCCGGATGCGAAAGGATACTATGCTACAAACGGAGAGTCTACCATAGAGATAGTAAAGGGGCTTGAGCGTGCAGAAAAGGGAGACGAAACTGTTATTGGTTATGATGCGGACAAAGAAGAAATAGAAGCGTTGAAGAATGGAAAAATCAAGGGGCTTATCATACAGAATCCGTTTGGAATGGGATATGCATCTGTTATTGCAGCTGCAAGAGCGTCTCTGCAGATGGGTAATGAAGCTTATGTTGATACCGGATATGTCTGGGCGACAATAGACAATCTGGAAGGAAATGATGTTCAGAAGATGCTGTATTAAAAGAAAAGGAGAAGGAGAAAGATGAACAGAGAACAGGCACATGAGATTTTAATGAAGTACATGAAGGGAGAAAATTACATTACTCATTCTTATGCGGTAGAAGCAATCATGAGAGGACTTGCTAAAAAACTTTCACCGGATGATGTAGAATACTGGGGAATCGTGGGACTTCTCCATGATCTTGACGAGGAACAGTGCGACTGGCAGAATGACATGAGCGTTCATGGTCCGACTTCTGTTGAAATACTGAAAAAAGAAGGAATCAATGATCAGGTGCTTTTTGATGCTATCTGTGCACATAATCCGAAGAGTGGTGTGAAAGCGAAGACGAATATCCAGTATGCAGTTCTGGCCGCTGATCCTATGAGCGGATTTGTCAAAGCGGTTGCGCAGATCTATCCTGATAAAAAGATAGCAAGTGTAAAGCATAAATCAGTAATGAAACGATTTAATGAACTTCGTTTTGCAAAAGGCGCAAACAGAGATTATATGGAGGCAATTGAATTTACAGGATTAAGTCTTGATGATCTGATTGATGTGGCTCTTGAAGAGATGGGAGCAATTGCGGACACATTGGGATTATAGGAGGCAGTTATGAAATATGATTATCTCGTGGTTGGATCAGGACTTTATGGCGCAGTATTTGCCAGAGAGGCAAAAGAATCCGGGAAAAAGGTTCTTGTGATCGATAAAAGAAACACGATCGCAGGAAATGTATATACAGAAGAAATCGAAGGGATAAATGTTCATAAATATGGCGCGCATATTTTTCATACCAATAATAAGAAAGTGTGGGAATACGTAAACAAATTTGCCGAGTTTAACAGATTTACTAATTCTCCGGTCGCAAATTATAATGGGGAACTGTATTCACTTCCGTTCAATATGTATACTTTCAATAAGATGTGGGGCGTTGTTACGCCGGAGGAAGCGGCTGCAAAAATCGAAGAACAGAAAGCAGCTGCGAAGATCAGTGAGCCAAGGAATTTGGAAGAGCAGGCCATCAGCCTTGTAGGGACAGATATTTACGAGAAACTAATAAAAGGCTATACAGAAAAACAGTGGGGAAGGCCGTGCAGTGAACTTCCGGCATTTATTATAAAAAGACTTCCGGTAAGATTTACATTCGATAATAATTATTTTAATGCACTTTATCAGGGAATCCCGATGGGCGGCTATACGAAAATGGTAGAACATATGCTGGATGGTATAGAAGTACGGCTGGACGTTGATTACCTGAAACAAAAAAATGAGCTGGATTCCCTGGCTGAAAAGGTTGTATATACCGGTGCGATTGATGCGTATTTTGATTATTGTCTGGGGACGCTGGAATACCGTTCTGTCCGTTTTGAAACGGAAGTGCTGGATCAGCCAAATTTCCAGGGTAATGCTGCTGTTAACTATACAGATGCTAAGACACCGTGGACCCGTATTATTGAGCATAAATGGTTTGAGTTTGGTACGCAGCCGAAGACAGTTATAAGCCGTGAGTACAGTTCAGAGTGGAAGCCGGGCGATGAGCCGTATTATCCGGTCAACGATGAGAAGAATGGGAAACTGTACGAGGAATATAAAAAGCTTGCAGAGGCAGAAGAGAATGTTATCTTTGGCGGGCGTCTTGGAGAATATAAATATTATGACATGGATGCAGTTATTGCATCGGCACTGGATATGTGTGAGAAAGAATTGGGTTAAAACTTAGTTAAAACGAGGAAAATCCCTTGACAATTACAGAAAATCGTAATACACTAATTTAGCGTGCACAGAAACGCTTTGTATTTTTGTGCGCCAAATTCATGAAGATGAATGCAACTTATTATTATCGTAGGAGGTGAAAGAGAATGCCAACATTTAACCAGT
>JBJFCD010000136.1:0-2831 GCA_051888795.1 Lachnospiraceae bacterium | reverse complement strand
TTTTGTCCGAGCCGCTTGATTTCATCGGAAGACAGGAGGGCATACTGAAGCGGTTCTTCCGGATGCAAACATTTCTGTGCCTGATAGGCGGCCTCCGAGTCTTAATTTGTGTCCTTACTTTTTTAAACACAAATCCATTCTATCCTTTGAGCTTCCCTGGGCGTTGGTAACACTGTTTTTCCAAGCATTTTTTTGATTGCTCCTATCGGTACGCAGGCTTCACGATCACTGTTTCTCTCCAGCTGAGTCTTCCATTCTGTCTCCAGATATACAATCCTCACACTGGCACCATAACTTTCAAACAACTGAATCTGCTTCTGTCTGATATCTTTTGTGAGATTCGTTGCATTCCACACAAAGGGCTGATGTTTCCGAAGATAGAGTTTCGCTCTCTCCTGCGCTTCCTGAATCACACTTCCCTGATTTTCTGTAGGTTTCACATTCATCTCTTTTCGAATTTCATCCAGGGAAATCATCGGATACTCAGGAATCATGCTGCATATCCATGTATCCTTACCTGTTCCGGGTAACCCTGACATAAGGATCACTTCTCCCCATGTATTATCATAAAGAATCTGGTCCGGCATCACATTTCTGCCACTCAGATATGCATGTTTCGTATAAGAAGTCTTAAAATTGTATGGTCCATTCTCACATCCTGCTTCTTCGGCAGCCGCCATGCACAATTCTATCTTTTCTATCTGTTCCTCAATATCTGCTGCAATCCTGCCCCTCATATCCGCTTCCGACAACATACAAAGAAGTTTCCATGAAAAATCCGGCACCATTTCACCGATTGCAGCCACTTCCCGTACTTTCCTTTCCGGATTTTCCTGATCAATCAGATGTACCGGCAGCATGTGGTATCTTACCAGTGTACAGATCAGCTCCCGAAACTGTATTTTTTCATCATTTCCGCAAAGGCCGCATATCTGCCACAGAAACTCTCTGACCATTAAGCTTCCTGTAGTCGAATGATGGGGTGAAACCCATTTACCGTCTTCCCGCTTTGTGGTTCTGATTTTCCCCACATCATGAAGCAATGCAGCTGTAAACAGACCAACTTTTTGTGTTTGCCCCAAATTCCAGAACGCAGGCATTTTGATCAGTTCATCACATACCATCTGTGTATGTGTGTACACATCACCTTCCCCATGAAACTCCGGATTCTGAAGTGTACTCTTCATTTTGCGAATGAAAAATTCAAAGTCTGACTTTTCAATATTGTTCCAGTTTATGCCTGCGTCAGAGGAGGCAGGTATCATTTTTTCTGTTTCGTTTATAAAATCCATACTGTTCCTGCTTTCGTCCGATTATTCAAACAGGCTTTCTATCGGCACTGCCAGCTGATTCGGGATAATTGGTTTATCAATCCAGTGTTTCTCTGAAAAGTCCACACACTGCAAAAATGCAGCACGGACAAATTTCATACGATCTGCCACCCTGCCATTTTCCTCGATCTTTATATAAAGGCCTTCCATCTTGCCGGAAAGCTCCGTTTCATCACAAGCTCTCTCTGCATCATATTTCATCTTAGACGCCGTCTGATACAAGCTTTCTCTTTGATTTCCAGTCACATAATTTGACCGGCCTAACAGTTTTAACATTTCTTCTTTCGATGGATAGATACCTGTTCCAAGAACCGGAACAGATACAATCGGAAGATCCTTTAACATTTCATGACGCGACGGTGTATCCAGAAAGATTCCTTTTTCCCTGTCCAGAATATCGAATTCCAGGAAATAATGAGGAAGTGCATCGTAGTAAACGGTATGCTTTGCGTACATCCATTCCCCGTACATAATATATCTTGTTCCGAGCACCTCATAAAATGCATCTTTATGTACCGCTGCCCACTGTTTCATCATGTTGTAATGACGCTCTCTGTATCCACCGGTCAGATAATGTCCGCGGCTCTGAAGCAGCAATTCTCCATTCTCATCAAATGAAATGGCAGAATTTGCGCCATCACATTTCTCTTCAATCACCAGATACTTTCCTGCTATTTCAGAAAACGGAATCTGGTTTAAGTCCTCATCCCCAGGCTGAAGACACGATCCCTCTATATGAGGGGTACGGGGATATTTATGTATTTCAAACGGATTCATTTTCAGCCCCCTCCAATCTATCTCTCTATTACTGCAACCATAAACAAATGCCCATCTACCCCATCAAAATGAAGTTTTGTACAGCCAGCGGTTCCAAACATTTGTGTCAACTTCTCTTTTGTCAGCAGATGAATATGCTCAGGATTATCATCCGACTTCGATGGCACCGACACAACCACATATTGCTTCGCCATTTTTACTGCGGCCACAATCGCCTTCTCAACTTCCGGGATATGCTCCAGAACTTCCAGGAGCGTTACCACATCAAAGGAATGATCCGGAAATGGCTGATCGCAGATATTTTTCTTTTCTGCATGCATCTGCGTGAATCCGCCAGCCGACAATTCGTTTAAAAAAGCGACTCTTTTATCCAGAAGATCCAGAGCCGTCACCTGTACCCATGGAAATTCCTTCATAAAGGGAATCAGGAAAACACCTCGGCCACTTCCCGCATCCAGCATTGTTTCAAACCGAAGAGAATGTAGAAATCCAATGGTACGACGAACTCTCGGGAGAACCATCGTGCCCTTCTTGAAAGGATATAATTTTAATCCCGCATTCTGTCCTGCTTCAACAATCGTACAAAGTTCTTCTTCCGACAGTTCCTCTACATCTTTTAATAATAATTCAGAGGGTAACTCCGGAACTCCTGTGTTTTCTGCATGTCCACGGATCCATGCAGCCGCTGTTTTAATATCATATTTTTCTATGAAATCATTCATA
>JBJFCD010000135.1:0-2857 GCA_051888795.1 Lachnospiraceae bacterium | reverse complement strand
CATCTTTCCTCTTCTTCATGCGTCCATAATTATACTGACCTGCCTGAGCCATTTTACCAAGAGAAAGGGCAAGCTTTCTCAAACGCACTTTTTCCGGATACTTTCTAAATTCCTCCTGCCGCTTTGTAAATTCGCCTGACCCGTCAAAAAACACCTCTCCGTTCGTGACGGTTTTTAGTGCTTCCTGCGGGATATCCCACCACTGGGACAGCATTTGCGGAGCACACTCATATCCAGTATATCTTTGGAAAAATGATCCGATTTCCTGCACTCCTACCCGGTCTTCACCGTGAGAAGTAGTATTTCTTGCCGGAAATCCTATAAACTCCTTCGGAAGCTTTTCATAATCTTCCTGAAGCTTTTCTCCAATCTCGTCATAATCTTCTTTGGAAAGCCAGATACAAAATCCCGGTCCAAAATCGTGATCTATGGAAAACACATCGTCATAACCCAGACATTCTGATCCTTCCCCCACAAGTCCCACTGCCATCCGGTTGATATAATCCGGATATTTTTCTCTTAACATAGGAAGTCCATATGTCTCATAATAACGCTTTGCGATCTGAAGACCCTTCAGATTCTTCCGAAGAATCGCATTTTTTCTCTCCAAAGTTTCTTTTACAAGACATAGATTCCCCTGTGTTACACGATAATAATCATTTTTCCCGTAATGACTGTCGATCTCTTCCAGTGCCTTTTCATAACATTTCAATGACCTTTCCAATTGATCGGTGCGAAAATATGCTTCTCCAAGTCCTGAAAGAGCCGATGCATAGTGGGGATCTTTTGTCCCCGCCTGCTTCTCAAAAATGCGGGCTGCCTCTTCCATATGCATCAGTCCTTCCTCTGTCTGCTGCATCTGAAAGCACAGATTCCCCATATTCGTATGAGTAATGGCAATCTCTGTTTCTGACTCCGCCAGTACACGAATCAGTTCCATGGCAAGTGAAAGCTCCTTTTTCGCTTCTTCATATCTGCCTGTTGCACTGTATAGAAGGCTTAAATTATTGTGTAATGTTGCCATCCGGTAATCCGGAGCTTCAAACTGCCTGCGATAGATCTCATGCACTTTATGGTATAACTCTTCCGCTTCCTCCATGCGCCCCATCACGCGATAGGCTGTCGCAATATTGAGAAGCACGGTACCATAATTAACGGTTCCTAATATTCCCATCTCCTTCGAAAGTTCCATTGCCTCATCAGCGCATTTACTGCATTCTTCAAAACGGCTCATCACACGGTAGTATCCCATCAGCTCATTCAAAATAATAAGGGCAGCGCCGGAATCATCAAACGCCCTCGCCTCAGACAACCCCTTTCTCAAATAACTTTCCAGTTTTTTCGGGTTCTCTTTGTATAAAATATCCAGTTTTCGCAAAAATTCCTGTAAATCGAACATATTTCTAACCCTTCATGATTCTATCTTGTACTCTCGGCGACCTCGATCATATGTCTGTCCGGATCATAGATACGGATCACTCTTCTTTCACGTTCCGATTCCTTACATTCTTCTCTCTCAAAGTCAGGCGCAGTCACATACTCAACCGGGTACTCATTTTCAGTGAGTTTCTTTAAGAAACTGTCAAAATCATATGTCTCGAAGTACAATTCTTTATCGTTACCGCAGAACTTTACTTCTTTTCCAATAGAAGTCTCCCACAATGTGTGTTCTTCCAACACAAGACCTTCTGTTAAAATCACATTTTTCCCAAAATCCGTTACTACATTCATGCCAAACAGATCATGGTAAAATGCTTTGGACTTTTCTATATCACGAACAACGAGCAACACATTTTTCAATCTCATAACTTTTATTTCCCCGCTTCAAAATCCGCAAAATCTTTTACACATTTTTTAAGCATCTGGCGAATCGGGAGATAATACGGACATCTGGTCTCACACACACCACAGTCCACACATGCATCAGCTTTTACTGGAAGCGCCTGATATCTTCCATATCCCCAGTCACCCAGATCATATCTCTGCAGGTATCCGGCAAACAAAAATACTCCCGATATATTAATTCCTGCAGTACAAGGCTGACAATAATTACAACGGCGGCAGAAATTTGTTCCAAGCTCTTTTCTGACCTTATCACACTTTTCAATTTCTTCTTCCGTAAGTGGTGACTCATTCTCTGCTGCCATAAGATTCTGTTCTGCCTCTTTGCAATTATACATTCCTGGAATTGCAATCGTTACATCCGGATTCGAACAAACGTAACGAAGTGCCAGTGTAGCATCCTCAATCGCGCCTCCGGCAAGCGGCTTCATATCAATAAAGGCAACATTTTGCTCCGTACATTTTTTCATCAGTTCTTCGCCCTGTGACTCTACGATATTATATGGAAACATGATTGTCTCCACCCAGTCCATAGAAAGTGCACGCTCAAATACCTGAAGAGAATGCGCCGTTAATCCGATATGACCGATCTTTCCGTCTGCCTTTGCCTCCATAAGAGCTTCCAGTGCTCCGCCTTCTGCTAACACCTGATCCAGATTTTCCATACTTGGATTATGTATTTGATAAAGATCAATATAATCGGTCCGAAAATTTTTCAGACTGATGTCAATATCTTTCGCCATAGCCTCTTTCGTTCTTGCCATACTTTTCGTTGCAAGGACGAACTTGTCCCTGATACCGTCAAGCGCCTCTCCAAGAAGTTCTTCACTGACAGTATACCCCCTCGCACTGTCAATATAATTCACACCCTTTTCCATCAAGGCACGAATCAGCGTCTTTACTTCTTCAGCACTGCTTTTCTGAATAGGAATTCCCCCGAGACCAACCTTAGATACCTTTAATCCGGTCTTTCCAAGTGTAACATATTTCATAGCGATACCTCCTCGTATTTTAT
>JBJFCD010000134.1:0-2871 GCA_051888795.1 Lachnospiraceae bacterium | reverse complement strand
AAGCTGGGGCTGATGAGGCTGTCCTTACGATGAAGAGTCTGGAAGCGTTTGAAAAGGCAGCAGACGGAAAAGCAACAAAAATCATTATCCCATCTGAAATTCAAAGCCTTGCAGGTCTTGCAAAGAGCGCAAAGGAAATCATTTCCGAATAGTGATTTCTCAGAGGTGGAATACATAATTTAAAAATGCAGACAAAGGAAGGAGGGAGATGTATGATACATGTACTGATTCTGGAAGATGATGTGGAATCATTAAAGGCTCTGGAAAAAATACTGACAGATTATTCGGATAGTATTTGTGTTCATACATCTTCTTCTATTCATGAAGCGAGAAAATTGCTTGATGAAGATACGAAATATGGCCTTTTTCTCTTAGATGTGAATTTAAATGGAGATAACCATGAGGATATCGGCGGAATCCTGTTTGCCCGGGAAATCAGAGAGCGTTTTTGCTATACATTTACTCCGATTGTGATGGTAACTGCTGTGGGAGCCATGGAAATGCAGGCTTATCGGGAATTGCACTGCTATCAGTATATTATGAAGCCTTTTCAGAAGGAACAGGTCATAGAGGTTGTAAAAAAAGTACTGGAAAAGGAAAAACAGGAAAAACCGCCAGTGATTGTTGTGAAAAAAGAAGGAATCAACTATCAGGTGAAATGCGATAATATCCGTTACATAGAAGCGATTCACAGAGGAATCCGGATTCATATGAAAAACGGGGACTGGGATATTCCGTATATCGGGCTGAAACAGATTCTTCAAAAGGTTCCAAAAGATATGTTCCTGCAGTGCCATCGCGTATTTGTGGTGAATAAACAGGAAGTGGAATATTATGATACAGTGAACAGAGTGATCAAGCTTAAGGATTGTAAAGATGTAGTGGAGATAGGAGTAACTTATAAGACAGAAATAGGGAGGCTGATCAGTGGTTGAGTGGATAAGAAAATTTTTATATAGAATATTTTGTGTACTTGCGCTGTTGGTTTCTGTATATCTGATTGTAGACTTTTTGATCAGTGGAACATTTGATTATCGCGTTTTTCTTATGTTCCTGCTGATGGTGGTTGTAATTATCTGGGGGATTGCAGACTGGCGTAAGAGCTATCTTATCATGCAGAAGCAAGAAACAGAGATCAAACTTTATCAGCATTATGTCCAGCCGTTGGAAGAGCTGGTAAAAGAAATCCGGATTAAACAGCATGAGTTTGATAATCATTTAAATGCAATTTTAAATATGCATCTGACCGTGGATAATTATGAAGAGCTGGTAATGAGGCAATCAGCATATATTACGGAAGTAATCAGGGATGATGACAGCAGACAGTATCTGCCTCTCTTAAGAATCAGTGACAAGGTTCTTGCGGGGTTTCTTTACAGTAAAATCGTCCGATCACCTTCCTTTGTAAAAACCGAAGTGGAAGTAAAGAGTCTGGAAATCATTTCCGGTATTTCAGAACATCATCTGATAGAGATTGTCGGAACGTTGGTAGATAATGCTTATGAGGCCTGTACGGAAGAAAAGAATCAGGTAATGATGGAAGTTGATTCTGAAAATGACAGGCTGGTATTTTCCATAAAAAACCAGATTGAAGATGACAGGCTGAGTGAAATCGGGCGCTTTTTTGAGAAAGGATATTCTACAAAAGACGATGCAGGAAAACACGGCCTGGGATTATATAAAGCAAAAAAGCTAGTTAGAAAGTACAAAGGGGACATTTTTGTATGTACTGATAAGATAGAAGATACGAATTATATATGTATGAGAGTGGTCGTATAAGAAATCTGTACAAAAATGTTTATTTAGAAATGACTGCTTGAGAATGGTGGATACAAAATGGAAATGACAAAATGTATGTTATGTCCAAGAGGATGTAAGGCAGAACGGGAAAAGAAAAAGACGGGCTTTTGCGGTGAGACAGACGCAGTCAGAGTATCAAGAGCGGCTCTTCATATGTGGGAAGAGCCGTGTATTTCTGGAAAGCAGGGTTCGGGTGCCGTGTTTTTTACAGGCTGTACACTCAGGTGTGTCTATTGTCAGAATTATCATATTTCCAATGGAGAGGTTGGGAAGGCAGTAGATGTTTCGAGGCTTGCTGAGATTTTTCTGGAGCTTCAGGAAAAGGGGGCAGCTAATATAAATCTTGTGACACCTACTCATTTTGTGCCACAGATTATTCGTGCTTTAAAAATTGCGAAGGCAAAAGGATTAAAACTTCCGATTGTCTATAATACCAGTGGTTATGAGAAAGTAAATACATTAAAAATGCTGGAAGGATATGTGGATATATATCTTCCGGATTTTAAATACCTGGACAGAGAGCATGCAAAACGATATTCGAAGGCCGAAGATTACCCAGATGTTGTAAAGACAGCAATTGCTGAGATGGTACAGCAGACAGGAACTCCAGAGTTTGATGATCAGGGAATGATGACAAAAGGTGTAATTGTACGTCATCTTTTACTGCCGGGATGTTTAAAGGATGCAAAAAGAATCGTAGGATATTTATATGATACTTATGGAAATGATATCTATATGAGTCTGATGAATCAGTATACGCCGCTTGAAACATTGGATAATGAAAATTTTCCAGAATTATCAAAAAAGGTTTCAGAGAGATCTTATGAAAGGCTTGTGGATTATGCTATAGAACTTGGAGTAGAGCAGGCTTTTATTCAGGAAGGAGACACAGCCAGGGAAAGCTATATTCCCGCATTTACATTGGAAGGAGTGTAGTATTCCTGTAAAAAACGCATAATTTCCCTCCATTTACAGATACTATGGAAAGAAACGGAAAGTTTAACCAAAAGGTGCAGTAAATGGAGGATTTTTTATATGAAAGCTACAGGTATTGTGAGAAGAATAGATGAT
>JBJFCD010000133.1:0-2881 GCA_051888795.1 Lachnospiraceae bacterium | reverse complement strand
TATTCTATAAAGCTTTCGAGCTATACTATACTAAAAGTTGCTGCAAAACTGTGGTTTACCTCTCGAGATTCTATATTTGTCGACATGCATATCATATTCCAAATGACTACACGATTCAACATTAATTTTAGCTACAAGCTACATATTTCATAATATTGCGAATTCCTTTCGTTGTCAAATATTACTATATCGAATGATATTCGCATATATTTTCCAACATTTTCCTATAATAAAACTTAAAAAAGGAGAATGCACATATGAGCTCAAAAAATATACATGATATTTTCGAAAAAAATCTAACCGAGTTAATGAATCATGAGCAAAACCATTCACCCTCCATGCGTTACTTAAGCACATGCATCGGAGCATCGGAAGGCTACATTCAAAAAATATTGTCTACCGACAGTCTTCCGTCTATAGAAAAGCTTCAGGCAATCGGTGAGCATTACGATGTGGAGGCCTGGTCTCTCATCTACGATTACGACAATCACGAAAAGCAGATTTTGCCGATTCTTCAACAGCTTAACCGTCTTCCTGAAGAAGAATACCCGGTTGTTGCCCAATATATTCAGTTCTTAATCGATCAAAATTCGAGTAAACAGTAATGTAATGCCCGGCATTCAGATGAGTGCCGGGTATTGCTATCCATATAACTTGTATCTATGTAATTTTAATCTTTTCCGAATCATTTCTAATATTTATATTTATGAATTTTCCATTCCACAACTTTTTTATATCCAAATGATGTTCCTTCAATTTCGCTGCCAAATTTGATGCACGAATGAAATCTCGTTTAAAATTACGGATTCCTTGGCTATCGAGAAGTTCGGTAGCCTTTGATATATCACAGCATTGCACCAGTTCGTCTTCCAGATTTTTATTTTGTGGAATAATCACAATTTCAGAAACTTGTGGACAATTTTCTAACATTGCTATATTGGCATGCAGTATATCCCATGGGCCACGATCTGTATCAAAGATGAGCACAACTGTAGTCTTAGGCTTTAATGTCATCAGCCGCATCTTGGTGATCTTTTCTGTTACAACATTCATTTTTTGAATATTCCCAGGTAAAATTAGTTGTAAATCAGTCTTTAATACAGAAAGAAACTTAACTTCGTCATCTCCTTCAACATAATATTGAACAATTTTGTTTTTCCCCATAGTTCCCTTTCACTTTATAGATTAGCAATATCAAAAATCAAATCAGTAGCCGGTGCCATCGAAAAAAGATCATTTTCCACAGCTCTTCGCAAAGAATCCGTATTGCGTTTTAGAAAATCTCCGGCATTTAAACATACAATCGGATGTTCTTCATCCGTTATATCCTTTTTCAAAAAGGTGTAAGCATGCTTTGGCAATTGCATATCCAAAATATCTGTGTTATGTGTGGTAAAAAACAATTGTTCATTCGGTTGAATGGAATCAATCATGAGAGATAAAATTGCTTTTTCAATATCACTATGAATATAAGAAAATTTCTCATCACAATAGTAAAAAGAATTCAAACCTTGCATCAACGATGACACTACCCTAGCAATCTCTACACCCGTTTTGGTTCCACTTGATAGCAATTCACTGGTTAGTGGCTCACCATCCTGAATTATGACAGAATTATCTCCCACCCGAATGATATACGCATTCTCAACCCCACTCAGTCTTTCAACCTTCTTAATGTATGGATCAAGCGCTTTCAAAATATTTTCTAAAATCTTTCCAAATTTCTTATCGTTCTTCGGCAGCCTCAGTATCCTCCGTCCATCATCATGAGGATGTTCAAAAAACCAATATAACTTATCCATCTTCTCAAGTTCTTCGATATAGTTCGGATTCTTAATCTGCCCAGATTTTTCCAATCTTTCAATGCAGGACTCATAGCTATCCTTTGCATTAATCGTGACTTTTTTAATATACAAATCAATATCCTCAGATGAATAGTCTTCTTCAGCGTTTGGTTTGATAGTGCAGGATATTCTATATAATGTGTCACTATCACCATCAACCATATCCAAAAGGAATTTCGCATTATCCTTTCTATTCGCAATTACCTCCGTAATTTGTGTATAGTTTTTCTTATCAATAAAATTGAAAATCCTTTTTATCATATGCCCAAACGTTGTCTTTCCGGTAGCATTTGCGCCCATGATAATATTTACCTTTTTATATCGAAAATTCGGATGGTTGTCTAAATGCTCATTTTCAATATATGAACCAACAATTTTCTTTGGGTAAGTCAAATTCATTTTGAAATTACGAAAAGCATAAAAATTATCCAATTCCACATTCAAAATAATCATGTTCGTAGACCTCCGGTGTATTTTTTCGCATTTTACGAAGTAATCTGTATTCATATAATACACTCCATTTTTCAAAAAATCAATTATTACTTCGTAAAATTGTATGTAATATCATTCAAAAATATACTTAACCACGGGACAACAGTTTCTTAATTCCCAAAATAATCCCACGTATTGCCGCAAACACCGCGAACATCAGCACAAATCCCATCACACCAAACACAATATCCGCAAAATCCATTGCACCTGTATGTGATACCTTCTGCCCAATCTCAATTGCAAAGGTCAGCACAATAATCATGGTAAATACATAGATCCAGGTAATTACCAGCGTATGGTTATGCTTTGCCAGCCAGGTAAATATCGGATGAATCACAAACACCAAAATCATCCCGATAATACCAATCACCAAGAAATGTAACTGCTTGTCCGTAAAATTGTATTCATAGGCATCATTCAAACCAAGAATGGCATTATGCACCTGGGCAATGTAACCTACGATTGCATATAAAAATTCTTTCATATTGACCTTGTATGATTATTTAGAAGCTAGTAATCATACTATCCTTTCATTTTTCTATATA
>JBJFCD010000132.1:0-2906 GCA_051888795.1 Lachnospiraceae bacterium | reverse complement strand
TCTGTGCAATATCATCTGATTTGTATTCTTCAAATATTTCATTAAGTTGTTTGACAAAGATATCCTCAATAGAATCGTAGTTTCTATAAAAAGTCATCCGGGAAACACCTGCTTTGTTGCAAAGTTCAGATACACTTATGGAAGAAAGTGGTTCATCCTTTATCAACTGGAGAATTGCAGAAACGATACATTCTTTCGAAAGAATATTTGTATAACTGATTCGTTTTTTAGCCATGTTACGAAAACCTCATATTTGTCACGGTGTTATTGAGATATACTATATTGCATTTGAAAAAAAAGTAATTAAGTGTTACAATATGTAACAGTAAAATTATAATGCGTACTTATAGTTTATACAATATGTTTAGTGAATTTTATGCAAAATAGCTGAGGTCCTATTGAGTAGAATGGGGAATGATTATGGCTAAATTTACTCGTCAGGCAATTATGTACAGCATGCTCAAATTATTACAGAAAAAATCAATTGATAAAATTACGGTAAAAGATATCTGTGAGTTATGTGAAATAAACAGAAATACCTTTTACTATTACTATAGTGATATTTTCCAGGTGCTTGAGGAATTACTCAAAATGGAAACGGAGGAATCATTAATAGAAGACCAGAAGTATGAATCCTTTTATGAGGACTTTCTGAAAAGATATCATCTGATTCTGGAATATAAGAAAGCGGTGTACAATCTTTATAATTCTAAAAACAGGGAATTGATTTTGAAATATTTTCAAGATATTACAGAGGATTTTGTGGAGAAATACGTATCGAGAGAGGTAAAAGGGAAAAACCTTTTGCCGGAAGATATCAAATTTATTATTGCTTTTTATAGTAGTTCAATGATTGGGAATACTCTCCAGTGGATGCAGAAGGGAATGCAGGAAAAACAAGAGCAATTAATTTATAAACTGTCTGTGTCTTATCAGGCAACGATAAAGGTGTTAATAGCACAATTTGAGAAAAACAATTAAAAATCAGACAAATTTGCAACAGTGTCCTAAAACTAGGACACTGCTATTTTTTTGCTCATAGGAATGAAATGTTAAGTGAATTATTATCATAACATATAAGGAGGCTTGCTATATGAGAAACTTAAAAACAGTTAAGAATGTGTATGTCGTAATGACAATATGCTGTATTGTCGGCGGAACAACACTGTTTGTCTGGCCGGGATTAGGACTGGATGTGTTATGTAGGATTTATGGTGTATTTTTCCTGGTATATGGATTGGCAAAATTGTCAAGTTATTTCACAAAAGACTTGTTCCAATTAGCATTTCAATTTGATTTCGGCTTGGGTATTGTATCGATTATATTAGGAGCTTTGATGATTTTCAGGACAGATCATTTTGTTGTATCTCTTGCATTTTGCATCGGCATATTCATGTTAACTGATGCTGCACTAAAAATACAGACGGCATTTGAGGCAAAGCGCTTTGGAATTGACAGATGGAAATGGATCCTGATAACGGCTATAGCAGCCGGAATTATTGGAGCGTTTCTTCTGCTATCACCTATGAAAACAACGAATTATGTTGTTAGAATGGTTGGACTGGGCATTTGCCTCGATGGAGTAATGAATCTTGTAGTAGTTTTGAATACAGTAAAAACAATGAGAATTTCACAAAAAGAAATAATTGATATTGATTAACAACTAAAATACGAACGGAGGAATTCGAGATGAACAACTTTGGACATGCAGCGGCCAGAGCAACCGCATCTAAAATAATTGATGTATTAGTCAGGAATATTGGCGAAGACAGAGAAAAGGAAATTTTAAAGTTAATAGATTTCATGGAAAAATACATGTCAGGTGAGAAGCTTGATGTTAATTATGGCAAGGCAAGAGAATTAATTTGCAATAACGACTGCGCTTTAAATCATTACTTAAACCGTTTATTAGATGAGCTAGACCCCAATGTGGTAAAGACAACTGTTCTTAACTTTGGTTTTGAGGCAATGCTGCATGGGACAAAGACCATTCGGAAGATGAGAACCATCCATGATTGTAATATCCCATGGTTGATATTAATGGATCCTACCAGTGCATGTAATCTTCATTGTACAGGCTGTTGGGCTGCAGAATATGGAAATAAGCTGAATCTTTCGTATGATGAATTATCAAATGTAGTAAAACAGGGAAAGGAATTAGGCGTTTATTTCTATATGTTTACAGGTGGGGAGCCATTAGTAAGAAAGAATGACATTATCAAGCTGTGTAAGGAGCATCATGAATGTCAATTCCTTGCGTTTACAAATGGTACATTAGTGGATGAAGCATTTTGTGAGGAAATGAAAAGAGTCGGAAATTTGATGCTTGCTATCAGTCTTGAAGGTTCACCGGAGGTAAACGATTTACGTAGGGGAGAAGGTGTATACGGAAAGGTTATGCATGCAATGGATCTGCTTAAGGAAAATGGACTGATTTTTGGCACATCCATCTGCTATACTTCGAAGAACTGTGAGTCAGTAACAAGCAAGGAATTCGTGAAACTTATGGTGGATAAGGGATGCAGATATGCAATGTATTTCCACTATATGCCGGTTGGAAATGATGCATCATTAGAGCTTCTTCCTACGCCTGAACAAAGAATGTATATCAAGGATCGAATCAGGGAGATTCGTAAGTTAGAGAACGGTGAAGGATTGTTTACGATGGATTTCCAGAATGATGGTGAGTTTGTTGGAGGATGTATTGCAGGAGGAAGAAATTATTTCCACATTAATGCAAATGGTGATGCAGAACCATGTGTATTTATTCATTATTCGGGGGCAAATATCCGAACTCACAGCTTGCTTGAAATATTAAAGCAGCCATTGTTTATGGCATATCGTGACAATCAGCCATTTAATGAAAATCATTTGAGACCATGTCCAATGCTGGAGAATCCGGAAAT
>JBJFCD010000131.1:0-12894 GCA_051888795.1 Lachnospiraceae bacterium | reverse complement strand
AATATAATACTACGCCGAAGGATAAGCTGGTCATGGATATGATGTATATTGAACAATTTAGTATTTTAAAGGACATTCAGCTTATTTTCCAGACAGCAATCGTGCTTTTGAAGAAGGATAGTACAGAAGCATTTGATAAAAAAAATCAACATTGTCCGTATAAATTTGTAAAGTGGGAAGAAAAAAAAGATGACAAAAATTAAGATCATGATCATAAAAATCGGAATAATGTGCTTAAATGTGTTGTATGCGTTAATAAAGCTACTTCCTGTAAAAAATAAAGTAACAATGATCAGTCGGCAGAGCAATGTTCCATCAAAAGAATTTCGGATGATTCGAAAGGAAATAGAATCTCGAAATAAAGGTGTGGAGGTAGTTTTTCTATGCCATACATTGGATGGAGGGGTTGCTTCCACAATTGCAGATAAAGTAAAATACGCGTTTCATATGATAACTCAGATGATTCATATTGCTACATCTAAAGTGGTGGTTCTAGATACGTACTGTATGGTTGTAAGTATCCTTCACCATAAAAAAAGCTTGAAAGTAATCCAGATGTGGCATTCTATGGGAACAATGAAAAAGTTTGGCTATACTTCTCTGGATACAGAAGAGGGAAGCAAAAGTGAACTGGCATACGCAATGAAGATGCATAAGAACTATGACTATATTTTTGCCAGTTCTGAGGCATATAAGGATCACCTTGCAAAAGGATTTAATACAAATATCGGAAAAATTATTACGATGCCACTTCCGAGGCTGGATCTATTGACGAGTAGCTCTTATGAAAAGAAGGTAAAAAAAAGGATTTATGAAATATATCCAAATCTGAAAGAAAAACCGGTTATTTTATATTGTCCGACATTCCGGAAACATGAAGAAGAATTTGAAAGTGCTCTTCAAAAACTTGCAGATGCTATTGATTATGAAAAATACAATTTTGTTGTGAAGCTTCATCCATTGTCAAAAGCTACAGTGGATCCTCAGGTTATTCAGGCAAAGGAGTTTGACAGTTTTGATATGATTTTTGCTGCTGATTATGTAATCAGTGATTATTCGTGTATTGTATATGAGGCGGCAGTAAGAAGGATTCCGCTGTATTTTTACAATTTCGATATGGATCTGTATGCAGATGGACGTGGGCTCGCGATTGATTATTATGGAGAGCTTCCTGGTGTGATTTCCAAAAATGCAGAGGAGATTGTGGCTGCTATTGAGGAAAAGAAATATGATATGGAAAGCCTAGGAAAATTTGCCGATAAATATGTGACACCTACAGAGCATGCAACAAAAAATATTGTTGATTTTGTATTAAAGCTCATGAATAAATAAATGATATGGAGGATGATCATGAACAGAGTATTAAAAGAAGATTTGGAGGCTATTGTAGAAGAAAATATTTCCTGGGGGAAATTAAGAAAAAAAACAGTTCTGATCACTGGTGCAAGTGGGATGATTGGCACTTACATGCTGCAGACATTAACGATGCTGAATGACAAATTCGAATATGGGATAAAAGTGATCGCAGTGCTCAGAAATGCATCAAAACTTCCGGAAGAGGTAAGAAACAGGGAGGACGTAAAGATTGTCATCCATGATGTTACGCAGCGTTTTGACATCCTGGAAGATATTGACTTTATCATTCACGCTGCCAGTCCGGCAAGCCCACTTATTATGCAGAATCAGCCGGTAGAAACAATCGCAGCAAATACTCTTGGGACATTTAATACATTAAGCCTTGCTAAAGAAAAAAATGCAGAAGGATATATGTTTATTTCCTCAAGGGAAATTTACGGTCAGCCATCTGAAGGACAGGAATTTTTTTATGAAAACACATACGGTTTTGTGGATCAGTTAAATCCACGTTCGTGTTACTCGGAAGGGAAGAAAGCGGCGGAGACCATGTGTGTCTGCTACCATGAAGAGTATGGCTTGAATACAAAAATTGCACGACTTGCGCATACTTATGGGCCAGGTATGTCAATATATGATGGAAGAGTGCAGGCAGATTTTCTTAAGAATGTATATCACAATGAGGATATTGTTCTTAGGAGCGAGGGTACAGCAGTAAGAACATATACTTATATTGCTGATGCTGTAGCAGGACTATTTCGTATTTTGTTGGATTCCGAGGATATTGTCTATAATATAGGTAATGAAAATGGGAAAGTATCTATCCGTGAACTGGCTGAGATTATGGTTACAATTTATCCGGAACGGGGATTGAAGCTGGTATTTGATATTCCTGAGGGTGGGACAAAAGGTACTGCCCCGTATACACTGGGAATATTAAACAGTGAAAAATTACGCAATATCGGATGGAATCCCAAATATTCGGTAAAAGAAGGATTTGAGAGAACACTGGAATATCTGGAGCTGGAAGGAGAGTAAGAAACATGAGTAAAAATGTTGCAATTATCTTTGCAGGTGGCGTTGGAGCCAGAATGGGTTCGGGACTCCCAAAGCAGTTTATCGAAGTAAATGGAAAACCTATTATTATTCATACTCTTGATATATTTGAAGAACATCCCGATATTGATGAGATTTATGTAGCATGTAAAGAAGAGTATATTCGTAAACTTCAGAAACTTGTAAAACGTCATATGATTTCAAAAGTGATGAAAATTGTACCGGGTGGCGTTTCAGGTCTGGATTCTATTTATAATGCACTTCAGGCAGCAAAAGAGAATAATACTCCGGATGCAGTTGTGCTTATTCATGATGGTGTACGACCTTGTATTACAAAAGAACTTATTGATGAAGATTTGGAGTGTGTGAAAAAACATGGTACTGCAATCACATGTACTCCGCTTTATGAGACTCCGGTTATCAGTCAAGATGGGGAAAATATTGATGAAGTTCCTCCGAGAAAGAGTTTCTATACAGCTCAGGCACCACAATGTTTCTATTTAGGAGATGTTTTAGAAGCACATGCGCTTATGAGAAAAGATAATCCAGAGTATGAGGGAGTTGTTGATACTTGTTCCATGATGAAAAAACTTGGAAAGAGTGTAACACTGGTGGAAGGACCGAGAGGAAATATAAAGGTGACAACACCGGAAGATCTGTATACGTTCCGTGCTATGATACAGTATAAGGAGACAGAGCAGATCTTTGGCTTTTCAACCAGAGAAGTACCGGATAGCCTGAAAAAGTAAAAAGGTAGATAGACAAGAAATTTTGACAAAAACGGTATGGTTCAGTATAATATTAGGATATGCATTTTCAAATGCTGAACTTGCGAGAACCAGGGAGGAAGAATTTTGTTTACAAGTACGAAATATGTTCTGACGGAAAATTATCAGAACTTTCATAGAATCAAATCAATTGCGAAATATGAGTTGCTTGCAGATATGAGGGACAGTAAGCTGGGAGTTTTTTGGAACTTTGCAAATCCATTTATCCAGGTACTTACTTATTGGTTTGTATTTGGTTATGTTTTTGATCGACAGGCTGTTGATGATATCCCTTATATTGTCTGGATGCTTGGTGGCATGGTTGTATGGTTTTTTATAAGTCCTTGTATTACAGACGGATGTAATGCGGTGTATACGAAGGTAAATGTTATCACAAGAATGAAATTTCCGGTCAGTATTTTGCCGGCAACAGTTGTAATGGAAAAGCTGTTTGATCATTTTTGCCTGATGGTGATTTTGATAATTGTATTTTTTACACAGGGATTTTATCCGGATATACACTGGTTGGGATTGATTTATTATCTGTTCTGTGCCATAATTTTCGCAATTTCTTTGTCGTTGACAACATCTGTTCTTAACATGCTTGCCAGAGATACCAGAAAATTAATTTTAGCATGTATGAGGCTTTTGTTATATCTCACACCGATTTTGTGGGATATTGAGAGAATTGGTCACGGATTGATTTCTAAAATTATTATGTGCAATCCAATCTATTATCTGGTTCAGGGATATAGAGACTGTTTCTTTTATCACAGAGGATTTATGGCATATAGCTGGTCTATGGCGTGGTTTTGGGGAATTACGCTTGTACTTTTCTTTTTCGGAAGCTACATGATGTACAAGTTTAAGACAAAATTCATAGATTTGATATAATAAGACAAATAGGACCTGTGTTTTTTAGGAAGACAACGTTCAGGTGAATATTCATGTTATCGGAATGTTTAAATAGTATTTGTAAAAAAGAGGGAATCATATGGAAAAAGAGACTGCAATCCAATTTAAAAATGTATCAAAAATCTATAAATTGAAAAGAAAAGATAAAGAAGTAAAAAAAGATCAGAAGACACAATATTTTTATGCATTGAAAGATATTTCATTTGAAGTACAAAAAGGCCAGGTTCTTGGTATTCTTGGGACAAATGGTTCGGGAAAGTCAACTATGGCACTGGTGCTTTCCGGAATTGCTTCACCAGATGAAGGAGAAATTGTTGTAAATGGAGAACAGGCACTGGTGGCGATCAATACAGGTCTCAATAAGCAACTTACCGGGCTGGAGAATATTCAGTTAAAAGGTGCACTTTTAGGGTTGAAAAAAGAGCAGATACAGGAGATTGTCGATGGAGTTATAGAGTTTGCTGAAATAGGCGATTTCCTATATCAGCCAGTAAAAAAATACTCCAGTGGTATGAAATCCAGACTAGGGTTTTCTATTAATCTGTGCCTGAATCCGGAAATCCTTATTATTGATGAAGCACTGTCAGTAGGAGATAAAGGCTTTGCAAAAAAATGTCTGGTGAGAATGAATGAACTAAAGGAAGAAGGGAAGACAATTATTTTTATTTCGCATTCACTCCCACAGGTTCGTGAATTCTGTGATACGGCTATGTGGCTGGAAGGTGGGAAAATGAAAGAGTATGGTCCGATTGATGTGGTTTGTGATCATTATTCGGATTACGTTGAACGCTATCAGACAATGACAAAGGCAGAGAAAAAGGCAGAGCAGGAAGAAAAATTTAAAGAACGAATTATTAAAGACAGAAAAGTAAGTTTATTTGATAAGCTGTTTGCATAAAGGATGAGTAGATCGGAAAGAAAGGTAATGAAAGATGGGTGTAGCTGGAATTATCAATAACATTAAGCTGTATGGAGTTCAGGGGACGTATGAGATCTATAAAAAGAGACAAAAGGAAAGAGAAAAAGCAGAACTTTCCAACCGGGAAAATGTTCAGTTGATGGATGCTTTGCGTAAACGTTGTGAAGAAAAATATCCTGAAGAGAAATATTCTGAAGAAAAAAGAAAAAAATTGTACAAAAGGGAGCTGAAAAGTTATTTTATCAGAGAGATATATCCTCGTGTCTATAATGAAGAAGCGAAAAAACCGGTTGAACATAAAATTGTATTTATGGAACGTGGCCCCCAAATTTCACCAAGTTTGAAGTATATGTTGGATTATGTGAAAAAAAATACGGATTATGAAGTGAAAACATTTACATTGCAGGTTCGCGAAGTGCCAGATGACCAATATTATATGAATGCTAAGGATTACATCCGGGAAGCGGCAACAGCGAAAGCAATATTTGTTTGTACGGCCAGCGATTTAATGGGGTATTTTGAACTCAGACCTGAGACTACATATATTCAGCTCTGGCATGGATGTGGAGCATTTAAAAAGGTGGGACTTAGCACTATAGATAAAAAGTTTGGAAAATCGGCAAAAGGCCATGAAAAATATCCTTTGAATACAAATTATTCTTATGTCACAATTGCCAGTCCGGAACTTTCGTGGATTTTTGAGGAATCTATGGGGATAGATAAGGAATCAGGCATTATTGTGCCAACTGGGATAAGCAGGACGGATGAATTTTTTGAACCTGAATTTGTAGATAATTGCTATAAAAAATTATACGAGGCCATTCCGCAGGCAAAAGATAAAAAAGTGATTTTATATGCGCCAACGTTTCGTGGACAGGTTTCAAGCTGTACCTCACCGGATGAGTTGGATGTTAAGAAGTTCTCAGAGAATCTGGGCGATGAATATATTTTGATCTTTAAACATCATCAATCAGTAAAAGTACTTCCGGAGATTCCGGAACCATATAAAGGAACATTTGCATTTGATATGACAAGAGATTCGGAGATGAATATTAATGAGCTTATGACAGTTGCGGATATCTGTATCTCTGATTACTCTTCTGTTGTATTTGAATATTCTTTATTTGAGAGACCAATGTTATTTTTTGTATTTGACCTTGAAGAGTACATTGATGAAAGAGGTCTGTACTATGATTTTGATGAGATTACACCGGGTCCGTTGTGTCGGACAAATGATGAGATGATAGATTATATTAAACATGTCGACGAGAGGTTCAATAAGCAAGAAGTAACAGATTTTAAAAACAGATTTATGTGCTGTTGCGACGGTCATTCATCAGAACGTATCCTTGCTTTGATAAAATAAAGGGAGAAAAATATGAAGAGAATATTAACTTACGGAACATATGATTTACTTCACTATGGACATATTCGCCTTTTAAAGAGAGCAAAAGCTCTGGGGGACTATTTGATTGTAGCAATTTCTACAGAAGAGTTTAATGCTATAAAAGGAAAAAAAGCATATCATAATTATGAGACAAGAAAAGAAATGCTTGAGGCAATCCGCTATGTAGATCTTGTGATTCCTGAAAATGACTGGGATCAGAAGAGAGATGATGTTTTAACATATAAAGTGGATACAGTGGTTATGGGAAGTGACTGGAAAGGTCATGAGAAGTTTGAAAATCTGAGAGATATATGCGAGGTTGTGTATCTTGACAGAACAGTGGGAATATCAACCACACAGATTAAGAAGGAGTTGCATTTGTCAGAAGACAGTCTGTATACCAAATAGTGCATTTATTTTATATAGAAGAGTGAACTGTATGGAGGAAACTATATGAAGATTGGAATCATATCTATTAATATGTATTCAAAAGGGTTGAATTTCGCATGTCCGTTGCATAATTATGCTTTTCAGCAGTTTTTGCTTAAAAATGGAATAGAAAGTACGATAATCAGTTATAAACCGATTTATTTTAATAATTTTGATTTGAGACATCCATATGATTATTATGCTAGAATGTGTAATAATTTTGTTTCCAGTGGGAGAAACAAGACAGAAATCAATGAGTGGAAAAGAATTTCCGGACTGCGGGATTCATGGAAAGAATTATATTATGAGCGAGAACGTCGCTATGATAAGTTCCAAAATTTTATTGATTCCAACTATATAAAGACGGAAGAATGTTATGACAGTGATCTTCTGGAAATTAAAGATCCAGGATTTGACTGCTATATTTGTTGTACAGATGTTATATGGAAAAAAGAGCCTAATATAGGTTTTGACAGAGGATTTTTTCTTGCCAGCAAAGCAATGGAGAATAAATGGAAGATTTCTTATGCGGCAAGTCGAGGAGTATTCTTTAGCGAAAATGAGGAGGATGAGAATACTTTCTTACATTATGTTCAGGATATTGATGCGATTTCCGTGCGTGAAGACAGCCTGAAAAAGTATTTGGATGAGAATATAGATAATGAAGTAACAAAGGTTCTTGATCCTGTACTTTTGCATGATAAAGAGTTTTATGAGAATATTCTTGTAAAACCGAAAGAGGAACATTATCTGTTCTTGTATTATGTCATGGAAAGAGCGGAAGATACAATAGATCAGGCAGTTAAATATGCAAGAGAACATAATTTAAAAATTGTTGAAATTACAGAACGTCCTCTTAAAGAGGGGCGACTTGCAAAATACGACGATATTGAGACTATATACAATTATGATATGGGAATTGAAGAGTGGCTTGGATATATTAAGTATGCAGATTGTGTATTTACAAATTCTTTCCATTCATGCTGTTTTAGTATACTTTTTGAAAAACAGCTGTATGTAGGCATGAGAAATGGAGATAAAGTAACGCATGTTCTGGATATGTTTGGGCTCAATGACAGAAGAATTAATAGAGAAAGTGATATACTTACCAACCCTCTGCCAGATATTGATTATTCCAAAGTAAGACCGATTTTGAAACAAAAGCAGAAAGAATCGTCAGAATTTATATTGTCTGCAATCCGAAGAATGGAGCAAAGTCAAAGACCGGTTCGGGATTATGATGAGTGGAAAAAGAGCCTTTCATATAAAGTGCATTATAATAGCGGAGTATTTCCAGAGATTGGAAAAGGAACTTATGATAAATCAGACGGAGAAGTAAAAAAATTGTCAACTGGTTCATGGGAGCTGTGCACTGCAGAGAAAATGAAGAATAATGGCGAGGTTTGTCTGAAGAAGAATAAGTTCAGCCGTAAAGGGTATTTGCCTGATGGATGGAAGATTCGTTTCCGAATTGATAAAAAATGGTTCTGGTATTTGGAAAATGATACTTTTGTTTCTACAGATGAGTATAATAAAGAGATACATCCGCCTATACGGAAGTTTAAAGAAGGAGAGAAAATTCCCTATATTCCGGTCAACAAAATTGCAATTATCGTTGCAGATGCTATATGGAAAGAAGGCAGCTTGTCATATCCGGTGATGTATCATGAAAAGAATAAGGATACTAATTTGAAAAAAGAATTTGTCGGATGGCGTATTTGTGTAGAAGAAGATGAAAAAGAGTATTGGTATCTGAATAATGGAACGCTTCAAAGAGTAGAAGATTATTGTGAAGATTACGATGCGGAAAGGGCTATTATTGATAATGATGCGAAGATACCAGATTTGCCTGCAAGCTATATTGATAAGGTTATTTTGAAAGGAGTATGGAAAGACAAAATTAAATATACAATAGGTGGTCTGTATGAAAACGCCGGAAGGGGAACTTATGACAGCCGAAAAGGAAGGATTGAAAAATCACACGAGGGTATATGGGAATTTTGTCCGAAAGAAGCTTTAGAAGAAGAGAATCTTAAATTATATCGTAATGAATTTAGCAGAAAAGGATATCTTCCTGACGGATGGAAAATTCGATTAAAAACTAAAAATGGATGGAAATGGTATTTGGAGGATGGGACATCTGTTAATGTGAATGAATATAATGAAAATATTCATTCACCTATAAGAAAGTTTGCAGAAAATGATGTGTTATCAGATGTTTTTGATGAGAATGTATCATATATTGCAGCGGATGCAGTGTGGAAAAAAGAAAGCAATTGTTATAGGATTGTATTTAATAGCGGACTGGAATCTGATACTGAATATAGCCCTGAAAAAAGAGTTGCCAATGATGGACAGGAGAATTTTGATAAAAATCCATTTGAATATCCCGGGTACGAGTTTGTCGGATGGAGAATGAAAGTTGAAAGTTGTGGGAAATGGTATTGGTATTTGAATGATGGTACGCTACAGCTGCTGAGAGATCATAAAGCAAGTGAAGATGGTAAAATTCCTCTTTTTAAAGATATGGACAGTATTCCATATCTGCCAGCGAATCACATTGATACTGTTTTATTAGAAGGGGTCTGGAAAACACAGCTTGCATATTTCAGTGGAAACTACACGGATGTCACCAAGGGAACTTATGATAGTACCGAAGGAACCATAGAAAAGTTGTCTGGAGGAATGTGGAGATTTCAGCCGAAAGGGTTAACAATGTGCAATGGTTCCCAGTGTTTTATCAGAAACGAGTTTTGTCGAAAAGGTTATCTTTCAGATGGCTGGTATATAAAAGCTAAAATTGATGGACAGTGGAACTGGTATTTGAAAGATAGTTCTTTTATGCCAGTTGAAGAATACGATGAACAAAAACACCCCGAAATCCGGAAATTTTTAGAATATACGAAGATTCCGGAACTGTGGGATAATAAAGTAACTGCATTGGCTGCAGAAGCGGCATGGAAAAAGGATTCTTCGGAATATAAAGTGATTTATAATTGTGGCGTGAGAAACAGAAAAGTGTCTTGTAAATTCGATGAAACAAGAGGAAATTTGAAAATTTTGGCAAGTGGTTCTGTTGAGTATGAGTTGGAAAACTTGTTTGCAAATAATGGGCAGAATAAACTTTTAGCCAATGCATTTCATTATCCGGGATATCATTTCCTTGGATGGCGGATGAGGATTAAAGCAGATGAAAGATGGTTCTGGTATCTGCAGGACGGGACATTAAAACCGCAAGGAAAATACTCACAGAAAAATGACGGAAAGAGATATCTATTGAAAGATGAAACGAATATTCCTTATATTCCGGCTAATGAAGTAACAGTTGTTGTATTAGAAGGAGTATGGAGGGTTAAAATTAAAACTTGGATAGCTCGAAAATTAAGAAAATTAAGAGGACAAAAATAATGAGTAAATCAGAAGTATTATTTGAAGTCGTAAAACTAGAATGGGAAAGAATTTTTCTTTCTATTGATATTAAGACGAACTATGTGGGTGAAGCAAATTTCCGTATGGAAAGTCTGGGAAAGATTTATCGTGATGAAGAAGACCAAAGTATTGTTGGCATGAAAATAAAGGATTCTTTTGCGGTAGAGTATGACAGTTTGGAAGATGGAGTTTACCATTTCAGATTTAATATCACAGCGATGAAAGGACGCCAATTTCTGGATAATGGACGTTGGAGGATTATGGCAGCTACAAAAGATGGAGACTTTGTCTGCCTTGCATCTCATGAAGTGGCATATCATTTTGAGGATTATTCTCGTATTTTTCGTTATGGAGGCGGTAAATATGCGTATAATGTGTCCTTCAGTTCTTTGATGGAAGAAGAAAAATATTTCTGGTTTTACATCAATACGTACTTTATGATCAAAAATGAACATTGGAAGACAAGAAGGTACGTGCAGGAAGCATTGACCATACCAGGCAAGTTTAAACGTATGTATATGTATGCTGCGGTTGTCCTTATGCGTTTGTTTTATTTGTTCTGGTCTCATGTTTTCCCAAAACGTGGGAAAAATATATTGCTTATGAGCGAAACAAAAGATTATTTATGGGGAAACCTCAAATTCATTGATCAGCGTCTTCATGAGAGGGAGTTGGATAAACAGTTTAATATCAGCTATTCTTTTCGCAAAGCGGTTGGTACACATATGAGTGTTTTCAGCTGGGCAAAGCTGATCTTTAAAATTGCACAACAAGACTACATTTTTGTAGATGATTATGTACCCGTTTTCGGATTCCTGAATTTGAGAAAAAAGACGAAACTAATCCAGGTATGGCATGCAGGTGTTGGTTTTAAATCGGTTGGATATAGCCGTTTCGGTAAGAGAGGAACGCCGTTCCCATCTGGGTCATGTCATAAAAAGTATGATTATGTACTGGTTGGATCGGAAGAACTTGTCGAAGTGTATTCTGAGGTGTTCGGACTTGAAAAAGAGGCGTTTCTCCCGGTAGGAATGCCGAGGCTTGACGGATTCTTGGATGAGGACAGAATTCAGGATTTTCGTAAGGAATTTTATGAAGAGTATCCTACATTTAAAGATAAAAAGATTATTTTGTTTGCACCGACATTTAGGGGCAGCGGACAAAAAAATGCATACTATAATTATGGATGGCTGGATCTCAAAAAAATATATGATTTTTGTGGGGATGAGTGTGTTTTTCTGGTTAAAATGCATCCATTTGTAGATGATCCGATAAAAATTCCGGAAAAATATCAGGATAAAATTATAGATTTTGCGTCTTATCCGAATATAAATGATCTTTATTATGTCACAGAGATATTGATTACAGATTATTCTTCAAATTATTTTGAATACTCTTTGATGAAAAAGCCTGTTTTATTCTACACACCGGATAGAGAGATTTATGAATTGTCCAGAGGAGTACACAGAAGTGTAAAAGAATGTGCTCCTGGAAAAGTATGTGATACATTTGCTGAAATGATGGAAGCGCTGAAAAATCACGATTATGAAATTGAAAAAGTATATAAGTTTGTAGAAGAAAATTTTGCAAATTATGATGGTCATGCCACAGATAAGGCAATTGATAAGATTTTATTGGGTAAATAATTGTACTAAAAGAATTATCAGGGAAAGGAAAGAGAGAATGTCATTCATAGGAAAAAAAGGTCTTGGTCTGATATTGGCAATTGTTTTGCTGATTACATTTCCGGCAAATACTCTGGCATCAGATAATGACTTAACAGGTAAAGCAGAATCGGAAAGCGAAGGTACAAGTTTGAATGTTGAGGATATTGAACAGGACACAGAACCGGGAGGTGATTCAGAATCTGGAGTTGATTCAGAATCTGGAGTTGATGATTCAGAAAATGAATTAATTTCTTTAAGTGAAAGTATGATTATACTTTCTGAAAATAGTTTTGTCTATGACGGTAAAGCTAAAGAACCAGGCGTCACAGTAAAATATGGCGATACAATTCTTGAATTAGATAAGGATTATACGATTGAATACAATAATAATATTGATATTGGGACAGCATCTGTCACAGTGAATGGTATTGGTTCGTATATAGATAGTAAGAGTGAATATTTTTCAATCATACCTGGGATAACGACTCTCACCAGTACATCCTCGTATACTGCTATTAAACTTGACTGGGGGAAGGTGGCAGGCGTAGCAGGATATGAGATTTACAGGAGTCTTTCAAAAGATTCTGGGTATAAGCTGATTAAGAAAATTGATTCGGCAGCTATAGTAACATATTCTGATAAGGATACTTCATTTAATAAAACATATTATTATAAATTACGTGCATACGGAGTGACGGATGAAGAGGTTGTATATGGAAACTGGTCAGCAGTTAAAACACAGAAGAAAATCCTTTCTGCACCTGTATACGCTGCTGCAAGTTCATCACCAACCTCTATAAAAATTAAATGGAAAAAGGTGCAGGGCGCGAGTGGTTATGCAGTGTACCGCAGTACATCAGAGAATGGAAAATACAAAAGAATTGCTACGATAAAAAAAGCTTCTACAGTATCATATAAAGATGAAATGCTTTCCAGTTCAAAAACATATTACTATAAGGTAAAAGCGTATCG
>JBJFCD010000130.1:0-13005 GCA_051888795.1 Lachnospiraceae bacterium | reverse complement strand
CTCTATTGTAAATTATAAATAATAAATATATAATAGAATACATGGAATATAAATAAAGGAGAAAGAGTAAATGAGTACTCAAACAAAAACGAAGCTTCCAAAGGGCTTCTGGGCATGTTCTACGACAGAAATCTTTGAGCGTTTCTCTTACTATCTTGGACGTTCAATTCTTCTTGTATTCGTAGCAACAGGTGTAGCACAAGGTGGTCTTGGCCTTTCTGATGGTGTAGCTGCTAACATGCAGTCTAACCTTACCGCATTTTCTTATGGTCTTCCTATCATCTGTGCAATCGTCTGCGACCGTTTGATCGGTGCCAGATATACGACACCATTTGGTATGGTGCTTTGTGGAATTGGATATTGGCTTGGATCTTTGGCAACAGACAGCACAATGATGTATGCAATGATCTGGTGTATCAGCCTTGGACTTGCATTCTATAAGACTGGTCCGTTGATTGGACGTATTGTTCCAAGAGAACAGTTGAATGAAGCATATTCTATCCGTTATGGTCTGGTTAACATTGGTGCATTTGCCGGCCCGTTCGTTGTAGGTATCCTGTATCAGGATGTATTTGCTAATGGAGAAGTTCTTGGATTCAGACCTTGTTTCAAGGTTGCTGCTGTCCTGATGTTCTTAGGAGCAATCTGGTTTGCAGTTGGATCTCGTTTCATGGGAGAGGCTGGTAAGAAGCCATTCAAGAAAGAGCAGACAGCTGAAGAGCTTGCTCATGAAGCAGAAGTAAAAGCTAAGAATAAAGAAGCAAAGAAAGTTCCATATACTGGAATGGAAAAGAAGAGAATTGCAGCAATTATTCTTATTTCTGCATTTGCAATTATTTTCTGGATTTTCTGGTATCTTGCATACCTGCCAGTATATTATCACTGGGGCGAGAATGCTAACTGGGTTGTTGCAGGATATAATGTACCACTTACATGGTTTGATGCAGCAAATGCATTATTCTGTGTACTGGTTGGTATGTTCGTAACACCGAAGCTTTGGAGTTATCTTGAAAACAGACCGAAGGGTGACATCAGTATCTATAAGAAATGTGCATTAGGTATTGGTACTCTTGGTGTTGGTTATTTGTTCTTCGCACTTCTTGATGTTATGCGAGGAGATGGACAGGTTAGCTGTCTGTGGCTGCTGATTTTTGCATTATTGATTACTCTGGGTGAGATGTTCTTCTCTCCACTTGGTAACTCATTTATTGCAAAATATGCACCGAGCCGTATTTATTCAACAATGCAGTCTGTATGGGGACTTGCAATTTTCTTTGCAGCAAAAGGATATGGATATCTTTATAACGGACTGTTTGGCGGATCTTTGAAATTTACAACTGGATGTATTATCGTTGCAGTAGTTGCAGCTGTCGCAGTTGTACTTTTAATTGTTCTGGATAAACCTTTGTCAGCACTGGTTGAAAATCAGGACGGAGAAAAAGCATAAGAATATGGTAGATTATTGTATAATAATCGTGTAAAATAATATTAGGATTGCGGGGATACATATGAAATACCTGTCAATCCTAATATTGATTAGGGGAGAGGCCCTACTATAACAATTATTTTAGGAGGCGTAACACAATGAGTATTCCTGAGAGATTAACAAATTTACGTGCAAAAATGGCAGAAAAAGGAATTGATGCTTATATCGTTCCAACTGCAGATTTCCATCAGAGCGAATATGTTGGAGAATATTTTAAAGCAAGAAAGTATATTACAGGATTCTCCGGTTCAGCAGGTACAGCAGTGATCACAAAAGATGAAGCTCGTCTCTGGACTGATGGACGTTACTTTATTCAGGCTGCACAACAGCTTGAGGGTACAACAGTAGAACTTATGAAGATGGGAGAACCAGGCGTACCGGAACTTACAGAATATTTGGAAGAAACTCTTAAATCCGGAGAGACACTTGGATTTGACGGACGTGTAGTATCTGTAGGAGAAGGACAGGAATATGCAGATATTGCAGAGAAAAAAGGCGCTAAAGTAGCTTATCATGAGGATCTTATTGATTTGATCTGGGAAGATCGTCCGGAACTTTCTAAAGCACCTGCATTTTCTCTTGGTATTGAGTATGCAGGAGAATCAGCAGCTGACAAATTAAAGAGAACTCGTGAAGAGATGGAAAAAGCAGGGGCAAATGCACATGTGCTTACTACTCTTGATGATATCTGCTGGACATTGAATATCCGTGGAGATGACATTGAATTCTTCCCATTAGTATTATCCTACGCTATTATTAAAATGGATAGTATGGAGCTTTATATTGATGAAAGTAAATTAGATGATGCCATGAAAGCTGATCTGGCAGCAAATAATGTAAATCTTCATCCATATAATGACATTTATGAAGATATTCGTAAATTAGATGAAAATACTGTACTTATGCTTGATCCAGGTAAACTTAACTATGCTCTGTATAATAATATTCCGGAGAATGTTAAGAAAATTGATGAGAGAAATCCTGCAATCCTTATGAAAGCTATCAAAAATCCAGTAGAAATAGCTAATATCCGTAAGGCACAGATTAAAGACAGTGTTGCTCATGTAAGATTTATGAAGTGGTTGAAAGAAAATGTAGGCAAGATTAAAATTACTGAGATGAGTGCTACTGATAAACTGGATGAGTTCCGTGCTGAGATGGGTAACTTTATTCGTCCGAGCTTTGAACCAATTGCTTCTTACGGCGAACATGGCGCAATCGTTCATTATACATCTTCACCTGAAACAGATGTTGAATTGAAAGAGGGAAGTTTCTTCCTGACAGATACAGGGGCAGGCTTCTGGGAAGGCTCCACAGATGTAACAAGAACATATGCACTTGGAGAAGTTTCTCAGCAGATGAAGGATGACTTCACTCTGGTTGCAATCAGTAACCTTCAGCTTGGAAGTGCAAAATTCTTAGAGGGATGTACAGGTCTTGTGCTTGATATTCTTTCAAGAAAACCGTTCTGGGATAGAAACATGAACTTTAATCATGGTACAGGTCATGGTGTAGGATATCTTTTGAATATCCATGAAGGACCTGCAGGTTTCCGTTGGAAATATCGCAAAGGTGAGACAGAAGTGCTTCAGGAAGGTATGGTAATTACAGATGAGCCTGGAATTTATGTAGAAGGTTCTCACGGAATCCGTCTGGAAAATGAGCTTCTTTGCTGCAAAGGAGAGAAGAATGAATATGGACAGTTTATGTATTTCGATGCAATTACACTGATTCCGATGGATCTTGATGCAATTAATCCGGATATTATGACAGCAGAAGATAAGAAGCTTTTGAATGATTATCATAAAAAAGTATATGAGACTCTTACACCATATCTTAATGATGAAGAGAAAGAATGGCTTGAAAAATATACAAGAGCAATTTAACTTTTTAATAACTGGATAAAAATACCGGGATACGCTCGAAAGGTGTATCCCGGTATTTTTATGGTTTTATGATATCGAAAGAAAATGGAAAATCATCTTCTGTCATTTTTTTGTCTTTGAGCATATAATAAATAGATCCTTTATAATGTTCAGAAATGATATTACAAATATCATCCAAATTTCTCGAAGCAAAGATATCATAGATTGGTTTGTGAGTGTTATATTGTCTTTTTGCAACGGAAGAGCAGTTCTCGGTCTGACCATAAAAACTGAAGAAAGTTACAAAATCAAGTGCATTCCATGCGCTTTCAAGATAAGGCATATGAGCCTCTTTTATGAGAACTTTATGGAATTTATTGTCAAAAATAATGGATTCCGTATAATCCGAAAAATCCATATTTTTCATGGATTCTAATATATCAGACATTTCGGAAAGTGCATTATCAGATAGATTACCGGCGCATGCACGTGCGGCGGTAAGTTCATAAGAACCCCGAATGAGCAAAGCCTCTATTACATTAGGAAAAGAAATGTCTCTTACGGAGCAGCCCACATTTCTTGTATATTCTACCAATCCTTCTTGTTCCAGTTGTCGTAGAGCTTCACGAACGGGACCATGGCTAACTCCGAATTCGGTAGCAAGCTCTGATTCAGTGATGCGCATGCCAGGCTCTAACTCATGATGCAGTATTTTCTTCCGTATTGCATCGGCAACCTGTTCGCGTAAAGTTTTGTGATGAATAATATTTTTCATAGTGAACCGTCCTTTTGCTATATTGTGTTAAAATGTAAAAGAATATAGGTATATTTTACCATAAATACTATCAATAATAAATAAGTTTTTATACATAATTTTATTATACTTTATATTTCAGAAAGAATAAAATAATCCTTGCATTATATGAAGTGATTCGATAGAATAGTTTTATCGGGGTATGGCTCAGTTTGGTTAGAGCGCACGGCTGGGGGCCGTGAGGTCGCAGGTTCGAATCCTGTTACCCCGATGTTTTATGTATAGGTTAAAGAAATTTCAGTTTGAATGAGATTTGTATCATGTTTAGCTATACAGATTCTTTTATTGCATTTTGCATAAAAAACAACTATACTGTTTTTATGTGGAGTGTGACGGATAACTTTTGAATAAGGATTTCGGTAACTCAGAATTGTTGGGGAAATATAAGAAAAAAGAGGTATAGATTTATGAAAAAAAGAGTGGTAGTTGCATTAGGACATCGTGCGCTTGGAACTACACTGCCGCAGCAGATGGAGGCAGTAAAGAAAACATCCAAAGTAATCGCAGATCTGATTGAAGATGGATATCAGGTAGCGATTACACACAGTAATGCTCCGCAGGTAGGAATGATTCATACAGCTTTAAATGAGTTCGGTAAAACACATGATGATTATACTGCAGCGCCAATGTCAGTTTGTTCTGCTATGAGTCAGGGGTATATCGGATATGATTTGCAGAATGCGATCAGAGAAGAGCTTCTGAACCGTGGTATTTTCAGAACGGTCAGCACAATTCTGACACAGGTTATTGTGGATCCGTATGATGAGGCTTTCTATATACCTACTAAGATTTTAGGGCGTTATATGAATGTAGAGGAAGCAAATGAAGAGCGCAGAAAAGGAAATTACGTTGTTGAGGAGCCGGGAAAAGGTTATCGACGTATTGTGTCCGCACCTAATCCGGTAAGCATTGTAGAGATTGACGCCATCCGTACTCTGCTGGATGCAGATCAGGTTGTTATTGCATGTGGTGGCGGTGGTATTCCGGTGTTGCAGCAGGACAATCATCTGAAAGGTGCCAGTGCTGTTATTGAAAAAGACCTGACAGCCGGAAAGATGGCAGAAGAAGTAAATGCAGATGAACTTATCATTCTTACCAGTGTTGAGAAAGTTAAGATTAATCTTGGGCGTCCTGAAGAAGCGTCTCTTGGTGAGATTTCTGTTGAAGAAGCAAAGAAATATATGGAGGAAGGACATTTTGGAGAGTATAATATGCTTCCGAAATTTAGTGCATCAGTAGAATTTATTGAAAAACGCGAAGGAAGACGTGCTCTTATTACATCTTTTGACTGCCTGAAAGATGCGCTGAACGGAAAGAATGGTACATGGATTAAATAAATAGATCAATAGAGGAATAAGATTGCTGATATAGGGCAGAATAGTGAAAAAGTATATTTACCAGTATAAGGAGGCGCTCTATGAAAGCAGAAGTGAATGAAGGGTGTATTTCCTGTGGTGCATGTGTTGCAGCATGCCCGGAAGTATTTCGATTCAATGAAGATGGCGTTGCAGAAGCGTATGCTGATGTTTTGCCGGAATATGAAAAAGCAGCTATAGAAGCCAGAGATGGCTGCCCGGTTTCAGTGATTGACCTTGAAGAAAAATAACGAGTTAATGAATATCCGCATATACTATATCAAGATAGTGTATGCGGATTTATTTTTTCAGACAGTATATAGCTTGCCAGAGAAAATAGTAAGAAAGGGGAAAAATGAGACTTAGTGAGCTTGAGGAGAAAGAAGTTATTAATATTTGTGATTGTAAAAAGCTAGGCTGTGTTGCGGATTTGATTATTGATGAATGCAAAGGCTGTATTGAAGCAATTATTGTCCCAAAAGCCGGGAAATGGTGCGGATTGTTCGGAGATGGCACGGAATTTATTATTCCTTTTAAGTGCATAAAGAAAATCGGTCCTGATATTATTCTGGTAGAAATTCATGAAGAATCGTAATTGCGATTTGACTTCTTATTTATCAGAAGATATACTGTTATTAGTGTACCATAGGGGTATAATATAGCAAACAGACAGATACATTGAAAATGAAAGGATAGAGTCAAAATGAAATGTCCATATTGTAGTAATCCAGATACAAGAGTTATAGATTCAAGACCGGCAGAAGATGGAAATTCGATCCGCAGACGCCGTTCCTGTGATGCATGTGGGAAACGTTTCACCACGTATGAGAAAGTAGAGACGATACCGCTCATTATCATAAAAAAGGATAATAATCGAGAACAGTATAACCGAAGAAAGATAGAAAATGGCATATTACGAGCATGCTATAAAAGACCGGTATCTGCAGAAGAAATTCAAAACACGATTGATGCTATTGAAACAAAAATTTTCAGCTTAGAGGATAAAGAAATTCCAAGCAGTGTGATCGGCGAACTGGTGATGGACGAGCTGAAAGATCTGGATGAGGTTGCATATGTTCGTTTTGCATCTGTATACAGAGAATTTAAAGATGTCAATACCTTTATGGACGAACTGAAAAAAATTTTAAAATAAAGTATATATGAAGTATAAGTTAGATTGGGTGATATTAGTAAGATGAGAACATACAAATTGACGATTTCCTATGACGGAAGCAGATATCAGGGGTGGCAGAGACAGGCGACAACGGATAATACAATACAGTTTGTATTAGAGTACAGTATTGGTAAACTGGTCGGATACAGGGTACAGGTAGATGGTTCCGGCAGAACTGACGCAGGTGTTCATGCCAGAGGACAGGTTGCAAGTGTGAAGCTTTCAAAACTGTATGATTTGCAGGAATTTAAGGAGGCTCTAAACAGATATCTGCCTGAAGACATTCGTATCGTGAAAGTTGAACTTGAAAAAAATGGTTTTCATGCGCGAAAAAGTGCAAAAGGGAAAAAATATGAATACTATATTGACTGCCGCGAAAAGCCAGATGTTTTCTCCCGGAGATATTGTTACCACTATCCGGAAAAATTGGATATTGAGGCAATGAGAAATGCAGTTCCCTATTTAACGGGGGTTAAAAATTTTACTAGTTTTACAGATGATAAAGACTGTAAAGATCCGATCCGAAAAATTATGAATATCAAAATTGTAAGTAACGGAGAGAAGGTCAGGATTACTTATTACGGCACAGGATTTCTATATCATATGGTACGGATCCTTACAGGTACTCTGCTTGAAATAGGTACAGGTCAGAGGGATGCATCAAAACTTCCTGTCGTAATTGCGGCGGAAGACAGAAGCCTTGCAGGCTTTCTGGCTCCGGCGAGAGGACTCTTTTTAAGAAAGGTTTATTATTAAAATGAAATTAATATCATGGAATGTTAATGGAATCCGTGCTTGTGTACAAAAAGGATTCCTTGACTATTTTAAAGAAGCAGATGCAGATATTTTCTGTATCCAGGAATCAAAAATGCAGGAGGGACAGCTTGAACTTGACACACCGGGGTATTTTCAGTATTGGAATTATGCGGTAAAAAAAGGGTATTCCGGAACGGCTGTTTTTTCAAAAAAAGAACCGATCAGTGTGACATATGGAATTGGAATAGAAGAACACGATCAGGAAGGCAGAGTCATTACTCTTGAATTTGATAATTATTATTTTGTGACAGTGTATACACCGAATTCACAAAATGAGCTTGCCAGATTATCGTATCGCATGAAGTGGGAAGAAGATTTTCTTTGTTATCTTAAAAAGTTAGAAGAGAAAAAACCGGTAGTTTTCTGTGGAGATCTGAATGTTGCACATAAAGAGATTGATCTTAAAAATCCAAAAACAAATCGGAAAAATGCCGGATTTACAGATGAAGAACGTGAGAAATTCTCAAAAGTTCTGGAAGCGGGATTTATCGATACTTTCCGTTATTTTTATCCGGATCAGGAAGGAATTTATTCCTGGTGGTCTTACCGCTTTAGTGCGAGAGCTAAGAACGCAGGGTGGCGGATTGACTATTTTTGCGTATCACAATGTCTGGAAGATAAATTAATAGATGCGAAGATTCATACAGATGTTATGGGATCTGATCATTGTCCGATTGAATTGGATATTATGTTATAATATCCAATTCAATCATTTATAATATAATTTTGTCTATTTCCAAGTATAAAGAATATTGTCTGAGAGAGTAAGCTTTTTACAACTGTTTTTTACCTGAACAATTGCTTTTTTTATACCGTCTTTACAATATACAGTATTTCCGGTTACATTGACTGTCCCAAGCTGTGACAGACATTTGGTTTCATTGCTGTTAAAGTAACCCTTGAAATGGATACCATTTCTTTTTCCTTTTACAACATTATCAGAAATGTTCAGTGTGGAATTTTTCATGGAATCAGGTGCTACTCCGAAAATTGCTACATGTATTCCGATTGTATAGGAGGAATTTCCGTCTGTTCGTGTTGCGTTAGTGGTAATAGTATTTTTACTTATTTCTCCGCCAATGACATTGAAATACGCAAGTGCTTCAGAAGTAGTACCAGTGAGAGTATTGCCTTTGATTACAATGTTTTGATGGAATTGATTCCGCCATTTGCCGTTTTCGGAATCTGTCCAGTTGATTCCTACAGCTCGTGCACCGATTACGGTATTATTTAAAATATATACATTTTTGCAAGTCTGCCCTTTTACATATTTTTGTCCATATTCGGCGATTTTGGGGGCAGTTTTTTTGGTGGCAAGATCAATCTGTATCTGTTCTTCCAGACATTTTTCGGGATTAGAACCTATTGCGGAAACTTTACAGTTTTTAATTGTAACATTTTTACAGGCAATAATTTCCAGTGCATGTCCCTTGTAATTAGCATTGCAGTCGATGCCGTCTATCACAAGATTTTTTACATAGGAAAATGCAAAGAGGCTTCCGGTTCTTCCTTTTTTGTCAGCGCTGCGCCATGTACCTCCGATAATGGAAAAATTCTTTAGCTTCTTATTTGGAGCTGCAAAAATAATATTGCTTTTTTTCTTCCCGATTATTTTCGCATCTGTTGCGATGAGCGTAGTATTATTGCCAGGCTTTAGCACACCATTAAGCTTGATAGATGATTTCTTTGGTATAACAATTGTTTTCTTTTTGTTCCCTGACATCAGATAATTTAAATTTTTGTAATTTGTGGTGGCATTTTTTGAAGGGATAAGCACCATTTGTCCTTTTTTGTTGTATTTAGCAATGGTTTTTCCATTATATTTTACTGTTTTAGAAGCAGCCTTAACTTCAGAAGTATGAACTGTGAGAAAAAAACCGCAAATTAATATTATTAAAATGAAAAAAATAAAATAGGACTTTTTTAAATACTTTCTTTTGTATTTCATAGACGGCTCTCCTTTAATTTGGTTTTAATATATATATTTTATCATATATAAAGTAATTTTGCAGGAAATTTCAGAGGGGATAGTGTTATTTTGAAGGCATTTCTTGTGTGCTTAAAAGAAAGCGAGTATAATTTGCATAATAAAGTATTTTGAAAAGAGTAGGAATGGTTATAGAGATGAATAGAAAAACATTAAAACGAAAAATACTGTCAGCAATATCAGTGCTGTTATTTGCAACAGCTTCTTTGGGGTATGTTAAGGCTGCTCCGAATGAAGAAGTTTCAACATGGCAGGAAGCAGAAGAAAATGAGATACTGGTAGTCTATGATGATGCGGGGGTGTCAGATACTAAGTCGGAAACGATTCAGGAAGAAGCAAATCAGATTTTGGAAGATATGGATATTACTGTGACAGAGGAGATTTCAGAGAGTGATGAAAAAATGGGGACGATCGTTGCGGCTGAAATCCCGGTAAACAAAGATGTGCAGGAAATATCGCAAGAACTTATGGAAGAAGATAGGATCAGTTATGCTCAGCCCAATTATATTTACCATACGCTGGATACTGAGACCCAATATGTGACAAATGATGAATACGTTGTGGATGTCAGTCAAACTTATTATCTGGATAACGCACATGTAAAAGAAGCATGGGATCTCGCAAAATGCGAAAAGACAGTTACGATAGCAGTTTTGGATACGGGTTGCAGATTAGATCATGCAGATCTGGAAAACAATATTTCTGATAAAGCTTATGATGTTTATTATGGTGAACCGCTGACAGTTGATTCCACCGTATACGGAGGAGATGCGGCAGGTGGGGGGAATCTCGGACATGGAACACATGTATGCGGCCTGATTGCGGCAGAAGCGGATAACGGAATAGGAATTGCAGGGACCTCTTACAATGCAGAGATTATTCCGGTAAAGATATTTGACGATGAAGGGAAAAATGCAACAACAAAATCAATGTTAAATGGCTTGATATACTGTCAGAATCTTATAGACAACAATGAAGTGGAGAATCTTCATGTGATTAATTTGAGTGCAGGTACATATTTTAATAGCGGAACAGATATGATTCTGGAAAATCAAATTGAGAAACTGGCAGATGATTATAATGTTCTTTGTGTGTGTGCCGGGGGAAATGGAGATGGAACGACAAGACAGCCGTTGACGGACCCGCTTTATCCATCTGATTTTGACGCATGTCTTTCTGTGACCTCTTTGAATAAAGAAGGAGATAACAGTTCATGGTCAGACTATAACATGCAGAAAGATATCAGTGCGCCGGGAGAAAAAATTTTATCCACTTATTGTGAGAGAATCGATGGAAAAGATTATTACAAAAATATGTCCGGAACATCAATGTCAGCACCAATTGTGTCTGGAATCTGTGCTCTTTTATGGGCGGAAAATCCGGATTTGACAGTAGAACAGGTGAAAGCAGCCATCGAAAGCACAGCAGACCCTGTACCGAGTAATGCAACGGACGGAAGAGAAGGACTTACAGGGAGCTTCGGAGCTGTTAATGCGAAAGCAGCATTAGAATATGTAAAAAATATCAATGATCCGTCTAAAGTAACAACGATAATAAGTGATGATGTGACATTGTCAGATACATCCTATACATATTCTGCGGAAAAGATCAAACCCGATCTAACTGTAGAACATGATGGAATAACTCTTGTAAAAAATCAGGATTACACTGTGTCTTATAAAAATAATCTGAATGCCGGAACAGCGCAGGTAACCGTGCAGGGGATTAAGAATTATACCGGGACAGTTAAAAAGAATTTTACAATTGAAAAACAGAAGATTTCTAAATGTACTTACTCAATTTCAGCGAAAAATTTTTTGTATGTTGGCGAGGAGATATGCCCATCGGTAAAGATTTATTACAAAAGTAAGGCGATTACTCCCGGTGTAGATTACACAATTGCCTATTCCAATAATATTGATGCAGGGACAGCGCAGGTGACAGTAACGGGATGTGGCACTAATTTTACGGGTGTGGGGAGATTTTATTATACAATACAGCAAAAAGATATAGGAAACCTTTCGCCAATTTTATCTGCCACAAGCTATACTTACACAGGAAAGACCAGAAAACCTTCGGTAAAGCTTACGTATCTTGATATGACACTAATATCGGGAAAAGACTTTAAACTTACATACTCTAACAATGTAAAAGTTGGAACAGCTAAGGTGACCATTACCGGAATCGGTAACAATTATACGGGCTCTCTGACAAAGTCATTTAAAATTAACCCAAAAGGAACAAGCATCTCCAAGCTGTCTAAGCGTTCGAAAGGATTTGTGGTAAAATGGAAAAAACAGAGTAGTCAGACAGACGGCTATCAAATCCAGTATGCGACAAACAGTTCGTTTAAAAGTGCAAAAACAAAAACTGTAAAAAGCAGTAAGACAACAACAGCTACGATTTCAAAGCTTAAGAAAAAGAAATCTTACTATGTCAGAATCAGAACATATAAAACCGTCAGTGGAAAGAAATATTATTCCGGCTGGTCTACAGTAAAGAAAATAAAGACATTGTAGAGAAAAATCACAAGTAGACAAAACCCTGGTGCATATACATAAAGTAATAGTATATGCCTGGGGTTTTTTGTATGAGAGAAGAGACAAAAAGGAAATACACAAAATATGCAGTTGCTATATCTGTATTTGCGATTTTACTGGCTGGCTCGTTTAAGTATGTATCAGGATTTGTGTCTGTATCAAGCAATGTAAACGGACGTGAACTCCCGATTTATTGTGTAGAGACAAATGAAAAGAAGGTAGCCTTGTCGTTTGATGCGGCATGGGGGAATGAGGATACGAGAGAACTTCTTGCAATTTTGAAAAAGCATAAGATACATGTCACATTTTTTATGACTGGCGGATGGGTGGAAAGCTATCCGGAAGATGTGAAAGCAATATGGAAGGCTGGTCACGATCTCGGAAATCACAGTGAAAGCCACAAAAATATGTCACAGCTTTCAAATGAAGAAAAAACACAGGAACTAATGTCTGTACATAATAAAGTCAAAGAACTGACAGGAGTTGATATGGAACTGTTTAGACCTCCTTACGGAGATTATGATAATCAGGTTGTATTGAATGCAAAAGAAAACGGATATTACACGATTCAGTGGGATGTGGACAGTCTGGACTGGAAAGACTATGGTGTAGACAGTATTATTGATACAGTGGTAAACCACAAAAATCTCGGGAATGGTTCTATAATTCTTTGCCATAACGGCGCAAAATATACAGCAGATGCACTGGAAGCAGTCATTACAGGACTTCAGGAGAAGGGATATGAGATTGTACCGGTATCAGAGCTGATTTATAAAGATAATTATCATATGGATGTTTCCGGAAGACAGATAAAAGATAGCAGTAAATAAAAAATCAGGGCAGGAGGACGGTAATTATCCTCTGCCCTGAAAAATTCTGTTAAAGGCGGTTAATACCGCTTTGAAGCTCGTCAGCCCATTTTTGGAGGCTGTAAGTTTGTCCGTTGAACAGTTTTAGAATAACGCCAG
>JBJFCD010000129.1:0-2942 GCA_051888795.1 Lachnospiraceae bacterium | reverse complement strand
CGCATAATTAATTATACCAAAAAATCGCTTAAACCTCACGGTCTAAGCGATTTTTCTTTAGGGGAGTTTTTTTACAGCCCCCTTCTTTTTTATGAATGATATTTATTTACAATATGATCTGCAACATACACGCCACTTGCTGATGCATGGGATAAGGAATGCGTCACACCACTGCCATCTCCAATTACATATAGGCCCTTGTGATTGGTTTCTAAATTCTCGTCTAATTCTACTTCCATGTTATAGAATTTTACTTCCACACCATAAAGTAGCGTATCATCATTTGCCATACCCGGTGCAATCTTATCCAGTGCATAAATCATCTCGATAATACCGTCTAAGATTCGTTTTGGCAACACAAGACTTAAATCGCCCGGTGTTGCATTTAAAGTCGGGCGAACGGTTCCTTCCTCTATACGCTGTTTTGTACTTCTTCTACCTCGTTCCAAATCCCCAAAACGCTGTACAATTACGCCACCACCAAGCATATTCGATAATCTTGCAATACTTTCACCATATCCATTACTATCCTTAAATGGCTCTGAAAAGTGTTTTGCAACCAAAAGTGCAAAGTTTGTATTATTTGTCTTTTTGCTTGGGTCTTCAAAGCTGTGTCCGTTTACTGTTACAATCCCATTGGTATTTTCGTTTACAACGATACCATGTGGGTTCATACAGAAGGTACGTACTCTGTCCTCAAATTTTTCTGTACGATATACAATCTTGCTTTCATATAATTCGTCTGTGATGTGTTCAAAAATAACAGCTGGAATTTCTACACGCACACCAATATCCACGCGATTTGATTTGGTTGGAATCGCTAAATCTTTGCAGACATCCTCCATCCACTTGCTGCCACTTCTTCCGACAGAAATGATACACTGTGTACCCTCTGCCTGCTGTTTTTCTGTAGATACGCGATAACCACCATCAATGATTTCTACCTTTTGTACTGGTTCGTTAAAAAAGAAATCCATCTTATCCTTTAACAGATTATACAGTTTTTCCAGAACTACATAGTTAATATCGGTGCCAAGATGTCTTACTGAAGCCTCTAACAAGGTTAATTTATTCTGCATACAAACCTTTTTAAAGGAGCTTCCAGCAGTTGAGAACATTTTTGTATCCTGTCCACCATACTCTACATTAATCTGGTCAACATATTCCATTAACTTTATGGCTTTCTCTTTCCCGATATATTCATAAAGTGTGCCACCAAAGTCATTTGTAATGTTGTATTTTCCATCTGAAAATGCACCTGCTCCGCCAAATCCATTCATGATTGCACAGGTCTTACAATTGATACAGCTTTTTACCTTATCCCCATCAATCGGGCATTTTCTTTTCTTTAGTTCATTTCCTGCCTCAAATACTGCAATTTTCAGGTCAGGTTTCTGCTTTATTAATTCATAAGCCGAAAAAATACCACCTGGACCAGCACCAACAATTATTACGTCGTATTTCATGTTTTTCTCTCCTTTGGGGACGTTCCCTTTGTCTTAAGGAGCGCCCATTGTCTTGTCAACGATACGAATATACTACGAACTTCATCCACAGACCTTACCAGCATCCCGTGCTGTTGATAAGCCTTCTGCCTAGGATGACGCCACTTAAAAAGACTACTCGTAAGCGTTATAGTTAACTATTACGGTAGTCTGTAGAAACGTCTGTCCAATTACAAACATATATAACATAAAAAGGATATCATAATTCGTGGGGAATTGCAAGTTGTGCAAAAACTTCACTTTGCTTATTTTTTTGTTGTTTTGTCTTTCTCCCTATCCATAAAAAGCAAATCGTAAAAAACAAAATTCCATAAATCGTCGTAATCGGTGTTGCAAGTCCAACCAGCATCAGAGAGGTGTTCGGAAGTTTTGACATCAGAATCGACACCGGAATACGCACGCAAAAAGCTGATGTAATTCCCTGTAGCATCACCGGAATACTGTTTCCATATCCATTATAATAACCAATACAGCTAAACAGCACACAAGTCAGAATATAATTAGTTCTATTTGCTTTTATCTTATCAATTCTCTTTTATATTATACACAAAACGGCCACAACATATAAGCTGCAGCCGTTTACATATCAATCAAGACATATCATTAGGATTTCCATAATCCGTGAAGGTTGCAATATGCATATACAGCTTCTACTTCATCACCTTCTGAAATGGCAAAACATACTTCTGGTGCATCACCTGGATTTAATACCTTTCTTTGATTTCCGGATTTTGTCTGTAAAGATACCCATTCAATATAATGAGCTTCTACCATTGGATGCTCAACTGAGCCAACAGAAACTTTTACGGTATTACCTTCCACAGTCCATACTGGAAGATGCTTTTCTACTGCACCATCAGATGTACCAGGAATAATCTCTGTCATTTTCTGACCACAACACATTACTGGCACACCAGAATCCTTTACCATTGCAATAATATTTCCGCAATGCTCACAAATAAAAAATCTTTGTTCCATACTTCTACCTCCAAAAATTATATTAATAGTTTTCTGCATTCACTTCAAAGTATGACTGTGGATGTGCACATACAGGGCAAACCTCAGGTGCCTTTGTGCCAACTACGATATGACCACAGTTACGGCACTCCCATACCTTCACTTCACTCTTTTCAAATACCTGTGCAGTCTCAATATTCTTAAGAAGTGCGCGGTATCTTTCCTCATGATGTTTCTCGATTGCGGCTACCATGCGGAACTTTGCTGCAAGAGCTGTGAATCCTTCAGCTTCAGCTGTCTTAGCAAAATCTTCATACATATCTGTCCACTCATAGTTTTCGCCATCAGCCGCTGCCTGTAAGTTAGCAGGTGTATCACCTAAACCGTTCAATTCCTTGAACCACATCTTTGCATGTTCTTTTTCGTTGTCAGCTGTCTTTAAGAATAAAGCTGCCATCTGCTCATAGCCTTCCTTCTTAG
>JBJFCD010000128.1:0-49913 GCA_051888795.1 Lachnospiraceae bacterium | reverse complement strand
TCTTCCGGACTGTTCGCATGCCCGGTACTGAGACTTCCGTCATGCCCGGTATTAATGGCCTTTATATGGACTCCTCATTCTCCCATCATGCACAAATACAATACCTGTACATAATACACACTGTATATAACGTTATTACCTTACTATTTCTCAGCCACAAAAAAGAAAAGAGAGCCTTTCCTAGCCCTCTTTCATATCGACTTTATCATTCATTTGTCATAATCAACAGCTTTTCAAGTAATGTCTCTAAACTTTTTCCCAAAAATGGGACAAAGTCTGGTATTGCCCCAAACACCATGCCAATTATTATCATTCGACAACATTCGCTTGCAGACTCCAGTGCAAACCCATAGCTTAAGACACCTGTCAAAATAAAAACAATTGATAAAAAGTAAAGTAAAATATTTCCCAACATCATCGGGATTTTTATAAACCAACAAATCAATGTCATTACTGCAATAATCAAATACAGGAACATTTTTGTTATGTATTTAATGAACATTTTTAATTCCTTTCTTCTTGATAGTTTTTTAATTTCTCTTTCAGCTTTCCGGACAGCCAAAATCTTGCTATCCGGATTTCCACTTTTTTGCCTTCCGGACTGCAAAATTCTTGTGTTCCGGACTTCCACTTTTTTGCTATCTGGACTGCAGAATTCTTGTGTTCCAAATAATAATTGTTATCCTTCCCTAATTAGTGTCTGCTGATTAACCTGCATAAGCAGGTAGCCAGCCCTCCCTAAACTTCAAAATGTTCAACAGATAAAAAAGTGCAGAAAGTATTCGTTGCTGCATCCTTACGATGTTCGCAACAAATACAGATAATGCGATAGAAGTGAACTGTGTATCTTCCAGCTTGGTCACGATTTTGCCCATTCCATAGCAGCGTTTGGTTAAGCTGAATCTGCGTTCCACTTCGATTCTATCGGTATTATCCTGGTATTCTATCTGTTTATCTGTTTTTGTTGTTTCCTTGCTTGGTCTCCCAAGCTTCGGACCGGATAATCGAATGCCATGTTTCTGACAGAAAGCCCGGTTATCTCTTGTCCGATATATCTGATCTGCCAGAACTCGTTCCGGATAGTATCCTGTTCGTTCATAATAAGCATTAACAGCGTCCTGCAGGCAGGTGCTTTCATTGTAGGCATCAAAGGATATATTTTCAATCCTTGCATACCCTTCGGCATCAATACTGAGATCCAGCTTTGCTCCAAACTCTACGGGTGCTTTCACCTTTCCCCGCACAATTGGACGTATCCAGGGCTGGCTGATACTCACAATCCGGTTCTCTACCTTGTGAACCTTGTTTTCATACATGTATTTTTGCTGTTCATAAAGTTTGAAGATGGTAAGTATCGTCGGGATATCCTTTTGTCTTGGGGGCAAACCTGCTGACATAAATCCTTCCAGATATCCAATGTTCCGTCTGACATACGAAAGCTGCTTCTTCAGAGCCTTGCGGATCTGCTTCGCTGAGTGTTTCTTTAATTTTGCGAAACTGAGATACTGTTTTCTCGCAGCCCTGCAGTCTCTCCGTGGAAGCGCAACACCATATGCTTTGTGAAACCAAGAAATCATTTCTTCCAGCTTTTCTCTGGCTTCATTCAGCAGAGATACATCCTGGGGATATCTGATATATACCGGAGCACAGGTTGCATCAATGATCAGAGTGCCTTTGTTTTCGGACTCCTCTGTTTTGCCTGAATCACCACAACCATTGCCGGAAGGCGGATTGTGATGGTCGTTGTCATCCTCTTTTTTATCGGGCTTATTCTCCTGAAGCAGATACTCGTTTGCTTCCATGAGCATTTTTGCACTGATTCGCTTTCTGAAAAGAACCAGCGTACTCGCATCAAATGGTGGAGTTTCCTGATAACCCGGCAGACCGATGAAATACTGCAAATAGGGATTTTCCGTTATCTGCTGCACAAGTTCCCTGTCTGAATACTGGAACCTGGTCTGTATAATCAGAGCACCAAGCGCCATACGTAAAGGCTTTGCGACATTCCCGGTTTTGCTTTTGAAAAGATGCTTATATTTCTTTTCGAACATATCCCACGGAATCATATCTGCCATCTTGATCCAGCGGTTTTCGGGATTCATATGCAATCCCATCGGCTGGTTGAAATCGAGGAAGGATGATTGTAACTTGTTGTCTGATTTATACATTTTTAGCTCCTGTATGGTAGTTATTTTCGAAATATTTGCGTAAAAATCGAATCGTCGAATTCGATTTCTTTACAATTAATTTTACCATACATAGCAGAAGAATGCAGTAAAATCAATGGTTTTAGGCTGTATTTTTGTTAATCAGCAGACACTAATTAGCATTGCTATTCACATAATTACGGTACTTATCGAATACAGAATCTGTCACACCGTTTTTGTAGATTTTCCGAATATCTGTGATCTCTTCATCCTTTAATAATTTCAGCCATTCCAGAAGATCTTTCCGGCTATTGGCGAAATTACAGCACCGTCCATCTGCATATTCAATCCGATATCTCATTGCCGCTCCCCCCTACACGTAAATCAGTTCATTTAAAATAATTTCATCCGCTCGGTTACGGATGTTGTTTACTCTACGCAACCATTCCATCTGATCCGTTCTTTTTAATTCCTCTGTAATTCCTTGTTTCTCCATCATCTGCTTTACTAATCGTTCTTCCATATCCCTTGCTTCTGCGTCAACCTGATTCAAATGCTCTATAAGTTCTCCTTGTAACAACAAAATTTGATATTTTGCCTTTCTGTGTTCCTGTAAATAGCTTTTACGGAGCATCCCATATTTCCCATAAGCCGGTTCGATAACCGCTAATGTTAATTCCGGTATATAATAGTCACCACATAATGTATAAGTAAGTCCATTTTTCTTATCATAAATTTTTCTCTGCATATATTAATCTCCCCTTTTCTTCTACAATTGTTCATACAGCTTTAACAGGGTTCCATTTTTCACTTGACTATATTTCACTTGTAATTCTTCGTATTTTTTTTGAAGATTTTCATATTCGCTTTTCGGAACACTATCGCATAATTTTTGTTCTAAACTCTTAATCCTTGCTTCCTGCGCTTTTGCAATAGCATCACTTTTAGGATTCCGCAATGTCTGTCCCTGTTGTTTTTCCTTCAATTCCATCATTACTTGTTTCACGTTTGGATTATTATAGAAAAAACCTCTAGAAAGTCCTGTTAGCTTTGTAAGCTCCGCAACAGAAATTTTTTCATTTTTTCTGTACATGGTTTCAATAGCCGTTATTGCTGTTTCCGTCATTTCCGCACTTTTTTCCTTTGCCAGTGCTACCATTTTATCGTGTTTCTGCATTTTCCTTTTCCCTCCTATATTGTGCTAACAATTCATTCATTTCATCCCGTACAGCCTTTGTATCCTCCGCTAATGCTTCATTTCTTAAGCGCCTATAATGTGGTATGGTTCGTGTATCCTTATGACCCAGCAACCTCGCAATGCTATCATCATCTAATTTCATTTCTGTAAGTTTCACTCCAAATGTATGCCTAAAACGATGTGTACGAAACTCAAAATAATTTCCGTTATCGTCCCTGATATCATTTTCATAAATCATGATATTTACATGATATTTCAGCATCGAATCTGTATATAATTTCCCATTATCTTGCAGAAAAATGTATTCCGAATCCGGATGCTCCTTTTCTGAAACCTCTATTGCTTTTCTAATCAATTCCGCCAACTGATCGCTGACCGGTCTTTTGTATTTCCTTGTTTTCTGCTGGACGATAGTTATAAAATAATGTCCAGATTTTTCAGATAAACAATCCCTACGTAATGTCAAAGTATCCTCTATTCTTGTACCAAGCATCTGGTGTATTATTAAACATCTGCTTAACTGGGGCTTTAATTTTGTTAATGCACTATTAAACCTCCTAATTTCTGCATTTGAATACGCTTCGGGTAAAGCATTGTCATATGCTTTGCAATCACTGGAAAGAAAAAGGTTGCATAAATTTTCTATTTCCAGTTCCCGCCCAATTTCGTCCAGCAGATTATCCAAAACCGACAGTTCCGTCGTATAACTGACCGATGTAAGACCGGTATCCGTCTTTATATAAACCAGATAATCCTCTATCATATCCCTACTAATTTCTGTAAAATGTTTTACTTCTGGGAACCGGTCATACATGAATCCAGCAAACCGACGAAATCCTCGCAATTCAGCTTTTATACTGCCCATTGCTTTTGTCTGGCAGTGACTATACAATATTCTCTTTATTATCTCCTTAAATTCTTTCTGTCTGATCTCACGAAAATCTAATCTATATCTGCCACGAATTGGATTACTCCTTGGCACAATATCCAGCTTTCTCATATCCCATACATCCTTTTCATTTTCAGGAATATCCGCTGTTTTCAACTTCACACCATACTCATAATACATTTTCAGAAAAGAAACCTGAGCACTGCTTTGTTGTTCAACACTCCGCCTATCTGGTCTATTTCTTCTGACGCACAGCGCCAATCCTTTTTTATATAAAAATGCTTTATAGCTTCTCTCCAGTTCTTCCCATTTTTTATCGGTGATGCTGCTACAATTCGTACATTTCTCATTCAGAAATTCTTTCAACAGATCAAATCTGTAAATATCATTTACTACTGTTGATAATGATAAACGCCTGCACCTATCATCGATATACCCATAAATCTCTTCCTGTATCTTTTCATTAAGAATCCCCGATATGTAGTACACCCTGTTTTCCTTCCATTTCAGCCCTTCCAACTGTTTTTCTGTAGCTTGTTGATAACAATCATAAGAAATCACACTAATATTACCTTTCATCTTCTTCTGCTCCTTTCAATTTAAATGACTGATTTCTTGAAAAATATTTATCTTCAGCCGATACAATACGTTCCGGCATGAAATCAATATACTGTTTTGTCATATTTTCGCTTGAATGTCCCAGATAATCTCGTACCCCTTGTATAGAAACCCCATTTCCATACATTGAAGTCGCAAGGTTATGTCTGTAATCATGCGCTCGAAATATATAATCTCCACAGTCAATCCCTCGGGCATTACACTCCCGAATCATTTGATCTGAAAAAGTCTGTCCATTAAATGCACCGCCTTTTTTATTTTTGAATAAATACTCCCCATTTTTTATTTCATACTTTTTTTCATAATCATTCACCAGTTCAACCAATATACTAGGAATAGGAATAACTTTTTCTCTCCGCATTTTGCTTTGATATATGCGCATCCAACTCTCACTACCTTGCGAATAAAAAGCACCCGATTTTATTGTGCAAACCTCACTTTTCCTAATTCCTGTACAAAACAAAATCAAATACATCAACTGTAAGTGCTCTGGGAATGTCGGCAGCTCCTTAATCAAATGTGCAATTGTTTTTTCTGGAACACTTCTTTCATTGTGTTCTGGGAATCCTTTTTTTAAAAATCTTTCCGGATAAAACTTCAACACTTCAATATTTTTCATCTTCAAAAACTGTAGAAATGTATGCACATGTGTAATATATCGGTTAAAAGTGGAATACTTAATATTGGATTCATCCAAAACAGACACATAATCCACTATATCTTGCATCTCCAGTTCCGTTACTTTCTTACACCGTCCGTCCAGATATTGTAGGAATTGTGAAATAAAACTTATGATATTCCGGATATTTGCTAAGGACAGATCGGATATCCCGACCAAATATTTTGCGTATAACTGCAGGTATCCACGATTTTCTTTTTCATGAATATTAATAAATGAAAGGCTTTTAACAGGTGAACTGGCATTGATTCTCGCTTTATCAAACCGAAACCTATCCATATACCAAATACACGCTTTCCAATTTGTTTCTGGATCTGTTAGAAATAACGTTCTTCTCGCAAACTCAACAATCTTAGAAGCCTGTTTTTTTATAATTTCCGACTCCTTGTTCAAATACAGATAAAATCTGTTCTCATCTGCCTGTTCCATTTTCTCAATATCATCTATTCCGTATTTATCACAAAACCGTATAAGTGCTTTTAATGGTTCTAAAAAATACCTTCGATTTCTTTGCACCATATCCATATTCAGGATTTCACACAGCAATATTTTTGTTTGTCTCACTAACTGTGATGAATGTATCCTCGTTAAGTCCCATAACAAATCATTCTTATCGACAACCTGACGGAAAGATTGTGCTTTCTTTTTATTGGGTACATACAGCAAAAACAATTTGTCTTGCTTAAAAAACTCCTGTTCTACGGAGAAGGGTTTACCTTGAGAATAGACATCCGGCATATTTTCAATTTTTAAGCGATCAAATAAGCTCAGCAATTCCGCTCTATACTTTTCTGAAATCTCCTCTTTCTCAAGAGAATTCATATACATTTTTCTCGTGTCATAGTTAATATCTGCAGTACACTGTATATCTGTGTGCTGGAAAAATTTGTATAACCGGTTATAATATTTTGCTTCTTCATTCGTTACTAAAGATATCTCTTCCTTTAATTTCTCAGATATTTTTTCCTGATATAACTTCGGAACAATTTTTAATACTGCCAAGGTAATCCCTCCTTCCTTTTACAGAAAATCTGCAATTTGATATAAATCTTCATTATTCGAATAATACTGATCTGTCGCTTCTATCAACCGTTCATTATTCTCACCCAAATATTTAATGGTAGTTTCAACTTTCTTATGACCTAAAGCAAAACGTATATCGTTCAAATCCCACCCTTCTTTTCTTCGTTCCTCCGCAAAATAATGTCGAAGCTGATGGGGATGTGAATTAATATCCGTCTTTTTGGATAGCCTTTTCAACATGCTATATACAGAATCCGCATCTAATGGCTCCCCCTTGTTTTTCCCGGTCAGTTTTGTGAACAGATATTCCGAATTCATCAGGCTTTTCCGGTTGTCAGAAATATATTTAACCAAAAACTCAAAGGTCGTATTGCTTAACAATGCCATTCTATATTCTGCATTTTTCGCCCTCGCCAAGTTGGTATTGGTTTCACGATACCTTACACGAATTGTCCTTCTTTTAAAATCAATATCTTCGGTATAATGTATTCCCAGAATTTCCCCTAATCTAAGACCGGTTTCTGCCATCATTGCTATCAGCAATCGGTCTCTATCATTCGTACAGGCATTTATCAGTTCCTGTATTTCTTCCGATGTAATTTCTTCCAGATTCGGTTCTTCTTCTCTGAAGAAACCTTTAAACGAATTCACTGAATTTTGATGATTTACTCCCATGCTGTCAAAATACGATACTTTTTTCACTCGTAAGACTTTAAGCATTGGCAAAACATCTTCCAAGGCCAAGAACTGGTAATATCTGAAAACTGCACCAAGATACATGTTGCAGGTCTTATTGCTCGTCTGTGTATTGTGTTCCGTATGTTTTCCACCCTTAACCCAGTACAAGAAATCAATAAAATGTTTGTTCTGCTCTGAATAGGTAAGTAATGTAACCTCATCCAATCCTATCGTTTGTTCCTGCAGAAAATTGTAATAATATGAAAGTGCGAAAGCTGCGGATTTTACAGTATTCGGAGAAGCATTAATCTGATCCAGATGCTTCAAATACTTTGATGGAAGGATTGCAATTTCTTCTATATCAGAAATAATCAAAAAACGTGGTCTATTATCTTTTAAAACCGAAACAACCCTATATTTCAATCCACAGCCCTCCTTCCTTTCGTTTTGATTTGTTTGACTTCTTTGACTTCTTAATTCTACATTATACACAAAGAAGTCAAGATGTCAATTACGTTTTTGACTTCTTTGACTTTATAAAGAAGTGTCTATAATGTTTTTTTGATTTCTTCATGTTTGAAATTGATTTTTAGGGATATAATTGATAAGATAAAACGCAAGAAGTCAATTTACATGGAATCAAAGAAGTCAAAAGGAGATTGGGATGAACGAATTTTTATCAAATTCAAGCACACTAATAAATCCTGACAGCGTTTACGATCAGGAAAGATTTATCAATATACTTCAAATCATTTTACAGACAAAAACACAAAAAGAATTATCTGAACAAACCGGCTTAAATAATGCAACCATTTCACGAATGCTCAACGGTGCCCGATCTGGAAGACCATATAAAAGCACTATTGATAAAATTGCAAAAGCCATTGATGATCCAGAACTTATCAAAGAATTATATGATGCAACTGGATATTCTTCTCAAAAAATACGGGAACGAAAGAAAATAATTGCTGACAATGGATTTTCTCCGGATCTCTCCGCAATTCAAGTACATGAAAAGTTTTTTTCAACCTTAATGCGTGGACTTTCCATGATGACAAGTCTGCATAAAGTTGAATGGACAATAAAATCCGGAACACCCAGATCATATGATTATTTAATTGAGTTAAAAGATGGGAATATAGATTACTGGTATATCAGATATGTAGATAGAATTACTTCTGATGAAGAAAGGGAAAAAGCCTTAACCTCCATTTATGGTGAATTCACAAAATTGAAATTGGACGGAAAAATCAAAGTTTCTTGTGCCACTCCCTCTTACGAAGATTACGATTATTTTGTTACAATTCCTCCATACCAATTAAATACAATAGTTTCAATTATACATTTTGATTCTGAACTCGAGAAATTTGCAGATGAAACCTTTTTAGAAACAGCTTTACCGCTTAAAGAGAATATTCCTGTTAAGGATTTTTGTAATCTTACTGAATCACTGATACTATAAATATTTTGATTTTATCACAGAGAGAGTTGCATATAGCTCTCTCTTTTTTATTTCAATTCAAGCCCCAATGTTCTATGCTCATTATGACAAATCATTTTCTAAAGCAAGTATCGCCCAGAGTAACTCAAAACCCAGTTTCTGGATTTTGATTCTCTGACGAACTTGATGGAGATTACGATTCCCCATACCCTCGATATCACAAAACATAAAATTTTGTTATTAGCGAAAAAATTAATTCTCGCAGATTTCCGCTTTTCGCTCATAGTTGCCAAATCATTTTTTAACGATCAGCTCCTACCAATTGCTTATTCAAAATTCTTTTATTCAAAAATGAATAAAAGTGGACGTTCCAAAAAACATTGTACCGCCAAACCGGAATTTAGGAATCTTACCCTCCGGTAATTACTTGTTAAGTTCCTCTACATCACGCACAATCCGATTGAGTGTATCCGCAGAGAACTGACTTCCCTTCACATCAGGAGAACACCACGGAAAAATGTAGGTACCAATGCAGGAAGCCAGAGAGGACTCGCAAAATCTTCTGAATTGCATTTGCACAAGTTCAGTATTGTTTTCCTCCGGTCCTTGACAGGATACAATTAATCCCACCGGTTTTTTCTCAATAAAGGACTTAATTTCCATTTCATCTACAGCCTTATCTTCACCGCCAACAAATTTGAATAATGCAACATGACGATCCATAAGAAGCTTTAACTGTCCTGAGTAAGAATGACCATAAAGCGGTGAGCCATAAAGCACCACATCAGCTGAAATAACTTTGTCCAGAATTTGTGCTACATCATCGTTCTGTACGCATCCGGGTTCGTCCAAGACGCTTTGACAATGATTGCAACCCAAGCAACCGTTGATCTGATAGTCCGTAATGCAATAAATTTCTACATTATGGTTTCTCTTTAACTTTTCCGCAAGATGCTGCATAATCTCATTTGTATTTCCATTTTTTCTGGGACTTCCAGAAATAAGTAATATATTCATATTCAATCCTCCAAATTCCGATTTTTACAATTCATATTATCACTATTTCAATTTTTTGAAAACATAACAATGCCCCCTAAATGATACTTCTCGTAAATTCCTCATTTCACCCAGAGCAAGATCCACCTGTGTTTAACAATATTGTCTTTCAGGCAAATGTTCTCTCATCAGGTTTTCATCTTGCTGGGGATTCCCCAAACCCATTTTTTCTATTTATGCCGAGAAACCTATACACACTAGAGCAAGATCCACCTCGGTAATACCATATTGCTATTTTAACAATATGGTATTTTCCAGATGTTGCAATCTTGCTGAGGATTGTGCTCCCCAGTTCCTCACATTCAGCATAAATTAATACATGGTTTCCCGAATTTCTTCGGTCACAACACAGGTCGATAAAGAGGCTAAAAATCCCTATATCCCTGTGAAATCCCTATGTGATTATAAGAACAGCAAGGACAGGAAGTGTGTATACACTTCCGCAAAATTGCCAATTTTGGTTCCCTACCCAAAATTAAAAAAAGTAAAATTGAATGTCTTTTCTCTTCATGGAAAAATGCAAATACTCATTTCTCTTGTTTATCAAAAAAACCAATATGCGGATTTTACAACTTTTATATCATCTGTAAATCCACATATTGGTTCTAAAATATATTTTCATTTCGATAAGAGATATTATATTTTCCAAATATTCTTTGCTTGTGTTAAGAACCAATCTGCTCGATTTTCAATTTCACTTTCATCCCAAATATTCTTTTGAAGAACATTGTGCAATATACACAGCCCACTTGCGCATAAAAGTAACCCTGGTTTATTTTGTCCTTTTCCTATCTTTTTTACATTCCATGCAGCATCACGTATGGATGCATTCAATGCCTGCGGAATAATAGCCAGATTACCCAAAGTCAATAATATTGAATCTCGTTTTTTCTCTTCATCTTCTGAAGCACAAGTTCCCCAATTATTTCTCCACTTCTTCGGCATTAAATGTTCTAAACTATAATTATTGAATCCAAGTAATGCAGTAGAACTGTTATCCGGACGAATTTTGCTTTCTATCAAATAAATAATTTCTTTGGACTGAAGATTTACAAGTTTTGATGATTCAAAACCAATTTTTAACTCACTATCGTCTGGGCAATATGTAGTTGCATCTCCATTTCCCTTTAGACGTGAAATTAAAGTCTGGGAATCTAACACTTTATTCAAAATTAGTGATGTGAAAAGATTGTTATAATTTTTGGTTGAGGCATGAACCACAACTCTTCGCATTATGTAGCGGGCACTTCTCAGCAGGACATAACTTGACCTCTTTAGTCATGCCGCCACTGCACTCAATGCAATACGCCCGGATTGCCTTAATAGGCGTTAGCACTTTCATTGTCATCACCTCCGTTTCTGAGCATAAAAAACCCCCGGCGTAATTGCCGAGGGCATGTATCTCTTGCTCTAATTCAGTTAAGCATCTAGTTTATTCATTTGTTCTTTTTCTTCTTGTGTAAGCAGTCACTCCGGTTATTCCTGCGCCGCTGAGAAGCATAAGTGCAAGCCACAGAGCAAGGTTAGCATTATCGCCTGTTTTTACCGAATCTTCATCCGACTTTGAATCCTTGTCGCTGTCATCTGTAGTTCCGGTTGCTACTTTCTTTGCTACTGTAAATGTAGTTTCTGCAGTGCCGCTTTCAGATACGATACCGATTGTGTGTTCTCCAACAGGAAGAGTTGCTACATAATCAGCATCAAGTGTGATTATTATACTTCCTTCTGCCTTCTCATAATACTCTACACTTAATTCGCTGCCATCAAGCTCTACTCTTTTAAAGTCGTCAAACGCCGCATTAGATGTGAAAGACAATGCCTTCTTTTCTCCTGCGGTTATACTCTGTCCTTTGCCCTTAATGATTTCAGGCGGAAGCTTATCAATTTTACCGTCACCTGTTTTCCACGCTTCTAAATCGGAAATTTCATATACACCATCTGCATCAGAGAAGTATTTATCGCAAACTTGACACTGCCAATATTCATTGTTTCCTGTTTCTGTTACTGTTGCATCCGTCTTAGGAATAGGATTCAGTTTGTGTGATACCATATTTGTATCATGACCCTCAGTAATCATTTTGTTGCAAACCAAACAGTATTCATCTCCTGAATAACCTTTTTCAGCGCATGTTGCATTTTTTGCATCTTGGATTTCCGTACCGCCTGTATGCTTACAAACGTAATCACATTCAGAGCATACGCCATTGTTCCAAGTGTGGTTCTCGTAAGCAACTACAACTGCATTACAGCAATCCCAATGCTGCTTATGCTGTGTTTCGGTTGTTTCCCATACCTTTGTGCCTATATGATTGTCAGGTTTTTTTTCGCCGTATTCCTGTTTACAGATTCCGCAAACCGCCTTTTTCTGGCAGGTAGCTTCACCTCCTGCACAGGTATGCGAAGTGATCTTCTCTAGTAAACTTGCATTAGAGATGGCAACAACTGGATAACCGCAAATTGTGTCAGGGATAGCAACAGAGTTCTTGCCTGTTCCTAGTGTTATTCCGGTAATCGTAACCGCGTCCTTGTTAGTATCAAGGCTGTATTTTACCTGTGATGTCGCATCTGGAATTTTTGCCTCTGAAGCATCTAAATCATCAGGAAGGAATATGCTTTCAAGGCTTGTGCAACCGTCAAAGGCATTAATGCCAATAGATGTAACGCTACTTGGAATTTCTATACTTTTAAGGCTCTTGCAGTATTCAAACGCCCATTTCCCAATGGATGTAATGCCGTTAGGGATATTTACACTTGCAAGTTTTTCGCAACTATAAAAAGTCGCATTTTCTATAGATGTAACTCCGTCAGGAATATCTATACTTTCAAGGCTTTTGCAGTAAGAAAAAGCGCGCTCTCCAATAATTGTAACTCCGTCAGGAATATCTATACTTTCAAGACCTTCACAATCATAAAAAGCACCAGTTCCAATAGATGTAACGCTGTCTGGGATAGTAATACTTTTAAGGACGACGCAATAATAAAATGCTTTATTTCCAATAGAGGTAACTCCGTCAGGAATAGTTATGCTTTCAAGGCTCCTGCACTCGGAAAAAGCACCAGTTCCAATAGATGTAACACTATCAGGGATAGTAATGTTTTTAAGTATTTTGCATTTACTAAAAGCATCTTGTCCAATAGATGCAACGCTGTTTGGAATAACATATGAATTATCAGTATATCCTTTAGGGCATAGTAATAATATGGTTTTATCCTTATTGAACAGTACGCCATCATTTGATGAGTAGTGAAGATTATCTTCACTAACTGTTATTTCTTTAAGGTTTTCCCATTCTCCAAAAGATGAGCTTCTTATGAATGTAACGCTGCTTGGGATGCTTATGTTCGTAACACTAGAGGTAATCCCAATATCCTCAGTATCAATGGCTGTAACATCATAACCTTCAATCTGCTCCGGGATGGAAACACTAGACCCTGAACCTTCATACCCGGTAATGGTTACTTTGCCGTCATCGGAAATCGTATACTTCAAGCCATCGCTCGTAGTACCGCTGCTCCCCGCAAATACCATCTGCGGTACAAACATCAGCGCCATGCACAGTGAAAACACTATGCTTAATAATCTTCTCTTTTTCATTTTCTTCCCTCGTTTTCTTTTTAGGATTATCGTATTCTCGTGCCGGTTTTACTTTTCCGACGATATTTTTACTTAATAGTACAATAACTGGCACTGCAGCCTTTGCAGTTCCAGCCCATCGCCAAATTCTATGGCTTCCGTACCAATTTTACCATATTTGCATTTTTTCTTCAAGATAAAACGATATAATGTACGGCACCTTGGCGGTGCCTTTTGTCTTTACAAAGCTTTGATATCAGGGATTCTATACTGCTTTAAAAACGCATCATAGATAAGCCCTACAATATCTCCCGCTTTTATAGAAACTTCCATTTCATGTGAAATTGTCTGTACCTCTTTTTTTACCAGAAAATCCAAAAGAGGATATTTACTCTGTAATTCATCCAAAGCAATCTTGGTCGGTTCCGGCTGTTTCTGGTTCATATCATAAATCCAGATTTCAGCAAAATTGGAAGTGACAATCCATCGAGCTCTTTCATCAAAAGTCAGCTTGCTGTTATATCTGTCAGCCTGCTCAAATGGAGTAAGGTCGATTTCCCCCGAATTACGGATTTTCTGATCGAGTGCCTTACCGAGGCTTTTCTGTTCGATTATAACTCTAGTTTCCGGAATATACACATCAATACGTTTTGTATTACCATCAACCACTACCTTTTTTTCAAAATTAAGGCGTTCAGTGATATTGTCCATTCCCAAAACACTCGTCAACAAATCAATCCAATAAGAGCGACCATCTTCATCCTCTTTACCTTTTCCAATCCACCGATTTACAAACTGACGGGCAGCCTCTCTTTGTTCTGCATCTGTCATGCTAACATCCTCCTAAATAATCATATATATCTTTTATCTCCGAATTTTTTTCCAAAAAAATTATATTTACAGTATACCACGAAGCAATAATCCCGTCATTCATAATCATGTCTGTGTGTTAGAGAAAATACATATAAAACCGCATCCACTATAATATTATTAACATACTGACTTTATCCTCTAATTAGCACTCATTAATTACTTCTCTGGATAAATCATAGGAATACTGATACACGATCATATTATCCTTTATATCGATGTATACACTATGTGCTTCTTTTAGCAGAGTATTCCATGTTTCTACCCATTCAGGAGGAGTTGAATCCAAAAACCACATTTTTTCAAATGAAAGTTCAATAGTTCCCCATAAATCATCTTCTTTTCGCTCTGTTTTTATATTCATACTCATATATTCTGCGATCTTGAATGCTGCCTTTTGTAAAAATGTAAATTCAACAATTTTCTTAGAATCAGGAATCTTTTTATATTTTTTCATCTTTTCTTCCGCTTTACGGATGATTTCTTTCACCTCTGCTTCATGCTGTTTTTTTTCTTCTAATTTTTCTTCTTCGGTCATTTTTGCTTTTTCAGCTTCCAGCTCCATTTCTATTTCTTCATCTTCACGTTTTGCGATATCAAAATATCTCTTTTCAATCAACATAATCTCCACCTACCCATAAAAAAAGAAACAGTCAACATTTTCGTTACAACTGTTTCCCTTATTTCTGAAGTCCTCGGAGCATAGACATCACTACTGCTTGTTCTTTTTCGTCAAGACCATCCCAAATTTTTAGGACTTCTTGTTGTGACTCAGATAAATTTACTGGAACGTCCTTCCCTGCAAAGAACTGAGCCATAGTTACTCCCAGTGCATCACATATTTTTTCCACAGTAGGCATTGTTGGTAGACTTTCTTTAGCAATGATTTTTCCAATCGAAGATTGAGATATTCCTGTCAGTTGTGACAGCCGATATTTACTCATATCTCGTTTTTTGCACAAAGCTATAATATTGTCTGCAATATAATCCTCTGTACGCAAGTAAATACACCTCTTTTCCGATAGTAGTTACTTTAATTGTACCTACAAATCGGCAAAAATATTAGAGATGTATCTTGCAAGCATTTACTAAGTGAAACAGAAGTATTTGTTCAAAAAAAATAGCACTATATGATATTGTACTCCATTGCTGTCAATCTACTGTCTAAGCGCTCATATTCTCTTTGTACCTTCTCAATTTTATCATATAGTTCCAATACTGTCGAACCCTTTATCATTTTATTTCCTTGACACATCTGCCGGAACTTCCATTTACAATCTCTCAGTATTCTTCCTATTTCCTCCAATTCCTTCAGTGCTTTGATTTCCTCATTATCGGTTATGTATTTTCCTCCCATATTTTATAATACACAAATGATAACCTTTTTTTCACTATTCTTCAATTACAATATATCGTCTTTTTTTCCCATTAATCGACAATCTTCTTTTTGCTATATACATATGGTATGCTTCTCTCTATACAACTAATTGCTATTGTATAGCTCACCATTTTTTTCTATCTACAACATGAAAATGTCAAGTTGTGATGGAAAGGAGGTGAGGAGATGGAAATAAATTATGCACTTATAGGCAAACGCATAAGGGAAACCCGCAAACAAAGAGGTTTATCTGCCGAGGAACTGGCTGAACTCGCTGATCTTTCTACCGTTTATATAAGCTATATAGAAAATGCTAAGCGTAAACCCAGTTTAGAATCTTTAATCAAGATAAGTAATGCTCTTGAAATTACTATTGATGAGCTACTCTACGGAAACTTATTATACAATCCTACGGAATATCAAACTGATATTGATTTACTAATGGCAGATTGCACCAGCACCGAAAAACGTTACATATTCGAGGTTCTTTCAGCCATAAAGAACATTTTGCGAATCAATGATTGGCATCTATCCACGAGACATAATTTCGATACTGATAACTCGAATGATTATTAAATCATTCAATAACAATCAAATAACCATTTCTTCATAAACCATCCGTTAATCACTTAACTGATGGTTTATGTCTTTTTCAGCAAAAAAATTTTATGATATTTATATCAACTACAAAGGATGTCTCTACTGATGAAAGAAAGTGAAGAACGAAGCAGCAATATTGATGAACAGAAAGCACGAATCCGTCAAAGATATAAAGGCATAGATCCAGAAGAACTGGAAGTAATTCCAGCACTTCCGCAACAGGATATTTTTAAAACAGAGAAAAAACTGCGAGTAGCTGTATATGCTAGAGTATCTACGGATGATCCACGCCAAACATCCTCATACGAATTACAGAAAAATCATTATCAGGATGTAGTAAATAAAAATCCAAATTGGATTCTTGTAGAAATATATGCCGACGAAGGTATTTCCGGCACTTCTCTGCAACACAGAGATGCATTCAAAAAAATGATTGCAGATTGTGAAGCCGGAAAAATTGATTTAATCATAACAAAAAGTGTATCCCGATTTGCAAGAAACGTTGTTGACTGTATCCGATATGTACGAGAACTTTCTTCACTCCGACCACCTGTCGGTGTGTTTTTTGAAACAGAACATTTAAATACGCTTGATCCCAAAAGTGAAATGATTCTTTCATTCATGTCAACGCTTGCGCAGGAAGAAAGTCATACCAAAAGTGAAATCATGAATTCTTCCATTGAAATGCGTTTTCGTCGAGGAATATTCCTCACACCTCCTCTACTCGGATATGACCAAGACGAAAAAGGAGATCTTGTAGTCAATCCACATGAGGCAAGAATTGTTCAGCTAATTTTTTATATGTATCTGAATGGAAGCAGTACCCAACAAATTGCTGATTCTTTGACAGAACTCGGTTGTAAAACCAAAAAGAATAATGATGTCTGGTCATCCAGTACCATATTGCAAATCCTTCAAAATGAACGCCACTGTGGGGACGTTCTGGCAAGAAAAACATGGACACCAAATTATCTTGACCATAAATCAAGGAAAAACAATCAAGATCGTAATCAATACAGAAAAGTCGGACATCACGAAGCGATTATTTCCAGAGATGATTTCATAGCTGTTCAAAAATTGATTACAAATGCAAAATATGGAAATAAAGAGATTTTACCAGAATTACACGTGATACAAGAAGGCTCTCTATGTGGATTTATTAGTATCAATCCAAGATGGTCCGGTTTTAAAGCCACAGACTACTTTGAAGCTTCTCAAAGCGTCCTTAAATCAACAACTCGGGATATGCCTGATACAATCACTGCTTCTGCTGGTTCCTTCGATTTAAGAGACTATGAGATTGCTAGAGGACAATTTTTTTCCTCTGTTGGTCGGATTTCTGTTTCTTTTTCAAATAAACAGATTTCTTTTAACAAAGATGCTATACGGAAATTTCCAAGCACTAAATTTGTTGAAATGCTGATACACCCAAAATCAAAGCTACTTGCTATCCGACCATGTTCCTCTGAAACCAAAAATAAAGTGCAGTGGTCACGTCTCAAAGATGGACAGCCTGTTCCAAAACCAATTTCCGGTGCTGCATTTTTACCAACATTATACGAAATATTTAAATGGGACAAAAAATGCAAATACCGCATATTAGGAATTGCCCACCAAAAAGGCAATGAAAATGTCCTTATTTTTAATATGAATGATACAGAAATACGCATACCAACAAATTCAAACGATGTATCCTGCCCCAACAACACTGCAGATATAACATCTGATTCTAAGAGTGTGTTGGCTTATCCTGCCGATTGGATGAATGGCTTCGGTAATAATTATTATACTCAGTCTCAAGCACCAGAACTAATAGAATTTACAGCAGACAAAAACTGGCAGACCACTTCGGAAAGCAAACCCTATAAAGAGCCGGAACTACAAACCACTCCCAAGGAAACCATTATAGAAAATATAAAGAATATTATTACAGAAATTAAAGGAGACACCAAATGAGCGATCAACCTCTAAATCAATGGAATATAGCAACCGAACCTTCTGATATGATGAAAATTAACCCACCTATGCCCGTAACAATCGCATCTACTCCCACAAGTCAAATGGAAGTAATCGACGATGATTCTTTTAGTTATGACGGTTATCAGGTTGTTCGTGGCGAATTCTTCGCTCATATCTATGAACCTTCATTTACCTTTAATAACTATAAGGTATCGGTAAATACCGCCTGCATTAGAAAATTACCAGATGTCGAGTATGTACAAATATTAGTCAACCCCATTGATAAAAAGCTGGCTGTTCGTCCCTGTCGAGAAGAAGAGAAAGACTCCTTTCGTTGGTGTTCCTCTGGTAAAAAACGTTCTCCAAAACAAATCACTTGCCGGATTTTCTTTGCCAAAGTGATTTCACTCATGGACTGGAATCCTAATTATCGGTACAAGATCCTTGGCAAGCTAATTCGTTCCGGAAATGAAATACTGTTCATCTTCGATTTGACTTCACCAGAAATATTTCCACGTACAATAAAAGGCAATGGAAATGTAACCACTGCCAGGACACCTTCTTATCCTGAAGAATGGAAGAACCAGTTTGGTATCCCAGTGGAAGAGCATCAAAAATCAATGCAAGTCAATATATTTGAAGGTTATGCTGTATTTGACATACAAGAGAAGAAAAAAACAACTGACAAATATACAAAAAACACAAACGAACCATCCGCAACAGAAAGTGAGGAAAAAACATATGAACAACAAACACTCTTCCCATCCACTAATATGTATTGATTTTAAAAAGAACCGCATACGAATCCATCGCAGTACACTCCGTCAGATTGGTAACCCAGAATATATTCAACTACTTGTTAATCCTTCTCAAAAAATGATAGCTATCAAAGCTAGTTGTGCAGAAGATAAACTTGCACATAAAGTTAAAGATTATTTTGTTATCAATGGTAATAGCTATGAATTATACAGCCGAGAATTACTATATTCACTTTCCCAGCTTAACCTTTCTTGGGAAAAATATAATATTTTTCGTTTGGAAGGAAACATTTACACCGATAACAAAATAGCTCTATTTCCCATGGATAACATCATTACACGACTGCCACAGGTAGAACTAAAATCAAAAATAATTGGAGATGAGTATGCGCAATTATAGTATATATATATTGAAAACCAAACCTGAATTCACGAATTTATACCAATATCTCAATGAAAAAGATTATAAAAAACTTGAACAACAGATATTATGTCATTCCTACCACATCCCAATCTGCACATGGAATGGTATTGTCATTAATGGCATAGAAGCATATGAATTATTCCGCAAGCACAGTATTCCTTTCCGCATAAGAAGACTTCATTTTCCCAGCAAAGAAGATGTGATTTCATGGATATGTACTGACCAACTAAAAAGAGAAGATTTGACGAATGCGAACAAAAAATACCTAATTGGAGAAAAATATAATGCTGAAAAAATAATAATTGCAAGACAACTTTCGTCTACGAATAAATCTCATACTTCTGGTTCTAGCGTTGCAGCAAAAAAAGTATCCGAAGAATGTAATATATCAATGGCTACCGTTCATAAATATTCCGCCTACAGCCATGCACTAGATATAATTGATGAAAAAGTTCCTGATCTGGTCAAAAGAGTCCGTTCCGGTCAACTCTGGATTTCCCAAGCCAATATTATTGAGCTTTCAGATTTACCAAAGGAACAGCTTTTAAAACTAAATAACTACCTTCTCTCCGAACAGATAGGGCATCTCAGTTACCATGATATGAAAAGGGAATTACTGTGGAATAATTACGCTAAGCCAATGTCAGGTAAAAAAACATCTGCTTCCGTTCCTTCTATACGCAATCTTCCACAATTCGATCCAGATGCAGAAATTGCAAGTCTTACGCTGACAATTCCCTCATGGATCAGTTCTACCGAAAGAGTATTAAGAGTTTCTGATTTTAAAATGGCATCTAATACAGCGAAGAATAAGCTAAAGTATCAACTTATGTGCCTTTTATCAACCACAAATAGCATATTAAAGAAATTGGAGGAAATATAATTATGGATGGAAATACCGAGGATTTACAAAAATTTGTTCCTCAAGTGCATTTTGAGCAAATACCAATCAAAAATCTATGCTCAAATCAAGATTACCAGCGTAATCTATCCATCAAACACGTTCAGCGTGCCGCAGCTAATTTTGATCTGTATCAAATAAACCCTGTAAAAGTAAGTAGACGTGATGGAATAAATTATGTATTCAACGGACAACACACTATAGAAATTGTCGCTCTAGTCTCTGGATCAAGAGAAACCCCTGTTTGGTGTATGGTCTATGATGATCTGGCTTACACTCAAGAAGCAGATATTTTTGCAAATCAAATGAAATATGTCAAATCATTATTGCCTTATGAAATATTCATGGCTAATATTGAGGCTGGCAACGATAGGGAACTCATTATACGTGATCTTGTTGAATCGTATGATCTCACTATCACTTCTTCCTCTCGCCCCGGAGGTATATGTGCTGTGTCCACTTTAATAAATATTTATGAAAAATACGGTTTCCACACTCTTGATCGCGTTTTACGTCTTTGTGTTGCCACTTGGGAAGGTGCACCTATGTCTTTTAGCTCCAACATGCTAAATGCTATTGCCCGTCTGGATAATGCTTATGGAGATACAATGAAAGATGACACATTTAAAGAAAAAGTTGGACGTGTTTCTGTCAGAGAAATTAGTCGTACTGCCAGAGAGCGTCGTGCCGGTTCATTAGGATTCGCAGAAGCTCTTTTATTAGAATACAACAAAAAATCCAAATATCCGCTCCCTTTTGAAAAATTATACACGCATAAAACACCTAAAAGAAAGGAACTACCGACTGAAGATGAATCCGATCAAGGCTCAACCCCTGAAGGACAACTAGATTTATTTTCTACGAATCAAAACAATACTCAGGCTCTGCCATACGAATAGAGCAGAGCCTTCATCTTTCATTCTTTCAAAAAGGGCGCCCTACTTTGAGGCTCCCTTCATACTAACAACATTATATCTTATCCCCTGTTCATCACCCCTTCTATTTTCCATCTTATATATGAATATACGTTCCAAATATTTGCTTTTACTGGATACTCTTTCATATAAACAAATACAGTGTAATATTTAATAAAATGTAACCTACACCATCTATGTATATCCTTCATATTAATGTTATTTGTACCATTAATCCACTGTTCTAAATACCATATATCTTTATCTGACAATAGCTCCATTATGAACAGTACATTATAATATTGAATGACACCTACTCTCTTTCCTTCCTCTATTAACCTTTTATACAATAAGTTATATTTAATGTTCATAACGTTCCTATTCCTCTCTCTTACTCTTTATATTCCATCCTTATACACGTTATATATATAATTATTATAAAGTACATATAAGCGCCTGCAGCATATCAATGGCTTCTGCCGAGCGAACTTCGCCAACAATAATGCGGTCAGGCCTCATACGAAGCGCTGACTTAATCAAATCACGGATCGTTACCTCCCCTGTGCCCTCTACATTTGCATTTCTGGCTTCCAGCCTTACCAGATTGGGCACTCCGGAAATTCTGAGCTCTGCATTGTCTTCGATTGTAATAATTCGTTCATCTTTTGGGATAAATTGCGATAACGCATTTAAGAATGTGGTCTTGCCGGAACCGGTTCCCCCACTTATAAAGATGTTATAGCCTGCTTTTACAAGCCTGGCTAAAAACGTTGCAACTTCTTCACTGACAGACTGCCAGGAAATCAATTGCTGCATTGTGATAAATTCTTTTGGAAATTTTCGGATCGTAACGATTGGTCCATCCAGCGCAACCGGCGCCAGGACTACATTTACTCTGGATCCATCCGAAAGTCTTGCGTCTACGATCGGTGATGCCTCATTCACAAGCCTGTTAGACCCCGCCACAATCTGCTGAATGACATCTTCCAGCTTTTCTCTTGATAAAAAACGTTTCTCAGACTGAAATATCTGTCCTTTTTTCTCATAGAAAATATTCTGTGTTCCATTGATCATAACTTCTGTAATCTCTTCATCTTCAAGAAATTCCTGGAGAAGATCCAGTTTACGAAACGCATTAAACAATTCTTTTCCAAGCATTGTTTTTTCGCCAAGAGATAAATACTGTCTTTCCTCTGTCTCTTTTAAGATCCTGTGAATAATCTGTGTAAGCTCTTCATCTTCTACTTCTTTTGTCAGATCCAGCTCCTCAATAATTCTGGAATGAAGCTGCTCTGCCGTAATCATTCTGTACCTCCTTCTGAATGATTCTCTTTACAATGTGCTCTTTTCCAAGCCTCCTTATCTCCTGTTCAAACTGACGGATCTTTGCCTCTGCATACGTGTCCTTAAGCAACGGCATATGAATCTCTGTACATGCTTCCAATATCTGATACAACCCGGAAACTCCTTCATCCAGATCCAGAATCAACGTCTCGTAAATACTCTGCCTCAGGATTTTCTCCGTCAAACTGATCCATTCAGCGCTTTTTATTTCTTTTATATCCTCGGATACAGAAACCGGTGCTACATAATCCAGATTTCCTCTGTGACAGATAACTGAAGAAAGAAATGTTCCGAGATTTCCTTTTTCCTGCCGGGTAAAATAAATTACATCTGCTATTGTCTGGCTACTCTTTTCAAAATGCCCGTCCAATCCCCCAAACAGTTCAAGATTAAGGTACAAAACATTTTCCGATTCAGCTAGCTTCTCTCCCAGACTCAATGCATAAGTTGTTTTCCCTATTCTGTGAACGGGTGAGAAAACTCCTATGATTTTCTTTTGAATATCTTTTGCAGTTTTACAGATAACCGTTCCAAAATCAAACCAGTCTCCACATTCTTCAGTCAACTGTGCCAGAATCTTTTCTGCTGACTGATATTTATACACAACCGGATATTCCTTTTTCGACTCAGTTCTTATCCCTGTTGCCAGAACACAGATTTTATCAGCCGACATCTTTTGTACTTTCGCCTCATATTCTTCGGATATGAGTAAAAGATCCGTTCCAATCTCTTCTTCCAGCGCAATCACTCGTTCCGGGCTGCTGCAAACATACACCTGAAGCATCAATTCTCTTTTCTGTGTAAAATAGGCCGCCAACGCCTGCGCATAGCCTTCCTCCTGATCGCATATTACAAGATTTTTACTTTTCACATACTATCACCCCTGTTCTTTTGCATATAAACATCCTTAAACTTGTTTTGCTCAAATCTTTAAATTTTCTTTTTTGTGAATTTCTGCCGATATGGCCTGAAATCTTTGAATGACTTGAAACTATCAATAGATAAAACAATCAGATACAAGTGAATGACTCAACTTGTGAAACCGATTATAGCCTCTCCTCTTTTTTCTGTCTACTACTTTTTTACAAAAAATAAATCTTTGTGAATACCTGACAAATTTTTACGAAAAATTTCTTATAAAATTCCTTATAAAATCATGTATACTATTAGTAGCATATCCTTCTTTAACAGAAAGATATACAATCAACAAAACAGTAAAATTGAGAAAGATCTTTAAGAAAGGATTTCTTTATGAATACAATTTTTTTCGATGAAGATAAATTATTTAGAAAATTTTCTTATCCTGAACCTGACGAGCTTCATATATGGATTTTTTCTATCAAAAAAAGCTCCTTACTGACAGAAGATATGAAGAGTCTTCCTGAATATGAACTTAAAAGAGCAGCCGCTTTCAGCCGCGAAGAGGATCGTCTCCGCTATCTTGTAAGCCGTTCTCTCCTGCGAAAAATATTAAGTATTTATCTCGAATTACCTGCTTCATCTTTCAGATTCGAAAAGGGAGAACATGGGAAACCTTTTCTGGCAGATCAGAAAATACAGTTCAACCTTTCTCACTCCGAAGATTATATTGCCCTTGTTTTTTGCGCAAATTCTCCCGTTGGGATTGATATTGAAAAAATCCGCCCCAAGGCCCGCATAGAATCTCTTGTCAACCGTTTCTTTCATCCGGATGAGGCACGTATATTCTCCGGTCTGAACGAACAGCAAAAGATTGATTTTATGTTCCGCGGATGGACACTCAGGGAGGCTTTTTTAAAGGGAATCGGCTGCGGCCTTACGCTCCCCACAAACTCTTTCTCTGTAACTTCCAGCACGGAAGAGCCTTCCACTTTTTATATAACAAAAAGCCAGGAAGATTACTCCTCCTGGCGTATTGTCAGTGTTCCCGCTCCTGAGAATTATTACTGTAGCGCTGCCTATCAGGTCTGAAAAAAATAATCTCTTTGCTATGGCAGTACAGTTAATTTCTAAATTCCTCTGTAAAATGCGATTCCGTAAAGAAGCGCGACACCCGGTGTTCCAAAGATACCGGACGTTGCAAATGTAACAGGATTAAGCCCTATCTGCAGGGATATTCCCTTCGCATCAAGAAACTGATTAATGAAAAAGATCAAAGCCATTCCTACCACTGCACGGATAAAAAACTGAACAACAAAAGACACCCGGTTCTCTGGCATATGCATACTCCGCTTTCTTTTTGTTCATATATATTCCGTTCCGTATCTTTTTATTACAGCTGAATCTTTACTTCCCGGTTCGTCTTATGATATTCATGATAATTCACTCCTGCTGCATCAAACATTCTCATAGATGCTTTTACCGCAGTAGAGCCCTCATATTTATTAGAGCCATAGATGACCTCTTTAATTCCGCTTTGTATAATCGCCTTTGCACATTCATTACACGGAAACAGAGAAACATACAGCTTCGCGCCTTCCAGGCTTCCACCTCGATAATTGAGAATTGCATTCAGCTCACTGTGTACCGTGTAAACATATTTTGTCTCCAACGGATCTTCTCCTTCTCTGGCCCATGGGAAATTATCATCAGAACATCCCATCGGCAAACCATTATAGCCCATAGATAAAATTTTGTTATCCTGACTGACAATACAACATCCTACCTGTGTATTAGGGTCTTTCGAGCGCATCCCGGACAACAGCGCAACTCCCATAAAATATTCATCCCAGCTGATATAATCAGTTCTTTTATCTCCCATGTAACAACCTCCCGCTATTTCGTACCAAAAATACGGTCACCGGCATCTCCTAATCCCGGTACAATATACTTATGTTCATTTAACTTTTCATCCAGCGCACCAATATACAAATCCACATCCGGGTGCTCCCTTTGCATACGTTCTACCCCTTCCGGAGCTGCAATAATGCACATAAAACGAATATTTTTTACGCCTCTTGCTTTTAAAAGCTGGATTGCCGCTACGCTGGAACCTCCGGTAGCGAGCATCGGATCGACCACAAACACTTCTCTTTCACTGCAATCTGCAGGAAGCTTGCAGTAATATTCCACCGGTTCAAATGTCTCCGGATCACGGTATAATCCAATATGTCCAACCTTTGCTGCCGGAATCATACTGAGCATACCATCTACCATTCCCAGCCCTGCTCTTAAAATCGGAACTATAGCAAGTTTCTTTCCGCTCAATTCTTTTCCGGTCATCTCACAGATTGGAGTTTTGATTTTGACATCCTGAAGCTTCAGATCTCTCGTTGCTTCATAGCACATAAATGCAGCAATCTCTCCTACAATCTCACGAAATTCCTTAGATCCGACCTCTTCTCTCCGGATATAAGTAATCTTATGCTGGATCAGCGGATGATCCATAATCTGTACTTTTCCCATGGTTTTTCCCCCTTTATTTATAGATATTCCTGTAAACCAAATTCACTATACATGTATCACATGATGTCCGGCCGCCTTTAAAAGCCTGTTCATAATCGCATTGCCAATTCCGCCTTCTGAAAATGATTCACTGAATATAACATCTACATTTTCACTGTCAAATTCCCGCAGAATACCGTAGAGATGATTGGCAACAGTAGCCTCGTCCTGTCTCGTTCCGATACATTTAACAACACCCTCAATGTAGCGGTCAACTGTCTCTGTCGTACCGATGATCCCTACTCTTTTTCCTTCTTTCATCCTTTCCTTTGTAAGGCGGTTAATCTCATCCACTACTGCTTTTTCTTCCCCTTCAACAACGGTAAGCGCCGCTTTTGGGGCATAATGACGGTATTTCATTCCCGGAGCCTTAGGTGCTTTTTTACTATCTGAGTGCATTAATGTAACATCTTCTGAGACTTCTCCCAGCAGTTCTTCAAACATCTCCTTTGTAATCGCTCCCGGCCGCAGAATCATCGGAGGTGTTACTGTAAGATCCAGAATTGTTGACTCCACTCCGATATCTACAGAACCTCCATCTACAATCATATCAATCTTCCCGTCCAGGTCCTCCTTTACATGCTCTGCTGCCGTAGGACTCGGGCGGCCCGAAGTATTGGCACTCGGCGCAGCAATATATCCTCCTCCGGCATCGATCACTGCCCTCGCGATCTCATCACTTGGCATACGGACAGCCACTGTATCAAGCCCTCCCGTCGTGCCATACGGCACTGCTTTACTTTTATTAAAAATCATCGTAAGAGGACCGGGCCAGTACTTTTCCGCTATTACGTAAGCTTCTTTCGGAATTTCAGAAACAATCTTATCAAGTGCTCCCATATTAGTAATATGGACAATCAACGGATTATCAGAAGGTCTCCCTTTCGCAGCATATATTTTTTCTGCTGCACTTTCATTAAGCGCATCCGCACCAAGCCCGTATACAGTCTCTGTAGGAAACGCAACCAAACCTCCGTTTTTTAAAATCTCTCCGGCTTTTTCAATAATTTCTCTATCCAGTTTTTCTTTTTTAACTTTACTGATTATCGTTTTCATGCTGACATTGTACCACACTCTTTTCTCTGCGACAAGCATCCCTATTTCTTTCCAAGATATTCTAAAATGCCTTTACAGATTGCCTCGGCCAGCGTCTGCTGATAAGTATCATCACATAATTTCTCCGCTTCCCGGGGATTGGTGAGAAACCCACATTCTACAATAATTGTTGGAATTTCCGTCCGTTTCAGCAAGTAATATGTATCATTGGCTTTTGCCTGCCTGGTATTATTTTCATCACAGGAAAGAAGCGCATTCTGCATAATCTGAGCTGCCTTTTCACCTTCCGGGGAATTTTCATAATAAAACACCTGCGCACCCCAGACATCTGAATCCTGATAACTGTTCTGATGAATGCTGACCGCAAGCTTTGGTGCCGTCTCATTGATAAGATTTACTCTTTCTTTCATATCTATAGCTTTTGTACTGGTGCTGTCCTCGCCCGTAAGCATAGTGTCCTCTTCTCTGGTCATGATCACCTGAATCTTTTCCTTTTCCAGAAGCTTCTTTACTTTTTTAGCTATCTGAAGATTAATATCCTTTTCCAGAATATCTCCAATCCCTACTTTTCCCGGATCCGCCCCTCCATGCCCCGCATCAAGCACTACTATATTTTCTTTTACTGTAATTTTATCTGATGTTACCTGTTTTTCCAGATTTTTGTTAAGTACACTTAAACCGGCAATGAGAAGCAAAAGAACAACCAGCTCTATTTTTTTTTGCACAAAAATGCCCCCTAACAGTCTATATTGATTAAATATATGACTGCCGGAGACATTTTATTTTTTAAATTAATTTATATATTTTTGGATTAACGACCAGGTATCTTTTGTTTCCTGTCCTAATGCCCATGCTGCTGTTCCTGCAAGTTTATTATCTTTCATCAGTTTAAGCTTAGGCTCTATAGACTCTGTATCCTCCAGCCAGATTTCATAAACGGTCTCTCCATCTGTCCAGGTTGCATAATTCTGCTTCGTTTCTTCATCCCATTTGATCTCGGCTCCGGCTTCAGACACTTTTGCCTGAGCACTTGACATACCAAGAGCTTCACTCTCAACATTCATCGTATACTGCTCTTCTTCCGTGCCTTTAGCTTTCTCGAGTTCTTCCTGTGTTTTAGGCGTTTCCTTCCAAAGGCGGGTAAAGAACGGGATACCACTGATAACCTTATTTGCCGGAACATCTTTAATTGTTTCTTCAATTCCTTCTTTCACAAAATTATAAGAAGATACCGAACCGGCTTCAGGAGAACCTGCAAAATGCTCATCATATCCCATGATGATTACGTAGTCAGCAAACACTCCCTGCTCCTTAAGATTATACTGCTTGTTATATCCTTTTGGCACATAATTATCCACGGATAATACCAGCTCACTCTGACGACATTTCACAGATAACTCACGAATAAACTGTATATAATGTTCCCCACATTCTTCGGAAACTTTTTCAAAATCAACATTGATGCCCGCAATACCGGTCTGCAGTGCATCTGCTATCAGCTGATTAATAAGTTTTTCCCGCTTAGATGTTGAACTTAATAACTCGTATGTCTCTTTCTGCGAGTTGATTCCTCCGTCAAAGTCTCTGATTGTTGCCCACACTTCCACTTTCAGCTGACGTGCCTTTTCCACATACTCCGCAGAAGATATGGATTCCAGGTCTCCATCTGTATTTTTCACATGATACCATGTTGGCGCAATCGTTGTAAGACCCTTTGTCTCCGCAATCTTATCAAGAATATTTTCATTCGCTTCACGATTGGTCACGTTATGCCATACCATGTTAATCGTATAGTCTTCGGAGATACTTGTGTACTCTGGTTCATCAAATTTCCTGGTAATATTCTCAGTCGTAGTCTTTCTCAAAGCACTCTTTTTTACATAACCGATAAATCCGTCTTTTGTGCGGACTTTTCGCCAGTTTGCCTCATTTTCAAGAACCACTACCTGATCTTTTTTGCTGATTTCCGTCAAGACTGGACTCTTTACTCCACCGCGATATCGGACCTGAGTATCTTTTTTCACCTCAGCGACCTGCGTTTTTCCCCAGTCTGTGTTAATCATAACCCTGCTCGGATTATCATATACCTCATAATCCATATTTGTATACTGTTGAACGAAATCAAGCGCAATATAGGCTGTACTTCCTTCTGTCTTTAAAATCACATAATCTTCGCTGTTTTTGTCCTTTGACACGGAATAGTCCATACTTCCGACTTCAACAGAAACGATATCCTTAGGCAAAGTATAAAGAAGAATATTCTCATTCGGATCCCAGTAAAACCTGCAGTTAATATAATCTCTTACGATTTCATACTGGACATATGCTTTTCCGTCTGAAATCATTCCATTCGGTTCTACTATTTCATTATTCACTATAATAGCAAGCTGATCCTTTTGTTCTATTCCATAATATTTTTCCAGATCTGCTTTTTCTTTGGAAGGACTGTATTTTTTCCACAAAAATGCTCCCGCAATCGCTGCTATTATTACTATTACGAAGAGAATCATCTTTAAGATAAGGTTTCTTTTTCTTCTTCTTCTCGCCTGTTTTTTACTGATCGGACTCCTTGCCCTGTTCTGACGCTGTCTTTTTTCCTGTTCTCTGGGCACTCTGCGCTTAGCAGATTGTTCCTCTGATATTCTGCGTTTTGATCCGGATTCTCCTGCCGGTCTGCGCCTCGGAGTCTGTCCGTCTGATATTTTACGCCTCGCAGCCTGATCTTCTGTTCCTTTACGTCTGACAGGCTGTTCCTCGGATATTCGTCGTCTTGTTGTTCTTGTCCGGGATTCTTGTGTCCCTGCAGTCTTTTTTTCAGACATTCCACTATTTTCAGAAACAATATTTCTCGGACGGTCCGAAATCGTGCGGCCTTTTTTTTCGTTATCTCCCATGCTGCACCTCCTACTCGAACCTATTATAACAATAATTGCGACTTACGTCATTATTTATTTCGACATTTGTCCATACATTTTTCTGTATTTTCTCCGAAAAAAGTAATTTTTATTCCACAGTTCTATTATGTATTTCATTGTCCTGTCATGTTAAGAGGGGTATTTACATATTATTCAGACTCTACATCTTTAAAGTCCAGCTTTTCTATATCACCTTCTTCGTTCAATTCATAATCCCGCATATATGAAACATTTTCTCTCATAATATGCGCTTGTACTATCTGCATTGGGCTGGCTGATAATCCATTTAAAGTAATATCCACTCCTTTCTTTTCATAATTGGTCAATTCCGTAAACAGATCTTGAGCCTCGTTTTTCTTATACCCACCCATGAATTCTCCTCCTTCTCAATGCCTTTTACGCTGATAACTACACTGAATTTTGCATATAATGAAACCAGTAGAAGCTGCTTGTGATACATTTTTATACGCAAAAAAAGACTAAGAAGATAGTATTGCATTGCTCCATATTATTCTTTGCTATTAAAAATTGTTTGTGTGATATTCGTGTCTGAACTGACACAAAATGATTATTATTGATTGTTTTAATTGATAGTTAAAATAGATCTTACATTGAGAAAAAGTAAATTCTAAAAATTCTCCCCCCTTTGTTCTAAGAACGTAGTTATCAGGGAAAACTATCTTCTAGTATCGTCATTATATCTGATAGGTTTTTGAAACGCAAGCACTTTTTTATTTTATACTTATTTTATTGAACATTCCGCATTCTCTATGCTATACTAATTTAGAAGGAAGTGATGAATATGAAGATTGAAAAGATCAATGATAATCAGATACGCTGTACTCTTACACGTGCTGATTTGGCCGAACGCCAGCTTCACTTAAGCGAACTGGCATATGGAACCGAAAAAGCGAAGTCACTTTTCCAGGATATGATGCAACAGGCGGCTCATGAATTTGGATTTGAAGCAAATGATATTCCTCTGATGATTGAGGCAATTCCGGCTTCTTCCGATTCAATTGTGCTGATAATTACTAAAGTTGAAGATCCGGACGAATTGGATGCCCGATTTTCAAAATTTGCTCCGTCTCCGTTTGGCGATTCTGAAAACACAAATGTTGAAAATTACGATAAACTGGAAGGAGCAGATACTTTTTTGAATTTACTCGAAAAAGTTAAAGAGAAGATGGATGCTTCTAACCATAAGCAATCGACAGACGCTTCCATAGATACCGCTTCGTCAGAGCCGTCGATTCGTCTGTTTTCTTTTTCTTCAATGGATACTGTGCTCGAGGCCTCACATTTGCTGAATAAGATGTACGCCGGTTCCAACACTTTATATAAAGATACTGCTGAGGATGTGTATATTCTCGCGCTGACACAGTCAGACTATTCTACCAAAGATTTTAACCGTATCTGTAATATGCTTACGGAATATGGTTCTTTGGAAAAAGCGTCCGGTATGATGCTGGCCTTTTTAGAGGAACATTGTGATATTCTTGTAACTCCGGATGCTGTGCAGCAGTTGTCTTTGATTTGAATTTAAAAATAAAAAAGCTTTGGGGATTCCCAAAGCTTTTTTATTTCACTATTCACCTAATACTTCATCAAGTGTTTCATTCAATTTAGCAACAAGCCAATCTGGATCAATTCCATGCCCCATAGCTCCCAACTCGATGGACTCCATCTGAGAGTGTGGACAACCTATACATCCCATACCTGCTTCTGTAAGAACATCAACAATTTTTGGGCATTTCTCATAATATGCCATAAGCAGTTCGCCAAAAGTCATATCTTTAGAAACATGTGCCATAGATGACACCTCCTTTGTATTTCAGTATTACCTATTATATCTACTTTTCTTCATTGTGTAAACATTTTCGGACAATTTATTCTTAATATTTGACTACTTAAATGTCAATGATTTTTTCTTTTTTTTTCGACAAAAATTGATTTTTATTATAACTCCACAAAACATTCGTTCTTTTTTTTAGTAAGAATAATCCACCGGTTTTCAAAGTTTTTCTGTGGATAATGTGGATAATTTTCAAAAAACATTGATTTTTCCACCTTTTTTTAAGATTTTTGTGTGGATAACTTGGATAAGTCCTTTTTTCATTTTTTTGAAAATTGTTACATTTTTGTTTATTTTGTACACTCTGCAATTTTTCCTTCATTTAACATATTTGATTTAAATTTAACACCACTCTGGTCTTTTATAAATAAAGTCTATACACCAAAAACAGCCGGTAATAATCCGGCTGCTCTCACTACATAATTCTTCTCACTGTAATAATATTCGTATACGTGGCTGGCAATATCCCGATGCCTTTAGCACTGTTAATTGCATTTACAATCTGTCCATCGCCCATATATATTCCCACATGACCATCATAGCAGATAATATCTCCGGGAATAGCCTCATTGTAGCTCACTCCGGTTCCGGCATTACGCATCTCTGTAGAAGTCCGCGGAAGATTTATACCGAAATGTTTATAAACCGATTGTACAAATCCCGAACAGTCTGCTCCATTTGTCAAACTTGTTCCACCCCATACATAAGGATTTCCAATAAACTGACAGGCATAATCCACAACCGCCTGCCCCGATCCTCCTTTTTCCCGTGCCTCTTCTTCTGCCTTTTTTCGCTCTTCCTCTTCACGTTTTCTGGCTTCTTCAGCTTCCTTTTCTAACCTTGCTTCCTCTTCCTCTTTTGATTCCGCATATTCAAATGCTGTTTCCGGATCTTTTTCAGGCTCTTTTTTCCTACTCTCTTCTACAATTTCCTGAGCCTTTTCCTCTGCATGGTTTCCTACTGTAATATATTCAGAATATACATATCCTGTGACTGTACCGGATTGAACCTTTGTCCATTCACCAACAGGTCCTAAAATCTTTGCCGCATCATCGGGATATAATTTGCCAACCCACTCGCTTTGCACTGTAGGTTCACTTCTCACATAGAGAAATGAGTCTACATCTGCAAATGCCATATCTAAATACTCACCCTTTTTCGTTGGTACCAGATATTCTTCAACTTCTATATTTTTCCCTGAAGAATAACAATCATTCAGTACCTCTTCAATTCCAACACCCGGCAGTCCATTTTCTGTATCTGCCGCATGCGCTGTCATCGGAAGCAATATGACAGCTCCTGAAAAAGTAACTAAGAACAATCCCTTTCTAAGATTCGAATACATAAATAACCTCCTTATGTTTTCTTATCTTTTGTAAATGTTACAGAATTGTTACATTCGTTACGAACTAATTATAACATGTTACTCATGTGTGTCAAGTGTATTTATCGATAATCCATTTACATATATTGACATCCTTTTACATATTTCTTTCTTTTTTTACCATATATTTGTTACAAATTGTTACATTACAAAGATAATCGTTGACAAAATTTAATTTCTACTATATCATAATTTTAATAACTGTTATCATTATTAGTTGAAAGGAGAGAACTATGGCTGCCTTAAAATACAGTAGACAGAGAGCTTCCATTAAGGAATATCTCGCACAAACATGCGAGCATCCGACAGCAGATACTGTTTATTTACATGTACGAGAAGAATATCCTAACATCAGCCTTGGCACTGTATATCGTAACCTCAACCTCCTGGCAGATATGGGAGAAGCAACCAAAATAACAACTCCTAATGGCGGAGACCGTTTTGATGGCCGAACAGACCCTCATTATCATGTTATTTGCAGCTCATGCGGAAATGTATATGATCTGGAACTTTCTCCCAATCATATTACAGAAATAAATCAGCTTGCCAATCAGAACTTCGACGGTCAAATAAACTCACATTCTATCATATTTAACGGAATTTGCTCGCACTGTATGGAGAAAAGAAAAAAAATTATATAATTACAGATTGACAATAAGCAACAACTATGTTATCTTAATATCAGTAACTATTACTGATATTCAATACAATTATTATAAAAGTAAAGGAGAATAAAATTATGAAAAAATTTGTATGTTCTGTTTGTGGTTATGTTCATGAAGGAGATTCTGCACCGGAGAAATGTCCAGTATGTGGTGTTCCGGCTGAAAAGTTTAAAGAGCAGACAGGCGAAAGAGAATGGGCTGCTGAGCACGTTGTAGGAGTAGCTAAAGGTGTTAGCGAAGACATCCTCGCTGATTTAAGAGCAAACTTCGAAGGAGAATGTTCAGAAGTTGGTATGTATCTTGCAATGGCTAGAGTTGCTCATAGAGAAGGATATCCGGAGATCGGATTATACTGGGAGAAAGCTGCTTATGAAGAAGCTGAGCACGCTGCAAAATTCGCAGAATTACTTGGTGAAGTTGTAACAGACAGCACAAAGAAGAACCTTGAGATGAGAGTAGACGCAGAAAACGGTGCTACAGCAGGTAAATTTGACCTTGCAAAACGTGCAAAAGCTGCTAACCTCGACGCAATCCACGACACAGTACACGAGATGGCAAGAGACGAAGCTCGTCACGGAAAAGCATTCGAAGGACTTTTAAAGAGATACTTTGGTTAAGCTACAAGCCGAGTAAGGATAAAATAGAGATAGCTGGAGGGCATTTATGCACTTCCAGCTATTTTCTATTTTAGACTTATTGGGCGACAGCCCACATGAAATAGCCCGCAGGGCTATGAATGGCTCGGCGTAGCTTTACTTCTCTTAATCTTTTATCCCAAATGTCCGCTCCAGCTTATCTTCCGCAGCATCTATTTTATCCTCTGCCTCATCCAGCTTCTGCTCCCATTTTTTATAATCTTCATATGAAAGGGTTCCCTGCTGATATTGTGAATCAAGATAATCATCATAGACATCTAGCTGTTCTTCTACAGCATTAAGCTCTTTTTTCAGTTCAAAAAATTGATTCTTCCGCTTTTCAGAATTTTCATAAGGAGTTGCTTTATCCACTTTTGCAATCACATTATCTATCGTCTCTTTAAGAGAAGCTATAGATTCCACAGAAATATTTTCATTTTGTACTTTCTGTTCATTTCCCTGATCCGGAGTCTCAGTCACCGTATCATTAGCAGTACTGTTGTTATCAGCAATTTCGTTAGCATCATTTGTCTTAGTAGCGCTGCTTGTTGTATTGCTGCTGCATCCGGCAAGTAGCGAAATCAAACACATCATTAGCGACAATACTAAAAATTTAAATTTTTTCACAATAAAATCCTCTCTTTCTTTTATTTCACAAATAGTATTTGTTTTTTTACCTGTATCATACGCAAATAAAAGAAGAGTTTTTAAAAAAGCTTACTACATTCAAAATAATCGATAAAAAGAAGAATAGCTTAAAACGCCAGGCAGGCTGTTTTACCCGCACTGGCGTTTTTTATTTATAATTTAATAGAGGGGATGCTGTTTTATATCTTCTTACACCACATGAATCCGTATCCCGGGATTTCCACATCTTTAAGTTCGACAAGCTTATCACTCATCAGCTCTTTAAATGTTCCGTCTTCCTGCATCCATGCAGTCTTTGTCTTTTCACTGAAATTAAAAATTCCGATAAATCTTTCTCCTCCACATTCTCTTAGAATACAGAGAATAGAATCTTCATAAACATTGTAAGTATACACATCTGCTTCTTTATCAAAAGCTTTCTCGTGACTACGAATATTTTCGAGCCGTTTTAATGCATAAAAAATCTGTCCCTCTACACTCTTCGGATCGTCTTTCTTCTCTGCCTGCTGCCACTTGAATTTCCCACGGTGAATGAATCTTGAATCCGGTGCCTTATCTGCTTCTTCTTTATAAGAATAATCATTGAGCTGCCCTACTTCATCTCCGCTATACAACATAGGAATTCCCGACTGGACAAGCATATATGCATGGAGCATCACATCAAGACGGATAGCACGAGAAAGGCTTTCCTCATCCCACGCACTTTCCACGCCGCACATAGATGCCGTTGTTCCGCAGAAACGTGCATCCCTAAGTCTCGGATCATTGTTATAAAGCTCTCCTCGGCTGACACTTCCCGCAACGTTACCAGTAAAATAATCATTTAAAAACTGCTTGTGTTCTGCCTCTTCCATTCCCCATTCCTTTAAAGTTCTATAGTCAAGACCCCATCCGATATCGTCATGACATCTCAGATAATTCAGGAAAGTATACTGTTTTGGAAGCGAATTTACAATATCCATCTGCTTCTTCAAAAGTCTTGCATCTTTCATCGCTACACTATTCCATGTGGTTGCCATTGTTGTCACGTTGTAGAGCATATGGCATTCCGGCTTCTCTACTGTTCCAAAATACGGTACCACCTTTTCCGGTTCCATGACAACTTCTCCTAAGAGTAACACGCCAGGACATACTATTTCGGCAATCATTCGCATCATCCGCACAATCGTGTGTACCTGCCTTAAATTTCGGCATGGAGTTCCCAGTTCTTTCCATATATAAGGAACCGCATCAATCCGAATAATATCAATTCCCTTATTCGCAAGATAAAGGAAATTATACATCATCTCATTAAATACTCTCGGATTTGCATAATTAAGATCCCATTGATACGGATAAAAAGTTGTCAACACATAATGCCCTATCTCCGGAAGATAAGTAAAGTTTCCCGGGGCTGTTGTCGGGAATACCTGTGGAACAGTTCTTTCATACTGATCCGGAATCTCTCTGTTATCATAGAAAAAATACCGGCTCATATATTCTCCATCCATCTGTCTTGCTCTTCTTGCCCATTCATGATCTTCTGATGTATGATTCATTACAAAATCCATACAGAGATTCATATTTTTTTTGTGGCATTGATCTGCAAGCTTTGAAAGATCATCCATCGTTCCAAGGTCGGGTCTTACTTTTCTGAAATCCGAAACCGCATATCCGCCATCTGATCGCCCTTTTGGTGTGTCTAAAAAAGGCATCAGATGAATACAGTTTACATTGCATTCTTTCAGATAAGGAAGTTTTTCTGCCACTCCGTTTATATTCCCGGCAAAATTATCAATATAAAGCATCATGCCCAACATGTTCTTTTCCCGAAACCAATCCGGCTCTTTTTCCCGGCATTCATCTAATCTCTTTAACTGCTGCCGGCGGTTCAGGAAATATTCTCGCATCTGAGAACAAAGCTCGGCAAACATATCGCCATTACTATACAGCTCCATGTACAGCCACCGAAGCTCATCATGATGTTTTTCTAATCTTTTTACAAATATATCTTCTTCTCTGGACATTTTAATATCCTCTCTGTTTTGCATGAATTCTTTTATATGTGCAAAATTAATTTTAAAATTACTCTGCAATGGTAAAATGCATCTGGTATGCCTGATACTCTCCTGTTTCCACCGGAAGCGGCAGCCCCGCTTCCATAAGCGCTGTTCCTCTGTACCTTTTTCCTGAAGCAGTGTCTTCATACCATGCATTCGGCTTAAGTCCCTGCATCTTCACATAATTGACTGTCATATTTCCGTGAATTTCCTGCATAACTACATTTAAAAGAACTTCTCTTCTGTCCTCTGATACAAATGCCCATGCGCCAAATTCATCTGTAAATGGATTGGACAATCTGTAATAAAGACCATTCTGAATTAGCGCTGCGTATCTGTGATAATCTGCAATCTGCATTCTGATCTCTTCTTTTTCCTCGTCAGTCAATGCCTTCAGATCAAGCTCATAGCCAAAAGTGCCTGCCATTGCAGTTACGCCCCTCGTCTTCATGGATGTGATCCTGCCTGTCTGGTGATTTGGAACTGCAGACACATGGGAACCGACTGCTGATACCGGATATCCAAAAGATGTGCCGTACTGAATTTTCAGACGGTCAATGGCATCTGTATTATCACTGCACCAGATCTGTGGTGTATAATAGAGCATTCCTGCATCAAATCTTCCGCCACCTCCACTGCAGCCTTCTATAAGCATATCCGGATATCTCTTCACAAGCCGCTCCAGAAAATCATAGAGACCAAGTACATAATCATACATCACTCTTCCCTGATCTTTTGTCTCAGAAGAATAAATATCCATAAGGCTGCGGTTCATATCCCATTTCACATATTCAATATTTCCCTGATCCAGCACATCACATATTTTTTCAAAAATATAATCCACAACTTCTTTTCTGGAAAAATCCAGCACAAGCTGATTTCTTGCTCTCACCGGATCTCTTCCCGGAATGACAAGCGCCCAGTCCGGATGCTCCCGGTACAGATCACTGTCCTCAGAGATCATCTCCGGCTCAATCCAGATACCAAATTTAATGCCAAGATCATTGATCTTTTGAATAAGTTCTCCAAGTGTGCCACCGAGTTTCTTTTCATTGACATGCCAGTCACCAAGGCCACTGTTATCATCTTCTCTCTTGCCAAACCATCCATCATCCATAACAAGCATTTCGATGTTTACCTCTTTTGCCTGTTTGGCAAGTTCGTAAATTGTTTCTCCTGTAAAATCAAAGTAAGAAGCTTCCCAGCTGTTAATAAGTACCGGGCGCACTGCTTCTTTATATTTTCCCCGGCATACATGACTTCGGATACACCGGTGAAGGTTCTGTGAGAGACTGTTAAGTCCACTCTCCGAATAGGAAAGGATCACCTCTGGTGCATAAAAACTTTCTCCCTGTTCCAGAGGGTAACGGAACATTTCATCAGAAAGCCCAAACACAACGCGAGTCTGATTGCATTGATCCTTCTCTGCTTCCCCTTTAAAATTGCCACTGTATACAAAGCTCATTGCATAACAGCTTCCGGAAGTTTCCGTTGTCGCCTCTCCGGCAAGAATCAAAAGCGGATTGTATTGATGGCTGGAAGCCCCTCTTCTGCTTCCGATAGATGTAATTCCGTGAGATATCGGTGTTCTCTGGTAGTTTCTCTCCATCGCATGGCGTCCATAAAATGTAATAAGATCATAATTTCCATACAGGAAATCAAGGCATTCTGTAGAGACTTTTTCAAGATACATTTTCCCGCCGCTGTTATTTATGATCTTCACACTTCTTGTAATAATATCAAACTCAGGCAATACTCCGTAGAAAAGCACTGCCTGAAGCCCCGTGGCTGCATCCTCCAGAGTAATCTCCAAAGTCTGCGCCTCGACCTCCTCTGCATATACTGCAGGGAGGCCAGGGAGACTATATTTTCCTTTTTTTATTTCGTGAGACTTATACCGAAGATCACAACTTCCTGAGCCGTCATAATTTTCCACTGCAAGAGCCACACTCCGGTAATCTCCATTTCCAAGACATGGGAATTCCTGCGGCAGAACATCCATAGAATAAGTCCTGTCTTCGCCAACCGCATACGGATTACCGGAAAATCCTCTGTCGTAATAAGTCAGCAGGTAGTCCATGCATCCGTCCGTTTTCTTTCCGTAATACAAATGCAAAAGAAAACCGTACGCATCCACTTTCATCTGATAAGTAGTTGTCTTTGTATGCAAAGTAAATGTTCTGTCTGTTTGGCTGTATACAATTCCCATGTTTGTCTGTCTCCTTAAGTTTAATGAATATAGATTATTTTACTGCTCCGTTTACTACACCGTTCAAAATGTGCTTCTGGCAGATCAGATAAAAAATCACGATCGGTAACAGAGCCAGAAGATAAGAAGCAAATGCCAGGTTATAATTGGTTCCAAACTGTGTCTGGAAATTAAGCTGCGCTAAAGGCAGTGTGTTTTTCCCACTTCCCGACATAATAACAAGTGGTGTCATAACATCGTTCCATGTTCCGAGTGCTGTCAGTACCGCAACAGTTGCATGCATCGGCTTCATAATTGGAAAGATAACTTTCCAGTATGTGCTCCATGTTGTTGCACCGTCCACGCATGCTGCTTCTTCCAGAGCCATCGGAATATTTGTCAGATAACCGGAGTATAGAAGCACATTCATCGGCATATAGAACACCAGATATAATATAATAACACCTGCCATATTTGCAAGTCCCATCTGTGCAGTCTGCTTTACAACAGGCATCATGAGGATTGCAAACGGTACGAACATACCGCTGACTACATATAAGTAGATAAATTTGTAAAATTTACTGTGAGCCTTATTTCTTCCGATTGCATATCCGAGAAGGGAATGAATCAGAATAGAAAGGACTACTGTCACCAGTGTAATGAGAACACTGTTTCCGAGAGAATTCCAGAAATCTGTAACCTCCATTGCCTCTGCAAAGTTGCTGAAGCTAAAATGTTTCGGAAGAGATAAAATTCCTGCAATGTCATTTGTCATCTCTGAAGGTTGCTTCAAAGCAATCACTAATGTCATATATAACGGGAATGCTACAGTGATCAATCCGACAATCAATAAGATTGTCAAAGGCCAGTTTACTCTTTCTTTTACCTTTGTTTTCATTATAACTGCTCCTCCTTCTTTCCTGTGATGTTCATCTGTAATACTGAAATGATTACAATAACAATAAAGAAGATAACTGCATTGGCACTCTGGAATCCAAACTGGCCGCCGCCCATACCGTTATTGTAAATGAGGTAAGAGATAGACTCTGTACTCTGAGCCGGACCACCTTTTGTCAATGCCATGATCTGATCAAATACCATCAGGAAGTTCTTGACACAAAGAACCATGTTGATGGAGAAAAATGGAATGATCAGTGGGAATGTCAGGTTCATAAACTTCTTAAATCCTGTTGCTCCGTCAATAGCTCCTGCCTCGTATACATCCTCCGGAACTGTCTGCAGACCGGAAATGTAAATAATCGTATTCATCGCGATTGCCTGCCATGCACATACGATCACTACTGCGATCCATGCAAGATTCTCATTGGACAGCATACTGGAACTAAGTGTTGGGCTGCCGATCATTTTTCCGAATACCGGAAGAATGTATGTAAAGAAGTAATTGAAAATATAACCTACAACCAGTGCTCCAAGTACGTTCGGAATAAAATAAGCTCCGCGCAGTGCACTTTTGAATTTGATTTTGCTGTTCAATCCCAGTGCAAGCAAAAGGCTGATGACATTTGTAACAATTGTTGCTGCGATTGCAAGTTTAAATGTAAACAGATAAGAGCCCCAGACTCTTGAATCTGTGAACAAGTCTTTATAGTTTCTGAGACCTACCCAGTCAAAATTTCCATATCCTTTAAAGTTAGTAAAACTGTAAATCACACCTTTGATCAATGGCAGTGTATTAAAACAGAAAAATAATGCTACGATTGGTATTGTAATGAGCAGAAATGTGCGCTGTCTGCCATTTAATGTCTTTTTACCCATTCTCGTATCTCTCCTTTCCTAATTTTCACCCGCATGTTCTTTTTCGTAGTCCTGAACTTTTCGGATGATATCACGATTATATCTTACCCAGTCCTTATCAAATTTCTTAAGAAATGCATCTGTATCTTGCTTCATAAGGAATGTCTGAATCTGTGCATCTACAGACATTTCCGCTGGGTAATAATGATCCTGATAATCTGCCATTCTTCCTTCTTCAATATAGTTTGCCATTCCGTCAAGCATCGGAGACAGTTTGAAATCTCCTTCTTTACAAGGAACAGAATTTTGTGCATCCAGATATGCCTGAACATTCTCGTCTTCAAGAAGAAAATCCAGTACTTCGTAAGCTGCTTCTTTGTTTTCGCAGTCTGCCATTACACAGAACTGAAGGTCAATACCTGAGTTCAGTTTGTTGTCTGCCTCATTATTATTTACCGGCATTACAAAGGAATCAATATCCATTTCCGGATTTACTGTCTGAATCTGAGGTACTGCATAACTTCCGATAGTATACATTGCTGATTCTCCGTTGGCGAATGCGGTACATGCACCGTTGTAATCGTATGCAAACGGATCATCCGGACCATATGGAAGAAGCTCAAGCATCTTGTCAGCTACTTCTCTGTATTCCTCAGTGAAAGTTGTCTCTCCTCGGTTTACCTGTGCACATACATCATACGGTGCAGCACCTACTGCAATCGCATTCCACGGTGCAAGGCAGGTCCATGTATCCTTGAATCCAAAGTACAGAGGCAAAATTCCTTCTGCTTTGATTTCCTCACACAGATCCATAAATTGATCCCATGTTTCCGGGATTTCCCATCCATGTTCCTCAAACATCTCTCTGTTATACAGCACACCTGCTGCATTGGCAGCGTACGGAACTGCGTAAGCACCGTCCAGCGGTACGAATTCAAGCGCTTTATCAATATCTCTGTAAGCTTGTTTGATACTGCTAAGCCCTTCATAATCTGAAATATCCATAAGAATCTCTGCATCCATGAAGTTTGAGAAGTTTACATCTCCTCCGATTCCGATGATATCCGGATTATCCTCACGGATAAATCTTGTTTTCAATACAGTCATTGCATCGTTCGGAGATTCGATTGTCAGATGTATGTCGTCATGCGTTTCATTGAATTTTTCTTCAATCATCTCAAACGTCTTGACCGCCTCTGGCTTGTATTGAACAAGATTGATCTGAACCTTTCCGCTGCTGTCTTCTTTTTTTCCACAGCCCTGAAGACCCATGGCTGCGACCATACAGAGGATCAGTCCCATACTAATTAACTTTTTTCCTCGTTTATACATCTCTCATTTTGCTCCTTTCCAGCACATTGTCTGTTTCGCTTCCTGATTGTTCCCGGGATTTTATGTCATTCATCAGGTTTTCCGCTTTTTCTTTTTCAAAAACATTCTAACATACCATTATGCGTCTATAAATATCTACATTTTTGCTGTTTTATATAAAAATGCTGTTTTTCTTTATATATATTGAAGTCATCTAGCATTTTGGTATATTATGAATATAACTAATTCTAAAAGCGAGGATATTTTATGGATAATCTTCTTTTTTCTGTTTTCCCAAATGAAAATTTTGTTGACCTTGGGCTCTATCAGTATGGATGGGAGCAATGCAAACCTTCCCATTCTTTCGGTCCTGCCGCGAGAAACCATTACCTGTTTCACTATGTCATTTCCGGAACCGGAAAACTCATGGCCGACAACTCTTCAGGAACTACCAAGGAATACCAGATAAAAAGCGGTCAGGGCTTTATGCTGTTTCCTCACCAGATTAATACATATATTGCAGACTCTGTTCTTCCCTGGGAATATGTCTGGATCGAGTTCGATGGTCTCCGTGCAAAAGAAGCTGTAGAAATTGCCGGATTGAATCGTGACAATCCGGTATATCGTGCCAGCTCGAAAGATCTGAGAAATGAAATGATGAATGAAATGCTTTATATTGTAAAACATTCCTCAGAATCACCATTTCACCTGATTGGCCATCTATATCTTTTTATTGACTATTTTACACGTTCAATTGCTTCTGTCCGGGTTAAACAGGGCGGTCGATTGAGAGATTTTTATATTAAAGAAGCCCTCACCTTTATTGAGCAGAATTTCCAGAATGATATTTCCGTAGAAGACATTGCTGCATTCTGTGGATTGAATCGGAGCTATTTCGGAAAAATCTTTCATGACACACTCAATAAATCTCCGCAGGAATTTCTTATAAACTATCGTATGACAAAAGCTGCCGAACTTCTAAAGCTCACAACTCTGTCAATTGCTGATATAGGTAATGCTGTCGGTTATCCAAACCAGCTTCATTTTTCACGTGCATTTAAAAATATGTATGGAATGTCGCCAAGAAACTGGCGAAATGAAAATCGTCTTTCGTACAAATAATTAAAACAGATATTATTTTCTAAATATTGACTCAAAAATAACGGGATACCACACAGACTTCCTGAGCAGTATCCCGTTATGGATTATCGACTATTCTATTCATCTTAACTTATAACTCCATCATACCTTTTCCGAATCTTACAGTACTTTAAAGCTGTTATAATATTCTTCCAGAAATGTCCTTATCTTTCTCATTTTCATCTTCATAAATCATTCCTCCTTCACAGAAATCCTTTTTCTTAAGAGGTCCGGCCTGACTTCCTTTTCTTGATTATAATTTAACATACTAATTAGATATTGTAAAATATATATAATGAACATATAATAATACTTAAAAAGTATAGTAATATATTTCACTGTTGGAGGATAAATCTTATGGAAGTTCGTCATATCCGATATTTTCTTGCTGTTGCCGAAGAATTAAATTTTACAAGGGCTGCAGAAAAATTATGTATCGCACAGCCACCTTTAAGCCGACAGATCCAGGATCTCGAAGCGGAACTTGGTGCAAAGCTTTTCATCCGTAACCCTCATGCTCTTCAGCTTACTGAAGAAGGTATATTATTCAAACAATATGCTACTCAGATTCTTGATCTGGTCACACGATCTGCGGAAGATATCCGAGAAGTAAAAAATGGGCTTCATGGCACTTTATATCTTGCATCTGTAGAGGGACATGGACCGAGACTTTTTTCTGAGTGGATTGCCGGATTCAACAGATTATACCCTCACATCCAATATAATCTCTGGAATGGTAATTCTGATGATGTAATAAACAGGGTAATGAAGGGATTATGTGAGCTCGCAATTATTATGGAGCCACATAACGCAGAAGGTATAGATTCTTTGACCGTCTATGAGGAACCATGGATTGCCATGATTCCCCATGATCATCCCCTTGCTTTAAAAGAAGGTGAAACAATTGATATAGATGAGCTCATTCCATATGATCTCATCATTCCTTCCCGTGCTTCCAGGCTTGAAGAGATTAATGGCTGGTTCAGTTATACCGGAAAATCCCCAGTTATCCGATGCCGCATAGCCCATATGCTGAATGCTTACGAATTAGTCCGACAACAGGTAGGAATCGCTATTTATCCTGCATCTGCCGCTGACATTGCTGATCCTGATATTTGTATCAAAACGATTGCCAGACCATCCGTTAAAGCTTCTTATGTCCTTATATGGAATAAAAAACATCACCTTTCACATGTTGCACAGGAATTTATTACCTACGTAAAATCCACATTAAAATAACACATCATACTATTTCTTCCGGGCGTATTCCCTGTTTCTTCAATTTCAGATATACGACTTCCCGGAAGAGAGCATAAAGTACCGACACTATCGGTATAAAAATCAGCATACCTACTATTCCCATCAGTCTTCCGCCTATACTTACTGCTGCTAAAACCCAAATTGACGGAAGTCCTACAGAATTTCCTACTACATGGGGATATATGAGATTTCCTTCTATCTGTTGCAACACAAGAAATACTATGATAAAGATTAATGCCTTCATCGGATCTACCATAAAAATCAGAAATGCACCTACAAAGCATCCGATAAATGCGCCGAAAACCGGTATCAGTGCCGTAAATGCTATCAGGATCCCTATCAGCAATGCATACGGCAATCTCAATATTGTCATAGTTACAACAAACATGCATCCCAGAATAATTGCCTCAACACATTGTCCCGTGAGAAAATGTGAAAATGTCTGGTAAGTAAGTGACAAAACTTCAAGCACAGCTTCTGCCCTTCCTTTACGTACAAATGCAAACAATACCTTTTTTGCCTGAAGTGTAAGTTTCTCTTTTTGCATCAAAATATAAAGCGAAAACGCAAACGCAATAAAAAATGTGGTGATTCCGTTGACAATACTTTTTGCTGCCGTAATCGTTGAATCCAGAACATTTCCCGCTCCATTCTTAAACATATTTATCCCGGTATCCATAATCTTATCCCAATCAAACTCCAGGTGATTAACGAAATCCATAATCTCTTTATTATTATGTGACAATGTAGCTGCCCACGTTTGTACCTGAGGAATAAATTCTTGAATACTGTCTCCCAATCTCGTAAATGTATTTCCAAGCTGTGGAATCATAACAAACATAATGAGCACCAACACCCCTACTACAAGCAATAATACGATCAGGATACTGACTGGTCTGGAAATTTTTTTCAAAAATTTCCTGTTTTCAATTTTATCTTCAGGAAAAAGATTCCTTTGTATAAAATTCATCGGAACATTCAGTATAAACGCTATCGAGCCCCCGAGTATAAAAGGAAAAATAACTCCCCATATAAAAGACAATACTTCCAGAGAAACCTCATATTTCCAGAGGCATACAATGATAACCGCTGTAAATAAAATTAACCCTCTTAATTTTCTTATATTTTCTTTTGTCAGCTCCATACAAACCTCCATGAAATACTTACATATTTTTTACATATTCTTTTTCAGATATGACCGATACGTTATTTCCTGTTTTTTATAAAAATTCTGATCAATTTCAATAATTGTATGATTAAAAGCGCTGCAATTGCAAGACCATAAACAGTTAATAATTGATTCAAATTCAATGTTGTTACTTTAAAGATGCCATGCAGAGCCGGAATCATCATTACACCGGTGATTAAAACTGCACCAAGAACAAATGCACCAATTAAATATTTATTATTAAATAATTTCTTCGTAAAAAGCACCGGTTCCTTTGCTTTACAATTAAAACCATGAAACAGACGCCCAAGGCAAAGAGTTCCGAACGCCATTGTGCTTGCAAGTGTTGCATTACCATCTTTATACCCAATGAAAAATGCAACCATTGAAAGTGCCCCTATAATAAAACCTTCAATTCCTATGTCTGCCAGATATTTTTTCGTCAAAATTGATTCCCCTGCCGGTCTGGGGTTTTCTTTCATAACATTTGTATTATGTGGTTCTAATCCCAGGGCAATCGCAGGAAGACTGTCTGTAAGCAGGTTAATAAATAATAAATGTACCGGAGCAAATGGAACCGGAAGGCCTGTGATTGCCGCATAAAGTACAGCTAAAATCGCTCCAAAATTTCCTGATAATAAAAATTGAATAGAATTTTTTATATTCTGATAAATATTTCTTCCATTTTCAACTGCTTTGACAATCGTGGCAAAGTTATCATCTGTAAGAACCATAGATGCCGCATCTTTCGAAACTTCACTTCCGGTAATTCCCATAGCTACACCAATATCCGCCTGTTTGAGAGCTGGTGCATCATTTACACCATCTCCTGTCATTGCAACAATATTTCCCTTTTCCTGCCATGCACGTACAATACGAATCTTATGTTCCGGCGATACTCTGGCATAGACTGAAACATTTTCTACAAAATCTTTAAGCTCTTCATCAGACATATAATCAATCACAGATCCTTCACATGCTTCTGCTTCATCTTTCAAAATACCGATACGTTTAGCAATTGCTGTTGCTGTAATTTTATGATCCCCTGTTATCATGACTGGTTTTATTCCCGCGCGAATACATTCTTCAACTGCTGCTTTCGACTCTTCACGCGGCGGATCCATCATCGCAATCAGTCCTAGAAATGTAAGCTGATTCTCCTTGATTTCCTCATATTCTTCAATCTGTTTGTATGCAAAAGCCAATACCCGAAGACCGTTTTTTGAAAAGGTTATGTTCTGATTTTCAATATTATTCTTATCTTCCTGCGTAATTTTTCTAACAGTATCATTAATCTTAATATATTGTAATCTATCTAAAAGAACATCCACAGCTCCTTTTGTAATTACAATATAATTTTCTTCATATTTGTGACATGTGGACATTAATTTCCTGTCACTGTCAAATGGGATTTCCGAAATTCTAGGGTAAATTTTCCGTATTTCTTCTGAACAGACATTTAAATTATTTCCGAGATTAATCAGCGCCGTTTCCGTTGGATCTCCAATATTCTGTTCTTCGTTTACAGAAGAATCATTGCATAAAATACTTGCAAGAAGCAAATTATTCTGATTTTTATTATCCAGACAGATTTCCTTTGCTGCAATTTCATGTTCATCGGTATAATAATACTCAACTGTCATCTTATTCTGTGTAAGTGTTCCGGTCTTATCTGAACAAATGACAGATACACTTCCGAGACCCTCTACTGCCTGGAGCTTTCGGATAATTGCATGTTCTTTAGCCATTTTCTGTGTTCCAAATGAGAGAACAATCGTAACAATGGAACTTAAAGCTTCAGGAATTGCTGCAACAGCAAGAGCTACAGCAAACAAAAATGCATCGACGATTTCTCCGCCTTTTACTACATTTACAAGAAAAATAATTCCACAAAAAATTAAGATAATGATAGAAAGCTTCTTTCCAAAGTCATCCAGATTTTTTTGCAAGGGAGTTCTTTTATCTTCTGCCTGATTTAAAAGCCCTGCTATTTTCCCCATTTCCGTGTTCATTCCAATATTCTGTACTTCATAGACTGCCCTGCCATAAGTAACAAAACAACCGGAAAAGGCACGATTTGTCTGATCTGCAAGAGCGGCTTTTTCAGAAACATCTTCCAGAGACTTTGTTACCGGAAGGCTCTCACCTGTTAATGCACTTTCATCTACCTGAAGACTATTACATTCTAAAAGCTTTCCATCAGCCGGAATAAAATCTCCGGCTTCAATTACGACTTCATCGCCTATAGTTACCTCTCTTGCCGGTATCTGCATCAATTCACCTTCTCTGATAACTTTTGCTTCAGGTGCTGATAACTTTTTAAGGCTGCTTAATGATTGTTCTGCCTTTACTGTTTGAACTGTTCCAAGGATTGCATTCATAGTAATTACAACAAAAATAACAATTGCACTTTCCATTTCTCCGAGAAGCCCGGAAACAACCGCAGAAATAATTAAAATAATTACAAGAAAATCCTTAAACTGCTCCAGAAAAATCTGAAAAACATTTTTCTTTTTCCCTTCTATCAATTCATTATAACCATATTTTTTTAAATTTTCTTCTGCCTGCTTTCTCGTCAGCATATTAATCTCCTTTCTTTCCTGCAATGAGATCTCTTTTTTATATCTTTCCCAAATCCGGAAAAGAGAAACAAAAAAGAGACCCCTATTGCATATTTTTACTATGCAATAAAAGTCTCACCATTTCATTACGATACGGATGATCACTCATCGTACTGACGACATCGCAAACGCCTTTAAAATAATTATACAGACGCTAGTTACTCCCTTTTATTATGTTAATTAATATATACGAAAATTTATCTCGTGTCAAACATATTATGAAAAAAATATTATCTTTCATAATTATTTCTTTATGATTATTTCTTTGATTTATATCTCATATCATGTACAGAATATACAGTAATAAATGCATTCGGATCATTATCATTCAAAAATTTCATGAGTTTTTGATATTCATGCTTATCTACAATTGCAATAATCTCTCGTTGCTTTTCCAACTCATATGCTCCGATTGCTTCATAAATAGTTGCTCCACTATGTAATTCATACAAAATATAATGACGTATCATTTCTTCATTCTTAGACACAATGCACACTCGTTTCTTTTCATTCTGTCCAAAAATGAAATAATCTACTACCATTCCATTAAAATATGTACCCATTAAGCTTAATACAACACTTTTAGAATCATATACAAATGCTGATGAAAGAGCTACACACATTCCGGCAATAGACATTGCCTTTCCCAGTTCAATGTGCAAAAATTTATTCATGATTTTGGCAACAATATCTAATCCACCTGACGACGCGTTACGATTAAATAATATACTAAGACCAACACTTACTACTAGAATATAGGCAAGCACATCCAATGTCTGATCTCCGGTCAGTGATTCGTTATTCGGCAATAAGAATTCCAAAATTCCTATAAATACCGGTAACATAATAGATGTATATACCGTCTTATAGCCAAATTCCGGACCACATAGTATAAACCCAATAATCAGCAGACCTACATTCAAAATCATTGTAATCGCTGATATTGAAAGCGGCATAATGTTTGATAACACAATTGCGAGTCCAGAAATACTACTTACCGCAGTCTGACTTGGCACCAAAAAGAAAAAAACTGCAGCAGCAATAATGGCAACAGCTCCTGTAAGAATTATAAGTTCTTTAATTAAATTCTGTTTCTTCATAAAAAAGCTCCATTCTATTATATTAATCTGGCATTATAAATAATTACCCTGTATAACATTATTGTAAAACAACAAAGAAATAGCGTAAACCCTTAAATAAAAGGATTTACGCCTCTCATTCCACTGAGCGTGCGGGGATTCGAACCCCGGACAACTTGATTAAAAGTCAAGTGCTCTACCGCCTGAGCTACACGCCCATATTTACAATTTTTTTCTAAACAAATGCCCAGAGCCGGAATCGAACCAGCGACACGAGGATTTTCAGTCCTCTGCTCTACCAACTGAGCTATCTGGGCATA
>JBJFCD010000127.1:0-13261 GCA_051888795.1 Lachnospiraceae bacterium | reverse complement strand
ATCTCCTTCTTCATACATATATTTGATTCGGAGCTTCATATCTTCATATTGCTGCTTTTCCAGTTCCTCAGTCTCCTTAAGATCAACCGTAACTGTTTCAATCTCCTCGCCTGTTGAAATCAGGTCTGTCTCCAGTTCGTTGATTTTCTCAATAATTTCTACGAGTTGTTGCTGAAGTGAGTCCACTTCTCCCTGCGCTTCTTCTTTGTTCTTTTTAAGCTCATCCACACTTGGAGCCGCAGACAAAGGCATGACAATCATAGAACTTGCTAATACAGCTGTTAACACTCTCGTTCCTAATTTTTTCATTTTTTACTTCATCCTCTAAATACGTATTCTCATAGGCATAATCCACCAATATCTAGTAGAATTATAGCGTATTCAAGGATATATTGCAAGATATTCGAAAGATATTCGTAAGATATTTGTAAAAAAATCGTAATTTTTTATTTTATACCGGATTTTCCTGTTCTATTTGTTCAGGTTTTTCGTCAATTCTCTGAATCAGCACATACATGGACGATGCCACACTGGCACATATAATGGTAATAACCCCGATTCTCATCGGGTCTTCTGCCATCCAGTCAAGTGCATGGAAATATGTCATGAAAACTGCAACTATATTTGCTGTCATATGGGCAAATACCGGTGCTTTTACAGAACCGTATTTTTCATATAAATAACAGAAAATCATACCCAGCAGAAATCCATAAATCATCTGAACCATATTCATATGAAGGAAGCCGAAAACTAATGATGTATAGAGTGCCGCCTTAAGGAACGAATTTGCCTGTCGTATTCTCCGAAACATCAGTCCGCGGAATACAAGCTCCTCACAGACAGGAACAAGAAATCCAAGGCAAAGTAACTGCATCGGTATTGACGCAGAATAAAGCCCGCTCATAGTCTGTTCATATTCTTCGCTGGCATCCATCAGCCCGCCAATCTGCATCAGATTATTCACACCAATAGTGATAGCTGCCATCATAATCAGCACCAATCCGTATTTTACAAGTGATGCCTTTTTATTCGGTACAAATCCTGAAAGCTTTTCTTTTACTCTGTCTTTATGGAACATAAAAAGCATGATCGGGATGGTAATCAAAGCCGCAACACCTTCTACCGGTGTTGAATATTTCATAAACTCCTGCATGATCTCATTACTGAATTCCATAGTAGCAGATGTACTTGACATATATTGCTGCATAATTTCCTGCAGTTTTGCTGTATCCTGCATCGTTGCTATATCCATACCGCTTTCTCTCATAAGCACAATCATTTCAAATATCACAACTGCAACGAATGACACTACCAAGGAAATTCCCCATTTAATAAAAAGCGGTCCCCAGATACGTGTAAAGCGATTTTCCGGTTTTGGCAAAGTACCTGAATTCATTTTCTTTGGATCCATTCTATATTGTTCCATATTACTCCTCACACTTTCAAAGCATTTCAATGCTACATGTTTATAGTCTTTCATATCACGACTATCATTCTACTTCCTATAAACAGAACATGCAATTAAAAATTTATAAAATCGCAAACTCTCCGCTGATATACGCAAAAATTCTCAGGATACCTGCCGGACAATTTCCACCCAGCAGATATACACTGAGAATTCTATTTTCAATATTCTGTAACATCCGATTCTCTCTTACAATTTAATCGGAATGACATCTACATCCAGATTCCACAAAAACTTATCCAGATCTTTATATGAAAGAAAAACTGTTGCTGTATTCTCAAGCGGATGAATTCCAAGACTCTTACATCTGGTCAGGCTTTTATCAATGAAGAACTCTACCGCATGATCTGTGTCATTCATAAGCCCAAACGGAGACACACTTCCCTGTTTTAACCCAAGATACTTTTCCAGTCTTTCTTCCGATGCAAAGCTCAAATTTCCTGCTCCGAGCTGTCTTCCCAGTGTCTTTAAATCCACTTTTGTCTTCTCATCTGCTGTTACAAGGAAATGTCTCTTTCCTTTTGAGTCACGCAGGAAAAGATTCTTACACAGAGTTCCTTTTTGAGGCAGACCAAGTCTATCCATATCTTCCATCGTATGAACCGGCTCATGCTCTACAACTTCATATTTAATTTTCATCTTGTCCAATGCTTCATATACTCGTTTTTTCTGGTCTTCCATCCTGGTTGCTCCTTTCTAATCATGCATTCATCAAAAGCATTGTAGGAAACATTAAATGATCCATACAAATGCCTCTCGAAATTCCTGTATACAAAAGTTTTTTCTATTATATTGCATAAAGAAATAAATGTAAAGCAAGAATTAAATTCTATAACAATTCTGAAACAGCCGCACAATACCTGTCCAACCGTTCTGCTTTCTTTATTTTCTTTAAGACCTTTTCATTTCCAGGAAACGAATTTCCAAGATAACACCAGACTTCTTTCATTTTAAACAGTACGTTTTTTTCTCCGATTCCAAGTTCCATATAATCATGATAAAGCTGATCGTGGAATTGTTTGATTTTTCTCTTTTTGCCTTCTCCAAAATTAAGGATTTCTTCCAAAAGCATCGGATTTCCAACAATTCCCCTTCCAAGCATAACTGTCTGTACGCTTGGAAACCGTCGCTTGATCTTATAAAAATCTTCCACACAAAAAATGTCGCCATTATAGCAGACCGGATTTTTACTGGTTTTCAAACCATATTCAAACATTTCCAAATTCGGGATATTATTATAGAAATCTTTTTGTACCCTCGGATGGATAATCAGTTCTTCTAACGGATATCTGTTATAAATATTCATCAGTCGGAAAAATTCTTCGGGCGTTTCTTTTCCAATACGGGTTTTTACAGATATCTTCATATTTTTATTTGCAGTCCCCTCAAACACCTCGCACAGAAAACGGTCAAGTTCTTCCGGATACGAAAGAAATCCGGACCCTCTTCCTTTTGATACAACGGTTTTTGACGGACATCCCATATTTAAATTAATCTCCTGATATCCATAAGCCTGCAATTTTTCAATTGTTTTTAGGCATTCATCCGCATGATTACTCATAATCTGTGGAACAAGATACAATCCCATATTATTTTCCGGAAGTATTTCTTTCTTCTCCCGTGTACTAAAACTTTTTTTACTATGCGGGACAAGAAATGGAGTAAAATATTTATCCATAGGTGCAAAATATCTGTGATATGCATTTCTGAAAACGTGAGTGGTAATTCCTTCTAGCGGCGCCATGTAAAAATTCATATTATTATTCCTTTTCCTGATTCTCAATTACGTTCCTAATCATATCTTATTTTAGAGAGATATTCAACAGCCACATATTTCATAAAATGTTAATTGATTTTTCATGACTTCTCTGTTAATATAACGTTCCGTAAATAAATGACCGATTTTCATAATTTTGGAGGGATATTATGATCTATACACAGGCACAGTGGCTTTTATTTTTCTTTTTTTACTGTTTTGTCGGTTGGATATGGGAATGCATGTATGTCTCAATCAGAAAAAAAGAATGGGTAAATAGAGGATTCCTCTACGGTCCTTTGCTTCCCATCTATGGATTTGGGGCAATTATCGTGCTATGGCTGACTTTGCCCGTCAGAAACAGTATACCATTAATTTTTCTGTTTGGTATGATCGGTGCCACTATTTTAGAATACATAACAGGTGCAGTGATGGAGCGGACTTTTCATGTACGTTACTGGGATTACAGCGATCAGAAGTTTAATGTCCATGGACATATCTGTCTGTTCTGCTCTCTGGGCTGGGGATTGTTTTCAGTAATCCTTGTAAAATTTGTCCATTTACCGGTAGAAGATTTCGTATTGAAAATTCCTGCAAATATTGCTAATTTACTGAGCCTTATTCTCACAGTTTTATTTACTATTGATACAACAAAGTCTGTCCAGACCGCTCTGGATGTACGGGAACTTCTCAAAGAGCTTTCTGAGAACAATACCGTTATATCCTCTTTGGAAGAAAAACTGGAAACTGTGGCTGCAAATATTAATGAAAGTTCCGATAGATTCCACACGCGTATCCAGGAAATTGAAGAAGAGACTGCAGAAAGCAGAAGGCTTCTCAAACAGAGAAACGAGCTTCTCAGCGAATCTTACCAGACTTATCTCCTTGACAGATTAAACGAAAGGAAAGCACGTAAATCACATATCCTTTCTCTGTTAAAATCAAAAACAGAAGCCTTTATTACAGAGATTGGCGATTTAATTGAATCTGGAATTTCTGAAAATGAACAGGTAAAGCTTTCTCTCTATAAAAAAGAACTTGCAGAATTACACGAAAATCTGGAACGCATCGAACTTTCTGTTAAATCAAGAAAGGCGAAAGATTATAAAAAAGTTGCCAGCATTATCCGCAGAAACCCTTCTGCTACTTCTGTAAAATTCAGCGAAAGTTTCCATGAACTGAAACAGTTCTATACTTTCCGACGTAAAGGCGATATAAAATAATATTATAAATCCGCAATATTCTCCATCCAGATTCTTTTTCTAAAGAGATATACAGAGATTGCGAAACGAACACATTCCTCTAAAGAAAGTATAAAATATACATAAGGAAGCTGCATTTTCCACACAAATGCAGCGATCAGTCCGAGCGGCACTCCGAAGATCCATGTACCGATAAAATCTACCCACATAATATATGAAGTCTTCCCGCCGCTTCGGATAATTCCTCCTCCAAGGATCATATTCTGAACTTTTACCGGAGAGATAAGTGCAAACGCTACCAGAACTCTCACGGCCATTTTTCTCACTTCCGGTTCTACCTGATAGATCTGAACGTAAAATCTCCCTGTAAATATTAATAGTAAAGATAGTATTAAGGAGCCATACAGTCCGTAAACCATTAATTTCTTCGCCTCATGATATGCTCTGTCATATTCTAAAGCACCCAGAGATTTGCCTATAAGTATCCCTGCCGCCTGTGATAAGCCACTCAAAGCATTTATGACCAATATCTGAACAGGTATCGTAAGCGTCATCGCTGCGCATGCTTTTGTTCCGATATTCCCGTAAATTGCAGTGTATACATTTTCACCCAGACTCCACAGGAATTCACAGATTACTATCGGACACAGTATTTTCAGAAACTGTATCCTCCGCTTTCCGCCAAATCGCCAGACAAATCTGAGTTTGATACTTTGTCTCCGATAATAAACAACAAAAAAAGCTGTTATGACTATACATGTTGCCAGTTGTGAAATCACACTGGCAATAGCGGCCCCTCTGACCCCCATTTTGGGGAATCCTGCTTTTCCAAAAATCAGCAGATAATTCATTCCTGTATTTAATACAGCTCCGGTAATACTTGCATACAACGGGAAAACTGCTGCCTCCATACATCGAAGTAAGGTGGATATCATATTGCAAATTGCGATTGGCAGAAAAGAAAAAGCTATGATTTTCAAATACTCTGATGCTATTTCAAGTGTTGCCTCATCTTTTGTGTAAAGCCAGAGGATCTGCTGCGAAAAAGACACAGACAGGAGCAAAAATACTGCTGCCAATCCCATTGCAAGTAAAGTATTTGCAAAAAAACTTCTGCTTATTTCTCTTTCATCCTTTTGTCCCATATATTGTGAGATCATGATTCCCGCAGTCATAGTGATCGCACCGAGAAGCACTGTATAAATAGATGCAAATTTCCCGCCAAGCCCTACTGCCGCAATACTGCTGCTTCCAAGTTTTCCAATCATTAACTGATCGATTACACTGAATGAAGACTGTAACAATGTCTGCAGCGTAACCGGTAATGCTATCCTTATGACCGTTTTGTAAAATGCATTCTCTTTTCCCATTCCTCTTTTTACCTCTCTGACCCTCACATTTTCACAAAAGCTTCTTTACACTGGATCGTTCCACAAGTTGGACCGGAAACAGGATATTAGTCTTATCGTAGACTCCACTTTTCATCTTCTTTAAGGCCAGGACTGCCTGTCTTGCCCGCTCTTTGGAATCCTGCTTCACAGTTGTAAGCGCCGGATATACTTTTTCACACCATGGACTATCATCAAAACCTACTACTGAAATATCTCCAGGTATCTTTATCTCATGATCTTTCAAATAATGCATCAACTCAATTGCATAATAATCTGACACAGCAAAAACTGCGGTATATTCCATAATTTCATCAAGCTTCTCATCATATAACTTCCTTCTGTTTTCCTGCTCCATCGTTACTTTAAGAAAATCTGTCTGTCCGTCTTCCATTCCTTTCCTGCATCCATCTACTCTCTCTTTATCCATACAGATATAGTTATCTGCAATACAAAGCACTTTTTTATGTCCCATCTTTTTTAGATATGAACCAACCTGATATCCGCCATCAAAATCATCTATTCTAAGATTGCAGATTCTCTCTGAACTATTAAAATATCCATCATAGACGACAAAAGGAATATGCATGGCATCCCTCAGTTTCCTGTAATCCTGTTCACAGAACCCGATCAGCACCAGACCCTCCATGTTCCACATAGAAGCAATACGCACAATTTCATTCCAGTCTGTCGTCACCCTGACCATCATAAATAATCCTGCTTTATCAAGTTCCACTGACAACGCGTTAAGAGCCGATGAAATAAATGCATCCTCCAACACATGGTTTTCATATTTCTCATGATTATTGATTACAATCCCAACAATTCTTGAACTGTTTTGAGCCAGCAAAATCCCCGCCATATTTGGAATATACCCCTTCTTCTCTATAAGCTCCTGTACTCTTTTTACAGTTTCGTCAGAAATCTTTTTTGTCTTCCCATGAATCACATTTGATACTGTAGCGGTACTGAGCCCCAGTTCCTCCGCAATATCAACAATTCTTACTCTATCCTGTTCCATAGCTTTTTCTTTTTTCTTCCCTTTTCGTTCTTTCTCTCATCTTTCTTATTTTCACATTTATCATAATGGCTGATCCAGGAAACCACAATAGGTTAAACGCATAACCACTCACAAAATCACTTTGCATTTTTTGGTATTTATTCACAAACTTGCAAAAAAAGATGAGGCATACTCGCCTCACCTTTCTGTTCATTATTTTTTTTCTTTTTACTTATTTTTCTACCGGCTCCGGATTGGAAACACTCACTTTATGGTCATACCATGTTCCTTTTGTTCCAATCAAAGCCAGATCAAATTCTTCATCCAGTGCAGGAACCGGAACATCAAATCCGTAAACTTCTTCTGACGTTCCATCACTGTATGTAACCTTATCATTACTTGGTTCAAGAAGCTTTGCTCCATCTTTTTGGGCATCTTTTGCAAGTCCCGGATAAAGATTTACAATGTTTTTTGATGTAAGTGAAATGTGGATTGTCATCTTTCCATCTTTTACCGTTAAAGTTCCTTTGCCCTCACAAGCCTCATTTACATGGAACATTCCGCTGTCTGTCTTAAATTCTGCACTGTACGTTCCATCCTCCAGATCTGCTTTCGTATCTTTTGACGCTGCATCCTTTGATGATACAGCGTTGTCGGCTGAAATAACTGCTGCAGCGTGATCTACATAAATCTTCTGGATTGCATCAATTGAACCAAGACCTGTGATCTGTGTATCGACACTATCGAATTTACCGGATGCATTAAACATGGATTTCCAGGAATCTTCATCATCACCTGCCATATCATTATTTGCATGGTCACCGGCAACTACCATTAAAGGTCTCAAAATCACTTTTTTATATCCAGCTTCGGAAACCGCCTCAATAACTGCCTCACAGGAAGTCTCTTCCGGTTCGCCTTCTACTGTTCCGATGAACACATTTTCATAATTCAAATTAGTCATCTGTGTCTGCATCTGGCTGTAAGAAACCTTTGCAGTGTGGGAAGTTCCATGTCCCATAAACACAAATGCTGAGCCATCTTCTTTTGCAGCTTCCAAACTTTCATATCCTGCAGTCTTTACTGCCTCATCTGTGATAGCCTTTGCAACTGCCTCTTTATCAGCATTTACTGAAGATGCATCCTCTCCCACTTCTCCAAGCAGTGGTTCTGCAACTTTTACAGTCTCAAACTTATCTTTGTATGCATCCACCGCTTCCATGAGTTCATCATACTCTGCGCCGTGCATCAAATGTGTCGGCTGCACGACAAGATTTTTCACACCATTGGAAACTGCACGCTCCAGCGCCTGATCCATATTGTCAATATACTCTTCATCACGTGCCTGGATATGGTTGATAATGATCTGTGCGGTAAAGGCTCTTCTTACAGACCAATCCGGATATGCCTCGGAAAGCGCATCCTCGATCCCCTTAATATCCTCAGCACGACTGTCGTTAAAAGAAGTTCCAAAGCTGACTACCAGAATCTCATTTTCTCCAATGTCATCCTGATTACGTGGATCATCTTTGGAAGCATCTCCTGTATCTCTTCCAAAATAATCCGGATCCGCATTTTCTCCTTCTACCAGTTCTTTCTGTGCATCTGTCAGTGCATCCCAAGCCTCTTTTGCTTTTTTGCACTGCTCATCTGTCTCATCTGTTCTTTCCTGAACATAGATGGCATCGATCAGTGTAGCTACCTCATCTGCTGCTTTCTGATCCTCTTCTGTTGTGCTGTCTGATCCTGACTCTTTGTTCCCTCCGGAACAACCTGTCATTGCCAATGTTGCAACCATGGCAATTGCCAGTAAGACAGCAAGTGTTTTTTTCTTCATTTTCATTTTCCTCCTTTTTCTGATTTTCCCAATAAAGAAAAAAGCCCATTTTACAGGGCATCAGTAAAAGGGCGCAGTGATAGCATAATGCTATATATCGGTTGCGACCAATTACTCGTGGCCTGTGGGATATTCCCCACTCCGCTTCTTGCAGGCAGGTCTCCTGACTTACGTATCGTCGAAAAAAGGTCGCCTTCCCGATTGCTCAGTGACATTTCTGACCTTTTCCTCCTCGCTTACAGTGACGAGTTCGTACAGGATTTACACCTGTTTCCCTTTTAATCGGATAGTTTACCGCTTCTATCCAAACCTGCTGAAGTTACCATAGCACAATCTTATAAACTTGTAAAGTCTGCTTTTTCAATGATTTTTCCTTGTTTTTCGGCATATTTCAGAAGTTTTTTATTTGCTTCTTCCAGACTTCTGAACGTATCTTTACAACAGATTATTTTTTTACAAAAATCTAATTTCTTTTTCGCATCTTCTATATCTTTTTCTGAAATCGGTTCAAATGCTTTTGCCGTAATCACATCTGATGCCAGCGCTTTCGCTATAGGATAATCCAGATCATTTTCAAATAATATTCCCGTCACAAATGCTGTTCCTTCCCTCTGCATCCTGCGATACACATTTTTTCCGGTTCCTCCGCCGGCAATAATGAAAACCTCTGCTTCTCCTCTTACCGACTGAAGTTCCATGCTGGTGTTTTCTTCATCAAAGCTCCCCGTATCAATATCAAAAAGCTGTGTGATATAACCAGACTGAAAGATGTCCTTTGACTCCCCAATCTGATCAATATAATCCCCTTTCACACACATAATCTGGTCGGATACTCTTTCCGCCAATTCAAGTTCATGCAGAGACATGATGACCGTAAGACCCTTTTTCTTTTTCAACTCCTGAAGAACTGACAAAAACTCCAGTTTATATTTTACATCCAGATAAGAGGTAGGCTCATCCAGGATGACAATTTCCGGTTCCTGCGCAATTGCTCTTGCAAGCATGACTCTCTGCTTCTGGCCGTCACTGATTTTTTCAAATGCTCTGTCTCTGATTTCTTTTACATGCACCAGTTCCATCGCTTCTTCTACGATTTGATCATCTTCTTCTGATAATACTCCGAATTTCCCGGTGTACGGATATCTTCCTGTGGCAACCACCTCTTCACAGGTCATCATCTCCGCCTTGATCTTTTCCGTAAAAACAACGGACATTTTCTTTGCTAATTCTTCCCTTTTCATCTCCTTCAGAGAATCTTTGCCTATGTACACAACACCACTGATCAGTTCCAACTGTCTCGCAATACTTTTTAATATTGTTGACTTTCCGGCGCCATTTGGACCAATCAGCGTGAGGATTTCTCCCTTTTTCAATCGAATTTCGATATCTTTGACCAAAGGTTTTCCGTTATACCCTACACACATTTTATTTGTAAAAAAATAATATTCACTCATATTAATCTCTCTCTTTTTTTCGTCCGGCCATGACCCACAAAACAACCGGTGCTCCAAATACAGCGGTCACCGTGCTGATGCTTAATTCCGTCGGCGCAAATACTGTCCTTGCGATCAGATCGCAGAAAAGGCAGAACACACCGCCTCCCAGGAAGCTTGCCGGTATCATCCAGATTGGCTGATTTGTTTTCATAAAACTTTTCACAAGATGTGGAACAGCAATTCCGACAAAGGAAACCGGTCCGGCATAGGCAACCACACATGCAGACAATATGCTTGACAATATGATCATCAGAATACGGAGCATCCGTACATTTACGCCCATGTTTTTCGCATAATTCTCACCAAGCAGATATGCACTGATCGGCTTTGATAAGAAAAAAATCAAAAACACTGTTATCAAAACCACCACGATCATCACTCTCACATTACTCCAGGATATTCCGGAAAAGCTTCCCTTTGACCAGTTATGTAGATTTACGATATCCGCATCCTCTGCAAACGTCACAACAAAATCTGTAATAGCCGAACAGATATAACCAATCATAATTCCACTGATGACCAGAATAGACATATTCTGCACTCTCTTTGACAGAAGAAGGACAAATCCCATAGAAATGATCGCACCAATGAAGGCCGCTGTAATCAGCATCCCTGAACTGATTTTTACAGCTTCTCCTGCCAGAAACACCATCACAAGAGCAACAACAAGTTTCGAACCGGAAGAGATTCCAAGTACAAATGGCCCTGCAATCGGATTGTGAAAAAACGTCTGCAAAAGATATCCCGAAAGAGCCAGCGCTCCTCCCAGAACCAATGAAGCCAAAGCTCTCGGGAAACGAATATCCAAAACGATTCCCTTTATCGTTGTATCCATCTGGTTTCCCGTAAAACAGTTCACAATCTCATTTAACGGAACAGAAACACTTCCTATTCCGATATTACACAGCAAAAACACGATCACTCCGCAAAAAAGTAAGAAAAGAACTGTCATACATCTGACCTTTTTATTTTTCCGTTTCACTTTTGTGCCTCCTGCTTTAACCTATAAATATATTTCATATTCTCATCACTCTCGCCTGACAGCATTTTATAGAGATCTTCCGTAAAATCTCCAACCGACATGGGATGCTGATACAGTTCGTTCGTTGTACACCATACATTTCCATCCTTCACAGCCTTAAAATCCTCAAGCATATTGCTCTTTTCCAGCAATTGTCCGATGGTCTGAATTTCCCCGTCAATGGTGCTATTATATAACAGGTAGTCCGCTTCTCTCGCCGCAGCATAGAATTCCTCCATAGTCATATTGACTGAAGATTTGCCATCAGAATCAGAACCCAGATCGTCAAATACATATTTTCCTCCTGCAAACTCTATCATCTGAGGCAGGTAATCAGAAGATTTTCTGACATTGACTGTGCCATTAGACGTAATATAAAAAAATGCAACTGTTTTATCCACTCGATTTCCACTCGTCACACTATGAAGCGACACACGATTTAATGTATCTTCCTGTTTTTTAAAAATCTCTTCTGCTTTCTGTTCTTTTCCAAGAAGTGCCCCGTAGAACTTTATCCACTCGGCTCTGCCAAGAGGATGTGTCTCATAACTGGAATAATCAATCATTACAGGAATGTCAAATTCTTCCAGTTTTTCAGCCACTTCCGGCGTATGCGAAATCATGGTATTTTCTATAGCAAGACTGCATCCTTCTGATAAAATCAGCTCATAATCCGGCATGCTGTATTTTCCCGCATACAAAATTTCCCCTGCTTTCATTGCTTCTTTTGCTTCTTCTATATACCAGCCATCCGCTTTCTGACCGGAAAACCGGATATGATCAAGAGCTGAAAGCTCACAGAACATATCCATAGACGCTGACGCCACAAGATAAATCTGCGTAACCGGCTGTTTTAGCACTACAATGTCACTTTCCAGGTTTTCCGGCACATTTCCATCTTGCGGCACAACAAGAAATCTGCTTCCATCAGCCAGCGAAAGTAAAAGATATCCTTCCTCATAATAATCCACTGCAAACCGCTTGGCATAGGAAAGCTCTAAACTATCCTTGTAAGTCAACTGAGGACTGATATTAATATCTCTCTGATCCAGACTCTGTATGTCACTCTGACTCTGTCCACTTTCAGTTTCGTCTTTTTTCTCTTGCTGTTCTTCTCCATCCGCACTTTTAATCGTGTCAGAATGAAATGTCAATGTATACTCAATTTCATGAGGCACACTCATGACAGTTGTATCTGCCGTAACCGGCATTTCCTCATCCAGCACCAAGACCGGAACCTCAAATACAGAGTTTCCTTCTGTATTTATGGGATATATTTTTTCTCCGTCCACAAGCATATAATCATAATTAGGGCTGCTCCATTCCACCAATGCAATCCCTTCATGCTCTTTGATCGTTAAAGCCATGGGAGAAGTAATCCCGGCTTTCCCGCTTCCGCCCGAAAGAGTCGCTTCAATGGTATACTCACCATCTTTTTCATCAAATGTAAAGGATGACGAATCTTCCTTTAACTTGCATCCCCCAAGTAAAACAGTGATTCCAAGTATTATGATCACAGAAAATATGAACCTTGCACTCCATTTTTTCATAGCATCCACCAACTTTCTTAAACCAGCTTCCTAACAACCACAAAAACCCTTCACTGTCACAAGCAAAGGGTTTTACATACACAAAAAACGCAGGACACTATCTCAATGACAGTATTCCCACCATCTTCATGTACGACCAGTTACTCGTGGTCTGAAACAAACGTTTCCGTACAACAGTCAGGCAGGTCTCCCGGCTCAAAGATCATCGCATCCACTCTCTTCCCAGTTTCCCAGTGAGCTTTAGTTTCTGCTCCTTTATTACGGTGACGAGTTCGCACAGGACTTACACCTGTTTCCCTTTTCATCACAACCTGTCATTGAAAATATTATAATGAAAGTTCTGACACCTGACTGTTTTCTCTTTAATTTTCTACATTCTATCACATCTTTACAGGGGATGCAATTTAAACTAAGCTTTCTTTTTTATTCCAAATAAAGCAATCCCTACCATGATCAGTGTACTGACTGACATAGATATAAATGCAATATTTAATAGCGATAGGTAAGGTCTGAGTGGCATTCTCACACTACTTTCCACCTTTTCCC
>JBJFCD010000126.1:0-13263 GCA_051888795.1 Lachnospiraceae bacterium | reverse complement strand
CCGCAGCAAGGAACTTCCATACGAACAACTGTGACACTTCTGATATCATTCTGGCGGATGATTTCTGCTAATTTTTCGGAATAATCAATATTGTCAAGCTTTGGGCATCCAATCAGCGTAATCTTGTTTTTCATAAATCTGTTGTGAAAATTTCCGTACGCATAAGCCGTGCAGTCTGCAGCGATCAAAAGGTCTGCTCCATCAAAATATGGCGCGTTTACCGATGCAAGTTTAATCTGTACCGGCCAGTGTGTGAGCTTCCCTTTCGAGGTCTGGGCTGCTTTCACCGCTTCTTCATCATAAGCAGCCGCCTCCCTCTCTACAAATGTAATGGCTCCGGTCGGACAAGTCGGAAGACAATCTCCTAACCCGTCGCAGTAATCATCTCTGAGAAGTTTTGCTTTTCCATCTACCATACCAATGGCACCTTCATGACAGGCAGTTGCACATGCCCCACATCCATTACATTTTTCCTCATCTATCTGGATAATTCTTCGAATCATAATTTCCCTCCTGTTTATTCAGTAATTAATTTGTATTGCCTTGTGTTTACGAAATTATTGTATTATGATGAACAAAATATTTCTGTTGTATTTACAACAAAAATTCGAGAAAGGTATATTTTATGATGGAATATTCAGGAATTTTGACACAAAGCAAATTATTTGAAGGAATCAAAAAAGAAGAAATCAATGAAATGCTTTCTTGCCTTTCGGCAGAACTGCGTGATTTTGCAAAAGGAGAATATATTTTCCGAAGAGGTGATACAATTTCTGACCTTGCTCTTCTTTTGGAAGGAGCTGTTCACATCCAGAAAGAGGATTATTGGGGAAATCTCAGCATATTAAGTGAGATAAATGAAGGGGAATTGTTCGGGGAAGTCTATGCCTGTCTCGGAAACACTCAAATGATAAATAACGCGGTAGCGGTTAGCCCTGTGAAGGTGCTTTTTATGGATATAAACCGGATTCTTACCACCTGCCCGTCAGGATGTCGATTCCACGAAAGGCTGATCCACAATCTCTTATCAGTCATCGCATCGAAAAACCGTATGCTGACCCAGAAACTTGAACACATGTCACAACGCACGACACGGGAAAAGTTGTTATCTTATTTGTCAGAACAATCTATGAAAGCCGGGAGTTCTTCCTTTGAAATTCCATTTAACAGACAGCAGCTTGCCGACTATCTCTCTGTAGACCGAAGCGCCATGTCCGCTGAACTTGGCAAAATGAGAGACGATGGTCTGTTGGAATTTCAGAGAAATCATTTTTTACTCAAGTAAAATAAAACATTTACATCAAGTAAAATAAAACATTTACGTTCTTCTTGTAAATATGTATGCAATACGTTATAATACAATAGAAAAATTTCTTCGGGGTAGGGTGAAAGTCCCAACCGGCGGTACAGTCCGCGACCCATTGCGATAAGAGTATTTCAATGGCTGATTTGGTGAGATTCCAAAACCGACAGTAAAGTCTGGATGAGAGAAGAATTGACAGGATTTGATTATATGTTGCCCCGATACCAAAAACGTATCGGGGCATTTTTATCTCGTCAAATTCAAACCTCGGCGTATAAAATAACATTTACAAACCAGGAGGTAACATTATGACAAATGTAACAAACTCAACCACAAACACATCTGTATCAAAATCTGTGTCCACTGCACGAAAAGTTGCACAGATCGGTATGCTTGCAGCAATTGCAACTGTGCTAATGCTGTTCGAGATCCCGCTTCCATTCGCACCATCGTTTTATGAACTCGACTTCAGCGAAGTACCGATACTCATTGGATGTTTTGCTATGGGGCCTGCTGCCGGAGCGTGCATTGAACTGATCAAGATTCTTTTAAATTTTATCATCAACGGAACCATGACTGCCGGTGTAGGCGAGATTGCAAACCTGTTGATCGGATGTTCCTTCGTCATTCCTGCCGGTATCATTTACCGCAAAATGCACTCGAAAAAAGGTGCCCTCGTCGGAATGGTGACAGGTACTTTATTTATGACATTTGTAGGATGCTTTTTAAATGCTTATATTCTTCTGCCAACTTATGCAAAAGCTTTTGAAATGCCAATCGCTGCATTAGTAGGTATGGGGACAGCGGTGAACGCACACATTACAAGCTTATTTACATTTGTGGCATTTGCTGTGGCACCATTTAACTTATTGAAAGGAATCCTCGTATCATTTATTGTATTACTGGTGTATAAGAAAATCAGTCCTATTCTTCACAATGCATAATCTGCATATTTTCTTTATGAATACTACAATATGGTCATACCCATGTGCCTATCGTGCCGCGAGTATGACCATATTCTTTTAAATGCAATTATTCTTTTCTCTATAGATATTTATATCTCAGATACATCTGACACCATCTTTACTCCACAGGTTTTGTTTCATCTGCAATGTATTCAAAATAATCAAAATCTGCATAATGCTCATGTTTCACTCTATCCGCACAGGTGATTCCAACCATTGTTCCGGTAAATTCTCCATATTTGCAGTACTCATCTGAAAATCTCGTTGTGTCAAACACTCTTCCTATTTTTTCATATGCGATATTGTCATAGCTCCATTCAAACCAGGACTGTCTTCCCTGTATATAGAGTCTCAGATAAACCGGCTTGTCTTCTACAGGTATTCTTGTATTTAAAAACTCTGTTTTTTCTCCATTTTCCAGATGAATAATTGACAATGCACTTTGTCCAAGCGTCTCACTGTAGTATTTGCGTAGATTAATATAATTCATATTATCATAATACAAAATCAGTCCCGCACTATGTTGATGTACTTCTGGAGTAAACTCCATTTTTGTCGTAATACGTGCATAAACACTGGTTAATTTTCTTGCAAGAATACTGACTTTATTAAGGGAAGTTCTTGATTCCTGTCCACGAATTCTTACATATCCCGGTCTTGCCTTTACATCTGCAAACCGGGTCGGCATAATACGAGGTGCATAATAGCATAGTCTGAGCTCTTCCTCATCAAAATCGTCAAAATCCGGCACTTTCGGCATCTCTACTTCCGGAAGTGAACTTTCCGGCACTTCAATTTTTGCCAGATTACTTCCATCTGCCATACGAAGCCATCCATCTTCCGTCCATACCATTTTCTGTATTGCCGTTTCCCTGCCCAATGTGCATCGAAGTTCCGGAACAAACGGTCTGGAACACAAATGAACAAGGTATACTTCGCCTGTCGGAAGCTCTACATAGCTTCCATGACCGGACTTTTGAAGAACAGAATCCGGGTTATAATATTTCGGCTTAAGATGATCCGGATCCTGACGCTCATAAGATTCTCCGGGGACACTGGTAACGATTGGATTCATCGGATCTTTTTCGTATGGTCCCCAGACATTTTTAGAACGCCCCATAGTCACACAATGATTATATCCTGTGCCGCCTTCTGCACACATGATGTAATAGTATTCTCCTCGTTTTGTCAAATGAGGTGCTTCAATGCAGCCACGGTCTGTTCCACCTCTCCACATTCTTTTTGGATATCCGATAATAGCTTTCTTCTCTGGTGAATATTCTACCATACAGATGGAACCTGGCTTTTCATATCCCTCTCGAGTCTCCCATTCCAGCGATACAATGTATTTTCTCCCATTGTCATCATGCAAAATAGAAGCATCAAACCCTGAGGAATGCAGATACACTGGTTTACTCCATGGACCTTTGATATCTTTTGCTGTAATAAGGAAATTATCCACATCAAAATAGCGGGCATTCATAGAATTCATGACACCATAAACAACATAGAATAAATCTTCACTCTCACAATAAGTCAAACATGGTGCCCATATTCCTTTTGCACTTGGAAGTTTTTTCAAATCTACTTCTTCATCATCTGTCAGAACGTGTGTATATAATTCCCAATTTTTTAAATCCTTTGAATGATATATCGGAATTCCCGGAAACCATTCAAATGTAGATACTGCCAGATAATATTCATCACCTTTTCTGCAAATACACGGATCCGGGTTAAATCCCGGAAGAATCGGGTTGTTAATCATAGTCTTTTCCTCCTATCGCTCACATGGAAACCAGCCAAAATCGACACATCGACCGAAATCCCAACTGTCCCATCCAATCCATCCTGCTTCATTTACCGTATCAACCAGCAGCTTGTAACTCCAGTAAAAGTATCCGCTGCCTTTATTCCATGCCTGAAGCTGTGCATCAGCAACTGCCTGATAAATTTTCTTCTTTTCTTCTGCATCAAGTGTCTCAATCACTGCTCCTTCTATACCATTTAACACTGACTGACCACCTTTTGTATCACATCCGCAGGCAAGAGAATTAAAAAGACACCATTCGCCGCAAATTATTGGAAAATAATTTTGCATTTCTTCAATATCATTTTCATAATGCTCTCTCACATAGTCAACATACGCCTGTACTGTCTGCTTACAGCCATTTGCTTCTGCCATCATCAGATACTGATGTGTATCCAACACTACATTGACATATTTGTCTTCCTGCATAAAATCTTTCCAGCTTTTCAACTCAAATCCGTCATGAATCACTACATACTTTTCTTCCGGCATATAGTTACGGATTCTATCGTATGCTTCTAAATAGAACTGTCTCAAAAACTCAAGTGTATTAGGACCGGAACCTTTTGCAAGCTCCTCATCCACTGCCGGATATCTGTTAGGTACATCAAAAACCTCCCACATGTTTTCTGTAATTGGTTCATTGATTACCTCTATTCCCCAAAGTCCTTTTCTTTTACCATAACGTTCTGCCAATCGTTCCAGTACTGACAAAACAAACTCCACTTCTTCCGGATACTGGGACCATTTGCACACACCACAGATTCCCCCATTGTCGAAACCATTTTGACCCATGGGAGCTGTATGAAGATCAATCAGGATCTGGAGGTCATATTTTTCTGCCCAGTTAAATGCTTTATCCAGTTCTTTTACACATCCGATAAATGGCTCTCTGTCTCCAAAAATAAAATATGGAACCGGAATTCGGACTGCTTCCATTCCCATATTTTTAATTGTCACAAAGTCACGTTCTGTAATATATTCGGAACGGTGGATCTGAATTCTTGCTTCATACACTTCTTTGGGAAGCTGTCGCGGAAGATAGTATTCATCTTCCGCTGTTGTTCCATCAAACAATGCCGGACTCATCCATTTTTCGAGTACCAGCCAATTCCCAAGATTTACTCCTTTTATTTTCATTTTGCGCCCTTCTTTCTATGCATTGTTACGCTTTTTCAAGTCCTCAATAATACTGGAAAACTCCTGATCCAGATGGTAAAATCTCATAATCACAAGACCAATAACGTATACTGCGATCGGAATCCACACAAAGCACACTTTGATGGAAGTCAGTGCTGATGCCGTCTGTGTAGCTGCCGTTCCTACATAACCGCCTAGTTCCAGAATCATTCCAAGCACTGCTGAACCAATACCATTTCCAATCTTGTATCCAAAACTGCAGGCACTATTTACAAGTCCTTCTGTACGATATCCTGTCTTCCACTCTCCATAATCAATCGTATCAGATACCATTGCCCACATGGTTGCACCACCGCATGCATTTCCAATTCCACGAATCACACTGGAAACCACGATCACCGCCATATTTCCTCCTGAGAAATTGAGGATGAGCATTCCAATAATATCAAGAACAAGTCCGATAGAAAATACGTTTCTTTTTCCCAATCTCTTTACAAGCATAGCAATAAAGAACATACTTACAATCTGTACAACATTGAAAATACCATTGATCGTTGCAACCAGATCTTTATTTCCAAGAATATCTTTTGCGTAATAAACTGTTGCACCACCATTTACTGAATACATAAGGAAGAATAAAGCCAGCATTCCAGTCATCATAATCCAGTATTTATTCTGGAAAAGTGCTTTTATTCCTGTAACGAACGGAACCGGTTTTTCATCTTGTCCTTCAGATTTTGTTGCTGCTTTCACACGTTCCTTTGTTCCGAAAAAGTTCATTAAGAATGCAGCTACCGCAACAACACCGAACACACAGAATGTCTTTGTCCATGCAGCAGCATTGTTTCCAAAATATTCTACGAGAGGCAATGTAAATGTGTTAATCGTCAGTGTTCCTGCTGTAGCAAGCAGATTTCTGAAAATACTCAGCACAGATCTTTCGTACGGATCTTGTGTCATCAATGCATTCAATGCAGAATACGGTACATTGATTGCAGTATAGATAACAGTAGATACTAAGTTATATGTAATGAATACATAAACCAGCTTTGGTGTAGCAGCCCAGCTTGTCGGTACAGAAAACAGTAAAATTCCTGATACCGCAAACGGTATACACATTCGTAAAAGCCACGGTCTTGCTTTTCCGAATCTTGATTTCGTACGGTCAACAATTACACCCATAATAATGTCACTGATTCCGTCAAAAAATCTGGAAACCATCATAATCGTACCTACTGCTAACGCATTTACCTGCGCATAATCAGTGTAGTAAAACAACAGAAATGCGGACATCGCCGTATAGATAATATTGCACCCAAAGTCTCCACAGCCATAAGAAAAGCGTTCTACTACTTTTGATAATGTCAACTTACTCTTTTTCTCCATTTTTTTATCCTCACTATCACTTCATTACTCTTGCCTAAAAAGTCTTTATTCTCTTTTAATAGACCCTTTCATACTCCGTGTTCTTATGCGCATTGAACATTCTTTATGTTACGATGCAATTGTACTATATCGTTATGATTAAAAATAGACTTTATAATCTCTAAAAAATAGGTCGATATTCTCTTTTTCTTGTTTTTATTTTCTGTACAATTTATAATAAAGACAATTGATAATATCAGATCTTAGAATCAAAATGGAAGTCTTTCCTATGCTTTACAGGAGAATATATTATGTCAGATAAAAAGAATCAAGCTCACTATGAAATTATTCAAGTTCCGGGAAATACCGGTGTACGCTTTTTCACTTCTGTTGACCCCGGCAGTTATGTCCCGGTACACTGGCACCATGCGTTAGAAATCATTTATATGTTAGAAGGAGAATTAACAGTTACGGTTGAAAACAACACCACACTTCTGACTGCTGATCAATGCATCATCATTAATGCGGATGTGATGCATTCCACAAAATGCACTGCTTTAAACAAAGCCATTGTACTTCAGATTCCACTGGACTTTATTGAAATTTACATTCCAGACATCCGCCAACTTCTGTTTCGAATTGATGATTCAAACAGCTCCCGGGTAAAAGAAACAAAAGTATATATTTTGAAACAGACCCTTTCTCAAATGCAGATTGCAAATGATATACGGCCGGAAGGGTTTATCCTCCGTTTCAACAGTTTACTGTTTGAATTGCTTTTTCAGCTGTATCATAATTTTAGTGTAAAAATGTTCAAAGCTAATTTGAACCAGAAAAGCAAGGATATGTCACGACTGGATTCCATACTTCAATATACGAAGCGAAATTACAACAGACCAATCTCTATTGAAGAAATATCCAGTGTTGCATTCCTGCAACCCAGATATTTCTGCCGTTTCTTTAAAAAATATATGGGAATTACCTTTTTAGAATATCAAAATGAACTTAGACTTTCCTATATTTACCGTGATTTAACTACTACAAATAAACCAGTTCACGAGATATTGGAACTTCACGGATTCACTAACTATAAGTTATTTCGAAGAATGTTCTCTGAACATTTTGAGTGTACACCATCTCAAATAAGAAAAATGCAAAAGAAATAATAGTTTATGAAAGATCTCCATTTGCCGGATTATCAAGAAGCGTTCCGTCCTCATCAAATCGGGAACCATGGCAGGGGCAGTCCCATGAATGCTCCAGCTCATTCCACTTTAGGGCACACCCCAGATGAGGGCAGCGCTTCTTTGTAATTGTAAGCAGATTTTTCGTTGCTTCAAAGCTATTAAGGAACAGTTGTGGTTTTACCATATTTCTCGAAGGGTCAAAAACTTCCTGATACGGATTTTCTTTTTCTAAAATCATATCACTTAAAATCAAGGCTGCCACCATGGAAGATGTAATCCCCCATTTATTAAAGCCTGACGCCACATAACAATTCGGCAGGGCTTTTGAGTACTGCCCAATGTAAGGGATGTGGTCCAGACTCATACAATCCTGAGTTGCCCAAAAGGCAACCTCTTTGGAAGTCGGATAATACTTTGCAATAAATTCTCGGATTTCTTTCCAGTTTCCTCCCATTTTTCCGGTTCTGTGGGCACCCCCGCCCACTAAAAGAAAATCTTTATAATTTCGAAAAGACATTCCCATCCTATTTTCATCTACATACATTCCATTTACATTAGCAGCGTTTTTTAAGGCTATCACATAAGAACGGTGCTGATATAGTTTCAAAAAATACATTCCATGTTTATTATCTATGGGAAAATGTGTGGCAAAGATCACCTTCTGAAACTGAATATTCCCCTGATTTGTAACAGCAGTATGCTCTTTTAACTCCGTCACGAAAGTATGCTCAAAGATATTCAAATTACGGGAAATCTGAGCAAGAAATTTTAAAGGATGAAACTGAGCCTGATTTTCAAAGGCAATGGCTCCCGCAACCGGAAACGGCAGATCTATATCCTCCAGAATCGGTCTTTGAAACCCGATTTTTGCAAGTGCATCCGCCTCCTTTTCCAGCTTTTTCCTGTCATCCAGAGAATAGACATAGGATGTTTTTGGCTGATAGTCACAACCTATGTTTTCACAGAGCTTCGCATATTTTTTTACGGCCTTTTCATTCGCTTTTAAATAAAGCGTTGCTTTTTCAATCCCTTCACTCTCTAATATCTTGTGGTAGATCAGCCCATGCTGTGACGTGATCTTTGCCGTCGTTTTTTTCGTAATTCCTGAACATATCGTCTTTCTTTCAAGCAAAACATAATCAATTCCTTTTTCCTGCAAAGAATATGCACATAATATACCCGTAATCCCTCCGCCGATAATAAGTACATCTGTCTGGATGTTTCCCTCCAGTTTCGGAAACTGTGGCATTTGAAAGTCCATTGTCCAAATCGAATCCATAAATTTACCCCCATACACTTTCACTATTTCTAGCATTTGCATATGGGGATAAAGTATACTCACACAATCTACAAATTTAATTTTATATTATATTTATTATTCAGGACAGGAGATTCCACACATACTGCAAAACATATCTGTAATATCTTCCACACTTTCTCTTTTCCCATTCTGGATCCACATAATTGCAGTATTAAACAACGCTCCCATGTACATGTACAGTTTATATTTTTCTATTGATCTATTGGGCATAGTTCCCGCTACTTCTTCGTGGAAACGGTTTAATTTTTCCAGCAGAATGGAGCCATATCCAAACTGATAAAGATCTAAGACAAAATCTCCATATTCGCTGAAAAATTCAAAACTCCGGTGTATATTCTGATAGGTGTAATAATTTGTTTCATTGCTGTCAATTGTATCACGGAACTGTTCCAGCACATCTTCAATTAATGTAAGAAGTACATCTTCTTTCGATTTATAATTCCGGTAGAAAGAAACTCTTGCCACCTTTGCTTCCCGGATCAATTCGGAAATAGAAATATCCGAAAAACTCTTTTCGTGCATTAAACGGAACAGCGATTTTGTAATGTTTTTCTTTACTCGTAAGTTTGCCTCTTTTCGTTTATCCATATCTCCTCCAACATGATAATCTGATACAATTTCGTCAATTTTGTTTCACATATAAATCTTGTAGAATCAGCTTCGATATGATACAGTTGTTTCACATTATTTTAACAGGAAGAATTAATTTGTCAATAGCAAGGAGAATCTTATGAAAACAGCAATCATGACTGATACAAACAGCGGTATATCCGTTGAAGAAGGAGAAAAAGCCGGCATATATGTACTTCCCATGCCGGTTATTATTGAAGAAAAATGCTATCTTGAAGGTATAGATATCACACATGCACAATTATACGATGCTATGATTTCTGATAAAGAATTGTCCTCATCACAGCCTTCGCCCGGAGATGTTATGGCCCTGTGGGACCGCATTTTAAGTGATGGATATGATGAGGTTGTTTACATTCCTATGTCCAGTGGCTTAAGTGGCTCTTGTCATAATGCAATGCTTCTTGCTGAAGAATATGACTCTAAAGTATGGGTTGTTGATAACCATCGAATTTCCGTTACTTTGATGGAGTCTGTTTTTGATGCAAAAAGTTTTGCCGACCAAGGAATGTCCGGAAGTGAAATTAAAAAGAAACTTGAAGAAAACGCATATCAGGCAAGTATATATATCTCTGTCGATTCCTTAAAATATCTGATAAAAGGGGGACGCATCACCCCTTCTGCTGCCGCCATAGCAAATATTCTAAACATCAAACCACTTCTCACAATTCAAGGTGAAAAACTTGACCTTTTTGCAAAAGTCCGTGGCATGAAGCAGAGTGAGAAAAAAATGATTGCGGCTTTAAAATCTGACATCCAGACACGCTTTGCCCAAATCCCTCTGGAAAGACTACGCGTTGCAACAGCCGGAACTTTTAAACGAAAAGAAGATGCGGATGAATGGCTTAATCAGGTTCAGAAAGCTTTCCCTGAATGTCCAGTCTATTATAGTCCCCTTTCCTGCAGCATCGCCTGTCATGTAGGTGTAAATGCCGTGGGCATCGGAGTTTCAATCATTACTGACAGAAATTAGAAATAAGAGATACTTTCGCCTTTATGCAAACCAATGCTATCTTTACTCTATCCATTATGATATGATATATCATAGTAAAATATTTCAAAACAAGCAGATAATGGAGAATATTATGAGTAATGAATTGGGAAAACAATTAGAACAAATACTCAAAAATGCCGGTGCAGCATTAGTGGGCTACGCAGACTTAAAGGATTTCAGTCCATTTGGATTCCCTACAGGGATTTCTGTAGCGGTTCCGATACCAAAAGATATTGTTTTTGGTATTGAAGATGGTCCAACTTTAGCTTATCACGAAATGTACACCACTTTAAATAATAAGCTAAATGATATCGTGACAGAAGGTGTCCAGTTTCTGGAAAGTCAAGGTTACCGTGCTTATGCCCAGACCACCCAAAACGTATCGCTAAATAAAGACTGGATCAGTCCTCTTCCCCACAAAACGGTTGCAACCATAGCAGGAATCGGCTGGATAGGGAAAAGTTGTCTTCTTGTAACACCGGAATATGGTTCTGCCATCAGAATTTCTTCTCTGCTGACAGATGCACCGCTTCCATGTGCAACGCCTATCACCAGTTCAAAATGTGGTGACTGCACACGTTGTGTGGACGCATGCCCGGCCCATGCATTAAAAGGCACTTTATGGAAAGCTCAAATGTCCAGAGAAGTGATTTTTGACAAAGACATCTGTTATAAGACTCAAAGAGAGATCATGTTAGAGCGTACAGGGATTGATACGGATCTGTGCGGAAAATGTTTTGTTGTATGCCCATATACGAGAAACTATCTCGCTCGAAAATAATTTCCGGAGGTTTCGATATGAAGAATCATTGTAGTAGGTTTATTACGGTGTTATGTGTTATTCTCATTTTCTCACTTGTCGGCTGCCAATCAAAAAAAGGCATCTCTAGTGAAAATGGTACCTCTGATAGTAATACTGAATTTTTGACCGATCATGAATGGGTTCACTATACAATCTGTAATGAAACCATCTCGTTTCATGATGACGGAAGCTTTTCCTTCTATTGCGCCTGTGGAAGTCCTGTGGGAAATTATGATTTATTTGACAGCTATAAATATAATGAAGAGACTTCCGAAATTACTCTTTTACCGGAAGATGACGATAACATCATTAAAATATTGAGATATGAAAAATCCAGACTTTTACTGAAATGCAGCGATGGCATAAAAGAGTTCTTTGATAACACGGATCCTCTTGTGTCCAATAGTTATACTGATGACGCCTATGATACAGAGAATTATACCCTGGGATTCAGCTCTTATATTGCAATCGTAAACAAAAACGGAGACTCTCTCACCAGCGCTCCTTCTTGCTATGACGCAGATGTCCCTGAATATAAAGATTATTTACTCGAAGAAAAACTTGCAGATAACATTACATATGGCGAGTGGGATATGCAGGTAACCCAAACAGAAGAAGGCGAAGAGATCAAACACAGTTATAAAGAACTGTCTGACGAACAGGTTAACAAAATGCTGGAAGGAGGTCCTTCCAGCGGTTATGTCTGGTATAACAACAATGCAGAAATTGAAAAAATAGTCTTTTTTGGGAAAACAGTTATCCAACAATAATAACAATAGATTCATGAAAAAATTCTAATTTTTTCAAATCATAATGACCGTAATTCAGTAATTATCTTATCAATGTCGATATCAATACAAATACTTTGCTTTCCAATCTCATCAGGTGCGAATGCTTCTCCATAATTAATGCACGCATAAATAGCACTTGGATTTTGGGCAGTCATACGCCAAAAAGGATATTTAATAATACCTGGTGTATTGCCCCCAACACCTAACTCTAAAAACAGGATATTTTCCCCCTCATGTCGCTGCAAGAAATCCATATAACACCGCTGTGCGACGTGCCATCCGGCGTCCTCTACAAACGTACTGTCACTGCGCAGATTAACATTCATTAATTTTCCACATTTCGGACAATAAGGAAACAACTCAGATGGGACTTCCATTTGAGGAGATTTCCCATTTTCTATCACCAGATCATTGGTTTCTGTAATAGTGTATCCTTGAGCCTCTATCATGCTACGTATACTATCCTCATTATCGTACGTTTCATTATGACAGGGAGTACTGCACTGAAACAACCCATAATCCCCTTGTGTATAAAAAATTCTATGTTTATCAAATCCTGCCTTTTGGAAACAATGATCCACATTCGTCGTCAGCACAAAATTGTTTTTATCCTTCACTAGCGCAAGCAAATTATCATATACTGGTTTTGGAGCATTCATGTAACGGTTTACCCAAATGTGACGACTCCACCACGCCCAATATTCTTCCAGACTCTGAAAGGGATAAAATCCGCCCGAATAAATATCACTGATATGATACTTGTCTGCAAAATCATGAAAATACCGTTCAAAACGTTCCCCAGAATAAGTAAATCCCGCTGCAGCAGATAATCCTGAACCAGCTCCAATGATTACCGCGTCCGCGTCATTCAATGCAGTTTTTAACCGATTCAATTTATCCGAGTAGGTTTCGGTAGATTTGTTCGTCATATTCCTTAAAAACATTAAAGATCACCTCG
>JBJFCD010000125.1:0-3015 GCA_051888795.1 Lachnospiraceae bacterium | reverse complement strand
GTGGATAAAAAAGAATACATATTGAAGAATGAAATAGATTGGGTAAGAGATGAGTATGATTTTATTATCATAGATTGTCCTCCGTCACTCAGTATGTTGACAGTAAATGCTATGACTACAGCTGACAGCGTTCTTGTTCCGATCCAGTGTGAATATTATGCGCTGGAAGGATTGAGTCAGTTGATCCATACAGTGAATCTGGTAAAGGAAAGATTGAATCCGGAACTGGATATGGAAGGAGTTGTATTTACCATGTACGATTCCAGAACAAATCTTTCTTCACAGGTTGTGGATAATGTAAAAGAGCATTTAGAGCAGAATGTTTATAAGACTGTTATTCCAAGAAATATCCGATTGGCGGAAGCTCCCAGTTATGGGATGCCGATACAGAAATACGATCCGAAATCAGCAGGGGCGGAGGCGTATATGTTACTTGCAGATGAAGTAATCAATAGAAAGGATATGTGATATGGCAGCTAGAGGTTTAGGTAAGGGGTTAGATTCCTTGATTCCGAATGCAATCGGGGAATCAAAGAAAAAAAGTGTTGGAAAAGAGACAGTAACAGAAAGTGGAAATAATGCGGAAACTTTTGTAAAAATAACAAAGGTTGAACCGAACAGGGAACAGCCACGCAAAAATTTCAATGAGGATGCGCTGCAGGAATTGGCTGATTCTATCAAAGAGCATGGTATTTTACAGCCAATCCTTGTGAAAGACAGAAAAGATCATTACGAGATCATAGCCGGAGAGAGAAGATGGCGCGCAGCAAAACTGGCAGGATTGAAGGAAGTGCCGGTTATCATTCGTGATCTGAGTGATCAGGAGATTGTAGAAATTGCATTGATCGAAAATATTCAGAGAGAGGATCTGAATCCGATCGAGGAAGCTCAGGCATATAAGAGATTGTTAACGGAATTTAATCTGAAGCAGGATGAAGTGGCAGAGAGAGTATCCAAGAGCAGGACAGCTGTGACAAATTCCATGCGTCTTTTGAAGCTTTGCGATGAAGTGCAGCAGATGGTGATCGATGATATGATTTCCACCGGACATGCCAGAGCAATTCTTTCTATTGATAATCCGGAAGAACAATATACGTTGGCTCAGAGAATTTTTGATGAAAAACTCAGTGTGAGAGATGTAGAGAAACTTGTCAAGAATTTGAACAAGCCTAAGGTTGAAAAGCCCAAGAAAGAAAAGAATGAAAGTCTGGAGATCATTTATCAGGAGAGAGCAAATAAGTTAAAAGATGTTCTCGGTACAAAGGTGGCAGTGTCATCCAAAGGGGACGGCGCAGGCAAAATAGAAATAGAGTTCTTCTCACATGAAGATTTTGACAGATTGATGGAAATACTGATGAAATAAAATACGGAGGAAAAATATGTCCAGTGCATTTTTAGAAAATATAGGGCTGGGGTTTATTGATATCGGATATATATTGATCGGTATGACAGCAGCTATACTGATATTATTGATTCTGTTGATTGTACAGATATCAAAAACAAACAAAATAAAAAAACGGTTTGAAAGATTCATGACCGGAAAGGATGCAAAGAGTCTTGAAAAAGAAATAGGAGAATTATTTGAGAATATCGATCTGATGAAAGTTACGGTAGATAAAAACAAGAAAGATATCCGAAAGCTTTTTCATAACATGGAATATACCTATCAGAAATGTGGGATTGTAAAGTATGATGCCTTTCAGCAAATGGGGGGAAAACTCAGTTTCAGTCTGGCATTACTTAATGAAAGAAATGACGGATTCATTCTCAATTCGGTACACAGCAGCGACGGATGCTATTCTTACACAAAGGAAATAATTGGGGGCGAGTGTAAGATCTCTTTGGGGGAAGAGGAAGAAAGCGCTCTGAAGCTTGCAATGGGGGAGGAAGTTTAAGGAGAAGGAAAATGGGGTATGAAGAAATATAATGTACAGGATATAAGGGGAGGAGAAGTCCTGGCAAAGCCGCTTATGACTTCCAGTTATCGTGTTGTTCTGTCGGAAAACGCAGTTTTAAGAAAAGAATATATCGAGCGTTTAAAAGAACTTGGCTTCCGGGAAATCTATATAAAAGAAGAGAATGCTGACAGAAGGGATGCTCAGGAGATCAGATATGTCAGACAGGATGTGGAGACAAGCTTCCGAAAAAAAGTAAAAGCAATATTGGAGAGTCACGTTGATCTGGATAATGATGATCTGAGAAAACTCAATCAGGTGGCAGAAGATATCATCTACAGTATTCTTGAGGAAGAGAACGTAATAGAGGGTATTATTGCGATCAAGGAAAGAAGTGCGGATATCTATGAGCATGCTGTGAATTGTTGTGTACTGGCAGTTATATTAAGCGCACGTATGAAACTCGATCAAGATACGATACATTCTATTGGAGTCGGGTGCCTTCTCCATGATATCGGACTGCACTATATTACGCAGGATTTTCAAAATGTAAAAATGGAGAAAATGCCTGAGGAATGGCAGATTGAATATAAAAAACATCCGGTATATGGATACTGCAAAGTTAAGGATCAGACATGGCTGAGTCAGCTGAGCAAAGATATTATTTTATATCACCATGAATATGAAGACGGTTCCGGGTATTCTTTTCATCGGAAGAAAATGCCGCAGGAGATCGCGATCGTCAATGTCTGTGACAGTTTCGATGAATTGATCAGCGGAATCGGATGCAGACGAATGAGAGTGTATAAAGCAGTAGAATATTTAAAATGCTTCCAAAATATAAAGTTTAATGATAAAATAGTGAACGAGTTTTTAGGAATCGTTGCGGTATACACGACAGGAAGTAGGGTAAGAATGATAAACGGAGAAGAGGCTGTGGTGATCAGACAGAACAGAGATTTTCCGGATCGCCCTGTCGTTCGTATCACAAGAAATAAAAGAGGAGAAAACTTTCCAAATGGAAAAGAGATCGATCTCTTAAAGGAAAGAACAAATTTTATCACAGAAGTATTAAATTAAGGAGAGGAGCCTTATTATGATAGACATTAAATTTCTAAGA
>JBJFCD010000124.1:0-50311 GCA_051888795.1 Lachnospiraceae bacterium | reverse complement strand
TTGTCAAGTGCACTAAAAACAATGGGGACTCAAGCATTTAGTTATTGTACATCATTAACAAGCATAACAATACCTAAAACATTGCAAGAATGTTCAACATCAGCGTATATATCATATAATGCAAAGTATGATGGTCCGTTTTATGAATGCTCAGCACTGAAAAGTGTTACATTTGAAGAAGGAAGTACAAAGATTGCGCACCGTGTATTATCAGGATGTACAGGAATAGAAGTAGTAACTATCCCAGAAACGGTTACTGAAATAGGAGAAAAGGCATTTGGTCAATGTACTAGCCTGAAGAAAATAGAAATACCTTTATCAGTTACAAAAATAGACAGTTATGCTTTTGCTTATTGTAGTGCACTTGAAGTGGCAAAAATTGGAGACTCTGTTACTACTATTGGTGCATATGTATTTTATGAATGTAAAAATCTTTTACTTGTTGAGATTCCTGATTCAGTAATAAGTATGGGGAATTATGATTTTTATGGATGTAGTGGTTTGCAAAGTGTCAAACTGTCAAGTAAACAAGAAAAAATCATGTCATATATGTTCTATGGGTGCACAAATTTGACTACTATTGAGTTACCTAATTCAGTAACTACTATTCAACAATATGCATTTTCAAATACAGGTTTAAAGAAAATAGTATTGTCAGAAAATGTAATAACAGTAAATGATAGGGCTTTTTATGACTGTGATGCTTTAACTGATATAAATATTCCTAATAGCGTAACAAGTATTGGAACTTATTGTTTTGCAAATTGTGAAGCTCTTAATAATATAACATTGGGAACAGGAATTGGCATAATACCAGCCTATGCGTTTTATCAGTGTCCGGCTTTGGAATCAATTGTTCTACCATATAGAGTAACATCTATTGGTGAATACGCATTTGCTAACAATACAAAATTAGTATCAGTGTTTATTCCGAGAAATACTACTTCAATAGATACAACAACATTCAGTTATCCATCTAGGATGACTATATATGGAATTACAGGAACATATGCAGAAACATTCGCGAATGAACAGGGAATTACTTTCGTGAATCAAGAAGTGAATGCAACAGAGGCAACCCTTTCTGCAAGTAATTTAACAATTAATAAAGGAGAGAAAGAAACTCTTACTTTAAAAGTGCTTCCTGCTGATTTTACGGACGAGGTAACTTGGAAGTCTTCCGATACAAGTGTGGCAACTGTCACTGATGCAGGTGTTGTTACTGCAGTTGCAACTGGAACGGCGACCATTAAGGTTACGGTTGGCAGTGTGAGTGCAAGTTGTAAGGTTACTGTTATTCAGCCGGTGACAGGTATTTCTTTGAATAAAACATCTCTGAGCCTGGAAGCTCTTGATACTTATCAATTAAAGGCGACAGTCAGTCCGACAACAGCAGCAGATAAAACTGTGACATGGACGAGCTCTGAACCGAATGTAGCAACGGTAGATGAAAGTGGTCTGGTGACGGCGCTTTCAAAAGGTACGACGAAAGTTACGGTAAAGGCAAATGATGGCAGTGGGGTTTCGAAGACCTGTAATGTTACCGTAACGAATACGGCACATATTTGTACAACTGTTGATGAGATGGAAAGTCCACATAACTATACAAATGACTGCTCAGATTATTGGGTATATACTGCATCCGGAGTTACCAGATTAGCAGTAACATTTGATGAAAGGACTAACATAGAAGACGGCTTTGATTATCTCTACATTTACGATGAAGAAGGTACTGAAATAGGTAAATATACCGGAACGGAACTTGCAGGACAGACGGTAAATCTTACAGGTAATACAGTTAAGATTAAGCTTGTGTCAGATTCTTCCGGAAATGAATGGGGATTTAAGGTAACTGATATAGATTCTTCCTGCCAGCATACTTCTACAAAGATACAGAATAAGAAGGATGCAACTTGCACAGAGAATGGCTATACAGGTGATGTTGTCTGTGAAGATTGCGGAAAGATCATAGAGACCGGAACAGTAATAGAGGCTGCCGGACATACTGTTGTAAATGTGTCGGCAGTGGATGCGACTTGCACAACAGATGGAAATACTGCAGGTAAATATTGTTCTGTGTGTGATGAAATTCTGGAAGGCATGACAGTGATTCCAGCTAAAGGTCATACAGAAGTAATTGACGAAAAAGTTGATGCTACCTGTACAGAAAATGGACTTACAGAAGGAAAGCATTGTTCTGTATGTCATGCAATTCTTGTTGAGCAGACTGTGATTTTAGCTTCTCACAATTGGGATGAGGGAGTAGAGAGTGTAGCACCAACCTGTGATGATGAAGGAGTGATTCTTTACACTTGTAAGGTATGTGGTGAAACAAAAACGCAGGCGATTGCAAAGAAAGGTCATACATCGGAAAAAGATGAAGCAGTAGAACCTACCTGTACGACACCTGGATTAACGGAAGGAAGCCACTGCTCTGTATGTGGTGCAATCATAGAAGCTCAGGAAGAAGTACCGGCTAAAGGCCATGATTTGGAAACAATTACTACAAAAGCTACAACGAGCAAGAATGGTTCCGTTGTAGAGAAATGCTCTGTCTGTGGAGAAATAACATCTGAAACAGATATCTACTACCCAAAAACAATTACGCTTTCTAAGACAAGCTTTGTGTATTCAGGTAATGTGCAGAAGCCTGCAGTTACGGTGAAAGGCTCCGATGGTAAAGGAATTGCGGCTTCCAACTATACATTGACATATTCCAGTGGATGTAAGAATGTAGGAAAATATACAGTAAAAATTACCTTCAAGGGAAATTATAGTGGAAATATTTCGAAGACATTTACAATTGTTCCTAAGGGAACATCCATTTCAAAACTGACGGCAAGCTCCAAAGGATTTACTGTGAAATGGAAAAAACAGGCGACACAGACAAGCGGATATCAGATTCAGTATTCAACAAAAAGTAATTTTGCAGGTGCAAAGACAGTGACAGTGACGAAAAATTCGACTGTTTCCAAAAAGATTACAAAGCTTTCTGCAAAGAAAAAATACTATGTAAGAATCCGAACATATAAAACTGTGAGTGGAACAAAATATTACTCATCATGGTCATCAGCTAAACAAGTCACTACAAAGAAATAAAAAATAAGAAATAACAATGCCGTCTTTTTAAGAAAGACGGCATTGTCATTTCTGTTGAGGATTGTTTTATTTTTTCAAAAAGAAGAATTCATCTGCGCGATTTTCTTTATCAAATAACTGATTATACTGAAGAATCTGATAGGATTTCAGAAGTTCGCTGTATTTTGATTTTTCGTTGTTAGCATATATATTTCCATCTTTGTCTTTATAGCAGACTGCTGAGATGACGGGGAGTTCTTTTTGTAAATCTAATAAAAATTTGTTATACCCGGTAAGTTTTGCGCCTGCGAGATTTAATATGTAAGAGGAAAGATAGTTTGCGCTCATGTCAAAGTTTTTTTCCTCAATATCATAATTTGCCCAGATGATATATGGGGTGGAGTACCAGTCTGCTTTTTCCTTTATAGAGAGCTTGTCTACGCTTTTTTTGAACTGTGCGCTGTAAAAGCTATTGGAGATTGGCGGCTGATGATCACCGAACATGACAATAATAGTTGGTTCCTCTACGGTCTTGAAATAGGTAATCAGCTTTTTGAAAGCATCGTCGCTCAATTTTGCCAGATTGATATATTGTTCTGCTTCATAATTGTAAAGGGTATCATCTTTGATTTTTATTTTTGTATCGACAAGACCACGTTTGCCGGTATAGGCACCGTGATTTTGCATGGTCACATTAAATAAAAAGAACGGATTGTCGCTTTCTTTCTTTGAGGATTCATAATCCTCTATAATCTGATTAAAATCAGCCTCGTCTGAGATATAGTTTCTTACAATCTGATCATTTTTGTTTTTCTTATAGTATTCCCGGTCATAGAAATTATTGAATCCCAAAGCCGGATAGGCTGTGCTTCTGCTCCATCCGGAACCAAGAAACGGGTGGCATGCATTTACCCCGATGTAGCCTTGTGCTTTTAAGGTATGTGCGATGGAAGGGGTCGTACTGTCAATGTACTCATTGTATGGGATACACCGGTACGGAAGAAAATTCATGGAGTCTCCTGTCAGAAATTCAAATTCTGAGTTGGCAGTGTTTGCACCTTCAATGGACACAAAAAGCTGGCCTTTTATAGTATTTTCCTTCAGACTGTGTATAAATGGAAGATAATCTTCAGATAGTTCGATTGTGCCATTATCATTCAGGTCTGCCAACGCTTCGTCCATAATGGCAATGATGTTTGGTGTTTTATTCTCTTGTGTATCCACTGAGAGATTATCGTCTGAAGAAGCGGCATTGTCTGAAGAAGCATTGTCAGACGGATATTGTTCTGTCAGTTTATTTACAGCTTCAATGGAATATCCATCCGGTTTTTCTACGCGGGTAGAAGCCCAGGACAGCACGAAGGATAAAGCGTTTCCGTTTTTGGCGTAAGTATGCTGAGGATTCCACATGCTTTGCTTTACATGTTTTGCTGCATAATCGCTGTCGAGAAATAAGCCGTTAAATAAAAGGACTGACGCCATACAGGCAACAGCAACAGCGCAGCGTTTCCCCGGCCGGAGTCCACGGTAGCCTTTTAGGCTTAAGAGCATGGAAACGAAGGAGATGATGTATACGACTCCCCATATTCCCGTGAGATCCAGAGTGTAGGAAAAATTGTTTGCAACATTGATGGCTGTTGTTGCAGATTGGACATCTGCTGCCAGAATCGGGCAACCTCTGAATATCCATACATAGTAATTGGCAATATCTGCAAAAAATACCATAAGCAGTACGATGATGCTGGTATACTGCGTTCGATTGATCAAAAGATATACGATCAGCCAGAGCATTGCATAGATGATCAGGTTAAAAAGAGCCTGTATTGTGAACAAGCGGTGAAACATTTCTGAAAGATGATAACTGTTGAAACGATCACCTAATAATATGCAAAGTATTGGTGTTGCCAGAAAGAAGAGTCTGGAAACAAGAATGTTTGAGTCTATTTTTTTGCCGGTTCTTTTTTCTATGATGTAATCTATTTGTCCAAAGGGAATCAATACAAATAGAAGTGCAAGAAAAAGAAGGATAAGCATGCTTCTAAGAGCAGCAGTATTATAATATTTGTAAATAAAGGTGGCGCGGAGGCGTCCTTCGATCGGAGAGCCATCTTGTGAAAGTTCCCCGAAAAGATTTCCTTTATCAATATGTGTATATATACCGAAATGTTGAGGGTTATATGCATCCTTTGTAAGAACTTGCAGGATGTAGGTCTTTTTTTCAGATAAAACAGAGGATTCTTTAAAAGTAAAAACAGTCTTATCACTGTTACTGATCTCAGTCAGAGCTTTTTCACTGCTTTGAAGGACCTGACCTTCTTCTGTAAGAATATTTACCGCTACACTTCCGCTGGCATTGATTTTTCCCTGGTTAAAGAAACGTATAGTAACTTTGCGAAGCTCGCCATTCCATCCCTGAAATTGCTGCTCATAGGTTCGGTCTCCGGAAAACTCAATCAGTGTTTCATCCTGACGTATTTCTGATTTCAGATTGACGCGTTCAGTATGTATACTATAATAGAGTTCTTTGTTAGATAAAACAAAAAAGATTCCGAATAATATAAGAAAAACAGCGATACATTTTTTGATCATCAGTGGTCGGTCATTTCTTAGTGTTTTTTTCATTCGGTATACCTGCTTTCTGTATGTGACGATAATATGTACATTCTACCATTGTGTATATATATTTTCTACTGTCTTCCACAAAATCTTAATCTTATCTTAATAATAATTTAATATGATGAATGAATTGAGTATCATAGCGTAGTATGGTAAGCTAGAACATACATCAAAGCAATGAATATTTTCCAAATGGCAATTGGTATATTTTGTCATTTGAAGATGTAAATAAGGAGGTCAATATGAAAAAAAGAACATGTATTATACTTCTGGCAATGATGACTGCAGTGTCAATGATGGGATGCTCGTCAAAGAGCAGTACAAAGGCTGCTGTGACAGCAGAAGATGATCCGGAAAAGGTTTTAACAGAGGCAATGGATAAGCTTGATAAGGAGAATCTGAAGGCAGCAAAGACTCAGAGCGTTATGACTTACAGCGATGGCATGGAGGAAGAAGAGGAATACACTCTTATTCTGGATGATAAAAAGAATATCATAGAACGTATTTCAAAGGATCCGGATGAGGATGAAACACTTTATGACTGCTTTAATGTAAAGGAAAAAGACGGATACAGTGTTTATGTAAATGATGAATTAAGCGGTGGTGAATGGATCCGTTATATGGAAGAGCTGGAAAATGATGAAGAGAGCGAGTATGAATACTGGCTTAAGGAGTTTTGCCCGAGATATACTGAAGAATATGGATACAGCAATATTAAATATGCTAATGAAGGTGAAGACGAACTCAATGGTGAGAAAACGATCCGGATTAAAGTGACAGCTGATATGGCATATGATTCCGGTGAGGTGAGTGCCGAAGAGATTACAAGGGAAAGCGTCCTTGAAGAATATGGATGGACGGAAGACGAAGTAGAATTAGTTGACGGATTTTCAAAGATTCTGGATGATTATGTTGCTGCAACAATAGAAAGTGAGGGGGAGACAACGGTAAAATGTGCCCTGACAGTCTGGGTAAGTGCCGAAGAGAATATTATTTTAAAGACCCGCTCAGCAACAAAGATTGACAGTGCACAGGATGAAGATGTAAAGGAAGCATTGAATATATTTGATGAGGATTACTGGAAGGTGGATCTGATCCATGAGAGCATTGCAGAGGGTATGACAAAGGAAGAGGCAAAAGAATTTCTGGAGGAAGAGCTGGAGTCTATGGAGAATCCACAGGATGAAGATGTAGTAGATGCAGAAGAAAGCAGTGATGAAGCCGGTGAAGATATCATTGAGGGTGAGGAAGAGTATGCGGAAATCACTATGGTTGTTGTTACGAAAAAGATTATGACCGGAGAGAATTGTCCGGAAATGAATGAACTTCCAAAGGATTATGAAGAGATCACTCAGTCAGAATATTTTGAGGGTGGTATGGAGCTGTATGAAGAAGATGATTATTTTCCAGAGGATGATTCGGAAGAGTTTGCAGATGAATTTGAGGAGTAATTATGATTAAGAGAATTCTTATGAAGGTGGTGCTTCCGGTTTTACTTGCCATTTCGCTTCCGGCAGAGATGCTTATGGCACAGGAAGTGGATATACCTGTGCCGGATACGGATGGGAAAAAAGAAAGAAAAATAGAAGCGATGCAGGAAGTTACGAAGGAATATAAAGAGACCTTTTCTCTGGATGTAAGCGTTTTTGATATGTCAGATGAGACACAGCCTGAAGGAGTGCCAATATCCGTTGAAGATGCCGGACTTCAGTATAGTTCTGACAATGAAGAGATTGTCAGTGTTACAGAGGATGAACAGAGCGGGGAAGTAACTTTTACAGCAGTTGGTGTGGGAGATACTGATATTACTGTTACAGCGCCTGAGACGGAGGAATATTCAGAAGTAACGGCAGTGATTACGATTCATGTCGTGAAAGCAAAGCAGATTGTAGAGGCAGAAAACATAACTGTAACATATGGGTTTGAGCCGTTTAAACTTAATCCGAAAAGTCTGGGCGGAGAGTATTCTTATGAGCTAGTGGATGGGTCGAATGTTATATCCCTTAAGGAAGACGGAACAGTTTCCTGTAAAAAGACCGGGAATGCGACTGTACGGATTACAGCTTCGGAGACAGGAGAGTATGAGGAAGCAGTCACTGAGATTACAGTCACAGTAAAAACAACTCTTGATAAAGGAACCTTTCAGGAAGGTGCTATTGCAGAAGGCGGAATCCAGCTTAAATGGAATAAGATCAGTCGCGCAGAAGGGTACTATCTGTATCGAAGTAAAACAGGAAAAAGTCCATGGTCAAAGATTAAAACTTTTACAGATGCAGGAGATACAGAATATCTCGATAATACTGTGAAACCCGGAGAAAAATATTATTATCGTGTTAAAGCATACACCTCTTCCGGTAATGATACAGGAGAGACCGGTGAAACAGTTAAATTTGTATATGTTCTGCCACCGACAGTCGGAGTGACTCTCTCACCGACAGGTAATCGGATTCAATGGAACAAACCGGCCGGGGCAGGCGGATATCTGGTATACCGGAGAGAGAATGAAGAGGAAGAGTGGACAGAAATTGAGTCAATCAGTGAACCTGGCGAGGTTGCGTGGGTTGATACTTCAGCGGAGAATGGGAAGATTTACTATTATACAGTGAGAACAGTAAATGGAGATTCCGTAAGTGTGTATGCTCCGGAAAAATCCTATGTAAGGGTTTCCTCACCGACAGTGAAGAGCTGGAAGAGACTGTCTTCCACACAGATCAGATTATCATGGAATAAGAATGCATCGGCATCCGGATATCAGATTCAGTACTCGAGAAGCAGTGTTTTTGCAAGTAAAAAGACTGTTACAGTAAAAGACAACAGTATATTGACATATACAGCGTCAAAGCTTAAAAAGAACCAGAAGTACTATGCAAGAATCCGCGCATATCAGATAGTAGACGGAAAGACGTATTATTCGCCCTGGTCTGCATCAGGAAATATAACATCAACGAAGACGTTAAAAGCCTCCGTCTTAAAACAGAAGAAAAAAGTATTTGAAATCATTTCCTGGGCGAAACAGAATATGTCTCAGTATGCTGTATTACAGGGGTCATGTACTGACGGTACTTATGCTTACTACCTTTTATACAACAGTTATGCGGAAAAATGCAAAATTGTTAAAGTAAAGATGTCAACGCTTAAGGTCGTGAAGGTTTCCGGGGTTCTTAATGTTGCCCATGGAAATGATATGACTTATAATTCACAGAAGAAGATTCTGGTCATTGTACACAGTACCGGTTCAGACCCGAAAGCACTGACATCTGTAAATCCTGATACTCTGAAGATAAAGGAGAGCAGACATATTACAATTCCTAATAAGCTTTCGGGAGGAACTGTCACGGACGCTAAAAATGCCACAGCATTTACCGGTCTGGCTTACAGTGCCGGAAGGCAGGAATATGCGTTGCTTTTAAGCCATAATTATAATTTTGTGATTCTGGATTCGGATTTGAATCCGGTCAGATATGTGAAAGTGACAAAAAAGAATAACTACACGATGCAGGGAATAGATGCGACAGATGATTATATCCTGGTGGCTCAGAGCCCGAAAACTTCCAGTCAGAAATATAATATTATTACTGTATATGACTGGGAAGGTAATTACATTTCAAAAATGAATGTAAAAAAGGGGTATGAGATAGAAAGTATCTACCATGTGGGCAGTAAGTATTACGCGGGCTTTTACCGTTCTTATTATAAGACTTACTATAAAAATGTAATAAAAACAGTAAAGGTAAATGGAAAGACAAAAAAGAAAAAAGTCAAGGTAAAATACAGAAAATTTTGCAGAGCAGATTACGTATACCGGATTACAGGACTTTAAAATCTAAAAAATACAGAAAATCCCTTGATTTTCGGAAACAGCGGTGCTATACTACACGATAGTTACATAAAAGGTCGGCAGAAGAGTGAACGAAAGTTCACTCTTCTTTGTTGATATAAATTTGTAACAATAATTCCGGATGAAGAAAGGATGCATAAGATTGTCTAAAAGAGAAAGCTACGAACAGAAGACAGAAGAGATTCTTACTCCCATTGTAGATGAATACGGCTTTGAGCTGGTTGATGTGGAATATGTAAAAGAGGGAGGAACCTGGTACCTTAGAGCTTATATTGATAAGCCGGGAGGAATCAGCATTGATGACTGTGAGATTGTCAGCAGACGACTGTCTGATATTCTCGATGAAAAGGACTTTATTGATGACAGCTATATTATGGAGGTCAGTTCTCCGGGATTAGGAAGACCTTTAAAAAAGGAAAAGGATTTCAAACGGAGTCTTGGTGAAGAAGTGGAGATCAGGACTTACCGTATGATAGATAAACAGAAAGAGTTTACCGGTATTTTGAAGGCATATGATGAAAACACCGTGACAATAGCTCTGGATGATGAAACTAATAAAACATTTGAGAAAGGCGATATCGCGCTTATCCGCCTTGCGTTCGATTTTTAATTGAGGAGGAGAATAAGATGAACACAGAATTATTAGAAGCGTTGAATATTTTGGAAAAAGAGAAAGATATCAGTAAAGAGACATTGCTTGATGCAATTGAAAATTCACTTCTGAATGCCTGTAAGAATCATTTCGGAAAGGCAGATAATGTAAAAGTTATTATGGACAGAGAAACCTGTGATTATCGCCTGTTCGCAGAAAAGACTGTAGTGGAAGACGTAGAAGATCCGTTAGAGCAGATCAGCCTTGAAGATGCTCATGAGATTGACGGTTCCTATACATTAGGTGATATCGTACAGATTCCGATTGAATCAAAATCATTCGGACGTATCGCTACACAGAATGCAAAAAACCTGATTTTACAGAAGATCCGTGAGGAAGAGAGAAAAGTTGTCTACGATCAGTATTTTGAAAAAGAGAAAGATATCGTGACAGGTGTGGTTCAGCGCTATGTTGGGAAAAATGTAAGCATCAATCTCGGAAAGGCAGATGCAATGCTTACCGAGAATGAGCAGGTAAAAGGAGAAGTGTTTAAACCAACTGAACGAATTAAACTGTATATTGTGGAAGTAAAGAATACGACAAAAGGACCGAAGATTCTGGTGTCCCGTACACATCCGGAGCTTGTAAAGCGTTTGTTTGAATCCGAAGTTACGGAAGTAAAGGATGGAATTGTAGAGATTAAGAGCATCGCAAGAGAAGCCGGAAGCAGAACAAAGATCGCAGTGTGGTCCAATGATCCGGATGTTGACCCGGTGGGAGCATGTGTCGGCATGAACGGTGCGAGAGTTAATGCAATTGTAAATGAACTTCGCGGTGAGAAGATTGATATCATTAACTGGAGTGATAACCCGGCGATTCTTATTGAGAATGCATTGAGCCCGGCAAAAGTTATTTCTGTAATGGCAGATCCGGATGAGAAAGTAGCAAGTGTTATTGTTCCGGATTATCAGCTGTCTCTGGCAATCGGAAAAGAAGGACAGAATGCAAGACTTGCAGCACGTCTTACAGGATATAAGATTGACATAAAGAGTGAGACACAGGCAATTGCATCAGGTGAACTTCCGGAAAACTATATGGAACTCAGCGAAGGTGTATATGAAGAAGAAATGTATGACGAAGGCTATGAGGAATACGACGAAAACTATGACAGCGATGAGATAGAATTCCAGGAAGTGGAAGAATAATAATTGAAAGAACGGTGAGAATTTGAGCGGTAACAAAAAAGTACCTGTGCGTAAATGTGTGGGATGTCAGGAAATGAAAAGTAAAAAAGAAATGATCCGTGTGATTCGAACTGCTGAAAATGAGTTTATATTGGATGCAACCGGTAAGAAAAACGGACGGGGAGCATATATCTGCCCGAACAGAGACTGTCTTGAAAAAGCAGTAAAGAACCGGGGACTGGAACGTTCTTTTAAGCAAGCCATTCCAAAAGAAGTGTATGAATCACTGGAAAAGGAGATGGGTGAAATTGAGTCAGAGTAAAGTGCTGTCGCTTATCAGCCTTGCGACAAAGGCGGGAAAAACTGTAAGCGGCGAATTCTGTACAGAAAAAGAAGTGAAATCCGGTCGGGCTTTTGCAGTAGTTGTGGCCGGTGATGCATCGGATAACACAAAAAAGAAGTTTCGAAACATGTGTGATTTTTATGAAGTGCCAATCTATTTTTACGCAGATAAAGATACCTTGGGGCATGCAATGGGAAAAGAATTCAGAGCATCTCTCGCAATTCTTGATGAGGGATTTGCAAAAGGAATGAAAAAGCATATGAGTACAGAAGAGGATACAATTGCATAGAGGAGGTAGTGGTTATGTCAAAAATTAAAATATATGAGTTAGCAAAGGAACTAGGGGTTTCCAGTAAGGAAGTCATGGAGTTCCTTAGCAAAAAAAATATAGAAGTGAAAAGTCATATGAGCTCTGTTGAAGATGCAGACGCTTTGCAGGTAAGAAATGCATTTTCAAAAGGAGAGAAAAATACAGCAGAAAAAGAACCTGCGGAAAAGCCGGCAGAAGCTCCGAAAAAGAAAAATATCGTTCATGTTTTTCGTCCACAGAACACACAGAATGGCGGAAGACAAGGTGGGAAACGTCCATTTGGAAAGACTGCACATCCTCAGGGAAGACCGATGCAGGTAAATAACGGACGTCCGGCAAAAGGTTCATTTATTCAAAAACCAGAGGCAGTAAAATCAGAAACAGCAAAACCAGAAGCAGCAAAACCTCAGGTAAATGTAAAGCCGGAGGCGGCAAAATCAGAGGCAGTAAAACCTCAGGCAAATGTAAAGCCAGAGGCAGTAAAGCCGGAAACAGTAAAACCTCAGGTAAATGTAAAGCCAGAGGCAGTAAAACCTCAGGTAAATGAGAAACCAGAGGCAGCAAAACCGGAGGCAGTAAAACCGGAGGCAGTAAAACCTCAGGTAAATGAGAAACCAGAGGCAGCAAAACCGGAGACGGCAAAACCAGAAGAAGTGAAGTCTGCTACAGCAAAAACGGCAGAGTCCAGACAGCCGGAGAAAACATCAGAAAAGCCACAGAGAAATAATGACCGTGACAGAAACAGAAACCGTCAGAATGACAGAAACGGTGATAGAAATAATGACCGTAATAATGACAGAAGATTTAACGACCGAGACAGAAACAATGACCGTGACAGAAATCAGGGATTTGGCGGACGTTCTGATGACAGAAACAGAAATCGTCAGAATGACAGAAACGGTGATAGAAATAACGACCGGAACAATGACAGAAGATTTAATGACCGAGAGAGAAATAATGACCGTGACAGAAACCAGGGGTTCGGCGGTCGCTCTGATGACAGAAACAGAAGCCGCAGAAATGATTCTTCCATGTCGGCATCTGTAATGGAAGGTCAGAAGCCTCAGAGAAATAAAGGAAAAGGCAAGGACGATTACAAGAAGAAAGATTATCGTCGAGACGAAGAAGACAGAATGCCAAAGGGAAAAGGCAAGAAGAACGAGCCAAAACAGCAGATGCAGAAACCGCAGCAGAAACAGCAGAAGGTAGAAGAAGAGATTAAATCAATCGTAATCCCGGAGGTTCTTACAATTAAAGATCTCGCAGATAAGATGAAGATTGTTCCTTCTGTCATTGTAAAGAAGCTGTTTATGCAGGGGAAAATCGTTACTGTTAATCAGGAAATCGATTATGAGACAGCAGAAGAAATCGCACTGGAATTTGATGTTCTGTGTGAAAAAGAAGAAGTGGTAGATGTAATCGAAGAGCTTCTGAAGGAAGATGAAGAGGATGAAAAGAAGATGAAGAAGCGTCCTCCGGTAGTCTGTGTTATGGGTCATGTTGACCACGGTAAGACTTCCCTTCTGGATGCAATCCGTCATACAAATGTTATCGGCGGTGAAGCCGGAGGAATCACTCAGCACATCGGTGCATACGTAGTGGATGTGAATGGTGAGAAGATTACATTCCTTGATACGCCGGGACATGAAGCATTTACTGCAATGCGTCTGAGAGGTGCTCAGTCTACAGATATCGCAATCCTTGTAGTAGCTGCTGATGATGGTATCATGCCTCAGACTGTGGAAGCAATCAATCACGCAAAGGCAGCAGGCGTTGAGATTATTGTTGCAGTAAATAAGATAGATAAGCCGAGCGCAAATATTGAAAGAGTAAAACAGGAGCTTACAGAATACGAACTGATTCCGGAAGACTGGGGTGGAAGTACAGTAGTTGTTCCGGTATCAGCAAAGACCGGAGAAGGACTAGAAGATCTGATGGAAATGATCATTCTGACTGCAGAGGTTATGGAATTAAAGGCGAACCCGAACCGTCGTGCAAGAGGTCTTGTGCTGGAGGCACAGCTTGACAAAGGAAGAGGTTCTGTTGCCACAGTACTTGTACAAAAGGGAACACTTCGTATCGGTGACTGTGTTGCAGCAGGTTCTGCATACGGTAAAGTAAGAGCAATGATGGATGATAAAGGAAGACGTGTCAAAGAGGCAGGTCCGTCCGTTCCGGTTGAGATCCTTGGACTTAACGATGTTCCGAATGCAGGTGAAGTATTTGTCGGATGCGCAAATGATAAAGAAGCAAGAAACTTTGCTGAGACATTCATTTCCCAGAGTAAAGTGAAGCTTCTGGAGGAGACAAAATCCAAACTTTCTCTGGATGATCTGTTTACACAGATCCAGGAAGGTAATTTAAAAGAACTGGGTATCGTTGTAAAGGCAGATGTACAGGGTTCTGTTGAAGCGATTAAGCAGAGTCTCCTTAAACTTTCCAATGATGAAGTAGTTGTTAAGATTATCCATGGTGGTGTCGGAGCAATCAATGAGTCTGATGTCAGCCTTGCATCTGCATCAAATGCGATCATTATCGGATTTAATGTACGTCCTGATGCAACTGCAAAAGAAACAGCAGACCGTGAAGGTGTAGATATTCGTCTGTATCGTGTCATCTACAATGCAATTGAAGATGTTGAGGCAGCGATGAAGGGTATGCTTGATCCGGTATTTGAAGAAAAAGTACTTGGCCATGCAGAAGTACGTCAGACATTTAAGGCTTCCGGAGTAGGAACAATCGCAGGCTCCTATGTACTTGACGGAACATTTGAGAGAGACTGTTCTGTTCGTATTACAAGAGACGGAATAGTAGTCTTTGAGGGAGCACTGGCATCACTGAGACGTTTCAAAGATGATGTAAAAGAAGTAAGAGCAGGATATGAATGTGGATTTGTATTTGCAAACTTTAATGATGTCAAGGAAGGCGATCAGGTTGAAGCGTTCAAGATGGTTGAGATTCCGAGATAGTGAAGGAACATTCATAGTTTGCTCCCTCATATAAAAGGAGTAATAGAATGAAAAAAAGAAGTATTAAAAATACAAGAATCAATACAGAGGTGCAAAGAGAGCTCAGTAATATCATAAGAAGCGGTATTAAGGATCCGAGAGTTGCACCGTGGACTTCTGTCGTTGCGGCAGAAGTCGCACCTGATCTTAAGACATGTAAAGCGTATATCAGCGTCCTGGGGGATGAAAAAGCCCAGGCAGATACGATTGAAGGACTTAACAGTGCAGTGGGATATATCCGGAGAGAACTGGCAAGAACCTTAAATATGCGCAACACACCGGAAATTCGTTTCATATTGGACCAGTCCATTGAATATGGTGTAAACATGTCGAAAAAGATTGACGAAGTGACAAAAGAATTAAAAGAAAAAGAACTTTCCGAAGCAGAGTTAGAAAAAGCAGATATTGAAACAGAAGGTGAGAATGATGCTGAATAAAATGCTTGCGCCGGCAAAACGTATCGCAATTGGCGGACACATAAGGCCGGATGGGGACTGTGTGGGTTCGTGTATGGGACTTTACCGGTACCTGAAAGAAAATTACAGCGAAAAGACAGTAGATGTGTATCTGGAAAATATCCCTGAGAAATTTACATTTCTTGAAGGGACCTCTGAGATCCGGCATGAGATTTCGGGGGATGAAATGTATGATCTTTTTATCTGTCTAGACTGCGGAGATAAAGAAAGACTGGGATTTTCGGCTCCGTTGTTTGACGGGGCGGCACATACTTTATGTGTAGATCATCACATCAGCAATCAAAGTTTTGCGGAAGAAAATTATATTATCCCGGATGCAAGCTCTACTTCAGAGCTTATTGGAAATCTTTTGGAAAAAGAAAAAATAAGTAAGAAAACAGCGGAGGCTTTGTATCTCGGAATTGTCCATGATACAGGTGTGTTCCAGTATTCCTGTACATCTCCGTCTACACATCGGATGGCGGCAGAGCTGTTGGAAAAAGGAATTGATGCGCCTAAGCTGATCCAGGAAACCTATTATGAAAAGACATATGCACAGCATCAGATTCTTGGGCGTGCATTGTTGGAGAGTATTTTATTTCTTGATAAAAGATGTATCGCATCTTATGTCCGCAGGCGTGAGATGGATTTCTTTGGCGTAGAGGCCAGTGATCTGGATGGTATTGTAAGCCATATGCGTGATACAAAGGGTGTTGAAGTTGCCGTCTTTATGTATGAGATAAGACCAAATGTTTATAAAGTGAGCCTTCGCTCTAATAACTATGTGGATGTAAGTAAAATTGCACAGTATTTTGGCGGTGGAGGACATAAGAGAGCAGCCGGATTTACTTTAACGGGAACCCCTTATGATGTCATTAATAATCTTGCAAGACAGATTGAACCTCAACTGGAGAACAGAGAATGATACATGGAATTTTAAATGTTTATAAGGAAAAAGGTTACACATCCCATGATGTTGTAGCCAAGCTCAGGAGGATTACCGGGCAGAAGAAGATTGGTCATACAGGAACACTGGATCCTGATGCGGTTGGCGTGCTTCCGGTATGTCTCGGAAAAGCAACAAAGCTCTGTGACCTTCTGACTGATAAAGATAAAACCTATGAGGCGGTGCTTCTCCTTGGAGAATCTACGGATACTCAGGATATTTCCGGTAAGATTATAAGTAAAAAAGATACTTCAAAGCTTACGGAAAGTGATGTGAGAGAGGCAGTGCTTGCGTTTGAAGGAGAATATGATCAGATTCCGCCTATGTATTCGGCACTTAAGGTGAACGGAAAAAAGCTTTACGAGCTTGCCCGTGAAGGGAAGACGGTGGAACGCAGATCGAGAAAAGTGATGATATACGGGATACAGATTTTAAGTGTTGACCTTCCAAAGGTAAGGATGTCTGTATCCTGTTCTAAGGGAACCTATATCAGAACATTGTGCCATGATATTGGCGAGAAACTGGGCTGCGGCGGATGTATGGAATCACTGGTCCGTACATGTGTCGGTAGGTTTTGCATTGAAGATAGTATGACACTGGATGTCATTGAACAGAGGATGAAAGAAGAGACACTTGGAGACTATATTGTGTCTGTAGATGAAATGTTTCCGGACTGTCCGAAAGTATTTGTGGCAGGAAAAGGAGAAACAGGGGCGAGGAATGGTGGGATCCTGCCTGAGGATACAGTACACAGAGAGGAAGACCTTCCGGATGGACAGAATGTTCGTCTGTATGATGAAAGGGGACATTTTATCGCCCTCTATCAATGGAAGGAGTGCAGCAGGGAGTATCATCTGATTAAGATGTTTTTCCCTGAAATCTAAGCAACCAGGAGAGACTATGCGTTATGTGAAATGGCTGTCACATTATACAGACAGCAGAGAGTCAGCAGTGACCTTCGGAAAGTTTGACGGGCTTCATCTGGGGCATCAGAAACTGATTCAGAAGGTACAGGAATTAAAAAGAGAAAAGCATGTGATCAGTCTTGTGTGTGCGTTTGATATGAGACCATTGTGGAGAGCGAAACATCTTCATAAAGAAAGGCTGATGACCGGCAGAGAGAGAATTCATCATCTGGATGGAGAAGTGGATTATCTTCTGGAATGTCCGTTCACGGAAACTTTTCGAAATATTACTGCGGAAAGTTTTATTCGAGATGTAATCTGCAACAGGTTCCATGCAAAATATGTTGTAGTTGGAACAGATTTCCATTTTGGGAAAGATCAGGGCGGAGATATCCATATGCTTGAAGAATACTCAAAGAAATATGGATATGAGCTTGTGGTAGTAGAAAAAGAGAGGTATTGTGGTCATGTGATCAGCAGCACATATATCAGGGATGTGCTTAAGAAAGGGAATCTCCCGCTGACTAACTATCTTCTGGGGTATCCTTTTGAAATTAACGGAAGGATAGAGAGAGGAAGACAGCTTGGTAGAACGCTGGGATTTCCGACGATGAATGTGGCATGGCCTGAATATAAACTTGTGCCGCCAAAAGGTGTATATATAAGTGAAATAACTATTGATGGCATAAAATATCCCGGAATCTCCAATATTGGAGTGAGGCCGACAGTGGCTAAGGATAATAAAGTTGTGCTGGAAAGCTTCCTGTTTCATTTTAGTGAAGATGCTTACGGGAAAAAGGTGAAAGTAGAATTGCTTGAATTCACCAGACCTGAGCAGAAATTTGAAAGCGTGGAAGAAATGAAGGCATGCGTTGACAAAGATATTTTGTATGCAAAGAAATATTTCGGAATTGAGTAACACAGGAGAAAAGATAAAGGAGAATACAAATGAGTATTACAGATGTGTTTTTGTTATTTGGGGGCCTGGGCTTTTTCCTCTACGGAATGAAGCTTATGAGTGAAAGTCTTGAAAAAGCAGCCGGAGCTAAGATGAGGAGTATCCTCGAATTTTTTACAAAAAACAGATTTATCGGAATGGTGGTAGGTCTTGTGTTTACAGCTATCATTCAGTCATCGAATGCGACCACAGTAATGGTTGTCAGTTTTGTAAACTCAGGATTGATGAATCTGATGCAGGCAACAGGAGTAATTCTCGGAGCGAATATCGGAACGACGATGACAGGACAGCTGATTGCTTTTAATCTGTCAGATATTGCCCCACTGATTGTGATCATTGGCGTTATTATGACAATGTTCTGCAAAAAGCCAGGTGTTAAGAAGATAGGAGAAGTGATTCTTGGATTTGGTGTGCTGTTCATGGGACTTCGTATTATGTCAGAGAGTATGGCTATGGTAAAAGAGTCTCCTCAGATTCTGAATTTCCTTGCATCATTGAAAAATCCGTTTGCAGCAATACTGGTTGGATTTCTGATTACGGCAATCCTTCAAAGTTCTTCTGCGACAGTCGGAATCATACTTCTGATGGTATCACAGGAACTTTTGGAACTTTCTATCTGTCCGTTCATGATCCTTGGATGCAATATTGGTTCCTGTGTATCTGCATTGCTCGCAAGCTTGAGTGGAAAGAAGGATGCAAAGAGAGCAGCTTTGATCCATTTCTTCTTCAATGTAATCGGTTCTGCGATTATGTTTGTAATACTTATGGTGGCTCTGGATCCGCTTATAAAAGGATTGCTGTTCATTTCCGGCGGAAGTCTTTCCAGATCAGTTGCCAATGTACATACACTCATGAAAGTATTTGAAGTAGCGATGTTGTTCCCATTCATGGGATGGATTGTAAAACTTACGTATAAAGTTGTTCCGGGTGATGATGCTGAGGAAGAAAGCAAAGAAGAATTTAAGCTTCTCTATATCCAAAAATCTATGATGTCACCGACAACAGCTGTTATGGATGCTATTCATGAGATTGCACATATGGGACAGGTTGCCATTGACAATCTGAAAGCCAGCATGGATGCTCTCTGTACTATGGATGAAGAAAAGGCAAATCAGGTATATCACACAGAGAATTACATTGACTTTATGAACAATAAGATCACGACATATCTTGTAAAAGCCAATGAGATGGAACTTCCAACAGCTGATGCCGATAAGCTTGGCGGACTTTTCCATGTGGTAAATGATATTGAACGTATCGGTGACCATGCGGAAAATATTGCGGATTCTGCTATGTTGCGGATCAGAGAGAATCTGGATGTCAGCGATAAAGCAATCAGTCAGCTTAAGGATATGATGGATCATGTAGTAAAGCTTTGCGAATATTCTCTGGATATGTTTACAAACAGCAATCAGAAACATATGCAAGAAATCCTTTCACTGGAAGATGAAATTGATGAACAGGAAAGAAAGCTCCTCAGAGCACATGTAAAGCGACTTTCAAAGAGCAAATGCACGCCGCTTGCCGGAATGGTATTTTCCGATACAGTGTCCGGATTGGAGCGTGTAGCCGATCATGCGACAAATATTGCGTTTGCAATCACAGAGCCATTTGATGTGAGCGAAGAAGAAGAAAGAGAAGAAGCTTAAGAAAAAATAATAAATAGTTTGGAATACAGGTAAGTTTTTCTTTACACACGGAAATACTTATGATATACTCAACTGGTGTGAAAGCCGATGTTCGGTAATTGGATACTCCAACCGTTACTTAATATCTGGCGTTGTAATTAAGTTTTTATAGGAGGATTTGACACATGATAACAAAAGAAATGAAAGAACAGATTGTAGCAGAATACGGAAGAACACCTGGTGATACAGGCTCACCGGAAGTTCAGATTGCAATTCTTACAGCAAGAATCAATGATCTTACAGATCACTTCAAAGCTAACCCGAAAGATCACCACTCAAGAAGAGGACTTCTTAAGATGGTAGGTCAGAGAAGAGGACTTCTTGCATACCTTAAAAAGACAGATATCGAGAGATACCGTACTCTGATTGAGAGATTAGGACTTCGTAAATAATTATAATGAAGTGAGAAAGCTCCTGGCTATAATAGCTGGGAGCTTTTTTGCAATGAGCAGGAAGAATGCGTAGAAATGTCCAAAGCGAGAAGAAACGGTTATAAGTTACCCAATCTGAGATCAGCTCCGTAAGTTAATAAGTAAATATTGGTCAAATATTTTGTAACAAATGTCTATCCATCACGTCTATATAATAGAATCTTTAAAAATAGAAGCATAAGGGAGGTGACAGGATATGGATTTTGAGAAGCTTTATCAAACATATTTTATGGACATTTATTCGCGATGCTTGACAATGGTAAAAAATCCTTCTCTTGCTGAAGAGATTACCCAGGAATGCTTTTTTCGGGCAATTCGTGCAAAAGACACTTTTCGGAAAAATTCATCGGAACATACATGGCTTTGTACTATAGCAAAAAATCTCTGTCTGGACGAGCTGAGGAAGCAAAAGAAATTTTCTGATGAGCAGGGCGAATTTGTTAATGAAGGAACACCGGAGCAGGAAGTGATTAAAAAATTGTCTACTTTTCAGATTCATATCATACTGCATCAGATGGAAGAACCTTACAAAGAAGTTTTTGAATTGAAAATTTTTGGAGAACTTTCTTTTAGGGAAATAGGACAGATTTTCGGAAAGACAGAGGTCTGGGCAAGAGTTACCTATCACCGTGCGAGAATAAAATTAATAGAAAGGATGGATTAAGTTATGAATAGAAGCTGTGATTGTAATATAATTCAGGATTTGCTGCCTTTATATCAGGATCGAATCTGTAGTGAAGAGAGTCGAAAAATTGTGGAGGAACATTTAAAGACTTGCAATACTTGCAGAGAATTTGAAAGAAAGTTAAAAAACATGGAAGTGGACAGGATGCTGTTCGAAGAAAAAGAATCGGTATTAAAGAAACATGCCAGGCGGGAAAAAGAAAATATCATAAAAAAAATCATCTATATAGATACGCTGATTAATGTGTTATTAGTCATTATCTGTGCCAGACCTTTTTTTCAGATGATTCCGCATTTATTTGATACAGGGAGAACACTTTCCGACATAGATTATTTGGGGATTGGGATGATTTGTCCGCTTATGATTCTTTGTATGTTCTTAATTTGCGATGGATTGTATTTCTTTTTCCTTTACAGAAAGAAAATTTCTTTTATCACAGAAAAAATGGCATATATATCTGCTTTTACTAAATTAACTATTTTGATCATAGTTCTGATTAATGCAGCGGCTATCGGACTTTCTGAAATCCTGCCGTTGTATGGAGGGTTACTATATTAATCGGGTAATGAATGATGTTAAAAAAATAGATATGTAAAAGAAAAGCTATCGGTCTGCCATTTTCGGCAGACCGGTTTCTTATTATTTCGAAATGTTGTCTATCTGTTCTAATTCTTCCGCAGAAAATATAGTATTTTTAATAGCTTTAATATTGTCTAAAATCTGTGAAGGTTTAGAGGCACCTATAAGGACACTGGTCACAACTCCGTCTTTCAGGATCCAGCTTAATGCCATTTCCGCAAGTGTCTGTCCGCGCTTTGCAGCCAGTTCATTGAGTTTCTTAATCTGTTCCAGTCGTTTTTCGGTGAGTGCGGTCTCCTGCAAAAATCTTCCGTCTGTTTTGATGCGGCTGTCTGACGGAACACCGTTGAGATAGCGGTTTGTCAGCATTCCCTGTGCCAGAGGGCTGAAGGCGATAATTCCCTTACTAAGTCTCTTGGCCGTATCCTTAAGTCCGTTTTGTTCAATCGTGCGGTCGAAGATAGAGTAACAGTTCTGGTTGATGATGAATGGACAATGAAGATCTTCTAAAATCGCCGATGCTTTTTCCAATGTTTCTCCATCATAATTGGATAATCCTACATATAAAGCTTTGCCACTTGTAACAGCCTGGGCGAGTGCACCCATTGTCTCTTCCAGTGGTGTTTCCGGATCCATGCGGTGATGATAGAAGATGTCCACATACTCCAGTCCCATGCGCCGGAGACTTTGATCGAGGCTTGCCAGAATGTATTTGCGGCTTCCCCAGTTGCCATATGGACCATCCCACATTTCATAACCGGCTTTAGTACTGATGAGAAGCTCATCCCGGTAGGGAAGAAGATTTTCTTTTAATATCCGTCCGAAATTGATTTCCGCACTTCCGGGTGCAGGACCGTAATTATTGGCGAGGTCAAAGTGTGTGATTCCATTGTCAAAGGCTGTGAATATAAGCTGTTGCATATTTTCATAGGAAGCAGTATCTCCAAAATTATGCCATAATCCCAAAGAAATTGCCGGAAGTTTCAAACCACTGCTGCCACAGCGATGATAAGGCAAGGTCTGATAACGATCTGGTGATGCTTGATACATAATACTTTCTCCTTTTAACTCGTTTTATTTTCTTTACAGATACTATCACCCTAAGTATATAGAAAGTCAAGAAATTTTCACATGATAATTTGAAAAGACCGTTTCTCAAGATGCAGGTTGCAAGTTGCAGGCATACTTTTACGAAAAATAGTTGTGGTATATTATTTGCAAGTGTGTTATACTATATAGGATTGTGAGCAGGTATGCTAAGCCCGAGACCACTGAAATGTATATTTGCATACAAAAGTTCAGAAAGTATATATTTCAGTAGTTTCGGCTGCACTTGTTCACAAGGGATATATGTCCTTTTGAGCAGATTTTCTGCTCAATGTTATGTGATCAGTAAGAAAAGGAGAAAACTATGTATAAGAAGTTTGAAATGGAATTAGCCGGAAGAACTCTGAGAGTAGATGTTGACAGAGTTGCAAAGCAGGCAAACGGTGCGGTTCTTATGCACTATGGTGACACAACTGTTCTTTGTACAGCAACTGCATCAGACAAGCCGAGAGAAGGAGTTGACTTTTTCCCACTCAGCGTTGAATACAATGAGAGATTATATTCTGTAGGAAAGATTCCTGGGGGATTTAATAAGAGAGAAGGAAAGGCATCTGAAAATGCGGTTCTTACAGACCGTGTGATTGACCGCCCGATGAGACCGTTATTCCCGAAGGATTACCGCAATGATGTAACACTGGAGAACCTTGTGTTATCTGTAGATCAGGATTGTTCACCGGAGCTTACGGCAATGCTTGGTGCAGCAATTGCAACTACAATTTCTGATATTCCGTTTGACGGACCGATTTCTACAACACAGGTTGGTCTTGTTGACGGTGAATTTGTATTTAACCCGACAGCAGCTCAGAAAGAAGCATCTGATCTTGCACTGACAGTTGCTTCTACAAGAGAAAAGGTTATCATGATCGAAGCCGGAGCAAATGAAATTCCGGAGCAGCAGATGATCGATGCAATCTTTGCAGCACATGAGGTAAACCAGAAAGTGATCGAATTTATCGATATAATCGTTGCAGAGTGTGGAAAACCGAAACATGAGTATGAAAGTTGTGCAGTACCGGAAGAATTATTCGAAGCAATCAAAGAGATCGTTCCTCCGGCTGAAATGGAAGAAGCAGTCTTTACAGATGAAAAACAGGTAAGAGAAGAAAATATCCGCCAGATTACAGAAAAACTTACGGAAGCTTTTGCTGACAATGAAGAATGGCTTGCTGTTTTGGGTGAAGCTGTATACCAGTACCAGAAGAAGACTGTTCGTAAGATGATCTTAAAGGATCACAAACGTCCGGATGGAAGAGCGATTGATCAGATCAGACCACTGGCTGCAGAGGTTGATCTTATTCCTAGAGTTCATGGTTCTGCTATGTTTACTCGTGGACAGACACAGATCTGTACTATCACAACTCTGGCACCTCTTGCAGAGGCACAGAAGTTAGATGGACTTGATGAAGCTGAGACTTCAAAGAGATATATGCACCATTACAATTTCCCATCCTACTCTGTAGGTGAGACAAGACCATCCAGAGGACCTGGACGTCGAGAGATCGGTCATGGTGCGCTGGCAGAGCGTGCACTTGTACCGGTACTCCCAAGTGAGTCTGAGTTCCCGTATGCGATCCGTACCGTATCTGAGACATTTGAATCTAACGGTTCTACTTCTCAGGCAAGTGTGTGTGCATCTTCTATGTCACTGATGACAGCAGGTGTACCGATCAAATCAGCTGTAGCAGGTATTTCCGCAGGTCTTGTGACAGGTGAGACAGACGATGATTATCTGGTACTTACCGATATTCAGGGACTGGAAGATTTCTTCGGAGATATGGACTTTAAAGTTGCAGGTACCCATAAAGGTATCACTGCAATCCAGATGGATATTAAGATCCATGGATTGACAAGACCGATTATTGAAGAAGCAATTGCTGCTACAAAGAAAGCAAGAACTTATATTATTGATGAAGTTATGAGTAAAGCAATTGCAGAGCCAAGACCGGAAGTAGGACCGTATGCACCGAAGATTATCCAGATGCAGATTGATCCACAGAAGATTGGTGATGTAGTTGGACAGCGCGGAAAGACCATCAATGCAATTATTGATCAGACAGGTGTGAAGATTGATATTACAGATGACGGAAATGTGTCTATCTGCGGAACAGATATGGATATGATGAATGAGGCAAGAAAGCTCATTTATATCATTGTGACAGATTTTGAGGCTGGACAGGTTCTGGAAGGAAAAGTTGTCAGCATCAAAGAATTCGGAGCATTTGTAGAATTTGCACCGGGAAAAGAAGGAATGGTACACATTTCCAAGATTTCCAAAGAGAGAGTAAACCATGTAGAGGATGTACTGACACTTGGAGATAAAGTGAAAGTTGTATGCCTCGGAAAAGATAAGATGGGAAGATTCTCTTTCAGTATGAAAGATGTAGCTGAGTAAAATATAGTTGTAAAAAACATAATAAATGAATTAGAAAAACGCCTTGCGAAGAACGCAAGGCGTTTTTTTAGAAAATGCTGTTTCAAGAGAGAAAACGAGAAGTTTCTAACCTACGAGAAAGAAATTTGTTCGTTTAATATTTTTTAGTTCTTCCGGCGATATAAGAAGTGAATTCATAAGTTCTTCATTTTCCTGCAAAGGGGTTTCACTTGCGACAACCTTCATGGCTATGCTCTGATAATAGTACGAAATCGTTGAAAGTAAGCCAACTTTTACTTTGTTGTGTTTATTCAGGGCCGGAAGACGGATTGTAAGAGTATCAAAAGGTGGATCTATGCAGTTAAATACAAAAACAGTGCTTGTATCACTGTATGTTATTTTCCCTTCATAAACATAATTTGATTCATAATAGTTGTTAATGTCAGGAACGTCGTAGTACATTGTGGAGCAAAAGGACATATTTCGGTTTTCTAATACGGCAGTCTGTATCTTGTTTTTTTCTCCATTGAACCAGTATATAAAAAGGCGTTCAGAAAAATATTTCTGATATCGAGCGATATCATTTTGGTTTTCGTTGGAATAAGTATCCGGAAGCAAGGAAGCAATATCAATATTAAGTGTTTTACATATATCAATCAGGACATCTATGCTGATAAAAATTTCACCATTTTCATATTTTGATACTGTAGCTACACTTTTGTTTAATATTTTTGCCATGTCATTTAGTGTAATATGTTTTGCGTGCCGTTTTGCGCGCAGTTTCTGTCCAAGTGTAATATAAAATTCGTTTACAGACATGAAGCACCTCCTTTCTTCTTTTCCGTTTCCTGACAGCTTCCTGAAATCATACTGAAATCTCGGTTATTATAAAATAATATCATATGAATTATCATTTTTCCAGAAAAATCATTTTCAAATTGTGAAATAAATGAATGAAAAAAATGAAATTAATTGAAAATAAAGTTAAAAATATATTATTTTTTAATAATTATATCGCTGTAAGAAAAATAACTTTGTTAAATTTTTCGTTTAGAGAAAATAGACAAATTTGCTAATTTATTAACGGAATGCTTATAATTTAATTAAATAAATCGTTTATAGAGTATAAAATGAGGAGGCGATATTAATGGCTAAAGAAGCTAAAGTTGGTTACAGGAAAAATTTAGGGAAAATTATTCTTCTTGCATTTGCAGGATCCATTATCTATGGACTACCATATTTCAGATCATATTACTATGATACATATCAGAGCATGTATAATCTGACGAATACACAAATGGGACTGCTCGGAAGTGCATACGGTCTTCTTGGAGTATTTTCCTATATTATCGGTGGAGTTTTGGCAGACAAGATCAAGGCTAAGAAATTGCTTATTTTCTCAATGATTGCAACGGGACTCGGAGGTTTACTGCATTTAGTTGTGACAGATTTTTATGCATTGGTTTTCATTTATGGGTTATGGGGAGTAACTTCACTACTGACATTCTGGCCTGCTTTGATGAAAATTGTCAGGATTCAGGCCACAGATGAAGAACAAAGTCGGGCATATGGAACATTTGAGGGTAGCAGAGGAGTGTTCAATGCAGCACATCTGGCAATAGCAACAGCAATTTTTGGAGTATTTGAAGCAAAAGCGGCTCCATATATGGGAATAAATGGAATCATATTATTTTACTCTCTGGCACCATTGATTGTTGGTATTATCTTTATTTTTATTCTGAAAGAACCAGAGACAGTAAAAGAAGATGGTAGCTCGGCAAAAGTTTCTTTCAAAGATATTGTAAAGGTACTTAAGATGCCTGTTATGTGGCTGATTATTATAATGATGTATACAAGTTATACCTTCAATATGTCTTCCTATTATTTCACACCATATGCAAGCAATATCATAGGCGTTACTGCAGTGATTGCAGCTGTATTGACTGTAATGGCTCAGTATATTCGTCCGTTTGCGGCAACGCTTGGTGGTTTTGCAGGAGATAAGTTTGGAAAGAGTAATACCATGGTCATCGGATATGTTCTGATGATAGCGGGCGTTTTGATTATGGACATAACAGGAAAGATGACTTCTGATATAAGAATGACACTGGTAGTTATATCCTGCGTACTGGTATATGCTGGCATGTATTCTAACTTTGGACTGTACTTCTCGTTTATCTCAGAAGGTGGAATTCCTGTAGAGCTCGGGGGAGTTGCAATCGGTATGGCATCGACATTTGGTTATCTTCCGGAAGTGCTCAGTTACACGATTGCCGGTAAATTACTTGATACCTATCCGGGATATCAGGGGTATCATCTGAATTATATGTATATGCTGGCAATGGGTGTTATCGGACTTATCATTGCGATTGTATGGACAAAGACTTATGGAAAGAAAGCAAAGTTAGCGAAAGAAGCAGAAAAACAAATAGAAAGCAAATAGAAAAGGAGGACAAGTTATGGCTAAAGTTGAAGCAAAAGCAAAAAGGGTAATGTCAAGAGAAGAGTTTCCGTATGAATGGGATGTTATTGAAAACGAATGGATTACCATGTCAGACGGCTGCAGGCTATCCGCACGTATCTGGCATCCGAAAACGGACAAACCTGTTCCAACGGTATTTGAAACACAGCCTTATCGAAAGAGAGATGGTATGCGTGGTCGTGATGAACCGATGTATGGATTTTTTGCAGGTATGGGGTACAATGTTGTACGTGTTGATATGCGAGGTGCCGGTGAGTCAGATCAGTGTTTTTATGATGAATATCTCAAACAGGAGCAGGACGATGCTGTTGAATGTATTGAGTGGATTGCAAGACAGCCCTGGTGTGATGGTAATGTAGGAATGATGGGAAAATCATGGAGCGGCTTTAATTCTTTGCAGGTAGCGGCAAGACAGCCGGAAGCACTTAAGGCGATTATCTGCGTTGGATTTGTGGATGACAGATATACGCAGGATATCCATTATAAAGGCGGATGTCTGTTAAATGATAATTTCTGGTGGGGAAATATCATGCTGGCTTATATGTGCCGTGCAGTTGACAGTGAAATAAAACCGGATACATGGTATGAAGAGTCTGTTCACCGCCTGGAAGAAATGCCTCTTTGGCCTGCAAACTGGCTTGAACACCAGACAAAGGATGAGTATTGGAAACACGGTTCTGTAAGTGTAAACTATGATGATATTAAAGTGCCGGTGTTTGCGCTTGACGGATGGGCTGACTCTTATACTAACAGTGTTCTTACGCTTATGGAAGGATTGAATGTACCTAGAAAGGCGCTGATTGGACCGTGGGCACATGTATTTGCTCATGACGGAGCACCTCAACCGGCAATTGACTTTCTTGGTGAGGCAACAAAATGGTGGGATAAATGGCTGAAAGGAATCGATAATGACACGTTAGATTGCCCAATGGTACAGGTATGGCTGGAAGATAGTATGAAACCTGAGACAGTACATCCGGTCAGCGATGGACGATGGGTTGCATTGGATGGATGGCCGTCAAAAGATGTCTCTACGGAAATACTTTCTATGACATATGGACATCTTCAGAAAGAGGAAAATACAAAAGAAGAGATCGTAGATTTATGTACACTTCCTAATCACGGGCTTCTGGCAAATGAATGGATGGGTGCGGGAGTTCCGGGAGAAAGCCCGGCAGATATGCGCGTTGATGATGGAATGGCAATGGTATTTGACTCCGATATACTGAAAGAAGAGGTTGAAATTCTTGGATATCCTGAATTTGAGGTAGAGTTTACCAGCGATAAGCCAAATGCATTCCTTTATGCAGAACTCTGTGACATTCATCCGGATGGAGCGGCAACGAGGGTATCTTACGGATTAATGAATCTTACACATCTTGAAGGGCATGAGAAAGTTGTATATCTGGAAGAAGGCAAGACATATAAAGCAAAAGTACAGCTTGATGTGTGCGGACATAATTTCCCGAAGGGTCACAGAATTAGACTTGCCATTGCAAATTCATTTTGGCCAATGATCTGGCCATCGCCAGAATTAGCTACTTTAAAGCTTGACCTTTCAACTGCAAAATTCTCTCTTCCTATTTTCAGTGGGAAAGATGCCAAAGGGCCTGATATGGAAGCAAAATGCGCACCGCTTACGCCAATGACAACACTTGCACCAGGACATGTAGACAGACAGATTACATATGATCTTATTACAGATACATGGACTTCAATTACAGATGGAGTAGGAGGAGTATTTGGTGAAGGCATCTATCGCTTTGATGATATCGGAACAGTTGTAGAACACAATTTGAAGAGAGAATTAACATTGAGTAATAAAGATCCGTTATCAGCAAAATATACAATCATTCAGAAAATGAGAAATGGTCGTGAAGGATGGCTTATAGATTGTGATATTGTTGTGACACAGACTGCAGATAAGGATTATTTCTACATTACAGGTTATATGGATGCATCGATTAACGATGAACATGCTTTCCACAGAGATTATGACTTTAAGGTAGAAAGAAACGGATTATAAAACTCTTTGCCTCGAAGGGAGTGGAATTTATGGGTACAAAAAAGATTAAATTCTGGGAACTTGTTTTGATGAATGTTTCCGCTCTATATGGCATAAGATGGATTGCTAAATCAACCTCGGACAGTTTTGGTCTGGGGTTGGGAGCAATCCCAATGTGGATCATTTTCATGATTATTTTCTTCGTGCCTCAGGCGCTGATGTGTGCTGAACTTGCATCAGCTTATCCAACGGACGGAGGATTGAATGACTGGGTTAAGATTGCATTCGGAACAAAGTATGGGTTTATGGTTTCGTGGATGCACTGGACAGCTTTGATATTCTGGTATGCATCGTTTCTTACATTCTTTTCCATTAATTTTACCTATATGATTGGGAAACCGGAGTTGGCAGATAATAAAATACTGGTGCTTTTGATGTCGCTGGCGGTATTCTGGGCTTTGTCTTTTGCAAGTATGCGAGGAATGAAATTCGGAAAATATTTTACGAGTGTAGGGTCGCTTGGTTCGGTTATTCCAACAATCTGCCTGATTGGTATGGCAATATTGGCAATTGTAATTCTGAAAAAAGCACCAAGTGCTTCTACTTACACAATTGCAACGATGACACCAAAATTAAACATGAATTCACTGGTTGCTATTTCCGGTATTACTTTTGCATATACAGGTGCAGAATTCACGGCAAATTTTGCATCAGAGATGGAGAATCCTCAAAAGAATTATCCAAGAGCGATTATCATTGCTGCAGGAACAATCTGCGTACTTTATGTATTAGGATCAATCTGCATGACAATGCTTATGCCTACTTCTGAAATTTTTGCATATACAGGCACACTGGATGCATTGATCGTGGCGTGTGATCTTCTGGGAATACCCCATGTTTTCGTACAGGTGGTGGCATTTGGAATAACACTCTCGATTTTTGGAGCTATTGTTCTATATATTGCACAACCGACTAAAATGTTGTTTGGATACGCAGAACCTGGGATTTTCCCAGAGAAGATTACAAAGAAAAATAAGCACGATATTCCGGAAAGAGCAATTCTTCTTCAGGCCGTTCTGGTAACGATTTTGCTGGCAGGTGTAGCACTTTTCCCAGCTGTGGAAACAATTTACAACGTTTTGATCACAATGACAGCATTGACATCTCTGTTTCCATATGTTCTTCTGTTTGCAGCATATATTAAAATAAAAAAGCAAAAAGAAGACAAAACGGAATTATATCAGATGACCAGGAACAAAAAATGGGGCTGTTTTTTGGGGTATTCAGAACTGGTTATCTGTGCAGTAGCAATTGTATGCTCAGCATTGCCAGTAATGGGGAATGTGAGAGACAATATAATATATGAAGTTGAGATGATCGGTGGAGGCTTGCTCGTTATTTTTTCAGGGCTGTGGTTATGGAAACGTTCTGGACTTAAAAATAAGACATTTGACATTAAGACAATAAAGTAAAAAGAATAAAGAAAAACAGAAACGCAGTACAATTATTTTTTGCTGCGTCTCTGTTTTTTATAGCTGAGTGGAAAAATGGGCTGTGCCCATTTATTTTTTTGCATAATTATATTCCATTTACATATATTGAATGTAAAGAGGTGGACAAAGATGCAGGAAGATAGAATTATCAATATATTGCCACAAAAGATAAAGAAAGTAGTGCAAAAAGAAGTACCTAAGTTTGAAAAGCTGCAGGAAATACGGCTAAGAGCGGGAAAGCCTCTGCTTCTAATGTATCAGGGAGAAGAGCTTGTGCCGGGCAGAGAGCTGGGTGAGGGATATATTGTTTCAAAGGAAGAGATTGATGCGGTACTTGAATATATCAGCAGGTATTCACTGTATGCGTTTGAGGAGGAGATGAAGCAGGGATTTATTACGATTGAAGGAGGACACCGGGTGGGGATTGCCGGGCAGGCGATTATAGATAAAGGGGAAATCCAGAATCTGAGATACATTGCATCTGTTAATATCAGAATGTCGCATGAGATACTTGGATGTGCTGACGGATTGTTCCCTGCGATCACCTGTCACCGCAGGCTCTTACATACGCTTATTGTTTCTCCTCCGGGATGCGGTAAGACAACACTGCTCAGGGATATCATCAGGCAGGTTTCCGATGGAAACAGTTATGTAAAAGCTGCTACAGTAGGGGTGGTTGATGAGAGGTCTGAAATTGCAGGGTGTTATTACGGGGTTCCGCAGAATCAGCTGGGAATGCGTACTGATGTGCTGGACGGATGTCCGAAAGCAGAAGGGATGATCATGATGATCCGTTCTATGAGACCGGAGGTGCTGGCAGTAGATGAGATCGGAGAGCCTGAGGATGTACAGGCTATTTCTTACGCAATGCACTGTGGTCTTAAAATGCTTGCGACTGCACATGGAGAATCGATGGAAGAATTGAAAAGAAAACCGGTGTTTTCAAAAATGATAGAAGAAAAGAGGTTTGAGAGGTATGTTTTTCTGAAACAGCAGGGAAAAATCCAAAATATTTTTGATGCATCCGGGAGAGTGATATAGATGCTTCTTAAAGTATCGGGAGTCGTTTTTATTATGGCTGCTACAACCTTTATGGGGATTCGGAGAGCAGATGATATTCAGGAAGAGTATCGGCAGATGAGATATCTTCAGAGGATTGTGAGTATGATGGAAAGTGAAATACGCTATGCCCGGTCTCATATGGGTGAAATTTTTTCTCATATTGCCAGTCATGCACAGGAGCCTTATAAGGGGTGGCTTTTATCTATGCAGAGAGAGATGAACTGTGCCAATGGAAAGACATTTGATGAAATATGGTGTCAGGCCATAAAAGGATATCTGAAAGATTCAGGACTGCCCCAAAATGAACTTGCAAGGCTTATGCAGCTTGGAAATCAGCTTGGAGTGGTGGATCTTAAATATCAGATGAATATTTTGGAATTATTTCAGCAGCAGCTTTCGCTGAACATGGAAGAAATGCGGGAAGGGATGAAAACAAAAGTAAGACTTTGTCGTTGCCTTGGGGTGATGAGTGGTATGTTGATATCCATCCTTTTAGTATAGGAGCAGGAAAATATGAGTGTAAATCTGATTTTTAAAATTGCAGCGGTAGGGATACTGGTATCGGTACTTTGTCAGGTACTTAAGCACAGTGGGAGAGAGGAGCAGGCATTTCTGGCAAGTCTTGCGGGACTGCTTCTGGTTCTGTTTTGGATCGTTCCCTATATTTATGATCTTTTTGAATCAATCAAACGCCTGTTTATGCTTTGAAAATGATAATTGTAAAGGAGGAGAAATATTTTGAGTATGATACAGGTTGGCGCGCTTGGGGTGGCAGGAGCGCTACTGGCAATACAATTTAAAAGTGGAAAAGCTGAGTATGGTATTTACATTAGTATTGCGCTTAGTATTCTTATATTTTTTGCGATTCTGTCTCCGTTAAAGATTATTATAAAAGCAATACAGACAATCGGAACGTATATCAACATGGATTCTGCGTATATCGGAACTTTATTAAAGATGCTGGGAATTACATATATTGCGGAGTTTTCATCTAATATATGTAAAGATGCCGGATATCAGACAATTGCCGGACAGATTGAAGTGTTCGGGAAACTTTTGATTCTGGCTCTTGGAACGCCAATCTTATTGACACTTTTAGATACGATCAAAGGATTTTTATCATGAAAATATGTAGAGAAACCGGATGTAGAGCATTTCGGTATTTTTTCAGAGAGGCAGGGCTTTTATTTATAATAGCAAATATTGTTTTTTTAATGGCTGGACTTTGTGTGCAGGCATCTGATATGGCAGAGCCTGTGGAAGAAGATTTAATGGAGCGGTTTGAATATAATGAAATAGATGATGCGCTGAAAAAAATGTTTCCTGATGAAAAATTGAATTTTAAAGAGACGGTGAAATCGATACTTACCGGGGAACAAAAGGATACAGCAAAGCTTTTGAAAAGACTGGTAAGTGAGCAGTTTTTCTACGCATTTACAAGCTGCAGAAAAAATCTCATACAGATTCTTATTATTACCATTGTTGCGGCAGTGTTTAGAAATTTTGCCCAGGTTTTTCAGAACAGGCAGGTGGCGGAAATCAGTTTCTATATTGTCTATCTGCTTCTTATTGCATTGTGCCTGAATTCTTTTCAGATTGTGATGGAGTGGGTGAGTGACGGGATTGAAAATCTCACTATGTTCATGACAGTGTTCTGTCCGGTCTATTTCCTTGCAGTTTCTATTGCGAAAGGAAGTATGACGGCGGTGGGATTTTATAATCTTGTATTGTTTTTAATTTATCTTATTGAGGTTTTGATTGTCTGTGTCCTTTTGCCGGTTATACATATCTATATTATGGTGAAAATACTTGATTTTTTGTCATCCCAGGAATACTTAAGCAAGTTTGCTGAGCTGATTGAAGTGGTAGTTTCCTGGTCACTTAAAACACTGCTTGCCGGGGTGGTGGGATTCAATGTGATGCAGGGGATGATCAGTCCTGCGATTGATACGGTAAAAAGAAGTGCTCTCACCAGGACGGCAGAGGCAATTCCCGGCGTGGGCGATGCAATCGGCGGGGTGACGGAAGTGGTGCTTGGGACGGCTATTTTGGTGAAAAACGGAATAGGTGTTGCCGGGATGATTGTGTGTCTGGCTCTGTGCATTGCCCCACTTGTACAGCTTGGATGTATCGTTCTTATGTATAAGCTTGCGGCAGCAGTCATACAGCCGGTTTCGGATAAAAGAATTGCCGGATGTGTGGAATGTGTAGGGGATGGATGCAGACTTTTGATGAGAGTTGTGTTTACGACAGGGCTTTTGTTTTTGCTTACAATTGTCATCGTATCTTTTGTGACAGGCAGTGTATAAAAAAGATGAAAAGGAAAAAGGAGAAAGGCATATGTTTCGGGAACTTTATGAATGGATACAGAATATTTCTGTATATTTAGTGATGACAACTGTTGTACTATATACACTTCCCGGTTCTGAGTACAAAAAATATATCCGCTTTTTTACGGGAATGGTACTCATTTTAATGATACTTACACCTGTTTTCCGCCTGTTCGGAATGGAAGATCAGGTGACTAATTTTTATAAAAGCAGAGAGTATGAAACAAAAATCGAAGAAATTGAAAATGCAACAGAATATCTGTATGGAATTGATACAGAAATGGACAGCGAAAAAGGAGAGGAAGACAGTTCTGTAAATGTGGAGGAGATTCGAATTGATTGATGTAGAAGGATTACTGGAGAAAATAAAAAATAGAAAGATTCGGAAAGATCAGCTTATGATCTTGTTACTGGTCGGAGTTCTTTTTCTTGTTATAACCATTCCGACAGGAAATGAAAAAAAAGAAAACAATAATACAGAAGATCAGAATAAGAGTGGATCAGGAGAATCCGGTTTGACAGAACAGGAATATGTATCTTATATGGAGAGACAGCTTGAAGAAATACTTTCACAGATGGAGGGAGCGGGTGAAGTGAAAGTAATGATCACATTAAAAGAATCATCAGAAAAAGTGATTGAGAAGGATCTTGAGACAAGCAGTGAGAAGGTTAGTGAAAAGGACAGTCAGGGAGGAGAACGGACAACAACCAGTGAGACTTTTGCAGAGACAACAATCTATGGCGAAAATGATGAGAATGCAACATTAGGGAGTACAGAAGGGACAACAGGGCAAGGTCCTTATGTAAGCAAAGAACTGACACCAAGAGTTGAGGGAGTGGTGGTTGTGGCAACCGGAGGGGATAATGCAGTTGTAATAAAAAATATAACAGAGGCGGTTCAGGCATTATTTAGCGTAGACACGCATAAGATTAGGATAGTAAAGAAAGAATGATATGAAAAAGAAGGAGGAATATTGTGAAAAGGATTTTGAAAAAAAATCAGGTGATTATTGCGGTACTGGCAATCATGATTGCGGCAGCAGGATATTTGAATTATTCCGGACGGCTGTTTGGCGAAAATGAAGAGACGCAGCAGACTAATGCGGAACTGGCAAATCAGGAGCTTTTAGATATTTCGGAGGATGATCTTCAGAGTGCATCCGGCGATATTGAAAGTCAGGACAGTGATGCGGAGGGTGGCGATTCCTCAGGAACACCCGGAGAAGCGGTTTTGACAAGTGGCAGTACAGACGCTGTGGTGGCAGAGGCTAAGGTGACAAGAGAACAGGTACGAGCAAAAAATAAAGAAACTCTTCAGCAGATCATTGATAATGAGAATTTAAGCGATGAACAGAAAAAAGATGCAGTGGAGCAAATGGTCAGTCTTACGGAGCTCACGGAAAAGGAAGCGGCAGCAGAGACACTCCTGGCTTCGAAAGGATTTTCCGATGCTGTCGTAAGTATTTCTGAGAATTCAGCAGATGTTGTTATCAGTGCAAAAGAGCTTACAGAAGCAAACCGTGCACAGATTACAGATATTGTGACCAGAAAAACAGGTGTACCTGCAGAGAATATTGTCATTAATCCTATTGTGGAAGAAAACTGATCATGACAATGAGAAAAAATAATTCCTGTTTGTAGAAACTGTGCTGATATGTTATACTGTCTAATGGCGTATTTCGCGGATATAATATATTTAGGAGAGTTGAAATATATGGCACAGTTATCGAATGAAGTGAAGAAGCAGATTGAAAAGAGGAGAACATTTGCAATTATTTCCCATCCGGATGCAGGTAAAACGACCCTGACTGAAAAATTTTTGCTTTACGGCGGGGCAATTAATCTGGCAGGAAGTGTAAAAGGTAAGGCAACAGCCAGACATGCGGTCTCTGACTGGATGGAAATTGAGAAGGAAAGAGGTATTTCGGTTACATCCTCTGTTCTTCAGTTTAACTATGGCGGATATTGTATCAATATTCTGGATACCCCAGGACATCAGGATTTTTCGGAGGATACTTACCGTACTTTGATGGCTGCAGATTCAGCGGTAATGGTAATTGATGCTTCTAAGGGAGTTGAAGCGCAGACAAGAAAGCTTTTTAAAGTATGTACGATGCGACATATCCCGATTTTTACATTTATAAATAAGATGGACCGGGAGGCAATGGATACGTTCGAACTTCTTGATGATATTGAAAATGAGCTCGGGATTGCTACATGCCCAATCAACTGGCCGATCGGTTCCGGAAAAGAGTTTAAGGGTGTGTATGACCGTGCTTCGAAAAAAGTGGAACTTTTCTCTGACACTCATAAAGGTACAACCCAGGGCGAAGTGAGAAAGGTCGCAATTGATGATCCGGAGATTGATACACTTATTTTGGCGGAGCAGAAAAGTAAGCTTGAAGAAGAAATTGAGCTTCAGGATGGTGCGGGTGCGGAATTTGATCAGGAGCTGGTAAGCAAAGGAGAATTGTCACCGGTATTTTTCGGCTCTGCACTTACAAACTTCGGTGTTGAGACATTTCTGAAACATTTTCTTCAGATGACAACGTCTCCGCTTCCGAGAATGTCAGATAAAGGAGCGATTGATCCGATGACAGAACCGGATTTTTCTGCGTTTGTGTTTAAAATCCAGGCAAATATGAATAAGGCACACCGGGACAGAATTGCTTTTATGAGAATCTGTTCCGGTGAATTTGAAGCAGGTATGGATGTCTATCATATGCAAGGCGCAAAAAAGGTCCGGCTCTCACAGCCTCAGCAGCTGATGGCCAGTGAACGTAAGATTGTGGACAAGGCATATGGCGGAGATATCATCGGTGTATTTGACCCAGGAATCTTTTCCATTGGAGATACACTGACTGCTTCCAGTGACAGATTTTGCTATGAAGGAATCCCAACATTTGCCCCGGAGCATTTCGCCAGAGTGCGTCAGGTGGATACGATGAAGCGTAAGCAGTTTATTAAAGGGATCAACCAAATCGCGCAGGAAGGAGCAATCCAGATATTCCAGGAATATAATACCGGCATGGAGGAAATCATAGTAGGTGTTGTAGGCGTGCTCCAGTTTGATGTACTGAAATTCCGTCTGGAAAATGAATATAATGTGGAGATTCGTATGGACAGCCTTCCGTATGAATATATCCGCTGGATCGGGAATGAGGATATTAATCTTGATAAACTGATGGGAACATCGGATATGAAGAAAGTAAAGGATCTGAAGGGAAGGCCGCTCCTTCTGTTTGTAAATGAATGGAGTATCCGAATGACGATAGAACGGAATGATGGATTGATCCTTACAGAATTTGCACGGTAATTTATACTATGCAAAAGAATAGAAATTTGTTATAATTATGAGAGCATGAAACCAGACAGGAGGTTTATGGATATGGGAAAAGAAGAAAAGAGTACGTATACGATAAAAACTGAGGCAAACCTCGGAGAAGTTAAAATTGCGGATGAAGTAGTTGCAGTCATCGCAGGACTTGCGGCAATGGAAGTAGACGGAGTAGCTTCTATGGCAGGAAATGCAACGAAAGATCTGGCAAGTAAGTTGGGTGTAAAATCAATGTCTAAAGGCGTGAAAGTTGATGTGTTAGAAGGAATTGTCACAGCAACTTTGACACTGAATCTGAAATATGGATATAACATTAAGGATACAACTTCTAAAGTTCAGGAAAAAGTAAAATCAGCAATTGAGAACATGACAGGTCTTGAGGTGGCTGATGTTAATATCCGTATTACCGGAGTGGAGATGCCGGAGGACAATTAAGTGAAAAGAACAGAGTTAAGAGACCACATATTTAAAATGGTGTTTGGGATGGAGTTCAATGAAGAGGGAAATATGCCTGAACAGATGGAACTTTATTTTGAACAGCTTGAGGATGCAAAAGAAAAAGATTTAGAATATATAAAGACGAAGTCACAGAACATTGCAGAAAAGATCACGGAGATAGACGCGCTGATTAACGGTGCAGCGAAAGGCTGGAAGACCACCCGCATGAATAAGGTGGATCTGAGTATTCTGAGACTGGCTGTTTACGAGATGAAGTGGGATGATGACATCCCGGAAGGAGTTGCCATTGATGAGGCTGTAGAGCTTGCGAAAAAGTATTCAAGTGAGGATGGACCTTCCTTCGTGAACGGAGTGCTTGCAAAGCTTGCAGAAAAACGGTAATCAGCAGAGGTGTTTAAATGGCGCGGAATGTGTATTCAGTAAAACAGGTGAATGCTTACATCAGGAATATGTTTGCTCAGGATTATATGCTGAACCGCATTTATGTCAAAGGAGAAGTGTCAAATTTGAAATATCACACTTCAGGACATATATATTTTTCATTAAAGGATGAGTCTGGAACGATTGCCTGTGTAATGTTTGCAGGGCAGCGAAGCGGGCTCTCTTTTCGTATGAGCGAAGGACAGCAGGTTGTCGTTCTGGGAAGTATCAGTGTCTATGAGCGAAGTGGCGCTTATCAGCTATATGCAAAGGAGATTCGTCTGGACGGAGAAGGGGCATTATATGAACGCTTCCAGCTTTTGAAAAAAGAGCTTAGCGAGATGGGCATGTTTGCACCGGAATATAAAAAACCGATTCCTTATTATTCAAAGCGTATTGGTGTTGTAACTGCACCTACCGGAGCGGCAATCCGTGATATTATGAATATTACGGCGAGGAGAAATCCTTATGTGCAGCTGATTTTGTATCCGGCACAGGTACAGGGTGAAGGAGCCAAAGAGAGCATAATAAAAGGAATCCGTATGCTGGAAAAGGCAAATGTAGATGTTATGATCGTTGGTCGTGGCGGCGGGTCGATAGAAGATTTATGGGCATTTAATGAGGAAGAGGTTGCGAGGGCGATTTTTGAGTGCAGTGTTCCTGTTATTTCAGCAGTGGGACACGAGACTGATACGACTATTGCGGACTATGTGGCAGATCTTCGGGCTCCGACTCCATCTGCTGCTGCAGAACTTGCCGTTTTGGAATATGCTGTGCTTTCGGATACTATTCAGGAATACAGTACACATATGAACAGGATTTTGTGGCAGAGGATACAGATGGAACGTCTCAAGCTGCGGGAATATCAGGTGAAGCTGCAATATTTGCATCCGGGAAATCTTTTAAGAGATTATCAGCAGAGATATGCTGAGTATGACGAAAAGCTCAGACTTCTTATGAATACGCGGCTTCGTGAGACACGTCATATTTTTCATCTGTATGTTGAAAAGATGAAAGGACTGTCGCCACTTGAGAAATTAAATCAGGGGTATGCGTATGTGCAGTCACCAGATGGGAAGACTCTGAAAAGTATTGATCAGACAAAGACTGGTGAAAAAATAGAAGTTTATGTGACAGACGGTATGATCACAGCAGTGGTTGATGAGATAAGAAAGGAGCGAAGATGATGGGAAAAGAGGAAAAAACGCAAAAAAAGGATGAACGCACCATTCAGGAAATCTTCGCACAGCTTGATAAGGTAATAGAAAACATGGAGCAGGGTGACATTTCTTTGGAAGAGTCTTTCCGGCAATACCGTGAAGGTATGGAACTGTTAAAGACCTGCAATGATAAAATTGATAAAGTCGAAAAAAAGATGCTTATATTGGATAACGAAGGAGAAGAACATGAATTTGAAAACTGATTTTTCTAAAATCCAAAAGTCAAAGGTCGAGAAGATTGAAAAGATACTTACAGAGTATCTTCCTAAGCAGGAAGGGTATCAGAAGCTGATCATGGAAGCGATGGAATACAGTCTTCTTGCAGGAGGAAAAAGGCTCCGTCCAATGCTTATGCAGGAAACATACAGACTGTTTGATAGAGATAGAGAGCCTGAGGAGAATGAAGCTCTGCGGGCTTTTATGGCTGCACAGGAGATGATACACACATATTCTCTTGTTCATGATGATCTTCCTGCAATGGATGATGATGATTACAGGAGAGGTCGTAAGACGACTCATGTGGTCTATGGAGAAGACATGGGTATCCTTGCGGGAGATGCACTTCTTAATTTTGCATTCGAGACGGCAGCTTCAGCATTTGCGAAAGCTCCGGAGGAGAGCGAAAAGATTGCAAAAGCAATTCAGATACTCAGTCGGAAAGCAGGAATTTACGGTATGATCGGCGGACAGGTCATTGATGTGAAAGAGACCGGACATGCAGTGGAAAAGGAAGTGCTTGATACGATTTATGAGCTCAAGACTTCGGCGCTTATAGAGTCTTCTATGATGATAGGTGCTGTACTTGGAGGAGCTGGCGAAGAAGAAGTCAGACAGGTTGAGCGGATTGCAAAAAATATTGGAATCGCCTTCCAGATCCAGGATGATATTCTGGATGTGACCAGTACGAAAGAAGTACTTGGAAAGCCAATTCACAGTGATGAAAAAAATGAAAAAACTACATATGTTACACTGTTTGGTGTTGAAAAAGCATCGGAGATTGTAGAAGAAAAATCCAGAGAAGCTATTCTGGAACTTCACAGTCTTCCCGGAGAAAATACATATCTTGAACAGCTTCTTATACAGTTGATTCACAGAGATAAATAGAGAGGTGCTCATATGTTAGAGCAGATAAAAAAAGAAAACGATATTAAGAAATTTAAACCGGAGGAACTCCCTGAACTGGCTCAGGAAATCAGGCATTTTCTTATTGAAAAAACCAGTAAGAGCGGGGGACATCTGGCTTCCAATCTGGGAGTTGTCGAACTTACGATTGCCATGCATCGTGTGTTTGATCTTCCGAAAGATAAGATTATATGGGATGTAGGACACCAGTCTTACACGCATAAGATTCTGACCGGGAGACAGGATCAGTTTGATACGTTAAGAAAATATGGCGGGATGAGCGGATTCCCTAAGAGAAAAGAGAGTAACTGTGATGCCTTTGACACAGGACATAGTTCCACGTCGATCTCTGCAGGACTTGGCTATGTACGGGCAAGAGATCTGCAGGGAGAAGATTACAGTGTGATTTCTGTGATCGGAGATGGCTCTTTAACCGGAGGAATGGCGTATGAGGCATTGAATAATGCTGCACAGCTGCATACAAATTTTATTATTGTCCTGAATGATAATCATATGTCCATCTCTGAAAATGTGGGGGGAATGTCACAGTATCTTGCGAGACTTCGGACAGCTGATTTTTACACGGGATTAAAAAAGGGTGTGACAAATACCCTGGAAAAAGTTCCGGTTGTAGGAGAAGAAATTATTGAACGTATTCGAAAGACGAAAAGCAGTATTAAACAACTGGTAGTTCCGGGAATGTTTTTTGAAGATATGGGAATTACCTATCTGGGCCCTGTACCCGGACATAATATAAGAGCTCTGTGCAGAGTGCTTGGCGAGGCGAGAAAGATAGAAGGTCCTGTACTTCTCCATGTATTGACAAAAAAAGGAAAAGGCTATGAACCTGCGGAAAGTGCACCGGATAAATTTCACGGGATTGCACCATTTGATATTGCAACCGGTGAAGTATTAAGTGGAAAGAAAAAGGACACTTACACGGATATTTTCGGAAAAGTGATCTGTGATGAGGCAAAAAGGAATAAAAAAATTGTAGCCATCACCGCGGCAATGGCAGACGGAACAGGGCTTTCGAGATTTAAAAAGCTTTATCCTTCACGATTTTATGATGTAGGAATTGCGGAAGAACATGCAGTGACTTTTGCAGCCGGACTGGCGGCAGGAGGCATGAAACCTGTATTTGCGGTATATTCTTCGTTTTTGCAGAGAGCATATGATCAGATCATCCATGATGTCTGTCTTCAGAATCTTCCGGTTTTCTTCGCTGTTGACAGGGCGGGGCTTGTAGGAAGTGACGGAGAAACACATCAGGGTATTTTTGATATATCTTATCTGACTAGTATCCCGAATATGGTTGTCATGTCGCCGAAACACAGATGGGAGCTTGCTGATATGGTTAGGTTTGCGCTTGACTATGACGGACCGATTGCTGTCCGATATCCGAGGGGAACTGCTTACGATGGATATGAAGAATACCGTCAGCCGATTGAGCTTGGAAAGAGTGAGATGATTCATGAGGAAAGTGATATCGCAATCTTTTGTGTTGGACATATGTTTGAGGAAGCTGTAAAGGTATATGAGAATCTGAAAGAGAAAGGATATAACTGCAGTCTTGTTAATGCGCGGTTTGTAAAGCCTCTGGATGAAGCGATGATAGAACAGCTCTCCAAAAAGCATCAAATGATCGCCGTGATTGAAGAAAATGTAAAGAATGGTGCGTGCTCAGAGAAGGTTCTTGAGTGTGTAGCAGCAAAAAATCTTAAGGTCAAAGTTCTGCCGCTTACTTTACCGGACCAGTATATCGAACACGGAAGTGTTGATGTTCTTCGTAAGGAGACCGGAATTGATGCAGAGACTCTGACAGAAAAAATCGTTTTAGCATATAAGGAGTTACAGGCATGAAAGAGAGATTAGATGTTTTGCTTGTGAAAAGAAACCTTGCAGCATCCAGAGAAAAGGCAAAGGCGATTATTATGTCCGGTAATGTATATGTGGAAGGGCAGAAAGAGGACAAGCCGGGAACTACTTTTTCAGAAGAATCCAGAATAGAAGTTCGTGGGAATACGCTTCCCTATGTTAGCCGGGGAGGATTGAAGCTTGAGAAGGCTTTGAAGAACTTTGATGTTTCGGTAGATGGAAAAGTGTGTACGGATGTAGGATCTTCTACAGGAGGCTTTACGGATTGTATGCTCCAGAACGGAGCAAAAAAGGTCTTTGCAATTGATGTAGGCCGCGGACAGCTTGACTGGAAGCTAAGGCAGGATGAGCGGGTGATCTGCATGGAAAAAACGAATATCCGATATGTAACCCCTGAAGATATCGGAGAGCCTGTTGATTTTTCATCAATAGATGTATCGTTTATTTCGCTGACAAAAGTGCTTTTGCCGATTCGAAATTATCTGACCGATGACGGAGAAATTGTCGCACTTATAAAACCACAGTTTGAGGCAGGGCGCGAGAAAGTCGGGAAAAAGGGGGTTGTGCGCGAGAAGAGCACACATCTGGAAGTAATCCATATGGTAACAGATTATGCAATATCTATTGGCTTTGACGTGTTGGAACTTGAATTTTCTCCAATCCGGGGGCCGGAAGGTAATATTGAATATCTGGTACATTTAAAAAAATGTGACGGAAATGGAAGTATTTCTGAATCTGTATTCATAGATGGAACTGTAGATAAGGCATTTGAAACATTGGCAAAGACATAAAAGGAAGCTTAAAGATGGAAAGATTTTATATCGTTACGAACGATGGTAAAGATCCGGATTACATTGTAACAGATCACGTAAGAGACGTACTGGAGTCAGCAGGAAAAATCTGTTGTCTGAGTCAGAAAGATGAAAATAAGAAAATAAAAAAGGATACAGTCCCGAAAAAAATCGACTGTGCCATCGTCATAGGGGGAGACGGAAGTCTGATTGAGGTGGCAAGGGTACTTCATGGAAGGGACGTTCCAATCTTAGGTATCAATATGGGTACTTTAGGTTATCTTACAGAAGTAGAGTTAGGGAATATAGATGAAGCACTGGAAAAAGTCATAAAAGAAGAATATGTACTTGAAAACCGTATGATGCTGGAAGGAATCTGGCAAGACGGGAAAAGAGATGTAGCACTCAATGATATTGTTGTTACAAGAAAAGGTGTACTTCGTGTCATTCATTTTCAACTGTATGTTAATGGAGAATTGTTAAATTCCTATGAAGCGGACGGAGTTATTATCTCTACACCGACCGGCTCAACTGCATATAATCTGTCAGCAGGCGGTCCGATTGTGGAGCCAACAGCATCTATGATCGTAATTACACCAATTTGCTCTCATGCACTTAATACAAGCAGTATTGTTCTCTCGTCAGATGATGAGATAGTAATTGAAATCGGAAAAGGGCGGAATGGTACAGTAGAAGAAGTGTTTACAACATTTGACGGAGCAGATATGATTTCTCTTAAAACCGGAGACCGTGTGACAATTCGCAAGTCTTTTGCCACTACAAAGATTATGAAATTGAGCAAAATGGGTTTTCTGGAAATTCTGCGAAGAAAGATGAAAGGAAATTAAGATGAAAGTTAACAGACACGCAAAAATAATCGAATTGATCAACAAATATCGGATCGAAACACAGGAAGAGCTTGCGGAATATTTGAATGAAGAAGGATTCAAGGTTACGCAGGCTACAGTCTCGAGAGATATCAGGGATCTGAAATTGACGAAAATTCCGTCGGAAGACGGAAAACAGCGCTATGCAGTTCACCAGTCTCCGGATGAAGGAATGAGCCAGAAATACATCAGAGTCCTACAGGAAGGCTTTGTGTCGATGGATATGGCGCAAAATATTCTTGTGATCAAAACGGTATCTGGTATGGCGTCGGCAGTATGTGCTGCAATTGATGCCATGAAGTGGAATGAAGTGGTCGGCAGTATCGCAGGTGACGATACTATTATGTGCGCAATCCGAAGTGTGGATGACACAATAGCAGTGATGGATAAGATTGCTAAAATTGTCTTGTAGGAGGCAGTATGTTACAGAGTGTACATGTGAAAAATCTCGCATTGATAGATGAGATTGAAGTGGATTTTAAAGATGGACTTAATATATTGACAGGTGAAACCGGAGCCGGAAAATCAATCATTCTCGGCTCTGTTAATCTTGCACTCGGTGGAAGGTATACAAAAGACATCATACGCCAGGGTGCGGATTATGGATTTGTAGAGCTTAGCTTTCATGTCCAGAATAAAAAGCTTGTTAATAAACTAAAAGCATTGGACATTTTTCCTGATGACGGAATGGTAGTTTTAAGCAGACGTCTGATGGATGGAAGAAGTGTGAGCAGAATTAACGGGGAGACAGTCACTATGGCGCGTCTTAAGGAAGCTGCATCGGTATTGATCGACATCCACGGACAACATGAACATCAGTCCTTATTGTATAAGAAAAATCATCTTGAAATCGTAGATAATTTTGCCAGTGAATTTGTAAGCGCGAAAAAAGAAGAATTAAGACAGGCATATAAAGCTTATCAGAATTTGAAAACTGAGCTGGAAAAATCCGGGATGGATGAAGCACAGCGAAAAAAAGAACTTGCATTTCTGGAATTTGAGATTTCTGAAATTACAGATGCAAATCTTGTGGCAGGTGAGGATGAGGAGCTGGAAGCTTTATATCACAAAATGATAAACAGCCGTAAAATTGTAGACTGTGTGGCAGAAGCTTATTCATACACAAGTGAAGATAATTCCAGTGCCAGTGAGAATTTAAGCAGAGCGATCCGCGCGCTTTCTGAGATACAGGAATATGACAGAAAAGCGGAAGAACTGTATGACCAGCTTTCTGAGATTGACAGTCTCTTAAATGATTTTAACCGAGAACTTTCTGATTTCAGCGAATCATATGATTTTTCTGAGGAAGAATATTATCAGACAGAAACAAGGCTGAATGAAATAAATCATTTGAAGGCAAAATACGGAAACAGCATTGAGGATATTTTAGCATATCTGGATGAACAGGAAGAAAAAGTAAATAAACTCAATGATTACGAGACCTATATGGAAAAACTCAAAAAGGATTGTGAAAAGGCTGAAAAGGAGCTTGTAAAATTAAGCAGAGAATTGTCCTCAATCAGAAAAGAACAGGCAGAGATTCTTGAAAGGGATATCGAAGACGGATTAAAAGAATTAAATTTTGCAGATGTTAAATTCATGATTCAGTTTGAACAGCTTAAAAATTATACAGCAAATGGAACGGATGATGTGGAGTTTATGATTTCACTTAATCCGGGTCAGCCGGTGAAACCGCTTGTAAATGTTGCTTCCGGCGGTGAGCTTTCGAGAATTATGCTGGCAATCAAAACTGTTATGGCAGACAGAGATGATATTGAGACTTTGATCTTTGATGAGATTGATGTGGGAATCAGCGGAAGAACTGCGCAAAAAGTGTCAGAGAAGATGGCTGTGATCGGGAAAAAACATCAGGTGATCTGTATTACCCATCTGGCTCAGATAGCAGCTATGGCCGACTGGCATTACGTTATCGAAAAGACAGTTGGTGAGATGGATACAAAGACCAGTATCCGTGCCATGGATGAAAAAGAAGCGGTAGATGAACTCGCAAGACTTCTCGGCGGGGCAAGAATTACAGAAGCGGTTATGGAAAATGCTGTTGAGATGAAAGAGCTTGCGAAACAAATAAAAGCAAATTAGATAAACGCAAAATAGATAATAAGTGATTTTAATTTTTATCGGAATAATCCGAGTGAAAAAAAGGTTTTCTTCACATAATAGAGACAGGTATCTAAAAAGGTATCTGTCTTTTATTTTTGCTTAAGGAGAAGGACTGTTATGTTTCGGTATTGGTATAGAAGGATTTTGATCATGGTTCTGGTGTTTACGATTGCTGTCGGGGGAGGGTATTATCTGATTGACAGTAAGAAACAGATGTTCAAAAAAGAAGTAAATGCAAAAACATCGGGAGAAGAGATGGTAATACCAGGTGGAATGCCTGTAGGTATTTATCTGGAGACAGAAGGTGTTATGGTTCTTGGAACAGATGAAATCACCGGCGCAGATGGAATGAAATATGAACCTTCGGCACATCGTGTGAAAGCCGGAGATTACATCGTAGGAATCAATCACCAGAAAATTGAAAATAAAGATGAGCTGATAGAAGCAGTAGATGCACTTGAAAATGAAAAGGTAGTACTGACTGTAAGAAGAAAGGATGAAGAGATAGAAATAAAAACGGAGGCTGTAAAATCAGAGAAAGAAAAGTATAAATTGGGAATCTGGGTGAGAGATAACGCACAGGGACTCGGAACAATTACATTCCTGGATGCAAACAGTAAATTTGGAGCGCTGGGACATGGCATTCATGATGTGGACACAAATGAACTATTGGATATTTCAGAAGGTACACTTTACACAACAAGTATAAAAGATATACAAAAAGGAGAAAACGGTACACCGGGAGGAATGGAAGGAATTATTATTTACAATAATTACAATATCGTAGGAAGAATTACACAAAACACAGATGCAGGAATTTTCGGAACGATTGACAGGATAGATACACTGTTTACAGACCAGACACCGGTAAAAGTAGCATCAAAAGAAGAAATCGAAGAAGGTCCTGCTACAATTCGATGTGCTGTAGAAGGGAAAATAAAAGAATATGACATAAAAATAACAGATATAGATTATAAAACAGATGAGGTAAATAAAGGAATTGTATTGGAAGTGACAGATCCGGATCTCCTAAAAGTAACCGGAGGAATCGTACAGGGAATGTCAGGCAGTCCGATTTTGCAGAATGGAAAGCTGGTGGGAGCCGTCACCCATGTTTTGGTGAATGATCCGACTCGGGGATATGGGATATTTATAGAGAATATGCTGGATGCGGCAGGATAATAAAAATGCCAGAGGTGGATTTGCCTCTGGCATCTTTGCTCTGCTGTGCTATACTTTATATAGTTAAATATAGTATCCGGAGGGGATGAAATGAAAAAAGAAATATGTGTATTCAGTGGGAGTTATACGACTGAAGAACTTTGGTTCGATGATGAAACGAATCAGTTTTCAATTAAACAATATCATTGGGGCGTCATTGATGATGAAGAACATTACGACGGAGAAAATGTGACTGATACATTCAACGCTCTCAAAATGATGATTTCATATAACAAACTACATGAAGTGCTGCAATACTTCAACGAACTGCAGGTTGAGCATAATCTGTATGATGTTTTATCGACCATGACGCAAAATAGCCAGATACGCAATTATGGATTTTTGGCTGATGAACATTTTAAGTATTACAAAATTTCCGAGAAAGAATACGCTATATATTATGAAAAGACATTTTTCACAGTAACTAATCAATGTAAAGGTATTGCCGATTTTACCGTTGTGCGTCGAATTTTGGAAAATAAAGAAACTGTTATATACAGTGAATATGATTACTCCCAAAATACATGGGTGCATTCTTCTCTTTGATTCATATCATGTCTTTAAAATGTTATCCTAAAGACAATCACTCGTTATGATTTCGGAAACTCAACCAATGCTCAAGTATACTCAACTGCCAATGTATGGTATTTTCCTTTTCCTTTTTTTATACTTTACTTGCAAGATGCGAAAGGGAGAAAATAAAATGGAAAAAGAATGCATTGCATTTCAGTTCCGGGATGAGAAAGAAGCAAAGCAACATATGAATTATGATATTGTTAAGGATTATGGAGATTACGCTTATGGACATCCTCTTTACTGCTGGGATGACGGAAAACGTTATTTGGCAAGGTGTCGGAACTGTGGAGGGTATGTTCTGGTTCAAAAGTCCGAGTTTCATGGAATTCAGGATGATTATTATACCGATTATTTTCCGGTTAGCGGAGCCGAAGAGGCAGAGGAATGGAACCGATTGTATGATGGGGTCGACATTGAACGATTTTTTACAAAAAGATATCTTATGATGACCAATTTATATCTGCATTGGTCTAAGGAGGGGGAATAACATGAATATATCAGAAATAGGTAGAAATATTGCTTTTCTTAGGAAGAATATAGGTTTCACTCAGGAAGAATTGGCAGAGAAGCTTGGCGTTACCGCCCAGGCAGTCAGTAAATGGGAAAATGGACATAATCTTCCGGATATTGAAAATCTGATGTATATTGCTGAATTGTTGAATTTGCCCTACTCGGCTCTGCTTTCAGGAAATACCGGGAAGGAAATAAGCAAAACATATAATATTCGAGGCAGATTGTTCCATGAGGATAACATGTTCACAAGAATGAGAACATTTGCCCTATCAGAAAAACTGACCGGTACATATAAGGCTCTGCAATATATGCGCAAACAACACATAGGACAATTTCGAAAACAAGGTAAATATACAACCGAACAGGTCCAATATATCAATCATCCGCTTATGATGGCGTGTCAGGCACATGCATTGGGTATAAGAGATGATAATCTTCTCGCAGCAATTCTTCTTCACGATGTGGTAGAAGATACCGGTGTAGATGTGCAGGATCTGCCTTTCGCCCAGGAAGTTCAGGAGCTCGTCGGACTTGTCAGCTTTTCCATTCCTGAAGGGATGACAAAGGAACAGGCAAAAGAACTGTATTATGAAAAAATTAAAGAAAATGGAAAAGCCTGTGTGGTAAAGACGATCGACCGATGCAACAATATTTCTACCATGGCTGGGAGCTTCAGCAAAGAACAAATTGCGAGGTATATTGCGGAAACTGAAGAATATATATTTCCGCTTTTGGATGTCTTGAAAAATGAGTATTCAGAATACAGCGATATGGCATTTCTTATTAAATACCAAATGCGCAGTATTTTGGAGACGATCAAATGCCTGTCTATTGATGATAGATGATGAAAAAGACGAGTGTCTGGAGCGCACACGGATTTTCCTGGCAAAATATTATGTAAAAGATTGGGACAAGGCAAAGTATGTCGATTTATTGATGTGATTAAAATAATATAATATAATGATTGTAAAGCAGGCAATGTGGTGATTATACCATATAGTTGCCTGCTTTTATGTACATAAAGAAATATTTATTTTTTATATTCAAAAACCACGCATTGCGAAAAACGAAGAGATGTGGTATGATTAATCAAACATTACATGGAGGTGTTTGGAAATAATGGAATCTGCAGATAGAATAAGGGGACTTAGGGAACAAACGGGAATGACTAGAAAAGATTTTTCAATACATATAGGAATTCCTTTGAGAACGATAGAGGATTGGGAGGCGGGGCGCAGAAAACCTCCGGAATATATTCCACGACTGATCGAGTATCAGCTGAAGTATGAAGAATTAATCG
>JBJFCD010000123.1:0-3021 GCA_051888795.1 Lachnospiraceae bacterium | reverse complement strand
GGTGTTGTTTAGCACATTAGATGCACCTTCAATCTTCACTTTAAATGATACAGTTTTTGCATAAACATGATAGATATGAGCAAATTAATTACACCAGTTTTTGCAGATTATTTTAATCAAATAATCTCTCGCGCAAATTAAATGAGCGAGAGATTTGAGATTATCCAAGTTCGCAGTCATTGACTGCCTGCATGACGATGTCTGTTGTAATGAGATCAGCTTTATTACTGTCACCTAAGAGAAGGCTTGAATTACAGTACTTATTTATAAGTCGTGGAGTGCCATCCGCAGCGTTAAGTATTGCCTCGATTGCTCCATCTTCAAAGATGGTCTGATTACATCCGGCACCTTTTAGTTTCTCAGAAATGTAGTATCTGCCTTCATCTTTGGTTACGCCATCCAGGTTATAGTTCATGACGATTCTCTGACGAAGAGGTTCATGAATTCCAAGGTTAAGTGTGGAGTTGAGATTAGGGAGTCCTGCCAGAAGAACTGCAGCTCTGTCACGGGAGTCCATTTCGAAATTAAATAGTATTTTTAAATCATTGAGAATGGTGTTGTTGATGTAGTTGGCTTCATCAATGATTATTACAGGAGTCTTACGTTTTTCAACAGAAAGACGTGATATTTCTTCCTGAATGATTCTGAAGTTGTCCGGTTTTTTGAAAGCAGGCTGTGCTCCAAGTTCCTGTACGAGATTTCGATAAAAATCATTAGGTGTAAGTGTGGACAGACTTGAATAAATAACCCTGTAAAGGGATGGATTTAAGTTATTTGCCCAGTTTCGTATGGCAGTTGTTTTACCTCTGCCAGGGCTGCCGGTAAGAATACCAAATCCTTTTGTTTTTGCAAGGTAGTCAAGACGGAAAAGAGTTTCTTTGTATTCGGCGGTGTCAACGAGTATCTCTTTGGAATTCTTTATAAATGGGTTGAATTCCAGACCATATCTTGTGAAGTATTCCATTATTCATCACCTCGGCATAAATGTATTTTGTCACGCTTAACAAGGGCATTTTCCGTCTTGTTAAGTAAACGTATTGGTGTAAGGGTTCCATCTGCTTCGACTATGTAGATATTATTTAAATCTGGAGAGTATCTTAGTTTGATGCGCTGTTTGGCAAAACGATAGTCAACCTCGTATTCTACATGGTCAATAACAATAACACTGTCAGCAGATACACGGCGTTCGATTTCAAGAAGAAAATCATGTTCGATTTGTTCGTCGGTAAGTCTGTGGAACAGGTTTGGTTCAGAGAAATATCTGTCCTGCGGAGACAATCCTTTAAGAGATGAGTGAGGGGACTGATTGTATTTTTGTACATATGCCATAAGGTTTCCTCTTAGTTCATCAAGGGAGTGGAAGTCTCTCATATCAAGAGCGGACATCCATTGATCTTTCATTGTTCTGAACCACCTTTCAATCTTGGCCTTCTGGGTGGGAGAATACGGCTGGTCATAATGAATGACAGAACCAATACGTGCGGCGAGAAGTTCCATTTGTCTGTTCTTGTAACTGCTACCGTTATCAAAGTTAAAAAGCTGAGGGCGTCCAAATTTTGCTACAGCGGATTTGATGACAGACATAAGATTTACAAAGTTATCATGAAAGAAGACATCAATGCCTACGATAAACCGGCTTGCATCATCAATCAGGGCAATGATATAAACCTTGTGTTTTTTACCATCATCAGTTGTAAGATAAGGTCCTACACTTGAATCACCACACCATACCTCATTTATGTGTGGTCTTTCATACCGTCGCATATCGGGGTTTGTGGTGGTTTTGAGCGTGGCAGCAAGCTGGTTGACGTAGCGGTTGATTGTAGATTCAGAAACCTCTCCGTTTTTTATGCTTCCATTATCCTGGAGCTGTCTGAAGATTGCAGCGGCAGACATACGAGGATAATTGAGCTTTAGGTATTTAATCTGTTCCTGAAGCTCAAAATCAAGTTTTCTTGGTATGCCTGCATCAACACGTCCGTCGGGAATGAGTGCATCAAAGCCACCATTTTTGTAATTGTTGTACCAGCGCTTGATAGTTGCGGGTGCAAAGTGTTTCAGTGTGCCGTCAGGAGACATGACTCCTTTAGAAGAGGCATCACGATAAAAGGCTTCAAGGGAAGAATAGTTTTCCTGAAGCCCGGAAATAACAGGTGATATCACTGAATAACGCATAAGAGCAATATCGTGCTTTTTTTCCTGGTCCATATGGGTTCCTCCTTGTTTTTTTCTTAAGTATAAGGAAGAATTCTGTATCTGTCGTGTCATGCTATGTGGTAGATAAAAAAATAAGATTGATGGTTCGTCTAATCTGCATAAACTGGCGGGAATAGTGTTTGAAACAGCTTTGAATCAAATCAGACAAAGGTGCGAAAGCTATCTTTTCAGAAAGAAGTTTCTGTTTCCAATGATTTAGGTATTGTCTGATTATGTATCTGAAACTGCTCTCATCTATGGAATCATTAGATTTGAGAAGTGATGCAGTTGGAACAACATCTTCAAAAGCTTCGATAATTTCGACATGGTCTTTAAGAGAGACCTGGGAATAAGGAACAAATGATGAGAGTAAGATGGCATGAGTTTTACCACATATCTCGCATTTGACACGGCATATCCTGAAACGGAGTTTGCCAAATGGAGTTTTGAGGTAACGGAAGTAATAACCATGAACGGTAAGGCATCCAGAGTGACCACATGAGCAGTGGAGTTTATGAAACTGGAGGTTGGAAATAAGATTATTATAAAAATTTGGTGTTATGGGATTGTTTTCTTCTACAAATAAGGTTATCATAGCTTTGTGATACATAGGCGAGCCTATGTTGAGTGTATGAAGCAGGAAACCGAACTGTGGTAGGGGATGGTTCCTGCTTCTTTTGTTTATAGTGACATAGACTATGATAATACAAGAAGGTACAGGATAAAACAATCTGAAGCAAAATGCAACAGAAAAATTTATACTGTACCTTCATTTAATTTGACTGAAATTTGAAAAAGCAGGGGCATGGAAAGTTACAAATAACA
>JBJFCD010000122.1:0-13336 GCA_051888795.1 Lachnospiraceae bacterium | reverse complement strand
TTATTGCCTTTGCGGGCATTTAGCGAATGCCCGCGACCGAGGAAATGCGAAGCATTTTCGAGGGGCGCTTATTTGTATTCCGGAGATTTTCGGAAACTAGGTTACAATGAAAGTATGTTGGAAGTATAAGATGATTGGAAGATAAAATTACACAACTATGACACAACCTTCATGTATAATAGTCTAGATAATGGAGGTTTTGCAAATGAATGTTTTAATTGTTGAAGATGATGAAGCGATTGCGAATTTATTATATATGGATTTGAGTGATGAAGGTTATCATTGCAGCATAGCGAGCGATGGTAAAGTTGCAGCTGATATGTTAGAAGAAAGTAGTAATTACGATTTGATACTGTTAGACATTATGCTGCCCGAAATTGATGGATATGAATTACTGGAATACATAAAGCCAACAGAAATACCTGTCATTTTTCTGACGGCAAAAGGAACTGTAAATGATCGGATAAAGGGGCTAAAAATGGGGGCGGATGATTATATTGTGAAACCGTTTCAAAGCGGAGAGGTAATTGCTCGAATGGAAGCGGTCTTACGACGTTATGGGAAAAGCGAAAAACGGCTGAATTTTGCAGATGTAAAAGTGGATTTGGAGTCAAGGAAGGTATTTCAGGATGGGAAAGAGATTGATTTGACAGTTAAGGAATTTGATCTGCTGGTAGAATTGATAAGAAATAAAAACATTGCCCAATATCGGGATAAGTTATATGAAAAGATTTGGAATGAACCTTTTATGGGAGATACCAGAACGCTTGATACTCATATACAGCGATTAAGAAAAAAATTAGGCTGGGAAGATTATATTAAAACAGTATTCCGTATCGGTTATCGCCTGGAGGGATAGATTATGAAGCTGAGTACCAAAATTACTTTTTTTGTAACGATATTTTTCAGTATGATTTTTTTGCTGGGTGGATATACATTGATCTCTTACTATTATGAGACTTCCATGGAAAGAGAAGTAGAGGCTGCGGTGGAGCAGTATCAGTATAATAAATTTGTGGTACAGTCAACATTGATCACCAGGGGAGAAGAATGGTTTGAAGGTATTGCAAATGGAGAATATGATGTCAGTAATATTGCTTCGAACATGAACAATACTGTTGCATTTTATTCTCTTGATGGTTCCATACTGTTTTCTGAATTTCCGGCTGATGTGGAGATTTCTGAACTGCTTGCTGATGTGGAAGTGGGGAAAGTAAGCTATCAGTTTCGCAAGATAAATAATCGTATGTATTTATTGATTGCCGGAAAGGTATCACAGGAAGATACTGGCATCTATTTGGTGACTGGAATAGACGTGGAAAGAGTTTTTGATCAGCAGGAACAAATGATTCAAAGATTCGGAGTTGTCTATGCGGTGGCTATTGGGGTTGGTGCATTATTGATTATTTTTTTATCATCATTACTGACCCGTCCAATAAAGAAATTAACAGAAGTAACAAAAAAAATAGCCGATGGAAATTACCAGGAGAAAATTGAAGTTACCAGCCGAGATGAAGTAGGTCAGCTTGCAAAAAATTTCAATCAAATGGCGGGAGCAATAGAGGAAAAAGTACAAGAACTATCCGATAGTGCCAAACAAAAAGAGGATTTTGTAGCAAACTTTGCACATGAACTGAAAACACCACTTACCTCAATCATAGGCTATGCGAATCGAATTTATCAAAAAGAATTAACAAGGGAGGAACAAAAAAAGGCTGCATGGTATATTTGGAATGAAGGTATGCGGTTAGAAGCATTATCCTTAAAATTGATGGACTTAGCTGTACTAAATCACAAGGACTTTGTTTTACAAGAAATGCGTGCGGATATATTGCTTCAAGAGCTGGCAAAGGATGAGAAATATCTTATGTCAGAAAAAAATGTTCAGCTTAACTGTGAAGCAGATCAGGCGTATATCAGTGTGGAATATGATTTATTTAAATCATTGCTTTTCAATCTGATTGATAATTCCATAAAAGCCGGAGCAGATCGGCTTCTGTTGAAAGGATATATTGATTCAGAAAAGTGTTATGTGATACAGCTGGAAGATAATGGAAGTGGCATTCCGGAAAATGAAATCAAGCGGATTACAGAAGCGTTTTATATGGTAGATAAGTCACGATCCAGAAAATTACATGGTGCAGGTATCGGACTTAGTCTGGCAGAAAAGATAGCCGAGATACATGGAAGCAGTCTAAAGTTTGAAAGTGATGGAAAAAGTGGAACAAAGGTCAGTATACGTTTAAGCTGTAAAGGAGGCATGGCAGATGAATAAAGGTAAGATATATACGTTGCTTGTATTCTTCCTGTCTTTTACAGTTGTAATTGGTGGATGGTTTTTGACGAAAGGAATGCTGAACTGCAAAGAAACAGAGATTCTTGATGTAAAAGGTCAGATTTTCGTGGATGTGTCAGAAGTAGATAAAACCGGAAGTGATATGACAGTACAGGGAGACTTTGAAGGGGAAGTTTTATCAGAGGAAACAATGGCAGCGGTGTTGACTGTGTGGGAAGTCGGAGGACGAGAGGTGTTTCATGAACCAATGGCAGGACAGATGAATATGGAACAGGCAATCAAGGCTGGTAGAGATTGGATTAATACATTGGCAGAAAATAATATTTTGCCTGTCGATTTGTTAGAATTCAGTTTTGAAAGTATAAATGCTGTATTGTGTACATTGGATAGTCAGACATCAATAGAAAGTTCTCTCATAAGCTATTGGACGATTACTTATAAAGAAAATGATACGGAAATTGTTTTAAGAATTCATGCTGCAAGCGGACAAATGTGGAAGGCAGATATTTCTATGAGTGAAGACAAAATGGTGTATGGAACCTGTAGCGATGAGGAACTGCTTGCCATTGCATTCCCTTTTCTTACCGGAGACAATACAGAAGTCGGAATAGAAGATAACAAAATTTATAAGATTTCTGAGCGTGGAAAAGTGTATGCAACATTAAAAAGAGACAAAGTTGTTGTAGATAAGCAGGAACCAGTGGCACGTATTCTGCTGAGCTTATGTACGGATGTTGAATAAATTGTTTTCTCTAAAAAAGCAAAACCGTTTACATGGGTTTTGCTTTTTTATGACCAGATTTTGCTTTGCCTTGAATTTCAGGTACAGGAGCAACATCATTTTTGGGAATATGTGTCTTGCGGTTGCTCTCAGTCCCATGTGGTTGCTTTGGATCGGGACGTCTCATTCCGGCTTTTGCCATAAATCATTTACCTCCATGTCTTTGCAGTATATATTTTCAGTATTCTAAAACAAAACGAGTTTTATACGTTCTCCAAATTTTTTTAACAACATAGACACATCTAGTTTAAAAGTAAGAGACAACTCCTTGCTATGATATTTTCGTAGGTAACATTTTTTGTTACCAGCAATCAATGATTGCTTTTCATTCATAGCAAGGAGGTTTTTTATTTATGCGTAAAAAAGCAACAACAATATGGGCGTTATTATTGTGCATTTCGTGTTTCTTTTGTGGCTGTGGACAGAACGAAGAAAATGTACAGCAAGGACAGAAACAAGATTATAGTACATCAAATGAAACAGAGGAACAGGAAACGGAAAGTTATGTGCAACCGGAAATGAAGGGAGAAATTACAATATCATGTTTTTATGAAGAGGAATTTCTGACTGCCGCAGCTGAGCAATTTGTGAAACTCTATCCGGAAGTAACAGTAACAATCAATGCATATGATGGAACATCAGAGTCTGGAAGTGTGGAAGATTATCAGACATATCTGAATACCAAGATAATGACAGGAAAAGCGGAGGATATTATTTTTAATAGTTTTCTTCCGGGAACAAAATATAGTGAAATGGGGACTTTTGAGGATTTGAGCAGATATATTTCACTGACACCTGAATTGAATGACGAAAATTATTTTATGAATGTACTACAGTCAGCAAAAGAGGAAAGCGGGGAAATCTATTTGATCCCGTATATGGCAAAATTTGATGTAATTGGCTTTTCGGAGGAACTGTTGTCAGAGAATCCTGAAGTGGAGAAAAACATACAGAGTGCGAGTTTTTCAGAACGTATGGATATTGCAAAGGCACTGATTCAAAATACAGGCAAAAGAAATGCATATATAATACAGTTGAATGAATTGTCGTATGCTGATTATTTAATTGAAGATGCTTTCCATGAATTTGTTGATGTAGAGAACAAAGAAGTAAATATAAATTCGGATGCTTATATTAATTTAATAAAAGAGGTAAAAGAACTTTCGGAAAGCAATGCTTTTGGTTCCAATATCGATTTTTATAACACTGAGTATTACTATGCAGCAACGTGTGATTATGATGTTCAGGCTGCTTTTTATGAATTAGATACACAGGCAGGTATGGCGTACAGTATGCCGTTGGCTGACAAAGAGGGAAATGTGGCAATAAATGCAAATGCCTGTCTGGCACTGGGTAGTGCGTCTGAGAATAAAGATTTGGCATGGGAATTTATCAAATATTTATTATCAGAAGAAGTACAGTCACAGCCTTCTGTTCATGGGCTGGCAGTTAATAGAAAGGGATTTGAAGCTGCTGTGGAACGTTACTATAACTATTATACAGATAGTGGTAATAGCACAGTAGATCAAGAAGAATATAGAGAATTGCTGGAAAACTGGATGGAGCAGATCAATGACTGTGATACGGTGGATTCTGATATTTGGACTTTGATAGAGGAAGAAAACGCTAAGTTTTTTCATGGAGAGCAAACCGCACAAGACACAGCTTCCATTCTTCAGAGAAAGATTGAGCAGTATTTCAATGAATAAGGGGCAAAGGTATGATGAAGGAACAGAGGATTAAAAGACGAATTTGGAATCAGATATTGCCTTGGCTTATGTTAATAGTAAGCTTAGCAGGTTTCTTCCTGTTTTACTTAGTCCCATTCATTGTGTCGTTTTTTTATTCTGTTGTGGATAATCCGATTCATGGAGCTTTTTGTGGGTTACAAAATTACAAAGAACTGTTCCGGAATCAATATTTTTTGAAAGGGCTGAAAAACACAGCTGTGTTTATGGCAATCAGTATCCCTCTTAATATGGTGTTATCCCTTGGAGTGGCACTGGTTATTCACAAAATGAAGCGGTATCCAAAATTCTTCAGCTTGATTTTTTTGATACCGTTGGCAATTCCCTCGGCAACATCAGCTTTCTTTTGGGAGAGTTTTTGGGGCGTACATGGAACATTTAATAAATTCCTAAGTGTTTTTGGGATAAGAGGAATTGATTGGTTAGACAACAAATACAGCATGATGGCAATGGTCGTTATCTTTATATGGAAAAACATTGGATATAATATGGCTTTATATTTAAGTGGTTTGAGCAGTATTCCGGAGCAATATTATGAGTATGCAGATGTGGAAGGTGCAGGCTTTGTCTGGAAATTTAAGCATATTACATGGGTATACCTTATACCAACTTCATTTTTAGTGTTGATTATGACGTTCGTAAATTCTTTTAAGGTATTTAAAGAAATTTATATTATTACAGGAGAATATCCTCCGGATGGACTATATGTATTGCAGCATTACATGAATAATATGTTCCTATCATTGAACTATTCAAAGTTAGCCAGTGCGATTTATATTTTAACAATTGTTATTGTTCTATTTGTGGCTTGCCTGTTCCGTACTGAAAGAAAGCTGTCGAAGGATCTGCATTATTAGCCAGGCAGAAAGTGAGGAATCAGAATGAGTAAACAAAGAGTGCAAAGATGGAACTCACGATTTTGGTGGCTGCTGTTTCTGGCAATTACAGTAATTTATATGGCACCGCTTATTATTACATTTACAAATTCGTTTATGAGTAGCACAGAAGTGGAACGAAACTATAATGTTAGCGGAATGGAAGAAGGAAGTTATGTTGATATGAACCTCATTCCGGAAAAAGTAACATTGTCACAGTATGCAGAGCTTTTGTTTGACAGTCCGGTCTATTTAAATATGTTTTGGAATTCTGTCAAAATCACAGTTCCGATTGTTGTGGGGCAGATTATTGTATCAACATTGGCAGCGTATGCATTTACGGTTTTGAAATTTAAGGGAAAGGAGCTGTTATTTTTCCTTTATATCATAGTAATGCTTTTACCGCTGCAGGTAACATTGATGCCCAATTATATTGTTGCTGACTGGTTGGGCATTACTGACAGCTATCTTGCAATCATCCTGCCAGGAATCTTTAACCCGTTTGGTGTTTTTCTGGTAAGACAGTTTATGAAAACCTTGCCAGATGCCTATTTGGAGGCAGCCAAAATAGACGGAGCTGGACATGGAACAATTGTTATTTCCATAATCCTACCAATGATAAAGCCGGGAATAGCGGCAACAGCAATGCTTACTTTATTGGATTACTGGAATCTGGTGGATCAGGCAATTATCTTTATACAGGATTCAGAAAAACAACCCTTATCTACCTTTCTGGCACAAATAAACAATGGCGATATAGGGTTGGCTTTTGCGGGTTCCTGTTTTTATGCCGTTCCGATGCTATTGGTATTGCTTTATGGACAGGAACATTTAAAACAGGGAATTGTGATTACAGGAATTAAAGGTTAGGGCATATGAGAATATGTGAAAGGAAAAGCAAAAATGAATCATAAAGAAAAAAAGAGCAGTTTTGCAAAAGTATTTGGAATTTTTTTAGGTATTGTGTTAGTGCTGACATTTTTTTCTAAATCAATTTATAATTATCGGCTTCCTGTTGTGAGTATTGCTACACCAAAGCAGGGGAAATTGAGTTTTACTGTTGAGGATACAGCAGAAATTTCATATTCCCATGTGGATTCTGTGTACGCAGATGTCGATGGAAGGGTAGAAGACGTTCTGGTGCAGGCAGGAGATGAGGTGAAAAAAGGGCAATGTCTTATGCAATTCGAAGCAGCAGAAACAGGGGAAATAAATGATATTGTTGCAGAAGATGATGGAGTCATTACTTCTGTGGGCGTGAAAAATGGAATGTATGTATCATCCATGCAAAATATAATCCTTTATGAAATAGCTGAAGTATCTGAAGAATGGACTGTCATAGTATTTATGACGGATGAGCAGTTAGAATATGTTGGTAAGGATAGTATTGTAAATTTGCAGATTGAAGAACTAAATGATAATTTTTCAGGGAAAATTCAATCTATTGTTTCTTATGCAGATCAGAGCAAAACAGGCTATCAGGTAGAAATTACAATAAACTCCTCAAATGCAGAAATCGCAGGGAAAAAGGCGAAGGTCACAATAAAAAAAGAAAGTGAACAGTATGATGCAATCATACCGGTAGCGGCTTTGAGAAAAGATTCGGTAGGATATTATGTTCTGGTATTAAAGAAAGAAGACAGTGTACTTGGAAATGGCTATGTTGCCCATAGAGTATCGGTTGATTTGTTAAATTCGGATGAAACATACTGTGCAGTGAGAGGGCTTCCAACAGATGAGTTCGTCATCATAGCTTCTAGCAGTGAGATCACAGATGGAAGTAAGGTGTATTACGAAGGGGATGGTACGAAATGAAAGGATTATCGATTAGAAAAATGATACTACTGGTAATTCTTTTGATGGCAGCAGGTATGTGTTTATTGCTTGGAATAAAGGTTCAGCAGATAACCTGTAAGAATGTATATGTATTATCTTTTTTACAGGAAGGCAAGACTTTTCTTAACAGCAAAATCTCAATGATAGAAAATGAGGGTATTCGTTTAACCTATGTGAAATACCTTTATCCAGAAATTTCTAATGGATTTCGTGCAGAAGCAGCTACGGTGATAGCAACAAATGAAAATTATTCATATTTTACAGGAATGGAAATAACGGAAGGAACTTTTTTTAATCATGTTCAGGATGATAGAAAATTATCGGTTGTTGTGTTAAATGAGACAGCGGCATATCAGTTTTTCGGAAATTATGAATGTATTGGAGAAAAATTATATTTGGATCAAAATGCTTTTGAAGTGATTGGAATTATAAGAGAGCAGGGTGAACAAGAAGAAGCAAAGATCTATATACCCGATACAACAGCAGACGATTTGGGCATTTCTTGTTCAGAAGTTAATCAGTTATGGTGTCAGTTTACTAATATGGCAGAAGCATCAATGATGATAAGTAAGATGGGATACTCGATAAATGAAATGAATATTTTGCAGATGGATTTATGCAAAAGTGTTTTTATGCTGAGATTTTTTATAGTATTGATTTTGATAGGAATAATTTTGTTTGTTCGAACTTTTAAAGCCGTTTTCAATATGGCAAATGAATTAAGGAAGGTGGATGCGATAAATAAAAAATGGATGATTAAGTGGATACTACAGATTTTTATTTGTGCAGGAAGTTTATTATTTACTGTAAAGATTACACAGCTATCGTGGTGTGCTCCACCAAATTATGAGCTATTGGGAAAAAGTTGGAAGGATGTACTTTATCGAATATTGGAGTTCTATACATTGTCTGGAATAGAGATGGATAATATGCAGTTTGTAAACAGATGGAACTTGTTAGCCATGATTTCTCAGATAGTATGTATTGGGACTGGGTTTCTATTTTTTATAAAAATGTCAACAAAAGAGTGTAATGTATAGTTGTTGGCATTACCCATTGTTTAATATACATTACTGTCTACCACGATCCAAATGGATGATTAAAGGTGGGTCAGTATTACGGTAAGCTTAGCTTTATTGATTGTTGCAATAACGGAAGATACTTCCATGTTGTTGGAAAGAGTCCACGCAATGATTTTTCTAGCAAATAAGTCCATAATGCAATTAAGATACATAAAGCCATACTGAGTCCCAATATAAGTGATATCAGTACACCATACAGCGTTAGGACGTTCAGGATTAAACTGCTCATCAAGGATGTTGTGAAGTTCATTACTAAAATCAGAATCTCTTGTAGTGGTAGTCCAAGGTTTAATCCATTGAGCTTTAATACCCATTTCACGCATGTACTTTCCTACAGTACGCTGAGCAATGGTTTCGCTAGATTTGCGTAGTTCCTTTGTTATTATAGGAGCGCCATAATTCTGCATAGAATTATCATATATTTTCTGGATTTCCTTTTTGACAGCTTCTTTTCGCTGACGAGCGGGAGAGACTTTTCGGTTAAGGAAAGCACGATATCCAGAGCGGGAAACGCCTAAAAATTTCAGCATTCCGGAAGTAGAGACGCGGCGCTTAGTAACTTTAGCAACCTCTACCTTGGCAGAAACTTCAGTATAGATAGCTTCTGTTAATCTTTTCCCAGAATGCTGATGTTTTTTTTTACACATCGAGCGCGTTCTGAGCATCACGGAGCTCACGTTTTAAACGTGCGATTTCTTTGACTTCATCTGATTCGTAGTTTCCGGATCTCCTAACCGGAATGTCGCCGTCATTGTTTCGGAACTGGGCTTCCCATTTACCAAGGGTACTGACACCTATTCCGAGATTTTTGGCACATTCAACCTGAGTAAGATCAGGATGTTCTTTGCGATAGTTAACAGCATCCAACTTAAATTGCTTTGTGTGTTGAGTTTGTTTACGTGACATAATGAGTTCCTCCTCTTGTTGATTATACAATATTTCAAACGAATATCTCATTTTGTTTTGTACTAATTAGATGCTAACACTATTTTGGGCGATGCTTGCGGTTGTGTATGCGATAGCAGTGTTTGTTGGGACATATTGGTTTATGAATTATATCGCGTAAAAGATAAAGGGACGAATTGTTCGCCCCTTTAAAACTTTACAATATTCATATCTAATTTATTTCAAATGGATAGTTTTAGTTTTGGTTTTAGTACTATTACCATTTGAAACGGATGTTGTGATTCGTAAATTGCCACTAGAAGTTGTACTAGCTTTTGTTGTAATTCGAATTCTTTTTGTTCGCATTATTATCACCACCTTTCTAATTTTTTAGTGACAAACACGAGCAAATGTAATACAATGGTATAGATATAATTTATGATAGTTGCAGCTATCCTAAATTATTATTTTTATTTCCGTCAGGTTTACTACATGGGGTTGGGACGTTGTTGATCTTCCTCACGTAGTAATCTTGATATTGTCCATTACGTATTGCAGATACGAATTGGTTGCGGGTCATCTCTGACCGTGTCTTATTATCAACAAAACGTTGATTTCTTCCGGTATCGGATTCTTTAATAACAGAAACTCTTGCCATATTATCACCACCTTTCTAAATATAATATAATACAGATTTTGGGGAACCATAGTACTAGTGTTTGTTCGTGTTCAAGCATACTATATCATGTTGTTGTGGATAAGTCAATGTTATAAATAACAATTTTGAGAAAAAAACGCAAAAAGCGAGATTTAAAACACAAAAGACGTAGATTTACTGAAAGAATTTACGAAAAATTCACAAACCGGGTTGACATTTTATCTTTTGGTCATATAATAAAATTATAATAAAAATAAAGAGGTGAAACCATGATTCTGGAATATACTTGTGAAAACTATAGATCAATAAAAGAGAAAGTGGTATTTTCAATGCTTGCCTCAAAGGACAATTCTTTTGAAAATCTATTAGTAGATTACAAGGGAATGCTTATTAATAAAATTGCAGCTATTTATGGTGCAAATGGATCTGGGAAGACTAGTTTTTTAGACTCATTAAATTTTTTAAAACTCTTGGTTTGTAACAGTAATAATCATCAGCCAGGTGATAAGATAAGGCAGGTACCGCACAAACTTTCGCAGCACGATGCTCCTACGACATATAGCATTCAATTTGTGAAAGATGATGTAAGATATGCGTATGGCTTGTCGTATACAACACAGGAGATTATATCAGAGTATCTTTATTATTTTCCAAACGGAAAACAGAAGAAAATTTTTGATAGAAAGTTAGAAGAAATATCTTTTGGTGAAGATTTTAGAAAAGATTTTGAGGCAATATCTAACTTTATGAAGCCGAATAAATTGTTTTTATCCGTTTCTGCGAATTATTCTGCAGTAAAAGAGGCTGAATTAGTATTTCTTTTCTTTAAGGAAGATCTTATTTTTTATCCACAGCCAGTGGAAATTAGTAATTGGTTAGAATATTCTATAGAAAGATTTACTAAAGAACCTCAATTAAAATCTATATTTATAGATTTTATGAAATCTATTCAAACGCCTATTCAAAGTATAGATACCAAGTTTGAAAAAACAAAGATGTCTCCTGAATTTATTCCGGATAATATACCAGATGAATTTAAACCTTTCTTTGCTAATGCAAAGGAGGTAACAACATCAGAGGCAAATCTAAATTATGGTTTGTTTTCTGTTAACTTACAAGAGGAATCTAAGGGGATTCAAAAGTTGTTTGAGGTTTTTGGACCGATTGTAGATATTATTCTTAAGGATAAGATTTTAATATGGGACGAAATGGAAACTAGTTTGCATCCTCAGATAGTAAATGAGATATTAAGATTGATTATGAAAGGAAAAAAAGATTCCAAGGCACAGCTTATTTTTAGTACTCATGATACGAACTTGTTAGATTTGAATACTTTTAGAAGAGATCAGATTTGGTTTACAGAACAAAATCCGTCTCGTGCTACGGAGTTGTATTCCTTGGCTGAATTAAAGAGTGTTAGAAAAGACGAGAATATTCGAAAGGGTTATTTGAGTGGAAAATATAGCTGGATTCCTTTTATTAATAATCCATTAACATTCGACGTAGAGGAGGGATGTTAATGCCTCATGATACTGAAGAAAGAAATCTTGAACTTATACCACGAGTTGTAGAAACGCGCGATAGACGCCAAACTCGTACCATTTCATTTGAACTGATTGCTATTACAAATCGTTTTGATAATAATCTATCATCTATAAAATCACAATTTGAGTTGGTAGAGAAATTAAAAAACGAGGGTAATTCGCAATATAAAGATGTTCTTAGATCTCAAATTGTATTTTTAGAAAGTGCATTCGATTTTTACGTGCATGAGATAACCAAATATGGGATGGTTCGGATTTCCCAAGGAATTTGGCCTACGACAGATAAATATGATAATTTTAGCATTCGATTGGGTGACGTTTCAGAAGCATTACAACATACGGAAAATGAAGGATGGTTTTTGGATATAGTAAATGATACTTATGCAGAAGATACTTTCATGAGTTCGGAGAGTGTAATAAGTCAATTAAATTTAATAGGCGTTAGTTGGAAAGATGCAGCAAAAGAAGCTTTTTATGAAAGAGGTTCTGAAACGCCTACAGATGATAAGTTTAAATGGGTGTTAAACTCTTTGTTTAGACGAAGAAATAAGATTGCGCATCAAGCAGATTGTTTACATGAAACGGGAGATAAAATCGATATTGAAAGAGAACTGGTCGAGGAATATATTGTAAATATTGAAAAAATCGTTAAGGCAATATCTCAAGGAATAGAGAAAAAGAACAATTCATAGTGAAAAGTTAAACAAAATAGATAATAAAAATGGCAGGGTGTAAACTCTGCCATTTTGTGCTTTCAAGGAGGTTGAATTATGTCAGGAAGAGAAAGTGTTAGAGGGTATGTGTATCAAGCAATTATTGCGGTATTAGAATCATTAGAAAATGATGGGTGGGATAAAATAAAGGTTGAGCCTTTAACTGATAAGGATAAGGTTGATATAGTTTTACAAAAGTCGGGAGTATTAATAAAAGCTATTCAAGTAAAATCAAGTATCAATAAATTTGAAAAACCAAATGTGGAGCATTGGTTTGATGAATTAAAAAGAGACATTGATGCAAAGCAATATGAATTGGTGTTAGTTGGAAATGAATTAACAAGTCCTGCTAAAAAGTATATTGAGAACGTTAATAAAACATCATTGGATAGAATCATAATAAAGAATTTTGAAGAAACATCCTTAGTAAAAGAAGTTAAAATGAATGTTGTAGACTATCTTGGTAGATATTGTGGGGGATGTGAAGTAACACCATATATGATAGAAAATATGGTGAAATGTTTGTTATCAGATTTTATGCTAAATGGAACAAGTGAAAAATTTCTTTCAAAAAATGATTTAATTAATGTGTTAAATAAAAATATAGCAAAAAAATCATATAGGATAGATATTAGTCAAATTTTAAAAAAATTGATAATTTGTTTAGGGGTATTTCTGTGGATTAATTTCTCATATCAGGTTGCTTGTGCTAGTATTGGATATAGCATTTACGTTCTTATTTCAGATATATGTATACTAAGCATGATAGTACTCATGAAATATAGCGATTATTATTTTGAAAATGCACTAGGCGAAGAACCATACGAGCACTATTCATCGAAAAAATATGACAGAAACAGTAAGTATGTTAATGTAATAATAAAAAAAGATAACATTTTACATACACAAAAAATATTG
>JBJFCD010000121.1:0-3031 GCA_051888795.1 Lachnospiraceae bacterium | reverse complement strand
CTCCTCGTATAATAAGTTTGTAAGCAAGAAAAACAGCTTACAGACTTATTCTTTTTTAATTAGACAGAAGGATAATTCTAAACATCCTTTCCGAAGATTCTTCTTCCATCATGCTGGTTCATCCATTCTCTGTCTATTGGTTAATAAGTTACTTTATAGTCATGGTCCCAGATGTTACAATAAGTTCCATAAGAACTGTAGCTATGGTCATTGCTTCATCACTCCTGCAAAGCGTTTGCTATTGCCAAGAAAGCATGCAACCCTAATGCTACGCTAAGACTTATTACACAAATGCTGCATCCTGGTATCTAGCCACCAGCAGGGTATTTCTGCCAGGTAATGCTCATAACGCGAGGTTTAGGGCGGCGTAGTGATCTGGGATAAGCCATGATTACTCTTCTTCATTTTTATTGAAAGGTGGTGATGATCCGTGAAAGAACATATTGATTACCTCTCAACATTGTTTGTTGGGATTGACATTGCATCCCGTATTCATGTTATCTCTGCACTTGATTTCAACGAGGAATTCTACATCAAGATGAAACCTGTAGAAAACACTCAGGAAGGCGCAGCTCTTATGGAACAGATGATTTCTGATGTGTTAGAACATAACCATCAGTTCAAATACGTTGTTATTGGTATGGAAGCCACTGGTTTCTATGGTGTCCACCTGGCGAATTATCTTTCTGCCAGTGACCTGCTTGCACCATTCTCCGTCAGAGTTTATTGTCTCAATCCAAAGGAAGTTAAAAACTACAAGAAGTCCTTTAACGACATCGGAAAGAATGATGGCATAGATTCTTATGTGATTGCCGATTTTGCCCGTGTAGGACGTATTGCAATCAAGCCATGGCGTGGCTCCCAATACCTTGCCCTGCAGCGTCTTACCAGACACCGTATGCATATCACTGAATGCATTGCAAGAGAAAAGACTTACATGCTTAACAACATTTATCTCAAGTTCAGTGAATACGCATTGCTACGGGATGGACAACATCCATTTGCAAACAAGTATGGCGCTACAGCCGAAGCTATTCTTACCGAGTACACAACCAACGAAGCTATCGTTAACTCATCACTGGAAGACCTTGTCGCTTTTATTAACTCTAAGAGCAGAGGGCGCATCGCTGATCCGGAAGAAACTGCAAAGATTTTACAGGCTGCAGCCCGTAACTCATACCGGCTTGATAAATGTCTCTACGAGCCGCTTACTATCTCAATCGCTTCTTCCTTTAACTGTATCAGTTCTTTTGAGAAAGAATTGAAAGCGATTGATAAAGCAATCCTTCAAACAGTTCAGGGAATAAACCCTGACGAGTACACTGTGCTGAATTCCATTCCCGGAATCGGTAAAGTTTATTCAGCCGGTATCTTAGCCGAAATGGGTTCCATTAAGGCTTTTCCCAATGCCAATGCTCTCGCAAAATACTGTGGTATCGTTTGGAACGATAATGACTCTGGCGACTTCGTAGCCGAAGACAAACACATGAGCAAAGCTGGCAACAGATATCTGCGCTACTACATCATAGAAGCTACCGGAAGTGTTATAAGACACTGTCCTGAATACAAAGCCTTCTATGATAAGAAATATGCTGAAACAAAAAACCATCAGCATAAACGAGCACTCGCGTTGACTTCCCGTAAATTTATACGTCTGCTCTTCGGTCTGCTGGACAAGGGCCAACTCTACTCTCCGGAAAAGAGTAGGTAATCCATACCACGCACCAAACTTACGTTCTTTCCAGACCGTAGGTCTATTAAGGTTACCCTTTTCCCAGAAAATCTTTTTCATTTTCCTCTTGACATATCACCAAATTGCTTTCCAAAAAAATAAGCAGCCACACACCGTAGTGCATGGCTGCTATGTAATATACCAGTTATCTGTTTTCGCTTTCTTTACATATCAATAATTTTTGTTCTTTAAGTTTGGATTCTATTTGACTATATTGACACTTGGGGATTTCTACTTTCTGCGCTGAAAATTCACAAGTAAAACTAACATCTTCCTTTCTAAAATCAATCAAATCAACGGATGTTGCATTTTTATATTGAGAAGAAGGCATTGAAAAATTTCCGATTTCTGTATGAAATATAATTGGTACTGTGATCGAAAAATTATAAAAGTTCAACTGGAATAGATACTTAAAATACGTTTCTGACAAATTATCTTTACGTCGATACAAATGTACACTCAATCCATTCAAAGGATTTTTTCCAGCATAAAATGCTAAAATTCCTTTGGTCGGCAAACTTGAAAAATATTGATCCGATTCATTGCTTTTGAAATTATTTGTGAATTCACCTAAATACAGGGTATCATAAATCCAATTCTGAATTTCACTGAGTGGTAGTAACCCATAGCCCATTTTCAATAAAGCAGCATAGACCAAACGTGGATCATATTTCTGCCTGGGAATAGTTAATGAATATCCGCCATCAATTTCTTTCAGTATTCCTGTTCCAGATTTTTCAATAATGTAATTATGAATATCCCCATTTTCATCAACCGCAGGACAATTACTATGGCTTTCCATTCTGAACGTCCCATACGACAATGAATTATCCTTTGGAAAATCTTTAATTGTCAACGTAGTTTTCTTGCCGTATATCTGAGATGTTTGCTTAAAAGGAGCAACATACTTGCCAAAAGAATCCTCCAAAACACTACCAAAAGCCAAGTTGCACTTGTCACATTCGTAATGACTAACAAGAACCTTATTACCCAGAGTTTCTGAAACTGCGTGAGCAACTTTTGAAAATGTTACATCTGGATATGATTTTCCGCAAAAAATGCACTTTCTTTTTTTCTTTTCTATTGGAGTTCCGTGACATTCAATTTGCTTACCTTTTTGATCTAGCTTTTCATACGAAACTATCTCATCATAAATTTGATCAAATTCCATTTTCAATTCTCCCTTCTTCAGAAATTATATCTTCATAAAATTATAGCATTTTCTCGTTGTCTTTCAACTGTTCCTATGTAAAGGCAATCCGAAGATTGCCCCAGGCATCATGCCTGTTCTTGGTTATA
>JBJFCD010000120.1:0-50462 GCA_051888795.1 Lachnospiraceae bacterium | reverse complement strand
ATTTGCAGGCTCGCGGAGCGTATATCAGATGGGAGATTGACACCCGCCACTGATATATATTTCTTGCTCACCGCCTGGAGAGGCGGGAGTCATCTTCCATCTGATATATCTTCTTTTTCAAAAGGTGTATGACCAAGAGGCTCTCAAAATCATACACCCTGACTAGCTTTTTAATCAAATGTCTAACTCTTGTGATTTTTAGTCATACACCAACAATTTTCTTACTACTATGCTGTCTGATTTCAACGCCTTGAACACACTCTGTATCTCTTCTACAGCAACATATCCTCCAGTACATTTTCCACCGCGCTCTTCATGCTCATTTCTTCCACATTTTCTGTTGCCAGGATATCTACACTTCCGATTTCTTTTCCGTTCAGATAATATTTCGCCTCTCCAAGTTTTGTTCCTCGCTTTACCGGTGCTTTTACTTCCTTTTTTATCGATACTTTTCGCTCAACAGTAGTAAGATCTGCCCCGGTCGTATCTACATAGGAAAACGCTTTTTCCTGTGCAGCCCCTACTGTATTTTCCACACCACGCCTTACTTTTACAGGGTTTACTTTCTTCACAGAATCTTCCTTATATGTCTGGCATTTGGAAAAACCGTAATTTAAAAGTGTGATGGCATCTTTATTTCTAATTTTACTGTCATCTGCCGCCATGATGACTGCTATCATTTCCATATCATCTTTCTTACCGGTAGCAGAGATACAGAATTTTGCCTTACTTGTAGATCCGGTCTTAAGCCCCGTAGCGTACTGGTAGTGCCGCACAAGCTTGTTTGTGTTGCTGAGTCCGAACTCTGACGTTCCTTTTTTCGTCTTATGAGTAATATTTTCCATCCAGATCATACAGTAATCCTGAATCTGAGGATAGTTTGTCATAAGTTCTCTGGACATGAGTGCAATATCCCTGGCGGTTGTAAGATGACCTTCCGCGTCCAGACCGTTACAGTTTTCAAAATGTGTGTTTTCCATGCCAAGCCCTTTCGCACGCTGATTCATTTGAGAGACAAATTCTTCCTCATTGCCACAGATATATTCCGCCATAGCCACACAGGCATCATTGGCACTTGCCACCGAGATACATTTAATCATAGTATCTACCGTCTGCACTTCTCCAGGTTCTAAAAACACCTGAGATCCGCCCATGGAAGCCGCATATTCAGACACTGTCACTTCATCTTCCAATTTAATCTTTCCATCTTTTAATGCATCAAAAATAAGAAGAAGTGTCATGACTTTTGTCACACTCGCCGGAGGTCGTTTGCTGTCTGCATCCTTTTCGTAGATTACCTGTCCCGTAGACATTTCCATCAAAAGAGCAGAAGGCGCCGAGACCATCTCCTCTTTGCCGGCAGTCGCCTTCTGCTTTTCGTTTTCTTTCTGTCCGGCTTCTTCAGCAAATACCGGACATACATTTCCCATCAAAAGTGCAAACAACACAAATAAAGTAACACATCTTTGTATCACATGTTTCATTTGCAGCGCTCCAATATGTACTATTATTATTAATGTAATATCAGACACATAAAAATATACCTAAAATCTCACTCTCACCCTGTCCGGATGTTCTCCTGACCAACCAGTCTGTGGCATTGTATCAATTCTTGACATATCCTCTGCTGAAATCTCAAAAGAGAAAATATCCTGATTCTGTCTCATTCTTTCTTCAGAAGAAGATTTTGGAAGCGGAATCACCTTTTTTTGCAGCGCATAGCGAAGGCAGATTTGTGCCACTGAAACCTGATATTTACGTGCAAGCTCTAACATCAGAGAATCTTCAAGCACTCTTCCCCTTCCAATTGGACTCCATGCCTGTACCTGTATATCATTTTCCTGACAGTAACGCACCGTTGCCTCCTGTGTATATCCCGGATGGAACTCAATCTGATTAACCATCGGTTTTATCTCACAGTGCTCCATAAGATTCATGATATGATGGGGCAGGAAATTACTAAGTCCAATTGCCCGAACCTTTCCTTCCTTATATAATTCTTCCAATGCTCTCCAAGTCTGACTATCCAGTTCCTTCCAGCCACCATAATCTGGAGTGGGAAGCGGCCAATGAATCAGATAAAGATCCAGATATTCGGTACCAAGATGATTTAAAGTTCTTGAAAATGCTTCTTTGACCTCTTCATATCCCATCTCATCTTTCCATGCTTTTGACGCAAGAAAAAAATCTTCTCTTGCAATTTTGCTTTCACGAATTGCTTGTCCGACATAATCCTCTGTTTCGTAAAAAGATGCCGTGTCAAAATACCGATATCCACTGTCGATTGCAGTTCGGATAATCTGTGCATTATTTCCATCTGCAGCCTTGTAAGTACCGAAACCTATACACGGAATCCATGTACCATTATTCAAAGTATAAGTATCATAAATGCTATTCATTTTCTTCCATCACCTCCGCTTAATTTCAAAAAGGAACAATTTCCATAACAGAAATCATTCCTTTTCTATGATTAATTCATTAATTTATCAGGTATTATTTTCCTTCTGTCAGATGACATGCAACTACATGACCTGGTGAGATCTCATGCAACTTAGGCATCTCTTTAAAGCAACGCTCTGTTGCATACTGACATCTCTCAGCAAATCTGCAGCATTCCTTCGGATTGATCGGACTTGGGATCTCTCCTTTAATAGGAATTCGTACATTGCTTTTTGCTTTGTCTGGATCCGCTTCCGGAATCGCAGAGAGAAGTGCCTGTGTATATGGATGTGTTGGATTTGAGTAGAGTTCTTCTGTCTCTGCTGTCTCAACAATTGTTCCAAGATACATTACTACTACACGATCGGAAATATACTTAACAACACTTAAGTCATGGGCGATGAAAAGATATGTAAGTCCCATGCTCTCCTGCAATTCTTTCAGCATATTGATAACCTGAGCCTGAATAGAAACGTCAAGAGCGGAAATCGGCTCATCACAGATAATAAATTCCGGATCAACTGCAAGTGCTCTTGCAATACCGATACGCTGTCTCTGACCACCGGAGAATTCGTGTGGGAAACGTGACATATGATCCTTATTAAGACCAACTGTTTCCAAAAGCTTTTCAACCTTGGAATCAATTTCCTTTGCAGGAACTCCCTGATACTTTAATCCTTCTCCTACAATCTCTTTAACTGTCATACGAGGATTCAGAGATGCATACGGATTCTGAAAGATCATCTGTACTTTTCCTGTAAATTTCTTTCTCTCTTCACGGGAAAGCTCCATAATGTCTTTGCCATCATAGATAACCTGACCTTTTGTTGGCTCATAAAGACGAATGATGCATCGTCCTGTCGTTGATTTTCCACATCCGGATTCACCAACAAGGCTGACTGTTTCCCCTTTATGAATGTCAAATGTGACACCATCTACCGCTTTCAATGTCGCATGTCTGCCGACCTGAAAATATTTACATAAACCCTTTACCTGAACGAGAGGCTGTTTTTCTTTATTTTCCATATTATTCCTCCTCTCCTTCCTGCACAACATTTTCTTTCTTCAAATCTGTATCCGGAGCAAATTCATGCTGCAGCCAGCAACATGTCTTATGTTCATCTGATAAAACATATGTCTCCGGAGGCATCTCACTGCATATGTCCATTGCATATTCGCAACGTGCCGCAAACGGACATCCCTTCGGAGGTGCAAACAGATCCGGAGGTGTTCCCTCAATCGGATGAAGCTTATCGCCTTTCTTTGTATCAAGCTTTGCGATAGATTTCATAAGTCCTTTTGTATAAGGATGTGCTGTATCATAGAATATTTCATTTACATTTCCACGTTCTACTACCTTACCACCGTACATAACAATTACACGGTCACAAAGCCTTGCAATTACACCCAGGTCATGAGTGATCATGATAATAGATGTTCCCAGTTTTTCTCTCAGTTCCAAAAGAAGGTCAAGAATCTGAGCTTCAATCGTTACGTCCAGAGATGTAGTCGGCTCGTCACAGATAATTACACTTGGACGGCTCACAAGCGCGATCGCAATCATGATACGCTGTTTCATACCACCAGACAACTCATGCGGATACTGTTTGTATCGTTTCTCAGTATCGTTGATTCCAACGAGTTTCATGATCTCCAGTGCTCTTTCCTTCACTTCTTTTTTGGTGACATCAGTTCTTCCAAGGAACACTTCTTCAATCTGTGCTCCGACTCTCATGGTCGGGTTCAGGGATGTCATCGGGTCCTGAAATACAAATCCGATTTCACGTCCTCTGATTTTTCGTATTTCTTTATTGGACATCTTAAGGATGTCTTCTCCATTAAACAGGATTTCTCCATTTTCAAAGAATCCAGGTGGTTCCGGATTCAGGCGGAGAATACATTGTGCAGTAACACTCTTACCACATCCGGACTCTCCTACAATTCCAAGGATTTCTCCCTTACGCACATTAAAGCTGACATCTCGTACAGCCTTGACTTCGCCGCCGTATGTATGAAAGGAAAAAACCAGATTTTTTAATTCAAGAATATTTTCTCTCTCTGCCATTTCACATTCCTCCTAATCAGTTCCACGAAGTCTTGGGTCTACAACGTCACGAAGACCATTACCCAGCAGGTTCAGGGCCAACATAGTTGTACAGATAAAAAATGCAGGGATAATAACTTCATGCGGATAGGTACGAAGATACTGGATACCTTCTTTTGCAAGAATTCCCCAGCTACAGTTCGGTGGCTTGATACCAAGACCAATATAACTTAAGAATGCCTCCTGGAAAATTGCTCCAGGAATTGCCATACATAAGTTAGTGATCAGCATACCCATAATATTAGGGATAATATGGCGGATAATGATCGGGAAATCCGGTACACCAAGTACCTTTGCCGCCATTACAAAGTCCTGCTCCTTCAGACGATAAACCTCACCACGAACAAATCGGCAGGTTCCAATCCATCCAACGATACAAAGAGCAATGATCAGAGGCATTACACCACCCTGTCCGATTACCATCATAACAAGAATGGTAATAATAAGACTAGGAATACCATACAGGATATCTACGATACGCATTACGATCATATCCAACTTTCCGCCATAATATCCACAAAGTCCTCCGATTACGGCACCAACGCACATGTTTACAACTGCGGATATAAGACCAATGCTCAAGGATACTCGAGCTCCCATCCAGATACGTACCCACTGGTCACGTCCGGTAGAGTCACAGCCCAGCCAGTGTGCTGACGTCGGAAGAGAATGGATTGCTTCAATATCCATCTCTGAAAAACTATATTTACTGAACATAGGTGCAAAGATTGCAAGCACTGCATAAAGAACGATGATGATCAGTCCTACAATTGCAGAACGGTTCTTTTTTAAGCGTCGCCATGCATCCTGCCAGAAAGAGAGAGATGGCCTGCTGATACTTTCCATACGCTTTGCATCTTTTCCCTTGATTACAAACATATCGCGATTCAATTCTGCCATTCTCTCACCTACTTTCTTCCAATTCGTACACGTGGGTCTGCAACACCATACAGAATATCCACGATCAGGTTAGCAGTTACAAGGAATATACCATAGAACACCGTCATACCCAATACCATTGAGTAGTCATTGACGCTGACACTTTCAACATAATATTTACCCATACCAGGGATTGCGAAAATAGACTCAAGAACGAAAGTACCAGTCAGTACTGATGCAACTGTCGGTCCAAGCACTGTCATAACAGGCATAATTGCATTTCTGATCTGATGCTTACAGGTAATACGCATTTCCGACAATCCTTTGGAACGTGCTGTCTTAATAAAATCTTGCTGTACAACTTCCAACATACTGGATCTCATAATACGCGAGACAGATGCCAGCGTATAGAAGGACAACGCAAGAGCCGGAAGAATCGTATACTCGATTCCATTATATTTTGCAACCGGCAACAGTCCCCATTTGATACCGAAAAAGTACTGAAGAAAGGCACCCATAATAAAGTCAGGAATACTGGTACCAATAACAGCTATGATAACACAGAAAAAGTCAATTTTTTTACCACGATTTCTTGCTGCAATAATTCCAAGAACAAGTCCGATAGAAATTGCAAGAACAAGTGCACGGATACCAAGATCCGCTGAAAATGGGAATGTCTGTCCAATAATGTAATTTACAGTCTTATTGGTATATTTCATAGAATAACCGAAATTACCACGCAGAAGATTTCCCATATAAACAAAATATTGTACAAGTAACGGCTTATCAAATCCATAATAAGATCTCATATTCTCTGCTACCTGCTCTGTAAGTTTTGCACTGGTAAATGGATCACCCGGCATTAAACGCACGAGGAAAAACACGATCGTCACCAACGCCCAGAGAGTCAGTACAGCTGCCACTACACGTTTTGCTACATACTTAGCCACAATACATACCTCCTACTGTAAAAGAAAAAATGCTTCAAAGAAGGACGAACCTTCTCTTTCCCCCCTGAAGCACTTTTTTCAATCTTTCATACATCCCGCCCGGCTAGAAGCCGGGCGGAACAGCTTTACAGAGTTTTATCTGTCCAAAAATTATTCTGCAACGTCTGCATATACCCAGTCAAGGTTGATTGCACAGTGGAAGAATACAAGACCAGATACTTTTTCACTTACAAGGTAGTGAACTTCTCTCTGCTGAAGAGGAATAAATGCACCATCATCAATAATCTTCTGTTCTGCATCAAACAGGTAATCCATACGTGTCTTTGCATCTGTTTCAGTCTGAGAAGCTTTCAGATCTGCATCAACTTCATCATTTGCATACTGGCTGTAGTTATAGAAACTGTCAGATTTGAACAGTTCAAGGTAGCTGTATGGATCATCATAGTCAGCTCCCCATCCGCCGTAACCAATTTCGAAATCGCCGCCTGGAAGAACTGTTCCGTAGATATCAGCATATGTTACCTGACGGATTGTAATATTAATTCCAAGAGCTTTCTGCCACAGTTCCTGACAAACTTCTGCGATCTTCTTGCTGGACTCTACATCAGTAGTAACGATTTCAACACTGATATCAGAAGCTTTTGCAATACCAAGTTCAGACATTGCAGCATTCAGATATTCAACTGCTTTATCTGTATCACCATCTAATGGATAAGAATTCAGTTCATATTCTTCACCATATGTTTTTTCTGCACCCTGAAGTCCTTCAAATACAAGGCTGTTGCTTGGTTTGTAAACATCACTTGTTGCAAGTTTAATATAGCTGTTACGATTCAGAGCATAGTTCAGAGCAAGACGGAAATTCTTGTTTCCAAGAACTTTGTTTTCACTCTTATGGTTAATATAGAAGTAATCTACGTTACCATTTAAGAAAGTATTGTCTTCACCTTCATATTCCGGAACACTTGCAGATGGAATCTCAACATAGTCAAGTTCGCCGGATTCATACATAGCAAGCTGAGTCTCTGCTTTTTCAACATAGCTCATAATTGCTTTGTCAAGTTTAATGTTATCTGCATCCCAGTAATTCTCATTTTTCTCAAATACATATTCCTGATTTTCTGAGCTTGTTAATTTGAATGGACCGGAATATACATTCTTATCTGCTGTAGCTGCAAAGTCATTGCCATACTCTTCAACAACATCCTGACGGCATGGAGCATACTGGCTGGAAGAACCAACAAGACTCAGGAAATAAGCTGTCGGGTTTTCAAGAGTAACTTCAAATGTCTGGTCATCAATAGCTTTTACACCAAGTTCAGATGGATCCATTTCTCCAGTCTCAACTGCGTAACCATTCTTAATATACTCGCCGATGAATGCATATAAAGCACCTGTCTCAGGGTCAAGAAGACGCTGCCAGCCATATACGAAATCATTTGCTGTGATCGGCTCGCCATCGCTCCATTTTGCATCTTCACGAAGATGGAAAGTATATACAAGACCATCATCAGAAACTTCCCATGATTCAGCAACACCTGGTGTAACCTCACCGCCTGTATTACGTACAAGACTCTCTGTTACTGCATGCTGAAGTTCATTATCAGGAATACAGTTTCCTTTCTGTGGATCCAGAGATGTAGGCTCTGTTCTGGTAGCATAACGAAATACCTTTTCTCCTGATCCGCCTTCTCCTTCGGAACCTCCGTCATCGGATTTTGGTGTACTACAACCGGCAAGTAATGTAATTGCCATTGCTGCAGAAAGTAAAGCTGCTAATATTCTCTTTTTCATAAGTGATCCTCCTTTTCTTTAAAGTTCTATTAGCTCATGTGTAGCACTTATCAGGTTTTCATATCCGTCTTTGGTAACAATGCCCTGATCCTCGATCCGGACACCGCCCCATCCTGGAATATAAAGTCCTGGTTCTACCGTCATCACGCTGTTCTCTTCTAAGATATTACTACAATTTGCTCCAATATTCGGAAGTTCATGGACGAACAGCCCTACCCCATGACCAATCCCTCTGTAATGATATTGGAAATATTCTGTGTCTTTTATTGCTTCCAGTGAAGCTTCATAACAGGATGTACCAGTCACTCCTGCTCTGACACTCTTTTCTGTATCCTCCGTCATGCGCCGGCACAGATCATAAACTTCTCTCTGTTTTTCATCAGCTTTTCCAACAACTACGGTTCTTGTCATATCTGACAAATAACCTTTGTACTGGCATCCATAGTCCATAAGTACGAAATCACCATATTCAATGCTCTTATTTCCCGGAATTCCATGGAGCAGGGAAGTTCTTGCCCCGGAAATAAGAATTCCTCCATACGGTTTTGTATCTGCGCCTTCCATTACCATGTAATGAGCAAGTTTTGAAGCAAGTTCTTTCTCCGTCACTCCCACTCTTACATCCTTAAGGATCAGTTCAAATGCTCTTGATGCAATATCACATGCAACAGTAAGATTTCTTATTTCTTCCGGAGTCTTTACTGCACGGAACCCTTCAATCACATTTACTGTCGGGATAAATTCTGCCTTTATCTGATCCTGCATGGATTTCCATAATGCAAATGTCAGATAATCCTGTTCAAATCCTATTTTCGTAACCTCATCCTGCTTTGCAAAATGTGAAACCGTTTCTCCCATGTTATAGCCGTTCTTACCACGCCAGTCCACAATTTCAAAATCAGGACATTCATAAGATGCCTGTTCAGTATATCTTGCGTCAGTAATAAAATACTGATTTTTCTTCGTAATAAACAGATAAGAATCCTCACCAGTATAAGCACTGACACATCGTACATTTGCCGGCTTCGCAACAAAAAAACCGTCTAATCCTTCTTTTTCCATATAAGCTTTAAGCTGTATAAGTCTTGTCATTATTTTATCCTCCCACAGATAAGTTATTAGTTTTATGCAGGAATAAACCTTCCTGCATAAAACTAGAATGCATTCTAGTTTTTAGACCAGAAAACGCCATGAATTTTTTTCATGACGCCTTTATCTTCTGTCATAGTATTCACGCTATGACGTCTCAATGTTTAATTGTAAATAACAGACGGTTATTCTTCCAGACAGAGCACATATGTATGATATGCTTTTGCCCCAACCCTGCAAAGCGGAATCCATGTAAATCCTTCACATTCAAATCTCAATGGCTCTTCGGTAGGAATCATCTTTTTTTCAATCGTTGTCTCCGAAAATGAAAATTGAATAAACTCTTTTTGTTCAGATAACGCTGCCATAATATATGGTCCATACTGAACTGCCACTTTTTCCGGTTCATCCGGTGTTCGAATTATTTGAAAACGGTACGAAAATTCCAGTTCAATTTCTGCTCCCTGGGAAAAGTCGCGTGAAATAAGAAGATAACCTTTCTCAAACAGAACTTCTGAAATTTCTTTTCCATTTTCTATTATTCTATATTCATCTGCCCAACATGGTATGCGGATTTTTACGGTACTTAATCCATTGCCTTTTATGAAAATCCGTACACTTTCCGGTGTACTTCTGTCATTTTCCTGTTGTATAAAAATATCTCTTTCGTTCCAACAAAGCGTTGATGGGATAAATAAATTTATGTAAATACTTTCCTCATCATCAAAAAAGTAAATACCTTCTCGGTATTTAAAACGGCTCTCCATTCCTGTCCCATGACAACAACTGTTTTCAAAAAGGAATTTTCTTCTCATCCCCGGACCAAGCGGGAAAAAATAAGTCGTTTCACCGGTAACTTTTTCATCCTGCGTAGCAAGGATATGATTTAACAGTGTGAGCTCATAGTAATCCATATATGAAACATCTGCGGAATATTGGTAAAGCTCTTTTGTAAGCTTCAGCATATTGTAAGATGCACAAGTCTCAATTGTTTTTTCATTCAGGAACGCAGCTATTTTCCCGCTTTCCCGGAACATCTCGCTCTCTCCTGTCCCGCCATTTGCATAACAGTGAGAGGAAACTACAATCTGCCAGAAAAATTCTGCAATGTCATAATATCTTTTTTCACCTGTAGCTTCAAATAATCTCAATGCCCCGATCATCTGTGGAATATGCTGATTGGCATGCATTTCTCCGAGAGAATCCCTTTTCTGTTCTAATGGGTAAAACAATTTATCATTATCAAACAACCTGGCACATCTCAGGAACTCTTCTTTTCCGGTAATCATATACAGCTCTGTCATCGTGGCATTCATACCGCCAAATTCACCTGCAATATACATTCCCCACATTTTCGTAAGCTGTCTTTTTGGAAGTCTGGATAAGCGGTTCCATGTCCACATTCCAATTTTTTCAGCAATCAGAAGTGCTTTCTCACAAGCTATAAAACGATAACAGTCCAGCAATCCTGCAAGTATTTTATGTAATGTATAATAAGGAGCCCATATTGTCGGATACGTTGTGTATTTTTCGAGAAGATCAAATTGTTCTTCTGAATAACCACTCAAAAATCCTTCTTTTATATTATCCATTTTAGAAAATGCATTCTGACATTCCTCTAATGCATTAACAACATAGACTGCCTTTTCTTTTATATCAATATTTCCGGTAGAGTGATAACACAAAGCCAAAGCAGACATATAATGTCCTGTTGTATGTCCTCTTAACTTTCCGTCTAGAGCATCCCATCCATCCAGTGGTACTACTCCTTTTGTATCCAATCCTGACGCCTGTCTGAAATTGTAAAGCATCCGGTCATCCTCTACTGACAGAAGAAACTTTAACATCTTTTCCTGTGAATCATAAAAATCACTTCCATCTGTCAGCCTTATCTTCGCTTTTGAACATTCTTTGACTCGTAAGTTCATATCCTCAATATGCTTGCCTCAATAATAGCGAGCAATTTTCCCTTTGTTTGTTAAACTCTTATCATTACGGAAATTCCGCTAATTTACGCCATTTCCTGCGTTTTTGATATCTTTATATTTGTCACTGTTTTATTCCCAAAAAAATAAATATACAATAAATCTTTTCATCTTGGTGATTTTTTGTTCATAATTATGATTTTATTATATTCTTTTTCTTACCATTTGTCAATAATACAACATTATTCATATAAAATATCTATTCTTCTTTCTCCATCACAGAAGTTTATCTGTGCTGCGCTGATACAGCCACACACTCATAATTTCTTCTGTCCCCTTATTATAGATACAGTGACGTTCACCGCCTTTAACAAACACTGAATCCCCAGGGTGTAATTCATAAGTCTTATCTTCAATTTCTATAGTAAGTACTCCTGTTAAAACAGTCCCCATCTCATCAAGGACATGTCGATAATATTGTTTTTTCACATCATTTCCGGGCTTAATTCTGATATATTCCAAGACACAGTTATTCTGTTTAAAATCAATAATCCCAACTGTCATATTTTCTTCCGGATGAAATTCTTCTTTTATTTCATCTTTTCTGATCACAGCGCTGCCAGTCCCCTTCATCTGCAGGACATCTGTTATACTAACATCCAGTGCTTCACAGATTTTTGCAAGATTATCAATTGTAGGAGTCGTTTTATTCTGTTCAAAAGTACTCAAATATCCCACAGATAATCCTGTATATTGTGATAACACCTTAATTGTCATTAATTTTTTCTTTCGAATATCTCTAACGCGCTCTCCAAGACGACTAGTATCAAGCATATTTTTCCTCCTTCGATGTTACAGTTTACAAACTGCATGAACTCTCTTCGTCTTTATTTTAACTATATACTATATAATATATCTGATTTTTTCGAATTTGTACATGGTTATATCAGAATTTATAATTATTTATACAACAAAAGCCATTCTTTATTTGATTTCAAGAACCGGATAATCCTGAGCCTCAACCGCACTTTTAAGTACATCGTCTTCAACCTCGCTGCTCATCTTTACAACTGCCGTACCTGCCTCATGACTTACAATTGCCTCTTCAACTCCCGGTAATGCCTCAAGAGTCTTTTTTACTCTTGCCTCACAGTGTCCACACATCATTCCTTCAATTTTCATTGTTTTTTCCATCATTTTATCCTCCTTATTCTTTTCATGATTTTTTATCATTGATACTGATATTGCAGTTTTTGCTGCCTTTCTTTTTTTATCTTTACTTGCATCATACATTTTAAACCAATTCAGACGCAAAGCATTCGTCACCACACAAAAACTTGAAAGACTCATAGCTGCCGCCCCAAACATGGGATTCAGCTTCAGTCCGAAAACCGGATACCATATGCCTGCTGCCAGAGGTATCCCGATGATATTATAAAAGAATGCCCAGAACAGATTCTCATGAATGTTCTTTAGTGTTGCCCGACTCATGCGGATCGCTGCCGGCACATCGCTGAGCCTGCTCTTCATTAGAACAACATCCGCTGCATCAACAGCAATATCCGTTCCCGCTCCGATTGCAATGCCTATATCGGCACTTGTAAGAGCCGGTGCATCATTAATCCCATCACCTACCATAGCAACTTTTCCATATTTTTTAAGTTCACGGATTACTTTTTCCTTTCCATCAGGAAGGACACCTGCAACGACTTCATTCACTCCAGCCTGCATTCCTACCGCTTTAGCTGTTCTTTCATTATCTCCGGTCAGCATTACCACATGAATTCCCATATCTTTAAGCTCACTGATAGCTTTGGGACTATCTGTTTTCATCACATCTGCAACTGCTATGATACCTATAAAAGCACCGTCTTTACAAAAAAACAGCGGTGTCTTCCCTTCTTTTGCAAACTCTTTATATACTTTTTCAGTTTTCCTGGATAACACTGATTTCGTACTGATAAAACGATAATTTCCTCCGTAAACCGTGTGTTCTCCAATCTTTGCAGAAAGTCCGTTACCGGCCACAGCCTGAAATTCTGTTACTTCAGTATTATCATATTGCTTTTCATCTCTCAGAAAATCAAATATTTCCTGTTCTCTGTCTTCCCCATATTTAAGCACTGCTCTCGCAAGAGGATGCTCACTTTTCTTTTCCAGTACATATGCATACGCCAAAAGTTCCGTCTCTGAAATCCCTTCAGCCGGGCGAATATCCGTTACATTCGGTTCACCGCAAGTAATCGTTCCTGTCTTATCAAGCACAACAATCTGAGTTTTTCCTGTTTCTTCTAACGAGACAGCCGTCTTAAACAAAATACCATTTTTAGCGCTCACTCCATTTCCCACCATAATGGCAACAGGAGTCGCAAGCCCAAGTGCACAGGGGCAACTGATGACCAGTACAGATATCCCCCTTGCCAGTGCGAAGCCAATACTTTGCCCCGCCAACAGCCATATAATAATTGTAACTGCTGAAACAGCAATTACTGCAGGCACAAACACACCCGACACTTTATCTGCCACTTTTGCAATCGGTGCTTTTGTTGCCGCTGCATCACTGACCATCTGAATAATCTGGGAAAGGGTTGTATCTTCTCCTACTCTGGTCGCTTCGCATTTGAGAAAGCCTGACTGATTTACCGTCGCTGCAGAAACCATATCGCCAGGCTCTTTATCTACAGGTATACTCTCGCCAGTCAGTGCTGATTCATTTACCGCACTGCTTCCCTCCGTGACAATACCATCTACCGGTATATTTTCTCCGGGACGCACTACAAACAGATCTCCTTTTTGTACCCGCTCTACAGGTACCTGTGTTTCCACCCCGTTTTGGATGATCACTGCTGTTTTAGGTGCTAATTTCATTAAACTTTTCAGCGCATCGGTAGTCTTTCCTTTCGACTTTGCTTCCAGCATCTTTCCCACCGTGATCAGCGTAAGGATCATTGCTGCGGACTCGAAATAAAACTCATGCATATATTTCATTACTCCGTCCATATCCACCCGTACCTGCGCATCTGTCATAGCAAACAATGCATAAGTACTGTATACATAGGAAGCCCCAGCTCCAATTGCAACAAGTGCATCCATATTCGGTGCTCTGTGGATCAGACTCTTAAATCCGCTGATAAAAAACTTTTGATTGATTATCATAATTGCTGTTGTAAGCAGAAGCTGTATCAATCCCATTGCCACATGGTTACCGTTCAGTATATCCGGAAGCGGCCAGTTCCACATCATATGCCCCATGGAAAGATACATTAACGGAATCAAAAAACACAGAGACGCAATCAGCCTTTTCTTCATCTTTGGCGTCTCATGATCTGTCAGAAAATCTTCCTCTGAAAACGAAATTCCCATGTTCTTTTCTGCCTTGGTACCTTTTTCTTTCTTAGACGCACCGTATCCGGCATTCACAACAGCAGCAATAATTTCTTCTGCGGCCGCACTGCCTTCAACCCCCATGGAATTTGTCAGAAGACTCACCGAACATGATGTCACACCGGGAACTTTTAATACTGCCTTTTCCACTCTTGCACTGCATGCCGCACAGCTCATACCTGTCACATTATATTGTTCCATTCTTTTATCCTTCCTGTTATTTCATAAGTTTCTGCAAAGTTAATACAAGCTCATCAATCGTTTCTTCTTTGCCTTGCCTGATATCCTCCGCCACACAGGTACGTATATGGTTTGCCAGCAAAACTTTGTTGAAGCTGTTAAGCGCTGCATTAATTGCAGACACCTGGATCAGTATATCTGTACAGTAGGCATCTTCTTCCACCATACGTTTTACTCCTCTGACCTGTCCTTCAATTCGACTGAGACGGTTAATAAGATCTCTGTACTCTTTTTCTCCGCGTTCTTTTGTCTTATGACTACAGCATTCCTTTTTCTCTTCCATTTTAATCACCCGTCTTTCCTATTATTGTCGTTCTTTATTTCCTCATTATATACCCCCTATCGGTATTTTGCAAGTCAAAAATAATCTGCGGGGCATCTTGCTACATCATATGCTCCCGCAGATTTTCATCTTCATATTCAAATACACATCTCTCAAATGCATTGATTACATGTGTATCCTTATATTTGTCATATCTTTTATGTTTCCTCCCATAAGACATATGTACATGTCCATGCAGGAAAAAACGTGGTTTATACTTTTCAATTAAGTCCAAAAAAATTTTGAATCCCTGATGCGGCAAATCTCTGGCATCATTTAGTTGATAGGCCGGAGCATGAGTCACAAGGATATCAAAACCCCTGTGTTTAAGAAGTTTAAACATAAGTTTTCCGACCCGTTTTCTCATTCCCCATTCGGTATACTGATATTCTCCATCCCTATATCTCATGGATCCTCCAAGTCCAAGAATGCGGATTCCTTTGTAGACATATATCGTATCATCAATACATATACACCCCTCCGGAGGAATCTGGTCATACTTTTCATCATGATTTCCATGCACATACAATACCGGCGCAGAAGTAAAGGTTGCCAGAAACGATAAGTATCTCGGATCCAGATCCCCACAGGAAATAATAAGGTCAATGCCCTCCAGTTTACTTTTTTGAAAATAATCCCACAGATAAGCTGACTCCTCATCCGAAATCGCAAGTATTTTCATAATCTATGGTTACCCTTTCTTTTTATCTATTCCCTGCTGATTGATCACAGGCTTGGACTGTTCAGTCAATTCTTCCTCTTTAGGGATGGAACCAATGACATTTTCCGCCAACCAGTCCATTTCAACAATGGCTTCCGGAGACAGTGTATCATATGGATGGTTCTGAACAATACCATTCTGTGAATATAAAATTCCGGAAAACGGATTAAATTCTCCACTGCAGATTGTTTTTTTCAGAAGTTCCACCAGTCTCTTTGTTCCAATAGGAAGATTCTGAGAACAAATGACATCCACTACTCCCGCTGACATTCCCCACCAGTAATTGATTGCTTTTGTAGCATTTGGGTCATCGTCATATTTCCATGTTCCTTCCATGATCGTAAGAATAAGGCGCTCATAAAATTTTCCCCACTGCCACACAGGCATAGCAAGGCTCTTTGGATATCCATTATACATTTCGAAAATTCCGAAATATCTGGATGCATCTTCCGGTATATTCATATCTTTACCTGAAATAATAGATGCATCACTGTTTTTCAGATTTTCCAACGCATCATGGTCTTTTCTCGCAGTCCAGTCCAGATAAACTTCCGCCCGTGGGTTGATCATTTTCGCTCCAAGAGCAAATGCATTAATATTAGCAATTGTTCCAAAGATAGGGTAATCGGCAATATATGCTAATTTGTCATTCCTTGCCATCGCCCCGGCAATTGCACCCATAAGAAATTTTGCCTCATGCATCCGCGCATAATAAGTTCGGATATAACGATGTGAGGTATTCAAAGAACAGTTAAGAATTCTGATATCCGGATGGGCAATTGCCGCTTTGACACTGGCCTGTGCAAAAACCGGAGTTGTTGTGAAAATCAGGTTACAGCCCTGTGAAATAGCCTCTTCCAGCGTATCCTCTATCGTATCCAACGTAACATTCTCGTAGCAAGCTGTCACAATCTCTTCCGGGAATCTCTGTTCCAAATGAAGTCTTCCGAGTTCATGCGCATAGGCCCACGCTGAAGTCATCGGTGTTTTTTCATAGACAAATGCCGCCTTAAGTTTCGGCGCGCCGGTCAGGCGTAATTTGAAAGAAAGTGGTTTTTCCTTTGTTGTAGGATCCATTTTGAGATCGACCTCTTTTTCTTCCTGCAAAAGCTCAAACTCTTCCCAGCTTTTTGTCACCAGCGTCTTCAGTTCACTCGTTGTCATATCGTCCAGCGTTTTATAATCATGGACATGGATAAATGCAAGAAATGCATCTCCCGGTGTACACCTTAAATCTTCTCCGCCATTTGCCTTAAACTCCGTCAAAAAACGAGTGTATATAGAACTGAATGTAAGTTTTTCATCATCATCCCACTCCTCTTTTGGCTCTTTTCCTACCTCTTCCTGAAGCTTTGCAAAACTTCCTTCTTCCGAAAACCAGATATAATTAATCTTCGAAAGTTCATAAAAATCCATAAACTCATAATATATATTATTTTCTTTCCCGCCGGTTCGCCGCGGAACAATCCTTGTCACCATACCTGGAACCGACACTACATCAAAATACTTAAGGACGCTGACTCGCTTATTGCCCTCCAGCACATAAAATTTATTCATGTACTCGTACGCCTTAATCGGTTCCCTGATCCCTTCTTCTTCATGGCTTTTACAAAGAGAAGTCCATTTTTGCTCAAACTCCGTACCTGCTTTCAGAATTGGCATGAAATTTGCTGCAAATGCACTGCTTCGCCCTCCGGTCTTTGTACCCGCAATCTGATCCATCGGAATCTGTACAAGACCAAGAGGCATTTCTGAATACTCTCCTTTTGAAGGCATGATATCATCCAAAACCTGCAGTGTCGGGAGCATTCCGTGCATCATACGGTACTGATATTCTTTTTTACCCATTTTGTATGCTCTGCTATAATCTTCTGAAGCCATATGCTCCTCCTCTATTTTTAATCATGTTGTTTCTCTCCTTCAACTCCACACACTAGAAGCTTTCCTTCGTCCACCCTGAACCGGATATTCATTCCGGCATACTCCATGCCATAGATACGTTCCGGGTCTTTCTGATAAGACGGCCGCGGATCCTGAGAGAGAATCTGTTTCAAAACATCCAGTTCATTTTCATCAAATAGTTTTCCCGCCTCTTCCGGGAACAGAACTTCCAGCCGATATTCCTTTCTTTTTTCAGCAAATCCTCCACATGCATCCGGATACGCATCAACATAGGGAAGATACGGCTTTATATCAAAAATCGGTGTCCCGTCCATCAGATCTGCACCTGTCACATAGAGAATCGGGCCACATTTTTCACCTATTTCTACTTTATCAAGCTTCACACATGATAATCCGATTGGGTTCGGTCGAAACGGCGACCGGGTAGCAAATACACCTACTCTCTGGTTTCCTCCGAGCCTCGGAGGCCTGACTGTAGGCTTCCACTCATCCATGGATACTTCAGAAAACTCCCATACAAGCCAGAGATGAGAATATTCTTCAATCCCTCTGACCGCATCCGGATTTTGATATTTCTCCTCGAAAATGATCCGCCCTTTTGTGTCTGCCAGCCCGCTTTGTCTTGGGATCCCGAATTTAGAAGGAAAATCAGTTTCTATATGTGCTATTTTATGAAAAACTGTTAGATTCATACTATTTCCATCATTTCTTTTATCATCATTCATATACTACAAACTAAGCCCCCGGTAACGATTGATGCACGCGAACATTTCCATTCTCCTCGGCATAGCCAGATTTCCGGGCATATCCTTTTCAGCATTTGCATTTTTTCCAAGCAGTGCCGGAAAGCCTTCTTTTTCTATCTGCATACATAACTGATCCAACAACTTCTGTATGGATGCCTTTCCATCTAATCTTTCCTCTTCCAGAAGCCTGATCATATATCCCAAAGTTGTTAGCTGCTCAGAATCTGCAAGCTGTTCTACATAACGCAGATCAATCATTTCTTTTCCTAAAACCACACCATCTCTTCCCTGAGTTTTAATCTTTATTCTCCCTTTATGATACACTCCCGGATTCTTTTTCGGGGTCCTGAAAAACTCTGGTATTCCTGCCTTCTCCTGGGGATATTGAAGCCCCGGATAATTCAGAGCTGCCTTTTTTGCAGTTTCTGTAATATCCTTCGGAATATAACGATCCATCTGAATGATTCGGTCTGCCACCTGAAAATAAGCTCCGGAGCTTCCCGCTACAAGTACAGTGGATACTCCAAATTTCTCAAACAGTTCGCCCATTCTCTCTATAAAAGGAGTAATCGGTTCCATATCTCGATGAATAACCTGCTGCATCAATTCATCCCGGACCATAAAATTCGTCGCACTTGTATCTTCATCTATAAAAAAGGCACTTGCTCCTGCTTCGATCGACTCAATTACGTTTGCCGCCTGCGAAGTACTTCCGCTTGCATCCTGCGTATAAAATGCTTTCGTATCTTTACGGTTCGGCAGATCACTTATAAACATGGAAATATCTGTATGTTTGATACTTCTTCCATCTTCCGCGCGTATTTTCACCGCATCGGCATCTGTAATCACATACTCTCTTCCATCTCCTGAAATATGCGGATATACTCCCATTTCCAAAGCCTTTAAAAGTGTAGATTTTCCGTGGTAACCTCCACCTACGATCAGTGTAATACCTCTTTTGATACCCATTCCGGAAATTTCACCTTTATGTGGTAGATTCAATGTAACCTTCATAGACTCCGGCGAAGAAAAAGGGATTGCGTCTTTCATAGGTTTCCCGGACACTCCCGACTCTCTCGGCAGAATTGAACCGTCTGCCACAAAAGCAACCAAATTATATTTCTTTAAACTTTTTCTTATATACTCCTGGTCTTCGGAAAGTTTTACTGCATTTTCTGTTCTGTCTTTATCAATCTTTTGATAAATCAGTGAGTGTTCCACACATTCCGGCAAAAAATCAAACAGAATTTTTATCAGTTCTTTTGCATTAATGCTCCTTCCGTTTGCCGGGAATCCTGCTTCGAAACGCACTGTCACATTTCCGGTTTTCTCATCAACTGTGCAGGCACTTCTTTCAAGAATTTCCTGTCCACATCTTGTCACAGACAGAATTCCGCTTTTTCCTGACCCTTTTGCCTGAAAGGAATATTTCTGAGTCTGTTTTTCAAACAATCTGGTAAGGTGATCCTGAAGTGCGATCCTTTTATACTTTTTGTCATAAAGCCTTTCCGGAAAACCGGATATTTTCTTCGGCACTTCAACATGAAGCTTTGAAGGCGCCGCAAAAGGATCTCCCTGTACGTGATCAATGTACAAAATATACTTTGCAAAACGGTAGCTCCCTCTTGTTTCTTTATATGCCGGATAACCTTTCCGGTCAATATTATATAATAATTGCTTTAATTCGTCTGATGTCTTCATGTTATTAATCCTTCTGATCATTTATTTTTCTAGTAGTCCTGCGCTTCCTTCCTTGTCATCCAGAAGTGAATACCTGTTGTTGAGTCCATCCATCGATCTTCGTTAAAATCTTTTACCTCGACCCATTCTCCTTTTTTATAAACAAAATTCTCATCAACAAGCGACCATGCTTCTTCAAAATTCTCTTTATAATCGAAACTTTTAATTGTAAGCACTTTTGCTTTATTACAGCGGCATGAAGGAAGTGTTGCAGATGTCCTTTTGGCATCAGCCGGCACTAAGAGCTGGACCATACGGTCATTGACGCATTTCTTATATGCAAGGAATGCCCCTGTCTCAGGGCAGCGCAGACGAAACCACTGCGTCCCCTCATTAGACACAATACCTTCCAGGTTTGCATGCTCCAGCACTGCTCCGAACAGATTTGCATCTTCAATATTGCACTCTCTCATATCACAATACCTGAATGATGCAGTTCTCATGATCGCATTTTTAAAATTAACATTTCTTAAAGGGCATCCATCAAACAGTGCATTCTCGACACTACTGTTTTCAAAGCTGACATTATTTAATACTGTATTCTGAAAAGAACTCAATGTAAAATCTGCATTACTGAAATCTTCTCCACTAAGATCCATATCCCAAATCTCACATTCTGCAAACGAAAGTCGCTCCTCCGGCTTTCTGTTTGCAAATGCTTTCTTAATCTCCTCTTCTGAAATTCTGCGCATCCCTGTCACTCCCGTCTTTTCACTTCGTCATTATCCCCAGATTATTTTAGTAAGTATTCACTATTAAATCAGTCCTACAGATCAACAATTCGCGGACGATGATGGGTGTACGGAAGAAATTTTTTCAAAAGGTCTTGTGTTTTAATCTTTAAGTGTGTCGTATTGATTCCTGTGTTACACACAAAATACTCTGCTTCAGCAACTTCCTTATCAATAATCAACTGTACATAATCATCTTTATCATTCAAAAGTCCTACAACACTAGCCGATCCCGGTTTTGTGCCAAGATGCTCCCACATGTGTTCCGGAGAAGCAAATGACATATGGGACACGCCAAGTTTTTTGCTAAACGAAGCTGTATCAAAGGCTTTTTCTTCCGGCATGACCAGAAGAAAAAAGCTTGTTTTTTTCTGGTTGCATAAAAAGACATCTTTTCTCACTGGCGCATTGAAAACTTTTCCTATATCTGCGCATTCCTCCATTGAAGAAGCAGGATCATTATCAACACGTTCAAAGGGAATCCCCAGTTTCTTAAATACTTTATATACTTCCTGTTCCAAAGGTACTCTCTCGCTAACATTTTCCGGTATAGTTGTTACAATTTCACTAATATACATATATGTTTCCTCCTTAGCCTAATGGATAGGCGATATCTTTAATTATTTTACCACAGGCAATGTTTGAATGCTATAAAAGGTTTTAATTCTATAAATCTACTTTTTTTTCATCTTGGATAACTAATTTATGATATACTATAGCTTGCATTATGGGATTTAGAATATTAAAGTAAAGAAAGGATTTATTATGCGATATATTTTAGCCTCTGCGTCACCACGCAGAAAAGAATTACTTGAGAAAACAGGAATTTCATTTGAGATCATCCCATCCTCAGTGGATGAAAATATAACAAAGACAGAACCTTCCGATGTTGTCATGGAGCTGGCAGAACAAAAAGCAGAAGACGTGTTCAATTCACTCACAGCAGACGCCTCCTATACCGATGATCTTACTGTGATCGGGGCTGACACCATTGTCGTTTATCAAAATGAAATACTCGGCAAACCCGCAGACAGTTCAGAAGCATATGACATGCTTTCCATGCTTTCCGACCGCACCCACCAGGTATACACCGGTGTCTGTCTTATCATAAGGAAAAAAGGTGAAGTTTCATTCCGCTCCTTTTTCGAAAAAACTGATGTGACATTTTATCCCGTTTACAAAGAGGATCTGCATCGGTATGTAGAATCGGGAGATTCTCTTGACAAAGCCGGAGCTTATGGGATCCAGGGGGATTTTGCAATCCATGTAAAAGAAATAAAAGGAGACTATAACAATGTTGTAGGCCTTCCAATCGGACATCTGTACCAGGAGCTTCTTCATATTTCATAGAAATATTTCCAAGATTCATAGAAGAATAAATTTCAAGACTCGCTCGCGAGTCTTGGCGTGGGATTCGGGTCTGCAAAGCAGACAAAATACTAATCCGAATCCCTGCGCAGGCTCGCGGAGCGTATATCAGATGGGAGATTGACACCCGCCACTGATATATATTTCTTGTTCACCGCCTGGAGAGGCGGGAGTCATCTTCCATCTGATATAATGACAGAAAAGAACCCTGCCTATATCTTGAACAAAGACGGTTCACTTGTCTTGTGGGGAAAAAGATACAGGCAGGGATCTTTCTATATTATCAAATCATATTTATACAGCTATTTCTAAGCCTCTAATTTTGCAGCTGCTTCTTCAATAGCTTCACGCATAATGCGCATTAACTGGTCAATCTGCTGTTTTGTAACAGTAAGAGGTGGAATCATACGGTTTACTCTGTCTCCGATTGCTGTGATAAGTGCCATTCTGTCAAGACATCCATGTTTTACTTCTACAGAAATCGGGATATCATATTCACATCCTACTAAGAGTCCACGTCCTCTTGCCTCTACAACGTGAGGAAGTTTTGCAAGCTCTGCTTTCATATATTCTCCCATTTCCTGTGCATTCTTGCTTAAATCATTGTCAAGAATTTCTGAGATAGAAGCGTAAGCTGCTGCACATGCAAGTGCATGTCCACCGTATGTAGAACCGTGTGTTCCTCTTGTGAATGCTTTTGCTACTTTTTCAGTTGCACAGCAAGCACCAATCGGCATTCCGCCACCCATAGCTTTTGCCATAGATACGCAGTCTGGTTTCACACCATATCCCATAAATGCCATTGGAGCACCTGTACGTCCCCATCCTGTCTGAACTTCGTCAAACAGAAGAAGCATATCATTATCATCACAGAGTTTTCTCAAGCCTTCAATGAATTCCTGTGTTGCCGGACGTACGCCGCCTTCACCCTGTACTGGCTCAATCATGATAGCGATTGTATTTTCTGTGATCTTTGAAGCGAAATCTTCAAGGTTATTATATTCTGCATAAGTAAATCCAGGAAGCATTGGCTGGAATCCCTTCTGGATTGCACTGTCCGGCTGACCTGTTGCAGACATTGCACCATATGTTCTTCCATGGAAACCACGTTTTGCTGTGATAATCTCATATCTGTTTGGTCCATATGTATCTACACCATATTTTCTGGCCATCTTGATCATACACTCATTTGCTTCTGTTCCTGAGTTCTGATAGAAGATTTTATCCATTCCGATTGTGTCACAGATCTTCTTTGCAAGAAGTGCCTGAGGAATTGTATATGGATAGTTGAATGTGTGCATAATGTCATCAACCTGATCCTTGATTGCTTCTACAACCTTCGGGTTTCTGTTTCCAGGACTGTTAACAGCTACTCCTCCGTAAAAATCAAGATATGCATTTCCTTGCTCATCGTAAATGTACATACCTTCTGCTCTTTCAGCGATGAAATCATATCTCTCATATGTCTCCACCATGTACTTATTTACCATGTCTTTTAATTCTTGTGCGGTAAGCCCAGTATCTTTAAGTCTCATGAGAATATATCCTCTCTTTCCTTGAAATAATGTAAAAATTTGTATAAAAAAAGACAGCACACCTTTTTTACTTGGCGCCCTTGCCTTTGATGGTACCAATCATAAACCTCTTTTTTTTCGATGTCAATACTTTTTCCAATAGTTTATTTAAAGATTATTTCCCAAAATCAAGCTATTTTTTCCTTTGTGTTTTGTCAACAATTTATCATTTATTGTTGAACACTGTCAAAAAAAGTGTTATTTAAGTCCCATTCACAATGTTAATTCAATGTCAATAATTACATAAAAAATGAGGTGTTCATTTGGAACACCTCATCCATTGCACATATTAGTTATACTTACGTTTTCTAGCAGCTTCAGATTTCTTTTTACGTCTTACGCTTGGTTTCTCGTAATGTTCTCTTTTACGAATCTCCTGCTGAATACCAGCCTTCGCACAGTTTCTTTTGAATCTGCGTAAAGCGCTGTCTAACGTTTCGTTTTCTTTAACGATTACATTTGACATAGTCTCACACCTAACCTCCCTCCAGTCCTATATTGTGCATCATACGACTGTTCGGGTATTTTTATTGCACTACATTAGATTATAACACATATTTATTTTACGTCAACATTTTTTTACCATTTTCAGGCATCTTTTACATATAATATCTGCAAATGATTCCGCAAAATCACCTATTCCTTCTTCCTTAAGAATCTCTGTCGGGAAATTGGCCATCTGTATGTCGATTGCATATGAAGGCAATGTAAAGCCTTTATTTAACACCATTGCGTTGATCACCTGCTCTGCCACCAGTTCCCCTCCGGAATAGCCGGATACTACCACAATATACAGGTATTTCCCGGAAAAATCAACATTCCGGTACAAGGCTGTCATCCGGTTAATACAGGCACTCAGATTTGCCCCGATTGCGTCGTTATAATTGGGGCACAAAAATACAACTGCATCACTTTTTTCAATTGCCGGATACACTTTTTCTGTCATAATTCCACCAAAGAAACATTTTCTCTCCTTGCCAAAGCTTTGACATGCATGAAATGAACAGCCTCTGCAATCCGGTATCTGTTCTCCGTAAAGATTGAGTTCCTGGATTTCAATTGTGCTGCTCTTCAGATGCAGCTGCTCTCTTATAAGCTTCCAATATGCATATGTGTTTGACTTAGTCTCTATACTGGAGTGGATACATGTGAGATGCTGTATTTGCTTATCTGAAAGAATATCCGGCGCTTCCTGTGCTGTCTTCACAGCTTCTCGGGCGCACTGGAAAAAGGCCTCCTCCTGTGAGACCTGCCTGAAAGCTGCCTGATTTTTCATATTCCTCATGGAACCTGTCACTTCAGCAAAAGCTTTTCCCCTTATCAAACAGCCAACCCTGTTCAATACAAATGCTGTTTTCCTTGCTGCTTCTTTTGTATATAGTTCTCCGTCTCCGACTGCAATAATGCCGCCGGAGACACCGTCCATACAATTCGGGACAGACGCAATTTTTTTCAGGACAATATCCAACGCCAGATTTATCCCTGTTTCATCCATCGAAATCAGAAATATGACTGCCGTTCTTTCTTTTTCTTCCAGATGAGTTAATTTTTCCATCTCTTCTGTACCCTGTAAAAACACAGCTTTCCGCCCTCCATTCCGGGGACTTATTCTTTCACCGTATTCTGTTTTCAGGTAATCAATAAGCTTCCGGTATCTTACATGCCCTTCTCCTTCCGCAAGACACACAAAAATAATATTTCTCAAATCAAAGCCTCCAGATTCCGATACGCTCCCTTAATCCGCTCATAAAGTCTGTCCGGAAGCTCTAAAAGTTCTATCTCTGTTCCTGATGCCGTCAAACGGTTTTTACATCCAAACCAGACATCTCCAAGAGGCACTGCACTGTAATGATATTCTCCCCGTATCGTAAGCAGAAGCGAAATTGCGGCAGAAGACAATGCCGGAGCGATATATGGTTTATACCCAAGATCACGAACCTTTACATTGGCTGTCACTGCAAGCTCTGTCAATTCCTTTGAAAGCTCATCATTATAATCTGTGATGCTGTCAGCTACAATCAGATCTTTCCCATGCGGACCAAACACACGTCCCTGCAACAGAAAGTGTGTGTACTTTGTATCTTTTTTCGCATAATACGCAGCTCTTGCATTCATGACACCTAAGCCATAGCCGCGAATCTGTTCCGGACGAAGTCCGTTTCCATCAAAAACTCCGTCCTCATTCACATTAGAGCTTTTATACGCCGCATGGCACAAAAGATCAACAGGATCAGAAATTACTGCAAATAATCCTTTAAAATCAGCTTTTCTCGCCATTCTTCCATATATGCTGATCAGTTCCCGGTTTGCTTCAAGCTGAGCCATTCTTACATCTTTCACCTGTGAACCGACGGCTGCAATACCTTTTGTTGCGCTAAAGACAAAAATATCACAGGAAAACAGATCTTCCATTTTCACAATCTTCACTTCAGGAAGTCTGTCATAATCCCACGGATAGGCAATCTGATTCATTTCTATCTCAAGCCTCGAAAGCTGTTTCTCATTCAGATCACATATCCCAATCTCTCGTATGACATCTCCCCCCAGAACTTTAAGCGCCAAAAGAATTGTAGAGCCTACATCTCCTACTGCAAGTATATTCACTCTCAGTCTCTCATTTTCATCTCTTTTCAGAGGGGATATTTCTTGTTCTTTATATTTTTCATATCTGGCTTCTCCGACCAGATCAAGCAATGTACTCATATCGTCACCTCGCTAATCCTGCATCTTCCTCAGACGTTTCATTTTCAGAATATCATTTTTTACATAGCTTGATGCAGGTACCTGCATATCATAAGTCAGATTCTCTCCCTGATCAATATAGTAGGTCTCTCTGATCACCTCATTGAGCCTTCCAAGTGTCAGATTCTTCTGATACATCTTCTGATATTCTTCCTCCAGAACACAGAGCAATTCCAGTGTATTTTCCAGACATGCAAAAGAGAACTCATAATAAGCATCCCACGTTACATCTTCCATAAACGGGAACGGAGGAAGCGTATATGGCATGATCTGGTTTAGTGACGGAATTCGTCCCGCCTGAGGTTTTCCTGCTTTCTCGATATAGTTTCCTCCAAGGAAAGGATACATCGTTACTTCTGAAAACCATTCTCTCATATTCGGGATAAAATATACACTGTCTACAGGAATATCATGGATTGCTGCCATATCAGTTCCATGTCCTGACAAAATTCCCACAATCAGTTTGTCAACCTTAATATTACCCTCCTGCAGCATCGGATAAAGCTTTCTCAGCCACTCACCTGTATGAAGGATATCGTCCACAAGTATAACCGGACGTGAAAATGACTCTATTGTCTTTATCTGTGTTTTCAGAGACGGATAATTAGGATATTCTGCAATTCCGAATTCCGATGCATCAGCATTGAATATTCTTTCTGTGTAGATTGCCTTCGTAACTGTGTTTGGAACGATCAGCTCTCTCATAAGCTTTCCGTAAGGAATACACATTTTATTTCCCAGAATCTCTCCGTCAATCTTTCGTGAAGAAACATTATTTTCACTGACAACCATTTCCAGCATCTGATAGCTCATATATGCATAATCGAAGGAAATAACAAGACTTCCGGGATATAATTTCGTCATGGCTTTCAGGAACTGTTTCTGGGTCTTCGTAAGCACATCTCTCACTCTTTTATTTGTGTTAAAAGGATCTTTGATAATGGATTCTGTATCCTGTACTGCCGCCATCGGAAAACTCATATCAACAAAATACACATCAAGATTCGCAGCATGATTATCGATTTTAATAAATCCGTGACGGAAGAAGATTTCTTCTACCATCGTATTCATTGCCTTGCTACGGTCTCCAAAATGGACAATCATATGGGTAAAGCCTTCTTTCAGGCATGATGCAATCATCTCTGTCAGGATCAATTCAAGATTTTTTTCGCATCGGTCACCTTTTTTCGCAAAAAGAGCATAGAGCACCACAAGCTTTCCGGACGCAAGACGTCGGATCTTTGCAACAGTTTCCTCATCCTTGAACTCTTCATATATTTTTCCGAGTAAAACTTCACGATAAAATGCTCCACAGGAAATTCCACCATCTTCTCCTTCCATCCAGACACCGCGGTCTCCGACTTTCGCATTTCTGGCCATACCACAGCGAAGTACATTTTCCCTCTCAATGGTCCACTGAAACCTTTCTCGCATACTCTCAGAAAGATTTTCCGTCGTCTGCATCAGAATATTCTGACGACTCACCGTCTTTTTATATTTCGGCTCTCGCAGATACAGACTGCGTTCGTATATAAATCGCTGCGCCAGAGGATCTACAAGATTTGAAATATCTCTGTTTCTGTCAATATTTTCACGGATTTTGGATGAACTTACTTCATCATATTCATGACCCAGCTTCAAATATATGATCTCTCCCAGAACCTTATCCTGTATCACATCCGCCAGCTCTTTCTTTATTGTTTTCCGGCTGAAAAGAATATGCTTAAAATGATGTACGGATCCCTCTTCTTCTTTATTTCTGTAAGCAGAGGCATTGTCAATCACATCAGCACCTGCTACCACATACACTTCTTTGCCCGGGAAGAGTTCCATAAGTTGCTTCATATCCCGCGGATTTGCAATATTGATCGGAATGTCACATGGGAACAGATACACATCTCCCATATCAGCCACAGACATTTGTATAATCTTCTGACGAAGAAGCTTTGGCTGAGTTTTCTTGGACCAGGAAAATTCATCTACTGACAGGAAAACCTCAAATCCAAGCTTTTTCACTTCCCGTACAATTTCTTTGTGACCAACTGAAAATGGATCAAATGTTCCCGGGAAAAAGGCAATTTTCGGATTATCCTTTATATCAAACACACCATATGTAAATTCATAATCCGTAATGAATCTGTATATTTTTCTGAGTGATGAAGCTCTTCCGAAAAACGCAATCTCTTCCTGCGACTGTTCTGCGATCGCACTCAGCATCTGCTTTTGAATATCGACGAAAAATGTCTGTTTCTCCTCTAAACTCAGAATGTCTGATCCAAAAATATCCCTGCCGATTACAGTCAGCGCATCGACACTGACAACTTCCTGATAATGTGCAAGACCTTTCATCAAAAGACCCAGAAGTACTTTTCCGCGCTGGTTAAATATTTCTTCCGGCTCTTCATACTTTACATACTCCGGATAATGCTCAAGCATAACTCCAATCGTATGAAGAGTATACATCACTGCAGTCATGTCACTGCTGTTAATATATTTTGTCAGAGTATCCCCAATCAGCTCATCCAGCTCCTCCGGGTAAAGATACATCGCCATTTTACCCAGATACAGCGGAATATACCTTACATACTGGAATTCCCCGGACCCCAGACTTTCTGCCATCTCAAGGACTATTTCATTTCTCTGGTCAGAAGAAAGCAAAGGCATCATCCTGACAAGCTGATCTCCCGAACACTCTCTTACTACAAGTGTACGGCTTGCACTGAACAGATTTGTCAAATGAACCGCTATACGGGAAATACGTACCGGATCGCCTTTTTCCAATACATTTCCGAGAAGTTCAATGTTTGCTTTCTTGATCATTCGGTTTGTTGCAACCTTCATATTCTCCAGGAAAATCTGAGACAGCAGGCTTTCATTCTCAAACAGCGTTTTCTCTGTTTCTTCACGGTCAGGAATATCTAACCCAATTTCCTGCCTGAGCTTATATCCGATAAATTTGATTCCCGCATGATTCTCTCCTGTTTTTCCAAGGATTCTGACAGCAACCGGCTGAATCACATATTTCTGTACGCCTGATGCCGCCATTTTTCTCAAAAACTGTAAGATCCGTATTCCCTCCACATCATTCTCACATTCGGAATACGATTCAGCAAAATCCAGAAGCAACTTGATTTCTTTTTCTTCAAGTGTCGAAAATTGAACGTACTCAGCTGCTTCCAGAAGGATAAATGCAATTCTTCTCTCATAATCATATTTCGTGAAAAACTGTAAAAACACAGCCAGAAATCTCTTTCTGTCTTTTTCACTTCTGCTCTCATTCTGCACAGCAAGCATGATTCTTTTCAGACATCTGCCAAGCCATTCACGATGTTGCTCTGTCACTGTATAATCCGGATACAGAATTGCTTTGATCAGCTTCTGAAGTATCTGTGTGGCATTGACAGATCTGCCTTCAAGTTCTACATCCTCAGGAAGTTCTTTTCGGTATTCTTTCTCATATTTTGCAATGATTTTTCCACAGAGATAAGAAGCCTGACGGCGAATATCAACTTCTGAATGAAGCAAAAGTTCAAACAAATACTGTAAAGTCATATTAATCTGCTTTTCATTCATGTAAGTGAAATACTCTTCGAAAATATTGACATAAGCACGTGTATTTCTCCAGTTCTTCTCGCTTCTTGCAGCCTCCAGAATATTGCGCAGTGCAGTCACACTGTTCATCCTCGTCATAACATAAATATTATGTTCGATAGCTGTATATTTGATTTCACGCACTGACTGATTCTGACTCATCAAAACAAAATCTGTACGGGTGACAGAAGATGGCTCTTCACATGTCAGATCTGTGTTTACCCCCAGATTTTCCATATAGTTTTCAAAATCCTTAAGTTTTGCATAAACCAGTCTGTATCGATTCTCTTTTGCCTGATCCACGTTATCAAGCTTGTTCAGGATTACATCAAAAGACTCTTTCAGAGAATAAAAATGGACAATTTCTTTTCCATTTTCCTCTCTTGTACTCTTCACACGAAAATCCGCATATATCAGAATCAGATTTTCAATAGACAGTTCATCCAGTTCCAGATCCCAGGTAGAATGATTCACCGCAATATGTCCAATCTCCGGCATGCCAAATCTTCTTGTATACACATCAGAATAGTAATAGTGAAGATAAGGTGTGCGGCGAAGTTCCATTGCACGACATCCGAATTTACCGATATCATGAAGCGCAGCTGCACCTGACATCAGCTTTAAATCTACAGGTTTTCCCAATTTTGCAAGCTGTTTTGCAACATGCATCGCAACATGATGAACCCCTGCCACATGACCCAGTGAATCATATGGTGTGATCTCGGTAGATATTCGATAGAACTCCATCATATACTGCTCATCCATCAAATCCAGAAACTTCTGATACTCCCGACCCGTATCCGCATCTTCTGTTTCAGAAATCTCATAAGGCAGAAGTCTGAACTGTCTTGTAGGTACAAACTCTTTATTCAATTTTTCCATTTCAAGAAGAATATGCAAAAGCTCACAGTAAAACATCCTTGCACGCTCATGCTCCTTTGTCTTCTCTACCTGGAAATTTTCAGGAAACATGACAGCTCTTGTCCAATCATAGATGTATTTAAGGAGCTCCCGCCCGGAAATTCCACCAAGCTTTTCTGTGATTCCAGCGCATAATTTTGCTGTCTTTTCGCAAGATATAAATTCTGATTTTTCGAAAACTTCTTTGAAAAAAACATCCCAATTTACTTCCCTGAGAATTTCTATCATCTGTTTCTTACGAATTCCTGTTTTTTTCAAAAACTCCTTATTTGTCATCTGCTCCTGCAGATTTTTAAAAAATTCCTGACTTAAAAATGCCGCCATATTTCCCCACCTTCTTTATTCGACTATAATATAATTTAAACAGTTATCTTAACACGTTCATAAGCCTTGTATCAGCCTTTTCTCACACAGGCTGACACAAGGCTCACTATTCTTCATTTTTCCTATATTCTAACTCTTGTTTAGAAAATACCCTGTGCAAGCATTGCATCTGCAACTTTCTTGAATCCGGCAATGTTTGCTCCGGCAATCAGATCGCCTTCCATGCCATACTCTTTTGCTGCTTTATCAATGTTCTCAAAAATATTGTACATGATATTTTTCAATCTGTCATCTACTTCTTTTTCTGTCCATGACAATTTCATTGCATTCTGGCTCATTTCCAATGCAGATACAGCAACACCTCCTGCATTTACTGCCTTAGAAGGTGCAATTACAAATCCTGCTTCTTTCAGGCACTTCACTGCTTCTGCTCTTGTTGGCATATTTGCAACTTCCACAAGAATTTTTGATGTTCCCTCTGCCACGATACGTTCAGCATCTTCCAGAGCAATCTCATTCTGTGTTGCACATGGCATATAAATATCAGCTTTTACACGTCCCCATGGCTTTTCACCTTTATGGAACTCACATCCATATTTGTCAGCGTAATCTTCACAGCGGTCACGCAGAGAGTTTCTCATCTCAACGAGGTAATCTACTTTTTCGCCTGAGATGCCATCCGGATCATAAACATATCCGTCAGGACCAGAAACAGTAACAACTTTTCCGCCAAGCTTATTTATCATATCAGCAACGCCCCATGTTACATTTCCAAAACCTGAAAGTGCAAATGTTGTTCCTTTGATTGTTTTTCCAAGAGACTCAAATAACTTTTCTGTAAAATAAACTGCTCCGTGTCCGGTTGCTTCTGTTCTTCCGAGACTTCCGCCATATGGAATTCCTTTTCCTGATAATGCACCATTATCATATCTACCAATGATTCTCTTATAGTATCCGAACATATATCCGATCTCTTTTGCACCACATCCGATATCTCCTGCCGGACAGTCTGTGTCCCCACCTATGTAACGATAAAGTTCAGTCATAAAAGACTGGCAGAAACGCATGATCTCTCCGTCTGATTTTCCCTTTGGATTAAAGTCACTGCCTCCTTTTCCTCCGCCAATCGGAAGACCTGTAAGTGAATTCTTGAAAGTCTGCTCAAATCCGAGGAATTTGATAATGCTCTGATTAACTGTAGGATGCAGACGGATTCCTCCTTTGTAAGGTCCGATCGCACTGTTAAACTGTGCACGGAATCCACGGTTAACCTGAACTTTTCCTTCATCATCTACCCACGGAACACGGAATGATACGATTCTTTCCGGCTCACACATTCTCTCCAGGATTGCAGCCTTTTCATATCTGTCATCCTGTTCAACAACTGGTCTCAATGACTCCAGTACTTCCTCTACTGCCTGGATAAATTCAGGCTCATTTGCATTTTTTTCAGAAACACTTGCAATAACTTCATCAACGTAAGACATATTCTTGCCCCTCCACTTTCATTTCTATTTTTGTTTCCTTTTGGTTTCACATTATAATCCATAGGTTAGGGTTCGTCAATATGTAACATTTTGTTATTCTATAAGTTATTTTTTTGACTATTTCCTACAAAAATGCACTCTTTATTTCGCAATTTTGATTAGAAAAAACTTTAACAAATATCGATTATTGATTGTATCCAATTTTATCATTTGCGTTTCTTTTCACAATCTTTCTTTTTTCACAATGTAATTTTTATCACAAAAAACAGAGTGCTGATCTGCCTTAGCAGACCAACACCCCAGTTATAATCTTTATATCTGTTTTTCCAGTACTTCTTTTGCTTTTGCAATTGCGGCATCTATTCCGTCCGGATTCTTTCCTCCGGCCTGAGCCATATTCGGACGTCCGCCTCCGCCTCCGCCAACAAGCCCTGCAATTTCTTTGATCAGATTTCCTGCATGTGCGCCTTTATCCACAGCTCCTTTTGTAGCCATAGCCATAAGACTTACCTTTCCACCTGTTGAAGATGCAAGTACGATCACTCCTTCGCCAAGCTTATCTTTCAACTGATCTCCAAGATCTCGGAGTCCGTTCATATCTACGCCTTCCATCTTTGCAGCAAGAAGTTTCACACCTTTTACTTCGACTACCTGATCCATAACATCACCCATAGCATCCTGAGCAAGTTTGCTCTTAAGGCTTTCTATCTCACTATTCAATGCCTTATTCTCAGTTAAAAGATGAGAAATCTTTTCTGTAAGCTGACTTGGTTTTGCCTTCACAAGTCTGGAAACTTCCATTAATTTTGCTTCCAACTCATCATAATATTTCATAAGCCCTTTGGATGTCAGAGCCTCAATACGTCTTACACCGGCAGCCACACCCGTCTCAGAAATGATCTTAAATGCTGTGATCACACCTGTGTTAGATACATGTGTACCACCACAGAACTCTTTCGAGAACTCACCCATGCTTACAACACGGACAATATCTCCGTATTTTTCACCGAAGAGAGCTGCTGCACCTGTTTTTCTAGCTTCTTCAATCGGCATATTTTCAGCCTTTACAGGAAGGCATGCAAGAATCTGCTCATTAACAATCTCCTCTACTTTCTTAATCTCTTCCTCTGTGAGAGCAGAAAAATGTGTAAAGTCGAAACGAAGTCTATCCGCATTGACAGATGATCCTGCCTGCTCTACATGACTTCCGAGCACCATACGGAGTGCTTTCTGAAGAAGATGTGTTGCACTGTGATTATTTGCGGAAAGCGCACGGTTCTTGGCATCTACCTCAAGAGTTACAACATCACCAGTCTTTACCATGCCCTTTGTAACATGTCCTTTATGACCAATTTTTCCGCCCAGAAGCTTCATCGTATCTTCCACCACAAATTCGAAATCCTGTGTTCTTATCACACCTTTATCAGCTTCCTGACCACCGCTTGTTGCATAGAACGGTGTCTCTTCCACGAAGATTGTTCCCTCTTCACCATCAGACAAAGCCTCTACGATTTCACTGTCTGTCGTAAGTACCGTTACCTTTGAATCATAGACAAGATTTTCATAACCGACAAATGTGCTTGTTACAGAAGAGTCAATCTCGTCATATACAGTAGCTTCTCTACCATTATAATTATGTTCACCGAATGTACCTTTCGCTTTTGCCTTCTGCTCCTCTACTGCTTTTTCGAATCCTGCCTGATCAATGGAGAGTCCTTTCTCTTCCAGAATCTCAATGGTAAGATCTACCGGGAACCCATAAGTATCATACAGGCGGAATGCTTCCTCACCTGAAAGTACTTTTTCGCCTTTCTTCTCCATCTCTTCTTCTATACCTGAAAGAATGGAAAGTCCCTGATCAATTGTTTTGTTAAACTGCTCTTCTTCCTTTGTGATCACTTTAAAAATAAAGTCTTTCTTTTCCTCCAGTTCCGGATATCCATCCTTGGATCCTTCAATGACTGTTTCGGCCAGCTCAACAAGAAATTCTTTGTGAATGCCAAGGAGTCTTCCATGACGACTTGCTCGTCTCAAAAGTCGTCTGAGTACGTATCCTCTTCCGCTGTTAGACGGCAAAATTCCGTCCGAAATCATAAAGGTAACAGAACGGATATGGTCAGTAATAACACGAACGGATACATCCGTATTATGCTCCTTTCCATATTCTACTCCTGCCATCTCACATACATGTTTACGGAGTGCGTAAAGTGTATCAATATCAAACATGGAATCTACATCCTGTACAACGCACGCCAGACGCTCAAGTCCCATACCTGTATCGATATTTTTCTGCTCAAGCTCTGTATAATTATTGTGTCCGTCATTGTCAAACTGTGTAAATACGTTATTCCAGATCTCCATATAACGGTCACAATCACAGCCTACTGTACAATCAGGACTTCCGCAGCCATATTTTTCTCCACGGTCATAATAAACTTCCGAACACGGACCGCAGGGACCTGAGCCATGCTCCCAAAAATTATCTTCCTTTCCGAAACGGAAGATCCTATCTGCCGGAATACCGATCTTTTTATTCCAGATATCGAACGCCTCATCGTCATCCTCATATACAGATGGATAAAGCCTGTCCGGATCAAGACCCACAACCTCTGTCAAAAACTCCCATGTCCACGCAATCGCATCGTCTTTAAAATAATCTCCGAAAGAAAAGTTTCCGAGCATTTCAAAAAATGTACCGTGGCGTGCAGTCTTACCTACATTTTCAATATCTCCGGTACGGATACATTTCTGACATGTAGTCACTCTCTTTCTTGGTGGAATCTCCTGTCCTGTAAAATATGGTTTTAACGGTGCCATACCGGAATTGATAAGAAGAAGACTCTTATCATTGTGTGGCACCAGTGAAAAGCTTTTCATCGCCAAATGCTCTTTGCTCTCAAAAAATTCAAGGAACATTCTTCTTAATTCATTTACTCCGTATTTCTGCATAATGTTCTCCTCACTCTGATTTTCCTTAAAAATTCATTATTTTCTAATTATAATAATCGGAAATAAATTTGTCAACGATTGCTTTTCTTCGTCATGGCTTTCAACACAAAAAAGCCCTGTTACAGGCTTTTTGCTATTTGTCAGTATTCTATTTTAATTCAATCTCCACAAGTTCCTCTGGAGGCAATGCTTTTGAAGATGCTTTCACAAAATCTTTGATTTTCTTCTGTGCACTTGCAATCGGAATATTAGTTCCCGCACCGGCGACACATCCTCCCGGACATCCCATACCTTCAATCAGGCATCCGTTCATTCTTCCTGCCTTGGCAAGTGCAAGAGCTTTCTTACAATCTGCAAGTCCTTCTGCGTGCTCAATACTTACCTCTACTCCCGGATAATATTCGTTCACACATTTCTTAATGGCATCTGCCACACCACCTGCCACGGCATAACCACGTCCGGCTCCCGTTGCATTGTGGAACGAGGACTCTGCTGCATATTTCGTGAGATCAATATCTTTTGCATCGAACATTGCCTGAAGTTCTTCAAATGTCACGACAAAATCAACATCGCTTCTTACTGTTCTTCTCATTGCTTCCAGTTTTTTCGCCGCACATGGTCCGATAAATACAACACGTGCATTCGGATGCTCTTTCTTGATCGTTCGTGCAGTTGCTACCATAGGAGTAAGCTCCTGGGAAACCTGATCAATAAGATCCGGGAAATACTTCTTAGCAAGCATTGCCCATGAAGGACAGCAAGATGTCAATAAAAATGGCAATTCTCCTGTTGTCACTTTGTTTACATAATGATGTGCCTCAGCAATCGCGCCGATGTCTGCACCAAGAGCAACCTCATATACCTCTGAGAAGCCAAGTTCCTGAAGTGCAGCCTTAATATTTCTCGGTGTAATATTATCACCGAACTGACCAACAAACGCAGGCGCAATCTCAGCAATAACCTGATCTCCTTTCATAAGAGCATGAGCCAGCTGGAAGATCTGTGACTTATCAGAAATCGCACCAAACGGACAATTTACCATACACATACCGCAGGATACGCATTTATCCGGATTCACATACGCACGTCCCATAGCATCTGATTCAATGGCTCCAACACCACAGGCTCCGGCACAAGGACGTTCCTTTTTGGAAATAGCATCATACGGACAGGCAGATTTACACTTTCCGCATTTGATACATTTTTCCTGATCTATGTAAGATTTCCCTTTTACAAAAGAAATGGCTCCCTTTGGACATACTTCCATACATGGATGCGCAAGACATCCTTTACACATATTGCTGACCTCATATCCACGTTCCTCACAGGCAGCACATGCAGATGGAATGACCTGCATAAGCGGCGGCTCATAATACTTGTCAGAAATGTTACTTGCCTCAAGTCCGGCTGTCAAATGAACCGGTTTGTTTTCCGGTCTCAAAGACAATCCCATTGCCAGTCGGAGTCTCTCACGTACAACTGCTCTGGCACGATAAATACTGTCACGATACTGCGTAGCATCTTCCGGCACCATTCTGTATGGAATCGCCTCCATCTCATCGCAAAGGTCCTCATCACTTACCGTGAAACCAAGCCGTGCAACTTCCTCAAAAACCTGTCTGCGGATCTTTCGAACCGTAGTGTCTAATCCTCTCATCATAGGACTCATCCTCCTGTAAAACAAATTCCTAAATATCTGTAATAAATATAAGAATTCGTTAAGAAAATGTCAACGTGCGAATTGTATATTTTTTGTATAAAATTTCATGCAATCTTACAATAAGATCATTCCATGTTCTTTACATGTCTTTCGCATCTCTTCCGGCCATATACTTGCCTGAACTTCACCTACATGTGCACGGTCAAGAAGAAGCATGCAAAGTCTTGACTGTCCGATTCCTCCTCCAATTGTATATGGAAGCTCTCCATTTAAAAGCATTCTGTGATACGGAAGAGTTTTTCTGTCCTCACAACCTGCTTTTACAAGCTGTTCCTCCAGAGATTTCTCATCCACACGGATTCCCATACTGGAAATCTCAAGTGCACAGTCAAGTGTATCAAACCAGAATAAAATATCTCCGTTTAACTGCCAGTCATCATAGTCCGGCGCACGTCCGTCATGCGGCTCTCCACTCTTCAATTTATCACCAATCTTCATAACGAATACACAGCCATATTCTTTTGTGATAAGATTTTCTCTTTCTTTCGGAGTCTTATCCGGATAACGTTCTTCCAGTTCTTCTGATGTGATAAATGTCACATCATCCGGCAGATGCTTTACTGCCTGCGGATATTTGTACCACACTTCATGCTCCATATGCTTTATAATTTTGAAAATGTTGCGTACAGTTGCCTGCAGTGTCTCGATAGTTCTTTCTTCTTTTGTGATGACTTTTTCCCAGTCCCACTGATCTACGTAGCAAGAGTGAAGATTATCAAGCTCTTCGTCTCTGCGGATTGCGTTCATGTTTGTATAAAGCCCTTCTCCCGGTTTAAATCCATACTCTTTGAGAGCCATACGTTTCCATTTCGCAAGCGACTGGACAACTTCGATATCTTCTCCCGGAAGTCCTGCAATATCAAATCCTACCGGGCGCTCTACTCCATTCAGATTATCATTGAGTCCGCTGCTTTTCTGAACAAAAAGCGGTGCGGAAATTCTCTCCAGATTCATCTCTTTTCCGAACTCCTTCTGAAAAGTATCTCTGATATATTTAATTGCCTCCTGTGTCTCGCGTACTGAAAGACGCGGATCATAGTTTTCCGGAATCACTAATCCCATTTTTTATCTCCTCCTTTTATTTCCATTTGTTTATAACAATATTATTTCTATTTTTCTGAAAACAGTTCCTGCGCATAATATACAGACTGCATTGCATCTTTTCCATAAAAATCAGCACCGATCATATCTGCATAATCCTGGTTCAAAACAGCACCTCCGACCATTACTTTACAATCCGGTTTCTTTTCTCTCAGTTGCTTAATGGTCTCTTCCATACTCACAACAGTTGTCGTCATCAGCGCACTTAAACCAACCAGCCTTACATCTTCTTTTATTGCAGTCTCCACAACTACTTCCGGTGGCACATCTTTTCCAAGATCAATGACATCAAAACTGTAATTTTCAAGCAACACTTTTACAATATTCTTACCGATATCATGAATATCTCCCTTGACCGTAGCTAAAATCACTTTATCCTTTTCCTGCTCATCTGTGCCACTCTTTGCCAGCTCCTCCTTAAGCACTGCAAATGCAATCTTAGCTGCATCTGCACTCATAAGAAGCTGAGGAAGAAATACAGTACCTTTTTCAAAACCTTTTCCAACCTCATCAAGTGCCGGTATCATCTCTTCATTAATAATAGAAAGCGGCTCTCTTTCTTTTACCATGGCATAAGCCGCATGGTGCGCCTCTTCTTTCAAGCCTTTTATAATTGCAGCTTTTAAAGTAAGCTCAGTACTTTTTGCCGCAGGAGCATCCACTTTCTGATTTCCATATTGTCTGATATACTCTTCACAATTTTCATCATAGTTCATAAGTGCACAGTAAGAATAATATGACCGCATCATATCCTCTGACATCGGATTAATAATTCCGGCACTCAGACCATTTTGCATTGCCATCGTGTAGAAATTAGAATTTACTGCCGGACGATATGGAAGTCCAAAAGAAATATTAGAGACACCAAGTACTGTACACACTTCATACTTCTCTCTTACTGCCTTCAAAGCCCCCAGCGTAATCTTTGCGCTTTCCGGGTCCGAACTGATTGTCATAGTCAGTACATCAATGACAATATCCTTTTTCTCAATTCCGTATTTCTTTGCTTCTTCGATAATCTTTCCTGCTACACGGACGCGCCCTTCTACGGTATCCGGAATTCCATCTTCGTCAATCGTAAGACCTACTACAACACCGCCATACTTCTTAATAAGAGGAAATACCTTATCCATCTCCTCCTGTTTTCCGTTGACAGAATTGACCATAGGCTTTCCATTATAGATACGCATTGCAGCCTCAAGAGCCTCAGCATTTACCGTATCAATCTGAAGCGGAAGGCTCGATACACTCTGCAGCTCTTTTACCACTTCTACCATCATGGCTTTTTCATCAATATCCGGAAGACCCACATTAACATCCAGAATATGTGCACCACAATCCTGCTGCTTAATTCCTTCTTTTAATATATAATCAAGGTCATGATCTTTTAATGCCTGTTTAAATGCTTTCTTCCCTGTAGGATTGATTCGCTCTCCGATGATCACCGGCTTTTCTCCTAAGAAAACTGCTTTTCCGTAAGAGGATACTATTGTATGATCATGCTTTTTGGGAACAATTCTCTCTTCAAAGGCATGAGTCTGCCTGATACGATCCACCATAGCACGAATATGATCTGGAGTTGTACCACAGCATCCGCCCACTAAAGCAGCTCCCTTCTTAACAATCTGTGTCATAAGCTCAGCAAAATTTTTCGGGAGCACATCATAATACACCTCTCCATCACGCTGTTTGGGAAGACCAGCATTTGGTTTTACAATCACCGGGACGGAAGCCAGACTCATAATCTCATCCAGAATCGGCATCATCTGCTCTGGTCCCATACCACAGTTAATTCCAAGTGCATCTACTCCGAGACCTTCCAGCATGGCAACCACCGATGGAACGTCACCTCCGGTCAGGAGCTTCCCTTTCTCATCAAAGATCATAGTTGCAAATACCGGAAGCTTTGTATTCTCTTTTGCCGCAAGCACTGCTGCCTTCACTTCATATGTATCACTCATTGTCTCTATATGAATCAGATCTGCTCCGGCCTGCTCGCCAATCATTGCAACTTCTTTAAATGCATTGTAAGCCTCCTCAAAATCAAGGTCTCCCATAGGTTTTAATAACTTTCCGGTAGGACCGATATCAAGACCTGCATACACTTCTCTGCCGTCATGAACACCTAGCTGTGCAGCTTCTTTTACATTGACAACTGCCGCTGTAACCACATCCTCAAGCTCATATTCTGAATCATGAAATTTTAACGCATTTGCACCAAATGTATTACTTAGGACAATGTCACTTCCCGCCTCATAATACTGCCGATGGATATCAATCACATCTTCCATGCGTTCCAGATTCCATTTTTCAGGAAGTTCTCCGGGCTTAAGTCCCTTCTCCTGAAGGAGCGTACCGGTTCCCCCATCCATAAATAACAATTCTTTTCCCAGTCTTTCTAATAACATCACTAACTCCTTCTATACTTGCAGTCTCTCTTTTCACATGCCTCGCACCCTTTGATATGACAGTTTTCCTTTTTTCTGCTCAGTCCGATCAGTGCTGTGACAGACTTTACCGGTGTCAGCATGCTGCTGTCTGTCATAGTAAGTCCGATTTTCTTCGCTGCATCTGTCATGGAAAGGATATCTTTCTGATGGAGAATGGAAAAATCTCCGTATCCCGGACTGAATCTCGGTCTTAAGTAAAAGCCTTCCTTTTCCATTTCCTTTGATAACTTCATCTGACGCTCGTCAAGATATTCTTCCAGCATGGCCGCAGCGCAGGCCTGAAGGACTACAACTCTTGCCATATCAGTGTAAGAGTACCGTTTCATTAAAAGATCCACCTTAATTCCGAGTGTTGCGCCAAGCAATATCACCTGTTCACAGCCCTTCAAATTTTTTGACAGATTTTTACTGTGAATTTTCATGTTTTCTATTATAATACTTTCATCCTCTGCGACAGACATTTCAAAAATGCGATACGTCATCCTCTTTTCGGAAACTGCCTCCAGCTCAGAAAACGCATCTGTGATCAGATTTAATGTTTTTTCATCTGCATCATGCCTTCCGTATCCAAGATATCGAACCGCTTCTTTCACTCTTTCTTCCATGAAATCAGCCCCTAATTATTCTTTACAATTTCTGAGAGGTTACTCATAATCGCTTCTGCAACCTCTGGTTTGTTCATGGAATAAATGTGCACATGGTTAATTCCATTCGCAAACAGATCAATGATCTGATCCGTTGCATATGCAATTCCTGCCTGCTGCATCGCTTTCGGATTGTCCCCAAAACGATCCAGCACATCACGAAATCTCTGAGGTAAAACAGTCCCAGACATTTCGCAGCTTCGCTTAATCTGCTTTACATTTGTGATTGGCATGATACCCGGAAGAACCGGAACTGTAATTCCTTTTTCACGAATTTTATATAAGAAATTATAAAAAATACTATTCTCAAAAAACATCTGTGTCGTCAGAAAATCCACTCCGCAATCCACTTTATGTTTGAGATTAATGATATCATCTCTCTTATGCTCCGTCTCCACATGCCCTTCCGGATAACAGGCTGCTCCTATACAAAAATCCCCCTGACCCTTAATATCCTCAATCAATTCGCAGGCATATTTGTATTGATTCGGCAGTGGAAATTCTAAATCTTTCGGGATATCCCCTCTGAGAGCCAAAATATTTTCAATCTTCTTTTCCTTTAGTTGTCCTATAACCTCATGAACATGTTCTCTCGTAGAAGACACACATGTCAGATGTGCAAGGCTGGTCACACCAAGATCATCCTTAATATGTGACGCAATATTAACTGTATTTTTACTTGTTCCTCCCCCAGCACCGTATGTGACACTTATATAAGATGGTTTAAGCGCAGCAATCCGGTCTGTCGCTGCCAGAACACTTTCAAATCCATCATCTGTTTTCGGTGGAAATACTTCAAACGAAATATGAGGTGTTGTTTCTTTTAAAATATCTCTGATTTTCATATTTCCTATTCTCCTTATCGCAATATTTATGCATCTCTATCCTTACCGCTTCTGTAGGAATTCTCATGTTATATACGATAAAGCAAATCCCGATAAAATGCAAGAAAATATTGCCATATGCTCTGAATGGCTACAAAAATAAAAAGGCATAATCCCTCTGAAATCTTTAATATTCAAAAGGATTATGCCAAAGTCATATTTTCATTAATCTTAACTCATTACATGCTCTCGTACAGTTCTTCGTACTGTTTTGCTGAATTCTTCCATGAGAAATCTTTGTTCATGCCACGTTCAACGATTTTATTCCAGTCTCTCTTTCTATCATAATAGATACGCTCTGCATAACGGACTGTAGCCATCATCTCATGTGCGTTATAATTTGCAAAGCTGAAACCGGTACCTGTCTTTTCAAACTCATTATATGCTTCAACAGTATCCTTAAGTCCTCCCGTCTCTCTGACAATCGGAACTGTACCATATCTGAGACTCATAAGCTGACTGAGACCGCATGGTTCAAAGAGTGACGGCATCAGGAATGCATCACTAGCGGCATAGATCTTATGTGACATCGGCTCTGAATAATAAATATTTGCAGAAACCTTTCCCTGATATTTCCATGCGAAATGACGGAACATATTTTCATACTGTTCTTCACCTGTACCGAGTACAACAAGCTGGATTGCATCCTGACACAATTCATCAAGAACGTATGCAACAAGGTCGAATCCCTTCTGGTCTGTAAGACGTGACACGATACCGATCATCATCTTCTTCGGATCCTGCTCAAGATTTAATTCTTTCTGAAGCTCAATCTTATTTTTTACTTTCTCTTTTCTGAAGCTCTCAACATTGTAGTTTCTTGCAATATGTGGATCTGTTTCCGGATTGAAATCATCATAGTCAATACCGTTTACAATACCTGTCAGACAGTTTGCTCTTGCATTCATCAGACCATCAAGCTTCTCACCATAAAATGGAGTTTTAATTTCTTCCGCATAGGAATTACTTACTGTAGTAACTCTGTCTGCATATACAATTCCGCCTTTTAAGTAGTTTGCATCTTTGTAAGCTTCAAGCTTGTCCGGTGCAAAATAATACTGAGGAAGCCCGGTAATATCTCTGACTCTTTTTGTATCCCATACACCCTGGAACTTCAGATTATGTATTGTCATAACAGTCTTGATCCCACGATAATATTCGTTGCCAAAACGGAAATTGTCAAGGAAGATTGGAACAAGTCCTGTCTGCCAGTCATGACAGTGAATAATATCAGGTCTGAAATCAATAAGCGGCAATGCACTTAAAACTGCTTTTGAGAAAAATGCAAATTTTTCAATATCTGCATACATATCACCATACGGTGCAAATCCGTTAAAATAGTATTCATTATCTATAAAGTAAAAAGTGATTCCATCATATACAGTTTCAAGAACCCCTACATACTGTTTTCTCCAATTTAAATCCATATAGAAATGTGTTTTGTACTGTAATTTCTCTTTCCATACTTCTTTCATGCACATGTATTTTGGCAGCATAACACGTACATCAAATTTATCTTTATCAAAATATTTTGGCAGAGAACCGGCTACATCCGCAAGTCCTCCTGTTTTTATAAAAGGTACTGCCTCTGAAGTTGCAAAAAGTATTTTTTTCATAACTCTTCCTCCCATTTTTGCGGTATATAATGTATTATACCGTATTTTTTTCCAGAAGAAAAGAGTTTATCTGTTTTTATATTCTAATCGTATAGTATCTGCAATCAGTGCAATAAATTCTGAGTTTGTCGGCTTCCCTTTTCCATTACTTACGGTATATCCAAATAATTCATCCAACGTATCTAATTTTCCTCTGCTCCATGCCACCTCGATTGCATGACGGATTGCCCGTTCCACTCTGCTTGCAGTTGTCTGATGTCTCTTTGCTACTGTAGGATAAAGTACTTTTGTAATCGCATTTAAAACATCCATATCTTCAACTGCCATAATGATTGCATCTCTCAGATAATGATATCCTTTTATGTGGGCAGGAATACCTATCTCATGAATCATATCGGTCACTCTGGTCTCCAGATTTATCTCCTCATCCTTCTGTGTCACACAAGCCTCTCTCTGAAAAGCGCCAGTCTCATTTTTCAGAAGCTGATTTACATTTTTAATTCTGTTTAAAACCATTTCATTATTAAATGGTTTTAAAATATAATAATTTGCTCCTTTCTTAAATGCATCCTCTGCAATTCTTTCCTGACCTATTGCTGTAATAACAATAAAATTCGGATGTTTTTTTATCTCTCTGTCACGGTTCACATGATCCATAACACTGAGTCCATCCATTTTCGGCATGATCAGATCCAGCAAAACAACATCCGGCTGCTTTTCTTTAATCAGTGCATAGGCATCCTCCCCGTTATTTGCCTTTCCGGCCAAATGTAGATCTTTGTCTGAACTGACCATTTCTCCAAGTAAATCCAGAATTCTTTCATTATCATCAGCAATTGCTACACTTATCTCGCCCATATCCGCGAAATCCCCCTTTCAATTATGTCCAAATTAGTCACATGACCAATTATAAAGGTTCGTTCTGCGTAAGTTCAAGAAATTGCTGTCGGATAAATATGCCTTATTCCGACTGGATTTTACAGCAATTTTTAACATTTCTACACATTTCGGAAAAGTGAAAGAAAACATTTGTTACTTTATGTCGCATCATTTAGGATTTTTTTGTCAGTTTGCTTTCCTTATTTTCCTAATTTTGCATTTTTATCTGTTCCTCTAAAATCAACGGATACTTTGCCAACATATTTCCATCCAGATTTTCTCTGTGCATATCAACTCCAGTAATCTGATGATTCTCATAGGTAGTATAATAATAGATTCCTTTGTCTGCGTTGCAGCAGGAGGTATAGATTGTAATCTCATACTTATCATCTCCTACATTACAACACCCCCTCTGCTGATCGACAGATCCTAAAATATGAAAAAACTGACTAACGCTTTCTGTCTCTGAATCCCCGGAGATTGAATTCATTTTCGTGAATGCTACCCTTATAAAACGTGACTGTGAGGACAGATCTCCCGGAAGTCCCATCGCACCCATTCCTCTGCTGTATCTGTTAAGAGTAAGACGATCAGAGAAAAGATTCTCTGGGTCTTTCGGTGAAAGGTGTCTGTAATTGTTAAGCTCGAACATCTGCTGGTCAAAAGGCGGATTATTAGTAAGCACGCCCACCGGATTATCATACACTTTGAGCCCCTCTTTTACAGATTCCACGGTGATTGATTCCTCCCGATCTGAAATGATCCAGTGAAGCTCAGCTAACGGAAGCTTTTCGTTAAAAGGAGTATTAACAAGGTTTAACCTTTCAAGTAATTTTCTGGCTTCTTTTACTGTGGCACACTGCATCAGGATCCACGGTATAAATTCAAACTGAGCTATATTATCTTTTTCCTCTTCCGGATCATTGTAATGCGCATTTCCCACAAAATTTAATCCTGCCATTCCAAGCCCCATTTCATTAATTGCATCATAATAAAGAGGATAATCTCCAATCACATGAGCCATCCCGATCAATGCATAGTGCCTTTCCATTTTTCCGGCATTCCGAAACTCGATGACATAATTCCGCGGTGTCACTACAATTTCTTCCCCATAAGAAAACTCATAGTCCAACGTCCGCCCAAAATAAAAATCCTTTGTCTTATAAGTTGCTGCTGTACACATAAAATTCCCCCTGAAGTCTATTCAGAAATAGTATTCTTCAATCCACAGTCTTTATACAGATTATCCCAGTCAATCTGTTCATTTTTGTAAAAATATTCTTTATCACGTTCGCCGATCGTTCTCAATACACGGCATGGGTTTCCCACTGCCACAACATTTTCCGGGATATCTTTTGTTACAATACTCCCTGCACCGATTACTGTATTTTTCCCGATATGAACACCCGGAACAATGACAACACCGGCACCGATCCATACATTCTCATCTATGTGAACATCCTTATTGTACTGCAACGCCTTCTCTCTGAGCGGTGGATCAATTGGATGATTTGCTGTCGCAATTGTAACATTCGGACCGAACATTACTTTATCACCGACATAAATATGCCCGTCATCTACCAGAGTCAAATTTGAATTTGCATATATCCCGGAGCCAAAATGGACATGCTTTCCTCCCCAGTTTGCACGGAAAGGTAATTCAATATAACAATTATCTCCACACTCCGCAAATACCTCTTTCATATATTTTTCTTTTTTGTCACATTCTGAAGGTTTTAACTGATTAAACTCCCAGAGTTTATCCAGATAAGGGAACTGTTCATCCATTATTTCTTTGTCCCCGGGGTCATAGAGAAGCCCGGCTTCCATTCTTTCATACTGAGTCATAAAGCATTTTCCTCCTAAATTACAATTTGTTTTTTTATTATCCATCGTATCTCTCCCAAAATTGTTCCCATGAAGGAGTAAGTACTCCTTCATTCACACGTATAGGATCAGGATATGTGACACCCTTTAAATCTAACTCTACATGATCGATAATTTCCGGCTCTACCGGAGCATTCACTTCAAGTCCTGGAATCGGAAAATCTGTAACCGGGCGAATTGCAACATGTTCCAGACGAAGAATCTCTTCGATTCCACTGATCACCTTTCCAAATACCGGATAAAGTCCTTTGTGCTCCGGGCAAGGACGAAGTGGAAAGAAAAACTCACATCCTGCCTGTCCAAGCTCTCCGTATCCTCCCATACATACACATCCTACATCAGAGTCTAAAGGTGTAATCTCCGGATGTAATTTACTTTCGTATGGAATTAAATACTGCCCTTCTTTTTTTCGGAATCCGGTATAACTCATGTCGACCCAGTTACCGGGAACGATTCGTTCAATCGCATGTCCATCAAAAACTCCGTGGCTTGCCGCATAAATAAAGCTTTCTGTTGTATTCGGTGCTATTTCCGGTAAAAGTTCAATGACAATACGTGTATTATTTGCCATATGTAATGTTGCTGTCGGATTCATGTTTTGCTCCTCCTCAATTTTAATCTTCTTTTGTCAAAAATATCTTTTTATTACAAATATACTAGCATGATTCAAGTAAATGTTCAAAGGGTTATCCAAAGGATACTTTTCAATTACAGAAAGCACCTGTTTGCTGTCCAGTTCATTCTCCGTCCTTTTCATAATCCGTATCACTTCTCCCAGTTGTTTGATGCGATTATCATTCACCGCATAACCTCTCAGTATGTACTGTTTTAATACAGAATTTACCCAACGGCGAAATTCTACACCACGTTTTGATTTCACACGATAACCAACAGAAATGATTACATCAAGGCTGTAAAAGGCTACCGGTTTATCTGAATTTGGAATTTGCAAAAAATGCAAGTTGCTCTTTTCTTCTACTTCATTTTCTTTAAACACATTCCTAATATGACGAGAAATGACTGAAACATCCCTTTGAAAGAGCTCAACCATTTGCGCTTGAGTCAACCATACTGCCTCATCATCCACAGTTACGGGTAATTTTACCTGATTATCTTCCGTTTCAAAAATTACAATCTCGTTATTTTTCTACATCCTGCTCCTCCTTTTGCTTTTTATCGATCAGTTCTTCATACTTTAGCTGATACTCAATCAGTCGTGGAATATACTCCGGCGGTCTCCTGCGCCCTGCCTCCCAATCCTCTATCGTTCTCAGAGGAATTCCAATATGTAGTGAAAAATCTTTTCTGGTCATTCCCGTTTGTTCCCTAAGTCTCCGTATTTTATCTGCAGATTCCATTATTTCTGAACACCTCCATGTAATGTTTTATTTATCATACCACATCTCTTTATATTTCGCAATGCGTGGTTTTTTAAATAAAGAAAAAGAAGACGTTTATCAACATCCTCTTTATATCAATACCTATGCACCATCCATTGCTTCCAAAAATCATCATAAAATAATTCATATATCCCCATAAATATGTATCATTCTATACTATACTCTGAATGAAGTATAATTTCTTTTCCCTTACTTTTAGCAAACTCTATTTCTTTTGAAACCTGATTGCCTATGTATCCATGGATATCAACAACATAAATAGCATCCGAGAGTTCAAACGAGTGATTGTCATTAGGGACAACCTTTTTATCTATAAAAATAAGCGTCATACGTTATCTTCCCGCGCGTTCAGAATGTCGAGGATATCAGTAATCCGGCGAACCTCTTCCGAAAATTTCTGACGAATTTCTTCTGCATCATTGTATTTCCTGGCGTCAAAGAGGGCGCACCATGTATTTATCCCAACGTGCATTTTCCCGCCTGTCATGAAAGATATGTAGACCTGACCGCCGTTCTTGTCCGCCACGGCAGAAATAGTATCCATCATCTGCGGCGTGAGGATTTTGAACGCCTCTTGCGGATCTTCCGCATTTACACAGAAACGGCTGCTAAACTGCTTGTTATCTATAGTAACAGCTCTTTCCGCTTTAGAGAAAAAGTTGTTCCTCGCTGAAACAGTTACGGTACAGGCAGGTTTCCTGCCGAAATCACATATAAGCCATGGCCCGTTAAATAATACACGGCCGCCGAAGGTCGCTTCATCCCATTGCCAGCCTGATTCTTTCTCATCAATATAAATGTTGCCCAGTTCAATGTTCAACCCATTGTAGGCAGCCTTAATAGAATACCAGCTGTACGTTCGCCAAACCTTGTTCTTCTCGGTCGGAAAGCAGAACGGAGCTGCCTCTTTGTCCAGCTTTAATTCGCCAGACGGATTGTATTCCATATCATCGCCCAACGCATCCCTAAGTACACAGCCAGCAATATGAAAGACAAGCCGATCCTTGATTTTATTCCTTTTCTTGATTGCCCGGCCAGTCGGAATCCCGAACGCCAGCGCGATGATCCAAAAGCACACCATAATCAGGACATTTTGCGTGATGAACAATGAGAGGAGCCCTGTCACAGTGAAGCCGTGGGTCAGGATTCTCAGGACAAGCACCTTCGTACGCATAGACCGGAACTCGGCATCGATCTGATCCGTTTCCGTCTCATATTCGAGACGCCTTTTGATTTCACCGGCGCATTGGGCCGCCTGGCGTGCCCGTATCCCGAACACCACCGCGATTACCAGAAACCCCACAACAACGACGAGATATCCCGTCATGATCGTGAAGATGGCCGCCACAGCGGCACACCCGGCCAGGATCCCGCTCGTCACCGCCCTCTTGCGCATTAACCTGAGTTCGTCTTCCAACTGCTCCTTTGTCATCCCGTTCAGTTCTTCCATACCGTCATTTCCTCTCCCGTGTTTGCCTCTGAATCGCAGCAGTATCATCAGCCCCGACGTATCACCGGCACTGCCTTCAAAGAAGGATTCACTGCGGCAGGTCAGGACATTTCCGCTATCAACGAGGTTGTTGTTTTTATCCAAAAACAAAAATCCACTGTACAAACATTGTACGGTGAATTTCAAGAAATGAACATTAACCAAAGGTTAGGTATTTTGCGAGAGCAGCTTCAAAAAGATAAACTGAAAATATGCCGGAGGCCCCGCCTCCGGCATCGCATTTACCCCGCCGCGTCCAACATGTTTTCGATAAAAATCCCATATCCCGTGGTGGGATCATTGACGAGTACATGGGTCACCGCGCCGATGAGCCTGCCGTCCTGGATAATGGGGCTGCCGCTCACGAGTGATTGTCATTAGGGACAACATTTTATCTATGAAAAAAAGTGTCATGCGTTTCTTTCCTACACGTTCAGCGTGTCGATGATATCGGTAAGCCGGCGCAGCTC
>JBJFCD010000119.1:0-3042 GCA_051888795.1 Lachnospiraceae bacterium | reverse complement strand
ATAAAAGGAGGAACTATTATGAAAAAAAGATTATTATCTTTACTTCTCGTGGGTGGTCTTACAGCATCTCTGTTAGTCGGATGTGGCAGCAGTGATGATTCCTCTGATGCATCATCTGATGAATCAGGAAAAGGATCTGTTTACTACCTCAACTTCAAACCGGAACAGGATCAGCAGTGGCAGGATCTTGCAAAGGTTTATACTGAAGAGACAGGTGTTGATGTTACAGTAGTAACAGCTGCATCCGGTGAGTATGAAACTACTCTGATGAGTGAAATGGGTAAGAGCAGTGCTCCTACACTTTTCCAGGTAAATGGACCTGTTGGTCTCGCAAACTGGAAGGATTATTGCTATGACCTTTCCGGAAGCGATATTTACGGAGAACTTACAAGTGACAGTTATGCATTGAAAGATGGAGACAAAGTAGACGGTATCGCATACGTTATTGAATCTTATGGTCTTATCGTTAACAAGACATTACTTGACAAAGCAGGATATTCTATTGATGACATTCAGTCATTTGATGATCTTAAGAAAGTTGCAGAAGATATTACAAAACGTTCTGATGAACTTGGATTTGCAGCATTTACATCTGCTGGTATGGATGGATCTTCTGACTGGAGATTTAAGACACATCTTGCAAACCTTCCAATTTACTTTGAGTATCAGGAAGATGGAATTGATTCTACAGATGCTATTAAAGGTACATACTTAGATAACTACCGTGCTATGTGGGATCTCTACATTAACAATAGCACTTGCGATGCAAAAGATCTTGCAGCTAAGACAGGTGATGACTCTCGTAATGAGTTCCTTGCAGGAGAGGCTGTATTCTTCCAGAATGGTTCCTGGGAATATGCAAACCTTGTAGGCGATGGCTTATTTACAGATGATGATCTTGCAATGATCCCGATTTACATTGGAGCTGGCGATGAAGCTAATCAGGGACTTTGTACAGGTACAGAGAACTACTGGTGTGTAAACAGCCAGGCAAGTGAAGAAGACATTCAGGCAACACTTGATTTCATCAACTGGTGTGTAACATCTGAAGAAGGAACAAAAGCAATGGCTGAAGATATGGGATTTGTAATTCCGTTCAAGGGCGCTCAGGAATCTCAGAATCTGTTTGTAAAACAGGATGCAGAACTGACAGCAGCAGGAAAGACACCTGTATCATGGAACTTTACAACAATGCCATCTGAAGAGTGGAAGAATGGTGTAGGTTCTGCTCTTACAGCATACGCAGCAGATCAGTCAGATGCTAACTGGGATGCAGTTGTATCCGCTTTTGTTGACGGATGGGCTACAGAATATGAACTTGCTAATCAATAAAAAATATTTGTAAAAAACTTGTTTCATAGTGTTATAGTTTTAGAGAAGGGACAGGCAGAAATCCTGCCTGTCCCTTCTTGAGTCTTAGAAAGGGGCTTTTTATGGAAAAAGCATTAAAACGGTATTCACCTATTTTTGTATTACCTACTTTTGCTGCATTCATAATCGGATTTATCATACCTTTTATAGAGGGTCTGTATCTTTCATTTTGCCAGTTTACAACAGTAAGTAATGCTAAATGGGTGGGAATATCCAATTATATCAACGCATTAAAAGATACATCATTTACAGATGCATTCGGATTCACAGTAGCATTTGCAGTTGTATCAATCATCTTAATTAATGTGTGTGGATTTGGACTTGCTCTTTTGCTGACAAAAGGATTGAAGGGAACAAATATTTTCCGTACTGTATTTTTTATGCCGAATCTGATTGGTGGTATCGTACTTGGTTATATCTGGCAAATACTGATTAACTGTGTACTTACTATTGTAGGACAGCCTCTGTTGGCATTAAACAGTACTGCAGGATATTGGGGACTTATTATTTTAATGTGCTGGCAGCAGATAGGATATATGATGATCATTTACATTTCCGGTTTGCAGAATGTTTCGGAAGATCTGATTGAAGCTGCAAAAATTGACGGAGCAACAGCCAAACAGATTTTGTGGAAGATAAAGATTCCAATGGTTATGCCGTCCATCACAATTTGTGTATTCCTGACACTTACAAATTCATTTAAGTTATTTGATCAGAACCTTGCTCTTACCGGTGGAGAGCCGAATCACACAACAGAAATGTTTGCTCTTAATATTTACCAGACGTTCTATGCCCGTGCAGGTATGCAGTGGAAAGGTCTTGGTCAGGCAAAGGCAATTATTTTCTGTATCATAGTAGTTGCGATATCTATGTTCCAGCTTAGAGCGACTCGTTCAAAGGAGGTGCAGCAGTAATGGAAAAGAAGAAATTTAGTGATAAAATATGGGTAGTCTTACTGACACTTGTTGCACTTTTGTATGTGTATCCGATTGTAATGATTCTGATGAACTCATTAAAGCAGGAAAGAGCAATCAGCACCGGATCGGTATTTAAATTACCGACAGGAGAGACTTTTGCCGGTATTGCTAACTATGTAGATGCGATTACGTCAAAAGGATTTTTGAACAGTCTGGGATTCAGTTTGTTTATCACTCTGTCTTCTGTTGCGGCTATTTTGGTCTGCTGCTCCATGTGTGCATGGTATATTACACGTGTGCAGAGCGTGTTTACAAAGGCTCTGTATTTCATGTTCGTATTATCACAGGTTGTGCCTTTCCAGACAGTTATGTTTACATTGTCTCAGACAGCTGACTCTCTGAAACTGAATACTCCATGGAATATTTGGATTGTCTATCTGGGATTTGGATCCGGTCTGGCGGTATTTATGTTTACAGGCTTTATGAAATCTGTTCCGATTGAAATTGAAGAGGCAGCTATGATTGATGGATGTAATCCGCTGCAGACATATTTTATGGTTGTAATGCCGATTTTGAAACCTACAATGATCTCTGTAGGTATTTTGGAAGCAATGTGGGTATGGAATGACTATTTGCTCCCGACATTGGTTCTGGATATCAAGAAGTATAAAACAATTCCAATGTTGATCCAGTATTTCAGAGGAAGCTACGGAAAAGTAGAGATGGGACCGATGATGGCAAGTATTATGCTTAC
>JBJFCD010000118.1:0-3044 GCA_051888795.1 Lachnospiraceae bacterium | reverse complement strand
GACAGTGGTCTGACGGGACGCAAAATTATTGTTGACACCTATGGCGGATATGCAAAACATGGAGGGGGAGCTTTCTCAGGAAAAGATTGTACAAAAGTAGACCGTTCTGCATCTTATGCAGCACGATATGCAGCGAAAAATATTGTAGCAGCAGGTATGGCTGAAAAATGTGAGGTTCAACTCTCCTATGCCATCGGTGTAGCGAAGCCTACTTCAGTTAATGTAGATACTTTTGGAACAGGAAAGCTTTCAGATGAAGCTATCACAGAGATCATACGTGAAAACTTTGATTTCCGGCCTGCAGGAATCATTAAAATGTTGGATTTGAGGAGACCGATTTATAAGCAGACAGCTTCCTACGGACATTTTGGAAGAAATGATTTGGAACTCCCATGGGAAAAATTGGATAAAGTAGAACAATTAAAGACGTATTTATAGTATTGCAAATGCATTAGTAAAGGTGGATGAAGGATAGATGCAGACAACAGCACTTTTTGAAGAACCACAAGGACAAACTATGATAGATTGCAAAGTGGCGTGGTACATTACTACGCCTTCTAATTATAAATTTTTGTTTATTATAAATTCGTTTGAGAGATTTCACATACTGGTAAAGAAATGGAACATACCAGTGGAAGAGTTGGATAGAATTGTTTTCTTACCAGGCGAACAGTCATCTATACGAGGATTGGAATATTTTCTCATAAACAATAATAAAGCCCCAATTTATCTTTCCAGGGCAGGCAATGAGGTGCGGTTACATTCTTTGTATCATAAGTTATTTTCATATATGGATCCGCTTGTTCTTAAAAATTGGGAAAAACGGGTTATTTACATAGATGAATTTGTGGATATTGGGGATATGATCCGGGTATTTACAAGAGAGTCGAAGAGAAATAGAAAAGAATATTATGAGGAGGTACAGGATGAGAACGGCAATAGTAACAGATAGTAACAGTGGTATTATTGAGGAAGAAGGACGGAAACTTGGAGTCTATGTAATTTCGATGCCTGTTATTATAGAGGGAGAAACTTATTTTGAAGGAAATGGATTGTCCCATGAAGTATTTTATCAATGGCTTTTAGAACATAAAGAGTTATCCACTTCACAGCCATCATTAGGAGATATCATGGAAAGGTGGGAATATATATTATCTGACGGGTATGATGAAATTGTATATATTCCAATGTCCAGTGGACTGAGTAGCTCCTGCCAGACAGCACAGCTTTTGGCAAGGGAATATGATGGTAAGGTGCAGGTGGTGGATAATCATCGGATTTCCATAACACAAAGGCATTCTGTGCAGGATGCACTTACTCTGGCGGAGCAGGGATGTTCGGCAAAAGAGATTAAGAGAAAACTGGAACAGTCAGCTTATGAATCCATTATTCTGGTTGGGGTAGAAACATTGGAATACTTAAAAAAAGGTGGACGTGTAACTCCTGCAGGAGCGGCAATGGGTGAATTGTTGAATATTAAACCGCTTTTGATTATTGATGGGGAACGTCTGGATGCTTATGCAAAAGTGAGAGGTACCAAAAATTGTAAAAAGCGGTTGCTTCAGGAAATGAAGAAAAGAGCCCATGAGTTCCATGAGAAGGGTTATGAAATTCGAGTAGGAGTTGCCGGAAGCTTTGTGGAACAAGAGGAACACCAGGAATGGATGAACATGGCAAAAGAGATCTTTGAAGGAGAGGATTTCAATTATGATCCTTTGACATTTAGTATCGGATGTCATGTGGGACCGGGAGCTTTTGGAATGGGGATTAGTAGAAAATTATAGGGAGGAAAGAGAAAAGTGAAAGATAAAATAGCACAGATTGTTCGTATAGTAACGGTTCCTCCTGTCTTGATACTTTTTATGCTGCTTATATTGTTTGGAGTATTTGGAGAAAGGTTCGCATCATTGAGTGAACTTACTATGGCGGTTGTTTTTTTATCGCTTGTACCTGCCTGCGCATATCCAATGGCGAAACTTAGAAAAACTACTAAAGAGAATTTACGAGAAGCACAGAGAAATATGGCCTTTCTCCTGAATCTTGCAGGATATTTGATTGCAATGTCAGCAGGGAAGGTGATGCAGTGTTCCGAGATGCTGATGTGTGTGTTGAACTCTTATTTGTTGGCAGTGTTAGTTTTAACATTACTGAACAGAATCTGCAAAATCCGAGCAAGCGGGCATGCATGCAGCTGTACACTTCCATATTTATTTTTATCCTATTGGCTAAAGGGTGTTACTGTGCTGGTTTGCATGATTCTCTATGGTATTGAATTTTGGGCGTCTGTATACTTAAAGCGACATACCGTATCAGAATTCCTGGCAGGAAGTATTACTGCCCTTGTTGTATTTGGAATTGCGGCATTATATTTTGGATTCTATTAGAGGAGAAGATGGTGCAATTGAAAAAAAGGCAAGGGTATAAAATGAGGCATCCATGGTTTCATGCATTATTGCGTAGAAGACTGGCGATTATGGCTCTACTGATCTTACAGGTTTTGGTCTTGGTTTATTTTTTTACCAGTGAAAGCTACATATCAGAGAGACTGGGAGCAGCATTTCGTGTTATTAGCGGGTTCCTTGTGCTGTATATTATCTCTAAAAAGGATAAAGGGGCAAATAAAATTGCATGGATTTTCCTGATTCTTTTGTTCCCCTTATTTGGAGGAATGTTGTATCTGCTTTATAATTTCCAGGCGTCAACGAGGTGGTTTGGAAAGCGGATCATGCAGATTGAAGAGAAGAATCGGAAGTTCTATGGACTACCAGGCGATGCGTTTGAAGCGATTTGCAAAGAAATTCCAGAGCATATTCCGCAAATACGGTATTTACAATATGCGGGTTTCCCTATTTATGATAATACCAACGTTGAATATTTTTCGCCGGGTGAAGAATTTTTTCCAGTTCTTCTCGCAGAGTTAAAAAAAGCGAAACATTATATTTTTATGGAATATTTTATTATCCAGGAAGGTATCATGTGGGGATCTATTTTAGAAGTGCTAAAGGAAAAAGTCTGTCAGGGAGTCGACGTTCGGGTATTATATG
>JBJFCD010000117.1:10195-13507 GCA_051888795.1 Lachnospiraceae bacterium | reverse complement strand
AGATGACTTTATCAAGTATATCCTGTCTGATGAAGCAAAAGAAATCTTTGATGCATATTATTTTGATACAGATATTTAAGCAGAATTGTATTTTATAAGGAGGAATACCCATGGATACAATAGAAAATATTATTGCGAATCTGGATTGGAGTCCATTATTTATTTCTTTGAAAACCGGTGTTGCAGCTACAGTTGTATCCTTTTTTCTGGGGATTTATACCGCATCGAGAGTGATGCGGATGCCGGCAAGAAGAAAAGCTTTTGCGGATGGACTTCTGACACTTCCCATGGTACTTCCTCCTACGGTTGCAGGTTTCTTCCTCTTACTGATCTTCAGTAAGAGGAGACCGTTTGGCATCTTTTTGTATGAGAATTTCGACATCAAGGTAGTGCAGACATGGCTTGGCTGTGTCATCGCAGCAACGGTTATTGCATTTCCGCTCATGTATCGGAACGCAAGAGCCGCCTTTGAGCAGGTGGATATCAATCTGATCTATGCAGGGCGGACACTGGGAATGTCTGAGATGAAAATTTTCTGGAAAGTTGTAGTTCCGGCAGCGGGGCCGGGTATTGTCTCAGGAACGATTCTTACTTTTGCAAGAGCCCTTGGTGAGTATGGAGCGACTTCTATGCTTGCCGGAAATATTCCTGGAAAGACCGGAACGATTTCCCAGAAGATTGCCATGGTTATTCAGGATGGTGATTACGCGACTGCAGGAGTGTGGGTGGTAATTGTGATGTTGATTGCATTCACAGCCATCTTTTTAATGAATTTGATTTCAGGAAAAAAACTGAAAAATATCCCACGCTGGTAATAAAGTATTGTAGAAAACAGGATAAAAACATATGGAAATCAGAATTAACATTAAGAAAAAACTTGGAAATTTTCAATTAAATATTGATTTTCAAAGTGAGTCAGGAAGAATAGGGATACTGGGAGCTTCCGGATGTGGAAAGAGTATGACATTAAAATGCATTGCCGGAATCGAGGCGCCGGATGAAGGTGAAATATATATTGGCGAACGGATGCTGTTTGACTCAAAAAAGAAGGTGAATTTAAGACCTCAGGAAAGAAATATCGGATATCTGTTTCAGAATTATGCCCTTTTCCCGACCATGACTGTTGCAAAGAATATCGAAGCAGGGTTAAAAGGGAGTAAAGCTGAAAATAAGAAACGTGTACAGGAAATGATAGAAAAGTTCCGTTTATCAGGACTTGAAAATCATCTTCCCACACAGCTTTCCGGAGGACAGCAGCAGAGAGTAGCCCTTGCAAGAATCATGGCATATAGTCCGGAGGTCATCCTTTTGGACGAGCCTTTTTCCGCGTTAGATGTTTTCCTGAAAGACCAGCTTCAAAGAGAGATGATGGAGATGCTTTCTGATTATCCGGGAGTTGTCATATTAGTATCGCACAGCAGAGATGAGATTTACAGATTCAGCGAGGAGCTTCTCACGATAGATAAGGGGAGCAAAGTTATTTACGGAAAAACAAAAGCGATTTTTGAAGAGCCTGTATACAGAGAAGCAGCGAAGCTGACCGGGTGCAAAAATTTCTCTGACATCGAAATTATTGATTCTCATACGATAAAGGTAACTGACTGGGGGATTTTTCTTCGGTTAAAAAGAGAAGTTCCCGGAGATGTCACATGTATTGGATACCGGGCGCATGATTTTGTGCCGGTGTGGGGTGAACGACCGGAGAATGCTCTTAAGGTTCAGGTCATGGATACGGCAAAACTGCCGTTTGAGAATAACTATTATCTGATGCCGGAAGAAAATACAGATTGTCAGAAACAAGATGGACAGGAGAATCCTACTCCAATCTGCTGGTTCGTACAGAGGGAAATTATGCCAGAGATAGAAAAAAAGGGGCTTCCTGATTATCTTGAAATTCGTGAAGAGAGTCTTATGCTATTAAAAGACAGATAGTGATTTCAGTGGAAAGAAACTGGGAAAAAACACTATCTGTTTTTTCTTGCAAGCATATAGGAAACTATTTATAATAGAAACAGACTTTGGGGAGAGATCCCCAAATAATCACGGAAGAGAGGAAAGAAATAATTTGAGCATTTATGATACATTGAATGACAAACAGCAGGAAGCGGTTTATTACACAGAAGGACCGCTTCTTATTCTGGCGGGGGCAGGATCGGGAAAGACAAGAGTGCTGACTCACAGAATAGCATATCTGATAGATGAAAAAGGTGTGAATCCATGGAATATTCTTGCCATTACCTTTACTAATAAAGCTGCCGGAGAGATGAGAGAACGAGTAGATAACCTGGTGGGATTCGGTTCGGAAAGTATCTGGGTGAGCACATTTCACTCTATGTGTGTCCGGATTTTGAGAAGACATATTAATCTTTTGGGATATGATACGAATTTTACTATCTATGATACCGATGATCAGAAGACATTGATGAAAGATGTATGCAAACTTCTGCAGATTGATACGAAACAGTTCCGGGAGAGAACTTTACTTGCTGCTATCTCTCATGCGAAAGATGAGTTGATCACTCCGGAAGAATTTCGTTTGCAGGCTGGTGGAGATTTTGTACAGTTAAAGATTGCACAGGTCTATGAAGAATATGAAAAGCAGCTTCGCTCAAATAATGCGTTGGATTTCGATGACCTTTTGTTTAAGACTGTGCAGCTTTTCCAGACGCAGAAAGAGGTACTTTCCTATTATCAGGAGCGTTTTCGTTATATCATGGTGGATGAGTATCAGGACACCAATACGGTGCAGTTCGAGTTAGTGAGACTTCTGGCTTCTAAGTACCGGAATCTGTGCGTGGTCGGTGATGATGATCAGTCCATCTATAAATTCCGCGGGGCAAATATTAAAAACATCCTGAACTTTGAACAGTTTTTTGAAGATGCAAAAGTCATTAAGCTAGAACAAAATTATCGTTCTACCAGCAACATCCTGAATGCTGCAAATGCAGTGATTAAAAATAACAGGGGACGAAAAGACAAATCACTCTGGACGGATAACGGTATCGGGAACAGGATTAATTTCAGACAGTTTGATACAGCGTATGATGAAGCCGAATACATAGTTTCTGATATTAGAGAGCATGTAAATAAAGGAGATTGTACATATAACGACAATGCGATTTTATACAGGACAAATGCACAGTCCCGTATGTTTGAGGAAAAATTTGTGACAGCCAATATTCCTTATAAAATTGTAGGCGGCATAAACTTCTACTCCAGACGGGAGATCAAGGATCTGCTGGCATATCTGAAAACTGTTGATAACGGAAAAGATGATCTGGCAGTGAGAAGAATTGTAAATGTGCCAAAGCG
>JBJFCD010000117.1:1338-10095 GCA_051888795.1 Lachnospiraceae bacterium | reverse complement strand
GATGAACTTCTCAGTAAGATTGCAGCCTATGAAGAATTGTGTGACGAGCAGGATGAGCCGGCAACTTTGAGTGGATTTTTGGAAGAAGTTGCACTGGTTGCTGATATTGACAGTTTGGATGAAAATTCTGACTATGTTGTACTTATGACTCTTCACAGTGCAAAAGGACTGGAATTTCCACATGTTTATCTTGCCGGAATGGAAGATGGACTTTTCCCGAGTTACATGTCTATCACAGCGGATGACCCGGAGGAAGTGGAAGAGGAGCGAAGACTCTGCTATGTGGGAATTACGAGAGCAGAGGAAGAGTTGACACTTACCTGTGCCAGAAGAAGAATGGTGCGGGGAGAGACACAGTATAATCGGATGTCCCGCTTTTTAAAAGAAATTCCGACAGAGCTTTTGTCAACGGGAGAAATATTTAAGAAAAGCGCAGAAAGAGAGATAGACAGAATACAGCTTGAGTCTGCTAGTCAGGTAGCATACCGTCAGGCAAAGCAGGCGTTTAAGACACAGGCTTTCAATGTACAAAAACCGGTAAAACAGTTTGGAAAACCGGGAGGCGGCTTAGATTACGGTGTGGGAGACCGGGTAAGCCACATAAAGTTTGGAGAGGGAACGGTTACGAACATTGTTGAAGGTGGCAGAGATTACGAAGTTACGGTAGATTTTGACAGTGCCGGAACAAAAAAGATGTTTGCAGGATTTGCAAAATTAAAGAAGATATAGTTGATAAATAAATTCGTCATTATGCTTATGAACCACCCTATGCTGAGAAATGTATGATACTATTTAATTAAAAATTTCAAAAAAACATAATTCGGGAAAATATACAGTATGGAGAAAGAAAAACCATGGAAAAATCATATGTTTTGCAGTTGTCAGATAAAAAATTTGAAGATTTGTATCTTTGCTTTTGTGGGTATGCAGAGTGTCAGCCTTTACATAGCTTTGGTCCGGCATCCAGACCGAATTATCTGATCCATTACATTGTTGATGGAAAGGGAACTTATACTGTTGGGGAAAAAATATATCATCTAGGCAGTGGACAGGGATTTCTCATTGAGCCTGAGACGATGACTTTTTATCAGGCGGACAAGGAAGAACCGTGGACCTACTTTTGGATAGGATTTTCCGGCAAACGTGCAGCGGAATACGTTGCCGACCTTGGTATTAATAGTGACCAACTGACTTTTCGTACAGAAAAAGGCAATAAATTGAAAGAGATTGTTCTGGAAATGCTGAAAAATCATAAACTGGCAATTAAAAATCAATATCTTCTCCAAAGCCTGTTATATGCATATTTTGCCACTTTGATTGAAGATATTAAGGTAGAAGGTGATCAGGGTGGAAGTCCGGAAAGTGTCTATGTTAAACGAGCCATTGGATTTATCAGGAATAGTTATCACCGGGGGATTAAAGTGGCTGACATTGCACAATATGTATGTATCAGCAGAAGTTATCTTCATATGCTATTCCAGAAACATCTTGGAATGTCACCGCAGGAATTTTTGACAAAATTCAGAGTATCACGGGCAAAGGAACTTTTGACGATCAGTGAACTTTCTATTGAAGAAGTTGCGAAATCCTGTGGTTATGAAGAGGCGCTTGTGTTTTCAAAAGTATTTAAGAAAACCATGGGTGTTCCACCCAGTGTATTTCGAAGAGAACACAGAAAACAGGTACATAAGAATTTGGAAGAGCATCAGGAGAGCATTGAAGAAATGATGAATAAGGAAGGGCTTGATAAGATCAGACAAAGATAAATCAGTGGACATTTTGACTGATTTAATAGACAAAAGTATCTATCAGATTGCAGAAAAGTAAGCTTATAATATGACCATAGTTAAGAAATATGCGCAGGATTTCTTTCGGAATGTTAAAAATTAATTGAATGAGAAACATTCACACAGGAGGAATGAATTATGAGTTTACAAGAGAATCAAACTGCAGTGCAGTATAAAAAGGTATCCACAAAAGAAAAATACTGTTTTGGTATTGGAGCGATTGGAAAGGATGCTATCTGTAATCTGGTAGGTGCTTTTTTAATGGTATATTTTACAGATACATTGTATCTGGCCCCGGCATTCGTCGGAATTCTGTTCTTTGCAGCAAGAATCTGGGATGCAGTCAATGACCCGATGATGGGAATGATCGTAGATAATACCCATACAAAATACGGGAAATTCAGAATTTGGCTGGTCATCGGAACACTGATTAATTCCGTAGTATTTGTATTACTGTTCCACAGTTTTAACTTACAGGGAACCGCCCTTTATGTATATGTATCCGTTATGTACATCCTTTACGGAATGACTTACACAATCATGGATGTACCTTACTGGTCATGGCTTCCGAACCTTACCAATGACCCTCACGAGAGAGAAAAGGTTTCCGTTATCCCAAGATTTTTTGCAAGTCTTGCAGGATTTTCAGTGTCGACATTTGGACTGTATATTATTCATGGTTTTAATAAGATGGCAGGAGAAAAAGATTCTTTTGCTGAGACAGGATTTACAATTTTTGCGATTGTGATTGCAGTAATTTTTATCATTACAATCGGGATTACTGTTTGCAATGTAAAAGAAGAGTCAACAGTAGGGGAAAAAGCAAGTAAGACAAGCTTTAAAGAAGCCATCCAGGTAATTATAAAAAATGATCAGCTCCTTGCTTTTATCGGACTTTTGCTTACATTTAATCTCTGTACACAGATCGCAAAAAGTTTTGCAGTGTACTATTTCAAAAATGTTTGTGGTAATGAGTATTTATATTCTATTTTTGGTTTTGCAATTATTGCTGAGATGGCTGGACTTGTATGCTTTCCGAAAATTGCGGAGAAGATTATGCGTTACTGTTTTTCGGTTCCGGGCTTTCTCTTGGAGTAACAACATGCTGTATGGCAGATGTTATTGACTATGGTGAAGTAAAATTTGGTGTGAGGAATGAAAGTGTCACATGTTCTGCACAGACTTTCCTCATGAAAGCAGCGATGGCAGCGGCAGGCGGACTTACAGGTGTAGGCCTTTCCATTGTGGGATATGATGCAAAACTGGCAGTGAATTGACAGAAAGAGAGGAATCAAGCTATGGCAATCGTATATCATGAACAAACAAAAACCTTTCATTTATATAATGATACGGTAAGTTATATTATGACGATTCTTCCCAATGACCAGCTTGGACAATTGTATTTTGGACAGAAAATTCATGATAAAGATGATTTTTCCTATCTGATCGAACTGTCGCAAAGACCAATGTCCTCCTGTATTTATGAGGAGAATAAGTTATATTCTATGGAACATATCAGACAGGAACTTCCGGTATACGGAACGACGGATTATCGTCAGCCAATGGTGGAAATCCTTCAGAAAAACGGAAGTCGTATTTCGCATTTTACTTATGAATCCTATGAAATCACAGACGGAAAACCAAAGCTTCAGGGACTTCCTTCTACTTATACAGAAAGTGATAAAGAAGCACAGACATTGATTATTCATTTGAAAGATGCATTGACCGGTGTTGGAATTGCAATGCTGTATACCATATTTCAGGAGGGTGGAATTATCGCAAAAAGTATTCTCCTGGAAAATGGAGGAAGCGAAGCAGTATATCTGACAAGAGCGTTCAGCATGTGTATGGATCTTCCGGACTGTGATTATGAGTGGGTGCAGCTTTCCGGAGCCTGGGCAAGGGAACGTCATATGGTGACAAGGAAGCTGGTACCGGGCATTCAGGAAATTGGCAGTATTAGAGGGAATTCTTCCCATAACCACAATCCGTTTATGGTGCTTAAGCGTCCCTCAGCAACAGAAAGACAGGGCGAGGTTATTGGATTCAGCTTTATATACAGTGGCAACTTCTCTATTCAGGCAGAGGTGGATGCGTATAACGTAACACGTGTGCTGACTGGTATCAACCCTACAGGTTTCACATGGAAACTGGATGAGGGAGAGAGCTTCCAGACACCGGAAGCTGTGATGGTATATTCTAATGAAGGGTTGAATGGCATGAGTCAGACCTTCCATAAACTGTATTCCAAACGTTTGGCAAGAGGATACTGGCGTGACAGACCACGTCCGATTCTCAATAATAACTGGGAAGCTACCTATTTTGACTTTACAGAAGAAAAACTCATCAATATTGCAAAAAAGGCAAAAGAGTGTGGAGTTGAATTGTTTGTCCTGGATGACGGATGGTTTGGAGCAAGAAGCAGCGATCATGCAGGCCTCGGCGATTGGGTGGCAAATAGAGAACGACTGGAAAATGGTATTACTGGACTCGCAGAGAAGATAGAAGTACTGGGAATGAAATTTGGGCTCTGGTTTGAACCTGAGATGGTCAATCAAGATTCTGATCTTTTCCGCAGTCATCCGGACTGGATCATTCAGACTCCGGGAAGGAAAGCATCACACGGACGATTCCAGTATGTCCTTGATTTTTCAAGAAAAGAAGTGGTAGATGCAATCTTCGAGATGATGGCAAAGATTCTCAGAGAAGCAAAAGTATCTTATATAAAGTGGGATATGAACAGAAGCATTACAGAATGTTTCAGCAACGCTCTTCCGACAGACAGACAGGGAGAAGTATTTCACAGATATATTCTGGGAGTCTATGATCTCTATGAGAGATTGACTGAAGAATTTCCGGAGGTATTGTTTGAATCCTGTGCAAGTGGTGGCGGACGATTCGACCCCGGAATGCTTTACTATGCACCACAGGCATGGACAAGTGATGATTCTGACGCAGTGGAACGTCTGAAAATTCAGTATGGAACATCCCTTTGCTATCCAATCAGCAGCATGGGAAGCCATGTTTCTGTAACACCGAATCATCAGGTATATCGCAACACGCCGCTTCATACTAGAGCAAATGTCGCTTACTTCGGAACATTTGGATATGAACTGGATCTCAATAAGCTGTCTGATGCGGAAATTGAAGAAGTGAAAGAGCAGATTCGGTTTATGAAAGAATATCGTGAAATTCTGCAATTTGGAACATTTTACAGATTGAAAAGTCCGTTTGAGGGAAATGAGACAGCCTGGATGGTTGTCAGTGGAGACAAGAAAACAGCACTGGTAGGCTGGTATCGTGTGCTCAATCAGGTGAATGCTCCGTATAACCGTCTTAGATTGGAAGGATTACATCCGGAATACAAATATAGAAATCTCAATGCAGGAACCGTACACTACGGAGATGAGCTTATGAACCTTGGTATGATAACGACCGATTCAACATCCGGAGAGGTGACTCCGGATAAGATTCCGTGTACTGATTTTGAATCAAGAATCTATATTCTGAAAGTATAGGAGGAAAAATAATGCAATTATTTAAAACAGTATCAAAAAAACGTCTGGGGAGGATGATTTTAGGAATTTTCATAATCGGAGTTGCTGTTTCGGCATTTCGATTGAGCGAGTTCGGCGTTGATCCGTTTACCTGTATGAATCTCGGAATTAGTGGTTATCTCCAAATGAGTTTTGGAAACTGGCAGTTGATCATGAACGCGGCAATCTTAGTCATTGTATTTTTTACGGTACGAAATTGTGTGGGTCTTGGTACGATTATTAATATGGTATTTGTTGGTTATATCGCAGATTTTCTCTGTTGGATCGTTACAGAGTGTATGCAGATCACAGCGGGGCTGGGATTTCGAATCGTGTGTCTGTGCATCGGGATGTTGTGTGCGTCCTTTGGTGCAGCTTTGTATATGGTGGCGGATCTTGGAATTGCACCATATGATGCAGTTGCATATATCATTCAAAAGGTAACAAAAGAAAAAATCTCGTTTCGAATGGGAAGAATCCTGTCAGATGTAACAGTTATGTTGGTGGGAATAATTGCATGTCTTGTAGCAGGAAACAATGTCTGGCTTATTGTCGGATTAGGAACAGTTTTAAATTCATTACTTAACGGACCGCTGATCCAGTTTTTCAGAAACCAGATTAGTGCATAAGTTGTCTTTCAAATATGATAGTGGTATGCTAATAGTAGCATACCATTTTTAATTAACATCTGAAGACGTTGCCGATAGCAATTTCGTTAGGTTGTAAGAAATGAAGGAGAAAGCAGATGAGTCATAACGCTGAAAAACAGGAACAGATGAAATACCGACTTGCAGATGCCATGAAGCAGTGTATGAAAGAAACATCGGTAGAAAAAATTACTGTAAAGGAAATTGTGGAAACATGTGGGACAACTAGGCAGACCTTTTACCGGAATTTTCAGGATAAGTATGATCTGATCAACTGGTATTTTGACAAGATACTTTTGGAATCTTTTGAGCATATGGGTGAGGGAAGAACTGTTTATGAAGGATTGGTAAAAAAATTTGAGTTTATTTTGCAAGAGAAACTCTTTTTTCGGGCAGCATTTAAATCAGATGAACAAAATTGCCTGAAAGACCATGATTTTCAGTTGATTACAGAGTTCTATACCAACAAGATAGAGACAAAATCAGGGAAAAAGCTGACGGAAGATTTAAAATTTCTTTTGGAGATGTATTGCCAGGGATCTATCTACATGACTGTACAGTGGGTACTCGGTAAGAAGAAAGCTACACCTGAGGAGCTTGCAAAAATATTAGTGAATGCTATGCCTACAGAACTTGCGTCTGTTTTTCGTTCACTCAATCTGATCTAGAAAAATAATAAGCTAGATGTGACATATTTGCCATTTTGTAACTTTTTATTCTTATCAGAAATTGTTAAAATATAGACAATAAGAAAACAAGAAATAATAAGAAAAGGAGAACACAAAAATGGCAAACAGAATTATGTTGAATGAAACCTCTTATCATGGTGCAGGTGCAATCAAGGAAATTGCAACAGAAGCAAAGGCAAGAGCATTTAAAAAAGCTTTCGTATGTTCAGATCCTGATTTGATCAAATTCGGAGTTACAGGAAAAGTAACAGATGTTCTTGATGAGGCGGGACTTGCTTATGAGATTTATTCAGACATCAAAGCAAATCCAACCATTCAGAATGTACAGAACGGTGTTGCTGCATTCAAGAAAGCTGAGGCAGACTATATTATCGCAATCGGTGGCGGTTCTTCCATGGACACAGCAAAAGCAGTCGGAATCATTATTGCAAATCCTGAGTTCGAGGATGTAAGAAGTCTTGAAGGTGTTGCACCGACAAAAAAGCCATGTGTTCCGATCATTGCAGTACCGACAACAGCAGGAACTGCAGCAGAGGTTACTATTAACTATGTTATCACAGACGTTGAGAAAAAGAGAAAATTTGTATGTGTAGACCCACATGATATGCCGGTAATCGCAGTAGTAGATCCTGATATGATGTCTTCTATGCCAAAAGGACTTACAGCTTCCACAGGTATGGATGCACTGACACATGCCATTGAAGGTTATACAACAAAAGGAGCATGGGAGATGACAGACATGTTCCATTTAAAAGCAATCGAGATCATCAGCAAATCCTTAAGAAGTGCTGTTGCCAATGAAAAAGAAGGACGTGAAGGAATGGCACTTGGACAGTACATTGCAGGAATGGGATTTTCTAATGTAGGACTTGGAATCGCACATTCTATGGCTCATACACTTGGCGCTGTATATGATACACCACACGGTGTTGCATGTGCAATGATGCTTCCAATCGTTATGGAATACAACGCAGAATGCACAGGCGAGAAATATCGCGAGATTGCAAGAGCAATGGGTGTTAAAGGCGTGGATGAAATGTCTGTTGATGAGTACAGAAAGGCAGCAGTCGATGCAGTTCAGAAATTATCAGTAGATGTTGGAATTCCTACAAAGCTTGAGGCTCTGAAAGAAGAAGATTTACAGTTCCTTGCAGAATCCGCATTCGCTGATGCATGTGCACCGGGAAATCCGAAAGATACAAATGTAGAGGATCTTAAGGACCTGTTTAGAAAACTGATGTAAGTTTGAATATAGTAAAATTAAAATTTCAAAGGAAAATAGTAGCAGCTGTACCGATAGTGGGACAGCTGTTATTCTATTATTGAGATAGTTTAGAAGCAGTGGAAACAAAGTATTGCTTTACAGAGAGGTAGAAGAGATTATGAAAAAGAATAAAGGGATAATCTGTTTAAGTATTCTACTATTTATATTTTTATTATCTGGGTGTGAATCTGGTATGACTGAAGAAGAGCGGTGCGAGAAAATTGTAGAAAAATATGTTGATGAACATACTCCGGATTTCACTTATGAAGTGAAGGAAGAATACAGTGCGAAAGAAAATACGTGTCAGGCGATGATAGATTTGGCAGTATGGGAATATGAAAAGGATCGGGAAATTCTTGAAGTTTTTTCTTATGATGGTGATAATATTTATACGGAAAAAGAATATGATGAAACTGAAACAGAATTAGATAAGTATGTAGCTTCACAAAGAAATTTTACATCAATAGGAAATATGTGGAGATTTGATGAGGAAAGGGATTTATTGAGAAAACAGTGTAAGCAGTGTTATGCAATGTATTTACAGAAAATTGTAAATGCCTCCTGTGAAGAGCAAGGCGTGAAGGTAATTACAGAGATATGTTCCAGACATGCTATTTGGATATAAACAAAGAAATCCTCTATACAGTGTATCCTGAAGAAATGCTAAAAGGAGCTGTTTTGACTGTGAAAAAAGCAAATTCAGAATATACTGAAGATAGTTTGAACGATGCGAAACGCTTTTTGAAGAAAATTGGTAAATATAAAGAGTATAAAAAGGACATCAAGGCGGCAGAAGCAAGAGTTGAAGAAGATAAGCAGTGTGATTACGAAGAC
>JBJFCD010000117.1:0-1238 GCA_051888795.1 Lachnospiraceae bacterium | reverse complement strand
TTAGTTGCAAAAGCAGATGTCTTATTACCGAAATATTTGTTTTTTTCTGTAAATACTTTGACTTTAATAAACTGAACACTACGGTGATAATTCCAAGTTTGACAAAAGCCGTTATACAGAAGTCTTTGGAAAAAACACAATTATTATTTGACAGTTTAATGCAAAAATATTTTGGGTAGAAATGAGGAAGAGTATGGCAAAAATGACAGTATATCATGGTGGTTATATGCCGGTAGAACATCCTAAGATTCGTATAGGTCGAAATACAAAAGATTTTGGAACAGGTTTTTACTGTACGATCATAAAAGAACAAGCGCAAAGATGGGCAAAGCGTTATGATACTAAAGTTGTGTCTATCTATGATGTACGTTTGGATTCATTATTGAAGATAAAAGATTTTAAAGAAATGTCGGATGAATGGCTTGATTTTATTATTGATTGTAGAAGTGGTAAACCGCATGATTATGATATTGTTATAGGTGCAATGGCTAATGATCAGATCTATAATTATGTGTCGGACTATGTAGATGGAATTATCACAAGAGAACAGTTTTGGGTATTGGCAAAATTTAAGTATCCAACACATCAAATTAATTTTTGTACAGAAGAATCATTGAAATGTCTTGAATATAGAGGATGCGAGGAGGTCAAATAATGTCGGAACAGAATGGAAGAGAAAATTCGAAAGATAATGACCTGTTTTTTACATGTGCTTTAATTGACTATATTGCAAGAAAAACAAAAAACACCAGAGTATATGTAGTAAATACTCTGGGAAAAGATAATCTTGAAAAGATTTATGATTTGGCAGATGTTTTTCATAGTGACAATATTGAACGTGTTAGTGAAGATTTTATAGAACAATGTGGAATTGCGGAAGGGAATTTTGATAATGTAGGTGATTGTGTTTATTCTATACCGACGCATTGGGATATCGGAAAGGTCTATAAAAGACTCATAAAACAAGTGGCTGAAAAAGAAAAAATTGATGTGATTGAAGCATTAATGAGGGTTTATAATTCTTTTATCAGTGAAAAAATTGATGATTATAACAGTAGTGTGTACTATGAAAATCCATCCTATATTTTGGAATGCTTTTTGGAAAACAAGATTATTTAGATAAAATCTGATATACTCTCTATAAAAAAGGGTGAGACGGAAGTCTAACCTATATTTTACATTACTCTCATAAAAAATTAAAACTCCTTTGCTATGATTTAAAAAATTTAGTGAAGGAG
>JBJFCD010000116.1:0-13561 GCA_051888795.1 Lachnospiraceae bacterium | reverse complement strand
ATCTTTGACCGTACCTGGTATGGCCGTGTTATGGTAGAAAGGATCGAAGGCTTTTGCAGCAGACAGGAATGGCAGAGAGCTTATAAAGAAATAAATGACATGGAAAAAGATCTTGTTAATGCCGGGACAATTGTGCTTAAGTTCTGGATGCAGATTGATAAGGATGAACAGGAAAGAAGATTTAAAGCAAGACAGAATAATCCTGAGAAACAATGGAAAATAACGGAGGAAGACTGGAGAAACAGAGAAAAATGGGATCAGTATGAGGATGCAGTAAATGAGATGCTGATCCGTACTTCTACATCCTATGCACCGTGGATTGTAGTGGAAGGAAATGACAAATATTATGCTAGGATCAAAGTGCTTGAAACTGTTGTAAATGCTATAGAGGAACGTTTGAAATAGAAGGAATGATTATTTTGACTATGATAGATGACTGAATCGACAGGAGGGTGAGATTATGACGATTCGGGAACAGTTAGAACAGCGTGAAATAGAATATTTAAGTCCGTATGCGGCTTTGAGCAGTAAGTCCAGAGGGAGAAAAACGGAAGAACCGCAGTGTGATCTGAGACCTGTATTTCAGAGAGACCGGGACAGGATCCTTCACTGTAAATCTTTTAGGCGCCTGAAGCAGAAGACGCAGGTTTTTCTTCTCCCAAACGGGGACCATTACAGGACCAGACTTACACATACTCTGGAAGTATCTCAGAATGCAAGGACGATTGCGAAAGCGCTCCGGCTGAATGAAGATCTGACAGAGGCCATTGCTCTTGGTCATGATCTCGGCCATACACCATTTGGACATGCGGGAGAGAGAGCATTAAATGAAGTGAATCCTTACGGCTTTCAGCATAATATTCAGAGTGTGAGAATTGTGGAACGTCTGGAAAAGCAGGGGCATGGATTGAATCTCACATGGGAGGTAGTTGACGGAATCCTGAATCACAAATCAAGCGGAACTCCACACACTCTGGAAGGACAGATTGTAAGACTTTCTGATAAGATTGCATACCTCAATCATGATATTGATGATGCGATCCGGGGCGGAATTTTAAAGGAATCAGATATTCCGGAAGAGTTTCACCGGATTCTGGGTGACAATACAAGAAAGAGGCTGAACACATTAATTCACGATGTAATCATAAACAGCATGGATAGACCGGAAATCCGTATGTCTGAGGAAGTAGAGACTGCAATGAAAGGTCTCAGGGAATTTATGTTTGAGCATGTCTACAAAAATCCAGAGGCAAAAGGCGAAGAAAAGAAAGCCATTCACATGATTCAGAACCTGTATGAGTTTTACATAGGGCACTTAAATGAGATACCGGAAGAATATATTTCCATGCAGGGAGAGGTCGGTGTAAATAAAGAGCAAATGGTGTGTGATTATATTGCGGGTATGACAGATACATATGCAGTGAAAAAATTTGAAGATTATTTTGTTCCAAAATCATGGAAAATATAAAAGGAAATCAGGCAGTTTTGTCGAATATTATATATGAGAGCAATTTTAGGTAAACAAAAAAGGCGCAGCATATGTATTATTCAGATGAAATTATTGAAGAAGTCAGGTCGAAAAACGACATTGTCGATGTGATTTCCAGCTATGTAAAGCTTCAGAAAAAAGGAAGCTCTTACTTTGGATTATGTCCGTTTCATAATGAGAAATCGCCATCTTTTTCCGTCAGCAGAGGAAAGCAGATGTATTACTGCTTTGGGTGCGGAGCCGGAGGAAATGTGTTTACTTTTCTTATGGAGTATGAAAACTATTCTTTTCAGGAAGCCTTAAAATATCTCGCTGACAGAGCAGGGGTAGAGCTACCGGAGATGGAATATTCGAAAGAAGCAAAAGAAAGGGCGGATCAGAAAGCAATCCTTCTGGAAATCAATAAACTTGCAGCACAGTATTATTATGTGCAGCTAAAACAGCCTCAGGGAGCAAAAGCTTTGAGATATCTCAAAGACAGACAGCTGAGTGATGAAACCATCAAGGCATTTGGGCTCGGATATTCGAACAAATACAGCAATGATTTGTATAAATATCTGAAAAGCAAAGGCTATAAAGATGACATGCTTACAAAAGCGGGACTGATCAGCGTAGATGAAAAACAGGGTCCTTATGACAAATTCTGGAATCGAGTCATGTTTCCTATTATGGATGTGAACAATCGAGTTATCGGTTTCGGAGGGCGTGTCATGGGAGATGCGAAGCCGAAATACTTAAATTCTCCGGAGACGCTTATCTTTGATAAAAGCCGGAATCTATATGGTCTTAACAGGGCGAGAACATCGAGAAAGCCGTATTTCCTTTTGTGCGAGGGATATATGGATGTGATATCGCTTCATCAGGCGGGCTTTACGAATGCAGTTGCTTCACTGGGAACATCGCTGACGCCCGGACATGCTTCACTGATCAAACGGTATGTGAATGAAGTGTATCTTACATATGACAGTGATGAGGCGGGAACAAAAGCAGCGCTCAGGGCTGTCCCGATTTTGAAAGAAGTAGGAATTACAGCCAGGATTATCAGGATGGAGCCTTATAAAGATCCGGATGAATTTATTAAAAATCTCGGAGCGGAGGCTTTTGAAGAACGGATTAGCAAGGCAAGGAACGGATTTATGTTCAGTCTGGAAATCCTTCAGAAAAATTACGATATGAATTCTCCGGAGGGTAAGACAGATTTTCTACGGGAAGCTGCAAAGAGGCTGACAGAGTTTGATGAGGAGATTGAGAGAAATAATTATATTGAAGCGGTCGCAAAAGCGTACCATGTAAGCTATGAAGATTTACGTAAGCTGGTGGCAAAGATGGCCGTTCAGACAGGACTTGCAACGCCTGCACAGAGGCCGAAATCCACACAGAACCGTGACAGAGAAAAAGAAGATGGTATGAAAAAGTCTCAGAAGATTTTACTGACCTGGATGATTGAGGATGAACAGATATTTGAACAGATAAAAAAATATATCAGTCCGTCTGATTTTGAAGACGGTTTATATCGAACAGTGGCAAGGCTCCTTTATGAACAGTATGAAGAGCAGGATGTTAACCCGGCGAAGATTATGAATCACTTTACTGATGAAGAAGAGCACCGGGAGGTGGCAAGCCTGTTCCACACGAAGATCAGAGAGCTGACAACCTTAAGGGATCAGGAAAAGGCGCTTAAGGAGACTGTGATCAAAGTAAAAAATCACAGTATTGATGAAGCAATGAGAAATCTGGAACCGACGGATATCCAGGGACTGCAGCGTCTGATGGAAGCAAAAAGGGAGTTGCAGACACCCGGGAAACTGCATATTTCCATTAATTAAGGATAAAATATAATCAAGCAATGAGAGGATGGACACTACATGGAAGAAAACATTGTAAAATTCGAAGAAAAGTTGAAGGAACTGGTTGCACTTGGAAAGAAGAAAAAAAGTATTCTGGAAGTGTCAGAGATTAATGATTTCTTTTCTGACATGGAACTGGATCTGGAGCACATGGAAAAGGTGTACGAGTATCTGGAATCTCAGAATATCGACGTGCTGAGAATCAGTAGTGACGATGATGACGTAGACGATGTTGATATTGTTATCAGTGAAGAAGATGAAGTAGATGTAGAGAAGATCGATCTTTCTGTACCTGATGGCATCAGCATTGAAGACCCTGTCAGAATGTATCTGAAAGAAATCGGAAAAGTACCCCTTCTGACTGCTGAAGAAGAAGTAGAGCTTGCAAAGCGCATGGCAGAGGGTGATGAGGATGCGAAAAAGCGTCTTGCAGAAGCAAATTTAAGACTGGTTGTCAGCATTGCAAAACGTTATGTAGGACGAGGTATGCTGTTCCTTGATCTGATTCAGGAAGGAAACCTGGGTCTTATAAAGGCTGTCGAGAAATTTGACTATCAGAAAGGCTTTAAGTTCAGTACTTACGCTACATGGTGGATCCGTCAGGCAATTACGAGAGCAATTGCCGACCAGGCAAGAACGATCCGTATACCGGTTCATATGGTAGAGACGATTAATAAACTGATTCGTGTGTCCAGACAATTATTGCAGGAATTAGGCCGTGAACCTACGCCGGAAGAGATTGCGGAAGAATTGGACATGCCTGTAGACAGAGTTCGTGAGATATTAAAGATTTCACAGGAACCGGTTTCTCTGGAAACACCGATTGGCGAGGAGGAGGACAGCCATCTCGGAGATTTTATTCAGGATGATAATGTACCTGTACCGGCTGAGGCGGCGGCACAGACACTTTTGAAAGAACAGCTTGATGAGGTGCTGGATACACTTACTGAGAGAGAGCAGAAAGTGTTGCGGCTTCGTTTTGGTATGAATGATGGACGTGCCCGCACATTGGAAGAGGTAGGCAAGGAGTTCGATGTAACGCGTGAGCGTATACGTCAGATTGAGGCAAAAGCACTCAGAAAGCTCCGTCATCCAAGTCGTAGCAGAAAATTGAGAGATTATTTAGATTAAGAAAGAGGCGCCTATGGAACTATCAAAAAGACTTACTGCGGTTGCAGGTCTTGTGACAGAGGGCGCCTCTGTTGCAGATATTGGAACCGATCATGGATATGTCCCGATTTATCTTGTGAAAAATAATATTGCTGTAAAAGCGATTGCAATGGATATAAATCGTGGACCGTTGGAACGTGCCAGAATGCATATCATCGGACATGGGTTGAAGGGTAAAATTGAGACGAGACTGTCTGACGGACTTGATAAGATCAGGCCGGGTGAAGTGGATACGATCATTGCTGCAGGAATGGGCGGAGGACTTGTTATAAAGATACTGGAAGAAGGGAAAGAAGTTGTAAAATCTCTTGATGTATGTATTTTGCAGCCTCAGTCTGAAATCGAAAAAGTCAGAAGATACCTGAATAAGCATCATCTTGTAATTGATGCGGAAGATATGGTTGAGGAAGAATACAAGTATTATCCGATGATGCGGGTAGTGCATGGAGAGCCGGAAGTATATGAAGAGTACGAGTATCTGTATGGGAAGAGGCTTCTGGAAATGAGGCATCCTGTTCTGAAGAAATATCTTCTGCGGGAGAGAGAAATACAGGAAAGTATCGTGCGTCAGCTGTCAGCACGAAAAGAAAGTGTAAGCGCAAAAGAGAGACTTAAGGAGATGGAAACAGAGATTGCACTTAACAGACAGGCGCTTGAATGTTATGAATAGTGATATACTTATGGCAGTATATGATTATGTGACAGTAGGAGGAATTGAAAATGTTATGTAAGGACATCATAGAAGTGATTGAGAAAAATTATTCTCCACAATATGCCATGGAATGGGATAATGTAGGACTTCTTGCAGGAAGAGATAATAAAGAGGTGAAATGCATATACATAGCATTGGATGCGACAGATGAGGTGATAGAAGATGCGCTTCGCGTTGGCGCAGATATGATTCTGACACACCATCCATTGATTTTTGGCGGACTAAAGAGAATTAATAATCAGGATTTTATGGGAAGAAGACTTATTAAGCTGATTGCCAATGATATTTCCTGTTATTCCATGCATACGAATTACGATGTCTGCGGCATGGCGGATCTGTCCGGTGAAAAAATGCATTTTGAAAATGCAAAAGTATTGGAAGTTACGTGTGAAACAGAAAGTGACGATAAGGGAAAAACTTATATGGGAATCGGAAAGATTGCTGATATGAGAGAGGAGATAACACTTTTGGAGTGCTGTGAATCAGTGAAACAGGCATTTTCCTTATCAAATGTAAAAGTGTTTGGAAATTTAGAACAGAAGGTGAAAAGAATTGCAATCTGTCCCGGATCCGGTAAGAGTGTTATCGCAGAAGCAGTCAGGAAGAAGGCAGATGTTCTTGTCACCGGCGATATCGGACATCATGAAGGAATTGACAGTGTAGCGCAGGGACTCGCTATTATTGATGCCGGACATTATGGAATCGAGCATATTTTCATTGAAGATATGGAAAGATATTTAAAGCAGAATTTAAATGGTGTTAATATAATCGGCGCACCGATCAGCCATCCATTTCAGATTGTGTAACAGGTGATTTTGAAGATACATCCGGGAGGTGTAAGAAATGAGCGAGCAGGTTAAATGCCACGTACAGATTGGTGATGAGATAAAGGAGTATGAGAGGGGAACTTCTTATTTTCAGATTGCACAGGATTTTCAGACGGATTATGAGAATGATATTGTTCTTGTGTATATTGACGACAAGCTTCAGGAGCTTCATAAGACACTTAAATCCGACTGTGTGATGCGTTTTGAGACAACAAAAGACCCGATTGGGCATAAAGCATATAAAAGAAGCATGAGCCTTATGACTGTCAAAGCAATCTATGATATTGCGGATCAGGACAGTATTGACAAAGTGCGGATTCATTATTCTATCAGTAAAGGATATTACTGTACGATTGAGGGAAAAATTGTACTGGATGAGGAGTTTCTTGAACGTGTCGAGAAAAGGATGCGTGAAATGGTAGAGATGGATATGCCGATCAAAAAACGGACCATTCACACAGATGATGCAATTGCGCTTTTCCATCAGCATGGAATGTATGACAAAGAGCATCTGTTTGAGTACCGCCGGGTATCAAAAGTAAATATTTACAGCATGAACGAATTTGAAGATTATTTTTATGGGTATATGGTTCCCAGTGCAGGATATCTTAAGTATTTTAAGCTTTATCTGTATGATGAAGGCTTTGTGCTTCAGATGCCGGAGCAGAATTCTCCGACAGTAGTACCTGAATTTAAACCTCAGCATAAACTGTTTAAAGTGCTGAAAGAGTCTACAAAATGGGGAGATATGCAGGGGATTGAGACGGTCGGCGCGCTAAATGACAATATAACAAAGGGCGATGTACAACAGCTTGTTCTTGTTCAGGAAGCACTGCAGGAGAAAAAAATAGCAGAAATTGCCTCGATGATCGCATCGAAGCCTGATATAAAATTTATATTGATCGCAGGACCGTCTTCTTCAGGAAAGACGACATTCTCACACCGTTTGTCTATACAGCTTCGCGCTAATGGTATGATACCTCATCCAATCGCTGTGGATAATTATTTCGTAGAGAGAGAAGAAAACCCAAAGGATGAGAATGGAGAATATGATTTTGAATGTCTCGGAGCAGTTGATATTAACCTTTTTAATCAGCAGATGAAAGATCTCCTGGACGGGAAAGAGGTTGTCCTTCCCCGCTTCAATTTTGTGAGCGGGCATAAGGAATATGATGGGAAAAAGAAAAAACTTGGTCCGAATGATGTTCTTGTAATAGAAGGAATCCACTGCCTGAATCCGGAACTGACCAGGGAGCTGTCTGATAAAAATAAATTTAAGATATATATCAGCGCTCTGACTCAGTTAAATATTGATGAACATAACAGGATTCCGACGACAGATGGCCGTCTGCTTCGCAGAATCGTGCGGGATGCACGGACAAGAGGCAGCAGTGCGCAGAGGACAATAAAGATGTGGCAGTCAGTAAGGCGAGGTGAGGAGAAGAATATTTTCCCATATCAGGAAGAAGCGGATGTAATGTTCAACTCTGCTCTTATTTATGAACTTGCCGTTTTGAAGCCATATGTAGAGGCGCAGCTTTTTGCAATTCCGAGAGATTGCCCGGAGTATCAGGAAGCAAAGAGACTTCTTAAATTCCTTGATTATTTTGTAGGAATTGGAAGTGAGAATGTTCCGACAAATTCGCTGCTGAGAGAATTTATCGGAGGCGGATGTTTTAATTTATAATATAATAGGATGAAAGTGATATGGATAAAGAGAGACTGGGAAAACAATTTGAGTTTATCAGAGAAATAGATAAGGAAAAGTTTATTGGACGTCAGACCTATTTATCGGATGGTCTGAGAAAAGAAAATGATGCAGAGCATGCATGGCATATGGCAATCATGACTTTTCTTCTGAGCGAGTATGCAAATGAGGAAATAGATGTTCTAAAGACGATAATGATGCTTCTGATCCATGATCTGGTTGAGATTGATGCCGGAGATACGTATGCATACGATGAAGAAGGGAAAAAGACTAAGGAGCAGCGGGAGAAAAAAGCTGCAGAAAGGATCTATGGACTTTTGCCTGAAGATCAGGGAGAAAAGCTTTATAAACTCTGGGAAGAATTTGAAGAGTGGGAGACTCCGGAAGCAAGATTTGCACATGCAATGGATAACCTTCAGCCAATGATGCTAAATGATGCGACGGATGGGAAAAGCTGGGTGGAGCATGGAGTGTGTCTCAGTCAGGTGATGAAAAGAAACGAGCATACTGCTTCAGGTTCAGAAAAACTGTGGGAGTATGCGTATGAAAATTTCCTCAGTCCCAATGTAGAAAAAGGACGCATTAAAAAGGATATGCAATAAATTGTCAGAAATAAAATAGACCCTGTGCGTGAAAAGTATGTTTATTTCCATACTTTTTTCGCGCAGGGTTCATTTTATCAGTTTTTATTTTTTGTAAAGCATTTCCAGATTACAAAGTTTTGATGACATATTTACCATAAGAAGATCCAGTAATGTCAGCGCTGTCATAGATTCGACTACGACTACAGCTCTTGGTACTATGACTGGGTCATGGCGGCCGGTGATGGAAATGGTTGTATTTTCACCATCTTTTGTTACCGTTGACTGCTCCTGGGCGATGGATGGTGTCGGTTTTATAGCGGCGCGCAGTAAAATGGTGCTGCCGTCACTCATTCCTCCCAGGATACCGCCGCTGTGATTGGTCTTTTTGAATATTTTCCCGTTATCACTGTAAAATTCATCATTGTTATTACTTCCTGTCGTTTCTGACACAGAAAATCCATCTCCGATTTCCACACCTTTAACAGCACCAATAGACATGACAGCTTTGGCGAGAGAGGCATCCAGCTTGTCGAAAACTGTTTCACCAATTCCGGCAGGCATACCGGTAATCCGGCATTCAATCATGCCTCCGGAAGAATCTTTCTTTTTCATGCATTCTTCCAGATAATCAGAAGCTTTTTTTGCATAAGAATTGTTTGGCATATAAAGGTTATTTTCTGTAATGCAGCTTAGATCATATTCAGATTCTGGAATTACAATATTGCCAATAGCACTGGTATAAGCAGTAACCTCAATGCCAAGCTGTTTTAAGATTTTAGCGGCAACAGCACCTGCGGCAACCCGTCCGATCGTCTCACGGCCGGAAGAACGTCCGCCTCCGCGGTAATCACGGATCCCGTATTTAGCATCAAACGTGTAATCTGCATGTCCTGGACGATAGCAATCTTTAATCTTTCCATAATCTCTGGAACGCTGATCCTGATTGCGTATCATAATGGAGATAGGTGTGCCGGTAGTTTTACCTTCAAATACACCGGAAAGTATCTCAGCCTGATCAGACTCCTGTCTAGCAGTTGTAAACTTGCTTTGTCCGGGCTTTCTTCTGTTTAAATATAACTGTATATCTTCTTCTGAGAGCGAAAGCCCTGCCGGACAGCCATCTATGACAACTCCGATTGCTGCACCGTGGGATTCGCCCCAGGTTGTAATTTTAAATAAAGTTCCTAAAGTTGATCCTGCCATGTGAGTTCTCCTTTGAAAATAATCAATTATAATTTCCATACTTTCTTTATTATATAAAATACAGAGATAACGTGCAATTACAAATTTGTTATATTATCGTCATATAATCTTCATTATTTTTAAAATATTTTTTCTGTACTTTTATTTGGAAGCATATTATAATAAATGATACTGAGTGTATTTTTGCATAAAATACATATGGAAGTATCTTTTATGAGTATTATTATAATATCACAAGGAGTTTGACAGGAGTGAATTATGACTGACAATGATAAGAGAGTAGATAACATTATCAAAGAAGCCTTAAAAGAGATAGAGGAAAATGAGGAGAGTCTGGAGGAACAGCTGGCAAAAGTTCCTGCTGAGAATCCAGTTTCACAGGAAGATGAATCTGAGGATGAGTTTTACGATGATGGAGATTTTGACGAACAAAATTTCGTAATCGATTCTGTTGATGATGATTTTATCGAGTATAAGGAAGAAAACTCTCATGAGGCTGATGAGGAAGATTTCGAGGAACATGAGCTTGAAGCTGATGAGGCTGATGAGGAAGATTTCGAGGAACATGAGCTTGAAGCTGATGAGGCTGATGAGGAAGATTTCGAGGAACATGAATTTGAGACAGATGAAGAAGACGAGGGAGAAGAGTCCGGAGGCAAAAAGCGTGGAAAAAAAGCATTGATTGTTTTCGGATGTATTATAATCCTTCTGGTTGCTGTATATTTTGGTGTTGCCATGTTTTTCAACAGTCATTTTTTGTACGGAACAAAAATCAACGGAACAGATTTTTCGTTAAAAAATGTTGAGCAGGTAGAAGCATACATGAAAGAGCAAGTGCAAGACTATACTCTTACACTGGAAGAGTCAGACGGAACTGAGGAAGTCATTCAGGGTTCTGACATCAGCATAGAATATGTTCCCGGAGAGGAATTAAAGCAGCTGGTTAAAGGTCAGCAAAAGCTTTTCTGGATAAAATGTCTCTGGGAGCCGTCAGAGATCACAGCTAAAGTAGGTGTGAAGTATGATGAGAACAAGCTTGTCGAAGTTCTGAACAGTCTGGATTGCATGGACGAGGAAAAACAGATTGCTTCTAAAAATGCATACCCTGCATTTAAAGATACAAAATTTGAAATTGTGCCGGAAGTTGTCGGAACAAAGCTCGATGAAGAAAAGTTTACTGCAGTCGTATCTGAAGCAATCAGCAGCTTCCAGAATAGGGTCAATCTTGTAGATACGGACTGCTATATTTTGCCACAGTATGTTTCTGATTCTGAGGAAGTTATCGAAGCAACAGAGAAAATGAACAGCTATCTTGGAGCACAGATTACTTATGATTTCGGATCTGAGAAGGAAGTGGTAGATTCATCTGTGATTGCTGAATGGCTGAAAGTCAGCAAAAAGAAGATGAAAGTTTCTTTTGATAAAGAAGCAGTTCAGAAGTATATTCAGGAACTTGCCGCAAAGTATGATACAAAATATAAGGCAAAAGAGTTTACAACAGCTACGGGAGATACAGTGACTGTAGAAGGCGGAAGCTATGGATGGCAGATCGATCAGGAAGCAGAATATGATCAGCTTCTGAAAGATATTAAAAAGGGAAAAGCAGTGAACAGAGAACCTGAATATGCAAGCAGAGCTGCATCACGTGACGGTGCCGGTGTGGGCAGTACCTATGCGGAAGTTGATCTCACAAAACAGCATATGTACTTTATTAAAGACGGAAAGGTTGTTCTGGAAACCGACGTTGTTACCGGTAATCCGAATAAGGGCAATGCTACACCACAGGGTATCTATACGCTGTCATACAAGACAAAGGATGCGACACTTCGCGGTCAGAGAAGGCCGGATGGTACTTATGAATATGAGACCCCGGTAAAATACTGGATGCCATTTAACGGAGGAATCGGGTTCCACGATGCAACCTGGCAGCCGACTTTCGGAGGAGAGAGATACAAGACAAATGGCTCCCACGGATGTGTGAATATGCCGAAAGAAAAGGCTGGAGAGTTATATGAACTCATCAGTGCCGGCACACCGGTTGTATGTCATTATTAAAGAATAAAAATTGTAAAGAAGGATAAGATCATGTATGAATTGTTAAAGAAAAATGGTCTTGCAAAAAGAGGAAGATTACACACGGTACATGGGGTCATTGAGACCCCTGTATTTATGAATGTAGGTACTGTTGCTGCGATAAAAGGTGCGGTTGCGACAACTGATCTGCAGGAAATCGGTACACAGGTGCAGCTTTCCAATACTTATCATCTCCATGTACGTCCGGGGGATGAAATCGTAAAGAAACTGGGCGGACTTCATAAATTTATGGTATGGGACAAGCCGATTCTTACAGATTCAGGTGGATTTCAGGTGTTTTCTCTGGCAGGGCTCCGAAGAATAAAAGAGGAAGGTGTATATTTCAATTCTCACATTGACGGAAGAAAAATCTTTATGGGACCGGAAGAAAGCATGCAGATACAGTCAAATCTTGCATCTACAATTGCAATGGCTTTTGATGAGTGTCCGTCAAGTGTGGCAGAAAAAGAGTATATTGAGAAGTCAGTAGACAGAACTACAAGATGGCTTATAAGATGTAAGGCTGAGATGGAACGTTTAAATAATCTCCCGGATACGATTAATAAACAACAGATGCTGTTCGGAATTAATCAGGGTGGTATTTATGAGGATATCCGTGTTCGTCACGCAAAAGAAATCGCGAAGCTGGATCTTGATGGCTATGCAGTCGGGGGTCTGGCAGTAGGAGAGTCTCATGAAGAGATGTATCGTATTCTGGATGCAGTTGTTCCAAATCTTCCGGATAATAAACCGACTTATCTGATGGGGGTGGGAACACCGGAAAATATATTGGAAGCGGTAGACAGAGGCGTTGATTTCTTCGATTGTGTATATCCAAGCAGGAATGGAAGACATGGCCATGTATATACAAATCATGGAAAGTTAAATTTATTTAATGCCAAATATGAGCTGGATGACAGACCGATTGAAGAAGGATGCAAATGTCCGGCGTGCCGGACATATTCCAGAGCATATATTCGCCATTTGCTCAAAGCCAAAGAGATGTTGGGAATGAGGCTTTGTGTTCTTCACAATCTGTATTTTTATAATACCATGATGAGTGAAATCCGTGGCGCAATTGAGGAAGGGCGTTATAAGGAATATAAAGACAATAAGATACAGAGTATGCGTAGTGGACAATAAAAATGAAAGATATATAAAAATTAGTTGAAATTATAAAAAAAACTTGATGAAAAACACTTTATTGTGTATGATAGTCATAGTGTTTAAAAGATAGTAGGAGGAATCATTATGTTAAGTTTAGCAGCACAGAGCTCATCCGCCTCATGGTTGCCATTAATTCTTATTTATGTTGTTATCTTTGGCGGTTTTTATTTGATTTTTATGAGACCGCAGAAAAAGGAGCAGAAGAGAGTGCAGGCAATGCTTTCAGCAATGGAAGTTGGTGATACAGTTCTTACAACAAGCGGTTTTTACGGTGTAATTATTGATCTTACAGAGGATGATGTAATTGTTGAATTTGGAAGCAATAAGAATTGCCGTATCCCAATGCAGAAAGCAGCGATTGCTCAGGTTGAAAAAGCAACTGCAGAGTAAAAACAAAAGAATAACAGACTGACAGAAGAGAACCTTTATGCGAGGTTCTCTTTTTTTGCATTAGACAGGTGAAACCTAAAACGTTTCCAAAAAAGGAGACTTTCAGGGAAAATAACGTATTAGTGATTTGTGCATATTGCTCATTAAAGTTGAGAGACGGCATGGGATTCGATGGTGAAATAAGAATAAAAAATGGACAAAACTAACAAAAAAAACAATTTTCTCAAAAATCTATTGTTAAAATGATGAAATGAGAGTATAATCATTTTAAAAGAAACGGATATGTTATTTTTGAAACAAAATGTAAACGTTTCCAAAAAAGCAATTGTAAGCATTATAAAAGGAGGAACTATTATGAAAAAAAGATTATTATCTTTACTTCTCGTGGGTG
>JBJFCD010000115.1:0-3081 GCA_051888795.1 Lachnospiraceae bacterium | reverse complement strand
TCATTCATCCTGCCTGATGCAGCTTTCTCTCTCAGTAATTCCCCATATCTTTCCACATGCAAAAGCCATTCAGAAATAGTCCGATAACCTTTGGATGATTCCTGAATCTTATCCAGTGTTTCCGCAAGCTCGCTATAATTCATTCTCTGTCTGCCTGCATACTCTTTTAAAAATTCATCATATCCTATACTTTTCCGAATATATTGTATCGCTGCATACGGAGTCTTTCCGCTAATCATCTTCATGTCCCACTCAAGCTGATCAATCCGGTCCTGCATCCATAATTTATCACAATAGAAATTTCGCAGACTCTCGTAAGTGACCGGTCCTTCACTCATACTGTCTCTTCCGATATAGCGGTTAGGACGATTTGCAATTCTTAAAAAATATTTTTTCTCATATTCTTTTTGTGAAATTCTGATGTAACTGATAATGTCCTGCGCAGAAAAATGGTCATATATATTATACAGTTTCTCTTTCATCTGAAAAGGTATTCTGTGTTCTGCTAACGTTTCTGTCAAAATTCTGGCATCCATAGTTGTTCGAAACAGTACCGCTATTTCCTTGTCCGGAACTCCTTCTTTTATAGTTTCTTCAATTTTATTAAGAATATATTCACTCTCCTCGACCGGATCCTTCACTTCCTGAATATGAACTGTCTTTTCCGCCTTTTTCCACGGACGGATTTTTTTATCATACCTCTTTCTGTTATTCCCGATCACACGAAGTGCTCCATTGACAATATGCGCGCCGGAACGGTAATTGATATCCAAAAGTATCTGCTTCGCCTCCGGATAATCTTTTTTAAACTCCATCATAATTCCCGGTTTCGCACCGCGGAACCCATAGATAGACTGATCATCATCTCCTACTGCAAAAAGATTATTTTCCGGCTCTGCAAGCATGCGGATCACATCATACTGCACCTGATTGATATCCTGAAATTCATCAATCAAAATATAGCGGAATTTTTCCTGCCATTTTTTCAGTATATCTTTTCTTTCCACAAAAAGCTGACGACACATTACCAGCATATCTTCAAAATCAATCTTTTTAAGCTTTCGCTTTGCCCCTTCATACATTTGATAGATACATCGGAATTTTTCTTTCCCGTAATGTGTCGATTCATAAGTTTCAATATTCTCAAGATTATTTTTCACATTTCCGATTTCTTCAGCCAGCCCACGATAATAATCTTCTTCACTGATATCAAATAGTTCTTCTTCCTCCTGCCCCTTAACCGCCTGACGCAAAAGAGCATATTTTTCATTTTCCGACAGAATATTCGTCTGATTAAGTCCATATGCCCATTTCAGGATCCAATAATAGACAGAATGAAATGTTCCGAAATTTACAGGATACTCCACAGACTTCATAATTCCCTGAAATCTCCTTTTCATCTCATTTGAAGCATACTTAGTAAAGGTAATGACCAGAATTTCTTCTGGTCTTACCTTATACACTTTGATCAAATATTCTATTCGCTTTGCAATTGTAAGAGTTTTCCCTGAACCGGGACCGGCAAGGACCAGACAAGGTCCCTGATAGTGGGCGACTGCCTCTTTTTGAGCTTCATTTAGACTCATAAAATCCCCTTCGATTATTTACTGCTTAATAATTCAATTCCCTTGCGGATTCTTGAAAGCGACTCCTCTTTTCCGAGAATCTCCATAATTTCTGTCGCTCCGCCAGGAGTATTCTGCTTACCTGATACAGCAGTACGAACCGGCCACATTACAAAACCTACTTTACAGCCTTTTTCATCAACATATTTCTTAAGGGAATCAAATAGCGCGTCATTACTGAAATCTTCCTGTGCCTCAAGAACAGGAAGAACTTCTTTCAACACTTCAAGAGAATTCTCCTCATTTGTCTTCATCTTCTTATGGCAGTACATTGATGTATCATATTCCGGGAGTTCCTCAAAGAAATCAATCTGATCTTTAATATCCGGTAACACTTCAATTCTCGTTTTTACAAGTGCTGCAATCTTTTTCAGATCATAATCTTTTGTTACAACTTCCTTGATATAAGGCTCAGCCATGGAATAAAACTTATCAAAATCCATAGCTTTCAAATATTCTCCATTCATCCATTTTAATTTTACAATATCAAATACCGCCGGTGACTTGCTCATATGACGATAATCAAATACTTTTACCAGTTCATCCAGTGAAAAGATTTCTCTGTTATCAGACGGGCACCATCCTAACAGTGCAACATAGTTAACAACCGCCTCTGTGACAAACCCCTGATTGATCAGATCTTCGTAGGAAGAATGTCCACAGCGTTTGCTCAGTTTTTTATGATTTTCATCTGTGATCAAAGGACAATGTACATATGTCGGGATCTCCCATCCAAAAGCTTCGTAGATTCTGTTATATTTCGGTGCGGAGGACAAATACTCATTTCCACGAACAACATGCGTGATTCCCATTAAATGGTCATCAATAACATTTGCAAAATTATATGTCGGATATCCGTCTGATTTGATAAGGATCAGATCCTCCATCTCCGCATTTGGTACAGTAATGTCGCCGTAAATATCATCTTTAAATGTAGTTGTCCCTTCTGTAGGCATATTAAAACGGATAACATATGGTTTTCCCGCTGCAAGGTTAGCCTCAACCTCTTCTTTGCTCAGTCCGAGACAATGCTTGTCATACACAACAATCTCCGTACCGCCATCCTCAGATACTGTACTCTTTAATGACTCCAGACGTTCTTTATCACAGAAACAATAATATGCGTCACCCTGCTCAATCAGTTGCTTTGCATACTTTAAATAAATGCCGGACGCATTCCTTTCACTCTGAACATACGGACCAACACCACCATCTTTATCCGGACCTTCATCATGTTCAAGCCCTGTTTCCTTCAATGTATGATAAATAATATCCAATGCACCTTCTACAAAGCGCTCCTGATCTGTATCTTCGATTCTAAGCATAAAATCTCCGTCTTCATGCTTTGCGATCAGATATGCATAAAGCGCTGTTCTCAAATTTCCCACATGCATTCTTCCGGTAGGACTTGGTGCAAATCTTGTTCTTACTTTACTCATTTGCTTAATCTCCTCGT
>JBJFCD010000114.1:0-3093 GCA_051888795.1 Lachnospiraceae bacterium | reverse complement strand
GACATTTCAGCCACATCGTCATCTTCAAGGAGAAGATCTGCAGCAAATAGGTTGGCTTCATATTCTGTAGAATCCATCATATTGTAAAGCACGTCATCCTTCATTGGAGCCATTTTCAGCTGTGACCGGTGCAGGATGATGTGCCCCAGTTCGTGTGCGGCAACAATACGCTGCTCTTCTTCTGAAAGGAAACTGCTGATCATGACATAGATCGTCTGGCAGCTCATGAAGCAGTAACCTTTTAATTTCTTATAATTCGATGTTTCTCCGACTATGACGTTCATGCAGTCGAGAAGTTCAAAAGGGTCTCTGGTCTTAAATCGTTTGACCAGTTTTTCCACTTTTGTATAGATATAACTATTTCCCAAATAAATCACCTCAAAAGATCCGTTATCTCAAAGATGCGGAGAGTTCCCCACAAGTATAATGTACTCTAAATGCTGTACCATAAAAAGGACACTTACTTTTCATTGAGATACTTTTTCGGTGTAAACTTCTTGGCACGTTTCTTGGAATCCAGATAAAGCATCTGGATTTCATCCATGAAAGCAGTTTTATCTTCATCCGATAATTCTCCACCGGCGAACATAGCGGCTGCCTGTTCCAGAATCTGCTGTGCCTGTCTGGCTCCTCTGGATCCGAACTGTTCTGTGGCTTCTGTAATAAAAGCTTCTTCTTCCGTCATGAGATAGGAAATGTCACATCCCAGAGTATCAGCAAGTTTCTGATAAAGTTCATGCTGTTTTGGGTAACGTCCTTCTTTCTCCCATCCGCCTACCGTTCTTAAGGATACACCAATTGCCTGAGCCAGTTGGGTCTGGCTCATATCCTTCGTTTTTCTTAATGTTTTTACTTTCTCACCGAATGTCATAACAATACCTCGTTTCTAAGCTATTTCAGGTTTTTGACTTATCCCGGAGCAAAAGCAGGAAAGAAATTTCCTAAAATATGCAAGTTGACTCTTGACAATGCGCAAGTGATTGCCTATAATGTGAATCACAACAGATATGCAACTACTTGCATATAATATAAACAATATTTCCTATAATGTCAATATAATTCTCTTGTAAATTGCCTATTACAGTGGATTTTTGTATGAATCATCTGCTTCTGATAATGTAGATGGAACATTGCATAAGCAAGTTGAGAGAAAAATAGGAAATTTCTTGCAAAAGAGACGAGGTGAAAAGAATGGGACGTCAGAAGTCTTTTATCTGTATCGACCTGAAATCCTTCTATGCCTCCGTTGAGTGTGTAGAAAGAGGTCTTGATCCATTTAAAACAAATCTGGTTGTTGCGGATCCTACAAGATCAAAGTCTACGATCTGCCTGGCTATTACTCCGGCTATGAAGAAACTGGGGGTAAAAAACAGGTGCCGCATTCATGAGATTCCGGCTGGAATCGAATATATTACAGCGATGCCGAGAATGCAGTTATACATTGATTATTCTGCAAAAATATACAGTATCTATCTGCGGTATGTTTCCAAAGAGGATATTCATGTATACAGCATTGATGAATGTTTTATGGATGTGACGGATTATCTGTCCCTTTATCATATGACGGAAAAGGAAATGGCAGTTACGCTTATGAATGCAGTGATGAAAGAAACTGGTATTACTGCTACTGCAGGGATCGGTACGAACCTGTATCTGGCAAAAGTTGCCATGGATATCGTGGCAAAGCATGTGGAGGATCACATCGGTATTTTGAATGAGATATCCTATAGACAGCAGTTATGGGATCATCGTCCATTAAGTGATTTTTGGAGGATTGGTTCCAGAACAGAAAAGAAACTTGCCGGTTATGGAATCCATACCATGGGAGATATTGCTTATACATCTGTTACATCTGAGGATTGGCTCTATAAGATGTTTGGAATTGATGCAGAATTGCTGATCGATCATGCCTGGGGGCTAGAAACCTGTGATATTCATGATATCAAGAATTACCACACGGAGGAACACAGCCTGTCTAACGGGCAGGTTCTCATGCGGAATTACTCTTTTGAGGAGGCAGCGGTGGTTGTCCGGGAAATGACAGACGTTCTTGTGCTGGATCTGGTGTCCAAAGGATTGATCACTGGCTCTGTTACACTTTGGATTGCTTATGATCACCGATATGAGCGTCCTTCATCTCATGGGACTGTGCGGCTGACATCTCTGACAAACAGTTCCAGCACGATCATGGATGAAGTGGATAAACTGTATCAGAAGATTACAGACCGTTATACCGGAATTCGGAGGATCGAAGTCTGTGCCAACCGGGTAATGCCGGAAGGGTATTTGCAGTATGATCTGTTCACGGATCCGGAAAAGATAGAAAAAGAAAAGAGCTTACAGCAGGCCATTCTGAGTGTGAAAAAGAAATATGGAAAAAACGCAATCATGAGGGGAGCAAATCTTCTGGATTGTTCTACTTATAGAGAACGGAATAATCAGATAGGCGGCCACCGTGCATAAGGAGGTGTATGTTCATGTTGGTGAATGCATATGCAGAACTTATCTATCTACCAAGGCCGATATCCAACCGGAGAAAGATGGATGTGGGACACAGAGCAAAGCAATTTGCCCCGTTTGCTGCTCTTCGGGGATTTGAAGAGTCGGTCCGGAAAAAAGAGATTCTATATGAAGTAAGGAAAGAACTGTCTGAGGAAAAGAAACAGGAACTGGACAGAAAGTTACAGCATCTTTCTACAGGGATGTGGATTCAGGTAACGTACTTTGTAGAGAGTCCGGAATTTCCGGGAAAAGGAAAGCATCATACTATTGAAGGAAATGTAGAATTTTTTGATCCTCAGATCTATCTTCGAATTGGAGATACGGAGATACCAGTTTCAGATATTACAGATCTGTTTGGAAATGTGTTTGAAATATTAGAAGAACCCTGTTAATTATTTTTGTGGAAGTTTCTGTGAAACCGGCGGCGAGTGGGAGCTGACAGGAAACGGAGATGAAAACAACAGATTGTCAAAGCCAGTCTGAATATGGAAATCGTGATTGCCCGCGCAGCTTTGGCGCTTACGGAATGGACAACCATGATGCTCATAAGGCGGATTTTTATTTCCCTTGGATCCGTTGAGTAATAAATGT
>JBJFCD010000113.1:0-13651 GCA_051888795.1 Lachnospiraceae bacterium | reverse complement strand
TAGAAGTGTGTGTGGATTCTGTGGAGTCTGCCCTTGCAGCCAAGCGGGGTGGAGCAGACAGGTTAGAACTTTGCAGCAACCTGATCATTGGAGGAACGACTCCGAGCAGTTCATTATTTGAGGAAATAAGAAATACAACTGATATTCGGATGCATGTATTGATACGGCCTAGATTTGGTGATTTTTGTTATTCCGATTATGAATTCAGGGTGATTGCAAGAGAAGTACGCAAGTTCAGGGAGCTTGGAGCAGAGGGCGTTGTAATAGGAATTTTGAAACCGGATGGGACTCTGGATATGAAAAGGATGGAACAGCTTATGGAAGAGGCCGGAGATATGTCGGTGACTCTTCACAGGGCTTTCGATGTCTGTGCGGATCCTTTTGAAGCTATGGAGCAGGCAAAAGAGCTGGGAATTCATACGATTCTGACTTCCGGACAGAAGAATCACTGCCTGGAAGGAAAGGATATTATAAAAGAGCTGGTTCAGCGGGAAAACGGTCAGATTACAATACAGGTAGGAGCTGGGGTAGACGCAGATACTATTCATAAGATACAGCCGTATACCGGAGCTCATGCATTTCATTTGTCTGGAAAGACTGTGGTTGAAAGCGAAATGGTTTATCGTAAAGAAGGCGTGAGTATGGGGCTTCCTGCATTTAGTGAATTTGAAATTATCAGAACAGAAGAAGAAAAGATTCAAAAGGCCAGAAAAGAACTTGATTTTTGTCTGATGATAGCTAATACTATTGAGTGCAAGCAGTAAAAAGTATTTGCAAGGAGTATTATTTTCAATATGGGTAAAAATATAATTATTTCAACAGAAAAAGAATTTGCGGGATATGTTTCGCAGAATATATTGGGAATGTTAGGTATATCTGCTTATGTTTTGGCGGATACCTTTTTTATTTCCATAGCGGAAGGTGCCGGAGGAATCACAGCGCTTAATCTGGTGCTGCCGCTTTACAGCCTGATTTATGGAATCGGCGCTATGCTTGGTGTAGGTTCGGCAATAAGGTTTAATATTCTGAGAGCGAGAAAAGATAAAAGGGCGGATGAATATTTTTCGGCGGCTTTGATTTTTGCATTACTGTTTTCTGTTGTTTTTATAGTGATGGGAGTGTTTTTGCCGGGGAAAATTGTTTCCGCACTTGGCGGTGATGCTGAAATAGTGGCAATTGGTACCCCATATACAAGGATTTTTCTTATGTTTACACCATTCTTCATGTGGAATCATATTTGTAATGCATTTGTCAGAAATGACGGGAACCCTTCGCTTGCTATGAAGGCTACACTTTTTAGCAGTCTTTTTAACATTGTTATGGATTACATACTGATGTTTCCGTTAGGGCTAGGTATGGCAGGTGCGGCACTGGCAACAGCTATTTCTCCCATCGTGGGAATACTTATCTGTTGCATACATTTCTTTGGAAAGAGAAGCACGGTGAAATTATTGTGGCGCAGACTTTCCTTTGCAAAATTAGTGGATGTGTGTCAGCTTGGCGTGTCAGCATTCATAGGGGAAATTTCATCCGGTGTGACAACCGTAGTATTTAATTTCCTGATTCTTGGATTGACAGGGAATGATGGGGTGGCGGCTTTCGGGGTTGTCGCCAATATTTCTATCATGGCTACCTCTGTTTTTAATGGTGTGTCTCAGGGGGCACAACCATTACTCAGCCGTTTTTACGGAAAAGGAGATGGGAAATCTGTAAAGAAGATATTGAGGCTTTCTATGGGAACGTCAATAGTCCTCGCGGTGATGGTCATTATGATAACAGGTATTTTTACAGGGCCGATCGTTGGAATATTTAATAGTGAAAATAATGTACAGATGGCAAACTATGCTATGCAGGGAGTCAAAATATATTTTTCGGGTTTTTTGTTTGCAGGGTGTAATATAGTTGGAGCTGGTTATCTGAGTGCAACAGAAAATGCAAACTGGGCGTTTACTGTATCAATAGTACGAGGAGTTGTGGGAATCATAGCATGCGCGCTGATTTTGGCATATCTATTCGGAATGACAGGAGTATGGCTGGCTTTTCCGGTGGCGGAATTTGTTACGATATTATTCCTGGTTGTGGCAATGAAAAAAACAGCATATCGACGGAAAAATGATCAATAAACAGCAAAGTACGGTAAAAAAGAGAGCTGTCGCACTATGTGATTAGTGCGCAGCTCTTTTTACATACTCTGGATAAATTTATCAATGAAATAAATAGCAGCTCCAACTGCAGATGCCTCTGTTCTATAGTGACATACGTGAATAAAATTGGCGTTTGTTTCAAAAGGATTCAGTTTTACTACTTTTTCTCTAAGTATATCAACATAATCGGTCATATAAGCACCTACATATCCCCCTAGGATAATATCGTAATCATAACACACCCGAAGATTATTTACTCCGATAGCAAGGTGATCTAGATAATCCTCGAATACGCGTTGATAACCGATATTTGTTTCTAATTCATCAAAAAATGCTTTTAAATTTCCGTCGCAAAAATCAGACAAAATCAGAGCTGAACAGTATGCATCAAGACATCCGTGTTGTCCACAGTAACATTCCTTTCCGTTTGGAATAATGCACATGTGTCCGAATTCAGAAGCACGATGATTATTTCCGACAGAAATATCTTTTCCGTTCATTGTGGCACCACCAACGCTGTTGCTAAGTGATAAATAGAGCATTGCCTGATTGGATTCGGAATTCCAACTTTCGGCTAATCCGGCAGAATTTGCATCATTGAATAATAAAAATGGATAAGGAAGATGTTTTTTGATTCTGTCATAGATTCCCGGGAAGGTTCGGATAACGGTAGCATAGAATATGCTTTTATTATCAGAATTAAAAATAACAGGCATAGATATTCCGACGCCCAGTAATTTGTTCCTTGGAATGGAATGCATGTCTAAAAGATGTTCCAGTTCCTGGGAGATGTACTCATAATATTCATCAGAGTCTACAAAACGGTAACGAATGCGTTTCTGAACGATCAAATTAATGTTAAGGTCGATTATAGCGATGGATAAGTGGTTTTTGGTTATGTCTATTCCAATAGAATAGCGTGCATTTGGAACACAGCTTAAAATATTGGCTTTTCTTCCACCGGTGGAATCAAAAGAGCCGGCATTATAAATAAGATCGTTTTCTTTTAGGGTATTTAGTACGTTGGTGACAGTAGGAAGGCTCAGACCTAATGTAGAAGCTATGTGTTGTCGGGAACTCTGCTTTTCATGATAAATGATTCGATAAATATCCCCAGAGTATTTATTCTTGCATAATTCTTCAGACAAGATAACTTCCTCCTTTATTCTCAACTAAAAATATACACTTATGTATACAATAAAATATTTATGAAAAAACGTCAATGCGTTATTTGAAAAAGAGATACATTTATTAAAAAAATTCAAAAGTATTTAAATGTGTGATGGTATAATGAATAGAACATAAATAAAATAAATTACGAAAGAGCGTTAAAAAAATAGCAGTATTTCATAGAAAATAAGAGGGTAATTATATATAGTGTATAAAAAACAAAGGTTGAAAATGTGCAAAAGAAACAAACTTAAATAAAAATATTGACATAAGTTAAGTAAAAGAGTACACTTAACTTAGATAAAAAAGATAAAGAAAGGGAGGAGGCTGGTTATGGAAGAGATTAAAATGAGAGTGTCCGGAGTTGAGAAATCATTTCCTGGTGTAAAAGCTCTTAGTAACATTGAATTTTCGGTGCGTAAAGGTACGGTACATGCTCTTTGTGGCGAAAATGGTGCCGGTAAATCTACATTAATGAAAATTATTATGGGACTTTATCAGGCAGATAAGGGACAGATTTACATTGATGAAAAACCGGTAAGTATCAAAAACCCGATTCAGGCAAGAGAAATGGGTATTTCCATGATTGCTCAGGAGTTGAATTATGTGCCAGAGTTGTCCGTGGCAGAGAATCTGTTTTTAGGACGTCTTCCAGTTAACAAGTTCGGAAAGGTAAATTGGAAAAAGGTGAAAAAAGATGCGGCACAGTTTTTAAAAGATGAAAAATTGCCGTACAGACCAGAGCAAAAGTTGAAAGAGCTTACAGTATCCGATATTCAGATGTTGGAAATCATCAAGGCAATTACAAATAATGCGGAAATCGTTATTATGGATGAGCCTACATCTTCTATCAGTGAAAAAGAAGTAAAGCAGTTGTTTGATAAGATTGCTGAGCTGAAAGCAAAAGGCGTTTCTATCATTTACATTTCTCACAAGATGGAAGAAGTGTTCCAGATTGCAGATGATATTACCGTATTGCGTGACGGAACAGTAGTTTCTACAGACCGTGCAGAGGATCTCGACCTTGATACAGTTATTTCCAGGATGGTAGGAAGACAGCTTTCTAATGTATATCCAAAGGAAGAGGTTAAGATTGGGGAAAAAGCATTGGAAGTTAAAAACTTTTCTCAGGAAGGATTATTTGAGGATATTAACTTCTATGCGCGTAAAGGTGAGATCGTAGGATTCGCAGGCCTTGTCGGTGCAGGACGTACTGAAACAATGCGAGCAGTATTTGGCTTGGATCCTCATTCCAAAGGCCAGGTTTTCATTGACGGAAAAGAAGTGCAGATTAAGAGCCCTCAGGACAGTATCAAGCAGAAGTTGATCATGCTTTCAGAGAGCAGACGTGACGATGGAATTGTTCCTGTAAGAAGTGTTGCAGAAAATGCTACTCTTGCATCATTGGAAAAATACATATATGGCGGATATGCACATAAGGGAAAAGAATTAAAAGATGTTACATCTATGTTCGAGAAAATGAATGTAAAAACTCCTTCTCTGGATACAGAAATTTCAAAACTTTCCGGTGGTAACCAGCAGAAAGTTCTTTTGGCAAGATGGATGCTTTGTGATCCGGAAGTTATGATTCTGGACGAGCCTACAAGAGGTATTGATATCGGAGCAAAATTTGAAATTTATAAATTGATGACAGAGATCGTAAAAGAGGACAAAGCGGTAATCATGGTATCTTCTGAGTTGCCGGAGCTTCTCGGTATGTGTGACAGAATTTATATTATGTGTCAGGGAAGAATCTCGGGATGTATCAGCAAAGAAGAGTTCTCTCAGGAAACAATTATGAAGCATGCAACCGGATTAATTGACCAAAGGTTAGAAGGAGTAGAGTAATGAAACAGAAAAAGTCATATTATTTACAAAAATTTAGTATTTACATTGTACTGGTAATTTTGTTTATTGTTTGTAGCTTTATCAGCCCATATTTCTTACAGTACAGTAACCTGATTAATGTCAGCAGACAGTTGTGTGTAGGTATTCTGATTGCTTACGGCGAAATGCTTTTGATTGTCAGTGGATTCCTTGATCTGTCAGTAGGCTCAGTATTAGCTTTGTCAGGTGTTCTTTCAGTATCTGTGTTTAAGAGTACTGGATCCATGGCTGCAGCAGTCGCAGTTGCAATTGTTGTTGCAGTAGTATGTAACCTGATTAATGCAGTTTTCGTTGCAAACTTTAATGTTCCGGCATTTATCGCTACATTAGGTATGCAGCAGGCAGCAAGAGGTATCGCTCTTTACTATACAGGCGGACAGAATATCCTGCAGCTTGGTGACTATGTAAAAATCGGACAGGGAATGGTTGGACCGATTCCGGTTCCGGTAATTCTTGTAATCCTGATTACAATTGTAATCTGGTACATTGTCAATAATACAAGATATGGTCGTGGAATTTACGCAATCGGCGGAAGCAGAAGTGCAGCAGAGGCAAGTGGTATCAACTCTAAGAAGAGTATTTATACATCTTATATCATTAACGGTATTCTGATCGGTATCGCAGGTATGATCTTTATGGCAAGAAATAATGCTGGTCTTCCAAACGGTGCTATCGGATACGAAATGACAGGTCTTACAGCAGCAATTGTCGGTGGAACATCATTTACAGGTGGTATCGGTACCGTAAGTGGAACAATCGCAGGTGCATTTATTATCGGATTCCTTGAGAACGTAATGAACCTTATCGGTGTAAACTCCTACATTCAGCAGGTAATCGAAGGTACTATCATCGTACTTGCAGTTGCATTTGACGTAGTAAGTAAATCTAAAAAATCTCAGAAAGTTATTATCGTAAAAGAAGAAAAAGATGATAACGGAAAAAAAGCTGAAACAAAGTAAAACTTTGTAATAAATAAGTACACAAAATATGTGTAAATAAATTAACATCTTTCAAAAAAGGAGGAAGAAAGTATGAAAAAAACAAAAAAATTGCTGGCAGTATTATTGTGCGTAATGATGGTGTTCTCATTAGCAGCTTGCTCAAACAAAAGCGAAAGCTCTGATGAGGAAGGAAGCGCAGAGGGCGGAACAAAAAAAGTGTGCTTCGTAGCACGTGCCAGTGCAGACACATTTGCAGCATGGTTAACATCTGAAATGAAGAAAAATGCAGAACAGTATTCAGACATCTTTACATTAGACTGCGTAAGTGGTGAGGGAGATGACAATACAGAAAACGGTCTGTTAGAGGACTGTATTACAAAAGGATATGACCTTGTAATTGTTCAGTCTAACAACAATGCTGCACAGGCTCCATATGTACAGCAGCTTGTAGATGCAGGAATCCCTGTAATCACAACAAACCCAACAACACACCAGGGTGACTTAGACGGTTCTGACAGCACAGACGTTATGGAAGGAACAGGAACAGTCGATGCAGATCCAGTAGAGCAGGCAGCTGTTGGTGCAAAACGTGCAGTAGAAGAAATTCCGGAAAATGCTAATGTTGTAGTATTAAAAGGACCTTCAGGAAACTATCACGCTGACAAGAGAAGAGAAGCATGGGATACATATTTCTTTGCAGAGCGTCCTGACGTAACAATCCTTGGCGAAGATTTCGCAAACTGGAACAGTGACGAAGCTCTTACTCTTATGGAAGCATGGGTACAGAAGGGAACACACATTGATGCAATCATCGCTATGAACGATAACATGGCAGCAGGTGCAATCGAAGCAGTTAAAGGAAATGAAGAATATGTGAAAGCAGACGGAACAACAACATTCTATGCATATGGTGTTGACGGAACAGCTCAGGGATGTCTGCTTATCAGAGATGGTCTTCTTACATGTACAGCTCTTCAGGGAGCAAATGATATTGCTAAGATGAACATGGAATACGCAGCAAAAGTATTGTCAGGTGAAATGGAAGTCACAGAGGTAAATGACTTTGTTGATGCACCTGAGATTAACAAAGACAATGTTGATGAGTATATCCAGATGTATATTGAGAATGGTGAGATTGACGAATAATATAGCGGACGAAATAGTATATTAGTCATTCTTGTAGCGGAAGTTTATGCCTGGCAGGATTTTCCTGCTGGGCATATTTAAAAAAAGGAGAGACGAGATATGAAAATGCAGAAAGGTGCTTTCATGAGAGGCACAGACAAAATGATTATAAAAGAGATCGAAGTACCGGAAGTAGGCGAGAAAGAGGTTCTTGTACAGCTTGAATATGTTGGAATCTGTGGTTCCGATGTTCATTATTTCCATCACGGAAATTGCGGAGCATATAAAGTAAATCTGGAAGAAGATTATATGCTTGGTCATGAGTGTGCAGGTACAGTTGTTGAAGTAGGTGCAAAAGTAAAAGATTTGAAAGTTGGAGATAAAGTTGCTCTTGAACCGGGAATTACATGTGGACAATGTGAATTTTGTAAAGCCGGAAAATATAATCTTTGCCCAGATGTAGTATTTCTTGCAACTCCTCCAGTACAGGGATGTTATGAAGAATACATTGCATTCCCGGAGAATATGTGCTTTAAACTGCCTGACAATATGACAACAAAAGAAGGTTGTCTTATTGAGCCATTGTCTGTTGGATTCCATGCTGCAAATCAGGGTGATGTTCAGGTTGGTGAAAGCGTTGTGATTCTTGGAGCAGGATGTATCGGACTTGTAACTCTTCTTGCTTGTAAAGCACATGGAGCAGGTAACATTATTGTTGCTGATATTGTAGATGCACGTCTTGAGAAAGCGAAAGAATTGGGAGCAACTCATGTAATAAACAGTAAGGAAGTAAATGCGCTTGAGGAAATTGCAAGATTAACAGGTGGAAAGGGCGCTGACAAAGTGTTCGAGACAGCAGGATCCCCGATTACGATCGCACAGACACCATTTGCTGTAAAACGTGGAGGAACTATTACTCTTGTCGGACTTTCCGCTCAGGAAGAGATTAATTACAACTTTGCCCAGATTATGGATAAAGAAGCAACTATCAAATCTGTATTCCGTTACAGAAATATTTATCCAAAGGCAATTGAGGCTGTTTCAGCAGGAGCAATTGATGTAAACGGTATTGTGACTCATGAGTTTGATCTGGATCATATCCAGGAAGCATTTGAAGAAGCAATCAATAATAAAACAGATCTTGTAAAGGCTGTAATTAAAGTAAAATAAGTATAGTAAGACAGGTATATTTCTCATAAGGAGGATTAATATGTTATACATAGGAGTGGATCTTGGTACATCGGCAGTAAAACTTTTGTTGATGGATGCAGAAGGAAAAATCAAAAATATCGTATCCAGAGAATATCCGCTGTATTTTCCACATCCGGGATGGTCAGAGCAAAGTCCCGAGGACTGGTTTGCACAGACGATGGAAGGGATCAGGGAATTGACGGCAGAAGTAGATAAATCAGAAGTGGCTGGAATCAGTTTTGGTGGACAAATGCATGGTCTGGTAACATTAGACGAAAATGACTGCATCATCCGTCCGGCAATTCTCTGGAATGACGGAAGAACCGGAAAAGAGACAGACTATCTGAATCAGGTGATCGGAAAAGATAAATTATCTGAATATACAGCGAACATTGCATTTGCAGGTTTTACTGCTCCAAAGATTTTATGGATGAAGAACAATGAGCCGGAAAATTTTGCAAGAATCTCAAAGATCATGCTTCCAAAAGATTTCCTGGCATATAAGCTTTCCGGTACATTCTGCACAGATGTTTCAGATGCTTCCGGTATGCTTTTGCTGGATGTGAAGAATCGCTGCTGGTCCAAGGAAATGATTGAAATATGCGGTATTTCAGAGGACAAACTTCCAAAATTATTTGAAAGCTATGAAGTAGTAGGTACACTGAAAAAAGAGATTGCAGAAGAACTTGGATTAAAAGAATCTGTAAAAGTAATAGCAGGTGCAGGAGATAATGCGGCCGCAGCAGTAGGAACAGGAACCGTAGGTGACGGAAGATGTAATATTTCCCTGGGAACATCAGGTACTCTTTTCGTATCTAGCAAGAAGTTCGGCGTAGATGAATATAATGCATTGCATTCCTTTGATCATGCGGATGGAAACTATCATCTGATGGGATGTATGTTGAGTGCAGCATCCTGTAACAAATGGTGGTCAGAAGAAATATTGAAGACAAAGGATTTTGCAGCAGAGCAGCAGGAGATTACAAAGCTTGGAGAAAATACAGTTTTCTATCTTCCGTATCTGATGGGAGAGCGTTCTCCTCACAATAATCCGAAAGCAAGAGCAATGTTCATTGGAATGTCAATGGACACAACCAGAGCAGACATGACGCAGGCAGTGTTAGAAGGTGTTACTTTCGGTTTGAGAGATTCCCTTGAAGTGGCAAGAAACTTAGGAATTCACATTGAGAGAACAAAAATCTGCGGCGGTGGTGCAAAGAGTCCTCTTTGGAAGAGAATGGTAGCGAATATCATGAACATGAAGGTAGATGTCATCGAAAGTGAAGAAGGACCGGCGTTAGGAGCTGCGATGCTGGCAGCGGTAGGATGTGGAGAATATCCTTCAGTAGAAGCAGCTGCAGAGAAGATTGTAAAAATCGTAGATACCATCGAACCGGAACCGGAACTCGTTGCAAAATATGAAGAGAAATATCAGATATTTAAGCAGATATATCCTACAGTAAAAGGTTTGTATGAGTTATAAAAACAGCAAAAGAGAAGGAGGCGTTAAGCCTCCTTCTTCTGCGTATATATGTATGATTACATTTGCATTTCAAGTTCCGGTTCATTTAATGAAGCAACAGAAACGTCCGGGATTTTCACCATATGTTTAAAAATGCTTCCGCCTACAAGTCCTGCAACAGTTCCGCCGAGAATTGCAAATACGATAGCAAGGACAACTTTAAGAGGCGGGTTAAACGCAAACGGTGCTAAAAGTCCCGGAATCGGAGAAGCTGTTCCTGGCGCATTGTTTACAATGTGGAAGACAGCTGCTGATATACCTGCAAATCCGCCGCCAAAGAAGTTGGAACAATAAATCGGGATTGGGTTTGCTGTGATGATATCTGCCTGTGTCAATGGCTCAAGCATAACTGCGATGACATTACTCTTATCTCCTAATTTCAGTTTTGAGAAGATCAGACCGTTTGTGAAAGAACCGCCTACACATGCGATGGCCGCGATACCCATTGCAAGACCATCAAGACCAAGCATAGCTGTCAGCGCCATGGAACTCAATGGTGATGTACAGATCATCTTGATAATACCGCCAAGTAAAAATCCCATAACGATTGGAGACTGCTCTGTTGCAGCTGTAATGGTTTCGCCAATCTGCGCAAGAATAAGATTAACGCCAGGGTTTACCGCATAAACGATAAAACGTGCAAACGGTGCGATGATTAAAGCGCCTCCGATCATATTTAATCCTTGAGGAAGTTTCTTCTCAATGATAGGAGAAACCAGACCCACAATATATCCTGCAATGAATCCAGGTAAGATCCCGTATCCGCCGACAGCAACGCCTGCGACAACTGCAAATACCGGATTAGCACCCATGCTGATCGGAACCATAATTGCAGCGGCTACACCGCCCATGCTTCCGGAGGTTTCACCGACTGTGCGGAAAAATTCCAAGCCGAAAAGATCGCCAGTGATATATTTGTGTACTGCTTCTACTAAAAATGTAGCAATCGCTGCGTTTGCCATACCTGACATAGCAAGCTGTCCTTTTGGCATTTTCAGGCTGAACAGTGAAAATGCTGCTAATGTAATTAATAATAGACCGACTCCAGATAAAATTGTTAGCATAAATCATTACCTCACATTCTTCAAATAGTTTTTATAAATAAATCCGTTCAATTATTTGTGAGATAAATATAAACAGCCGGTTTCAAAAAGTTTCAAAAGGTATCAAAAATAATTTCAATTTTTGACAGAATCTTCACAATATGCACATAAAGCATTCAAAAATTGCCGGATACGGACATTTCCATGCTTGTCACTTTTCCCGCGAATGTAGTCCATTTCCTTGCGCACCTGCTCAAAATTATATAGAGTTCCGGAATATTCCACAAAAATTTCATTTGCATAATCTTCAAGACCCAGATGTGCGAGATTTACAAGACCGTTTGCGGCAGTTCTTCGTATCCTTTGTTCCATGGATTTGGGGTTGTCAGAAAATTGGAGACATAGTTCATTTAATGTAATGTCTCTTGCGAGCTCGTGGTGCTCGCTCATATATTTGACAACAGTGATGATATCTTTACTTCCAATATCACCGATAATTCCAAGTTTCTGCAAAATATTGCGCAGTGTAGATGTGACGAGATCTTCTTGCTCCTGTGATGGAGATGAAGCTAAAGGAGCCTGATTTGAAAAAGTATCTTCCATAAAAATGTTCTGCATCTTTTTAACCATACGCTGCATAGAAAGCTTTTCGCATACCTTTCGGATCACAGACTCTACTTCTACACTATTGATTGGTTTTTGGATAAAGAACTCTACTCCGGCTTCATAGGCAGAGGAGATCATATCTTTGGAAGAAACCTGAGAAAGCATGACATAGACTGCATCCGGCCAGATTTCGCGCGCTTTGCTGACAAAGCTTATGCCATCCATTTCAGGCATAAGAAGATCTGCAATTACAATATCTGGTTTCACAAAAGGAAGATCCTCCAGAGCATCATTTCCATTGTCAGAACTTCCGCACACAGTCCCAAGTCCACGTTCTGTGACAATTATCTTTAATATATTTCTTATATTTCTGTCATCATCAACAAAATAAAATTTCATGATTGCTTCACCTCGATTTGATTCACTGGAATACGGATAGAGAAATTGGTGTGTCCGGGAACAGAAGTAAGAGTAATACTTCCTTTTAACTCTTCTTCTACAAGATCCTGAACAAGATTTAAACCAAGTCCTCTGTTTACTTCTCCGGTTGTATAGTTGATTTTTGTGGAAAATCCGGTTTTAAATACCTCGTCAATATATTCTTTTGGAATACCGGGACCGGAATCTGTCACATCAAAAATATAAGAGTCATTTTCCAGAGATTGTGTTACTTCAATTTTTACAACAGAATCTTTCGCTGCTTCCAGAGCATTGATAAACAGATTTCGGAAAATGGACATCAGGGAATAATGCTTATCTGTATAAAAATTATTCCGGCAGTGATAAGTAAGATAGAGCTCTTTTTTCTGTTCCTTTGCCAGATGATGAAGAGAATCGCTGAGAATGGAAAGAAGTTCTTCCAGATACATGCCGTCACTTTCAAGTTCCTGATTCAGAGCATCAGAGATTCCGCGCATGATTAGCAGATATTCTTTTTTGATCTCGTGGATATCACGGGCAATGGAAAGAGCCGAAGTGGCTAAAGAAGGATCAGCAGACGAATCTTTCAAATTATTATAAAGTCGGTAAGAAGTACTCATCGTCTCTTCAATAAGCGCAGTATTTTTATTCATCCATGCTACTTCTCCATTTAATTTTGAAATAAGAAGGACCAGCCTTTTGTAACGCTTTTCATGTTCTTTCTGGAGAAGAAGAAAGCGATATCTGTCAAATACGAAAAGGATACACCAGATGGTAAGAGAACGAAGAATCGCTATTAAAAGTATACCAATCTGTGTGCGGAGAGTAAAAGCACCCACACCAAGGCGTACGGAAAGCTCTGCAAGATTCGCTGTATAGTCGATGAATGTTAGTACGGGAACTAAGATATTCCTGCCTGAATCATCAGAAGAATAAAACCGATAAAAGATATATAGTAAAATGCTATAGCAAATATAAAAGCAAACTTCTGGAATATAAGAAAAAATCTCTCCGGTATTCCCGTTTTTGATCCAGTGACTTAACATACGCATAAAGCATATGCCGACGGAAGATATCGCAGTTATGGGAATTAGCGGGAAATTTTCTGTCAGAAATAAAAAAGCACATAAAAATATGACACCCAGAGATATCTTAAAGTTGGCAGTAAACAAACTGATACTTAGCTGAGCGGCAACGATAATTATCATGCTGTAGTATATTGTTTTTTGAAAAGAGTTTTTCATATGCATTCCCCTAAATCAATGACATTAACAATAGTATAAAGTATTTTTAAAAAGAAAACTATGGGGAAGGAAAAGATGTTATAAAAATTTCAGAAAATGGAGGGGAAGGGTTGGATAAGACTAAACACAAAGGAACGGTCGAAAGGCTGCCATTGTCCCTGATAGTGAGGAACCACTCAGATAAGTGTGGTATTCAACTTTCGGTTCATAGAATTGAGAAATATAAAGAATATTGAGAAAAATCGTGGAAATAAAGAGTATTTTGTGCCAGATATTATCTATTAAGAAAGATTGGATAGTTGGTCCAGTGATAGGAATTACGCAGCTTTTCACAGGAAGAAGAGAAGGTAAGTGAGCC
>JBJFCD010000112.1:0-13787 GCA_051888795.1 Lachnospiraceae bacterium | reverse complement strand
AGAATTTTGAAATTTCCAGCTAATTTATGCTTGACTTTTCATAGCTGGTCTCCATACATTTAGCTTTGTTTATTCTTCATTGTCATATATTCAAGCACATAACATGCAAATTGCTACTACTGACAGTTTTAGAAAAGAAAAGACAATAAGCCCGATTACTGCTGTCCCATATAGTAACTTATGGGATCTTCTAATGTCATCTATCTCTACAGGCCGAAGATTATCCCCGATGGTCGGTTTCTCATACAATTTTCCAAAATACCACGCATTTCCCGCAAGCTGAACATTCAGTGCCCCCGCCATGACTGCCTCTGTCTGAGCTGCATTTGGACTTTTATGATTCTTTCGATCTCTCCGGTAAATGCGAATAGCATCTTTATAATCCATTTTCGCCAAAAATGCTGCCCCAATCATAAACCAGGCAGATAACCTCGCCGGGATATAATTCACTGCATCGTCAAGCTTTGCCGCCGCCGTTCCAAAATACAGATATTTTTCATTTTTATATCCCACCATAGAATCCATCGTATTCACAGCCTTGTATGTAAACCCAAGGACCGCTCCACCAATCATCATATAAAACATCGGTGCAATGATTCCATCCGAAGTATTCTCAGCCACTGTTTCCACTGCCGCTTTCGTAACACCTTCTTCGGTCAGATCTTTTGTATCACGTCCTACGATCATAGACACTGCCTTTCTTCCGGCAGATAATCCTTTCTCTTTCAATGCCACATAGACTTTTTCACTTTCTGATTTCAGTGATTTTGTTGCCAAAATCTGATAACACATAAAACTTTCTACAAGAAAACCTTCAAAAACATTCCGTCCATACACAAAATACAAAATCCCAAAAGGTACCGCACTGCTTATGACTACAACAATCACAACCAGTAAAACACCACCGATTCTCTCACCTTTTTTCGTTTTCGGCAAACAACCTCTGATAATTCTTTCTGTTACTGTAATGAGATTCCCAATCATTCGCACCGGGTGATACATCCAGTGAGGATCTCCCAGCAAAAGATCCAGAATAAATCCGATGATCAAAGGACCGATCATCTGAAAGTACAAGTTCATATCCTTCACCATTCCCTATCTGAAAATCATAATAACTCCCTTTCGGAACTGCGTATTTTTCCATAATACTCATAATCGTTCCGCCATGCACGATAAAAGCGACATTCTCATCCGTCTCTTTGCACATACCGAGTGCTTTTTCAAAACCGGAAAGACTCCTTTCAGAAAATGCCTCCCTGCTTTCTCCTCCCGGGACCGGCAAAGTTCCACCGCTTGAAATCCACTGCTGATATTCCGGGACACCCGTTAAATCTTTATAGTTTTTATTCTCAAACATTCCGAAATCACATTCCGCAAGCTCCTCGATCACGGTCATCTTCCTGCCGGGATATAGAATCTCTGCCGTTTGAATGCAACGTTTTCTGGGACTTGTAAATATCCTGTCACATTCCGGATATTTTCCAAAAGCCAAGCGCTCTTCTAATAGCTGTATTCCTTCTTTACACAGATTTTCATCTGTGGAGCCAATATATCTCTTCTGCAGATTTCCTTGTGTCATGGAATGTCGTATCAAATAAATCTTCCTGATCATAACTCTTTCCTGTCTTTTTCTTACTTTGCATTCTACTTGATTTTTGTTCCGATACCACACATCACACGGTACACTTCCTCAGCATGCGAGGCAAGCTCCGTACAGATTCTCCCTGCCATTTCCCTGTATTCCCTTAAATGTTTGTCTGCCGGAACGATTCCATAACCTATCTCATCTGTAACAATGATGATATCCGGATTCTCCTGTATCAGTCTTTCAGGAAGCCGGATGATATCAGTGTTTTCTAACATTCTCTGCTCAATGTATTTATGAAAATGAAAGATTCCTTCCGCTTGAAAAAGTTCCTGTTTCGTACAGCTTTCTCCATCGATCCAGTGAATCTCTGGATATTTCTTTTTTGCATAATCAAGCTTTCCCTGATATGCACCTCCGATGATCATCTTCATAGTCTATCCCCTCGTATAATATACATCTGATATAAAATGTTGGAATCAAAAGCCCCCAACTATAATATCCGCAAACACTGCTGCCGCTGCTATCAATAATTCACACATTTGCAGAAAATATCCCGCCAAATCTCCGGTGATACCACCAAAATTTTTTCGTGACATGCGATAATAGTAAAGAAACATCACTCCCGCCGCAATGACAGCGAATGTTCCCTGTACACCAAATCCCAACACCATCCATGCACATACAAGCACCAGATAAAAGAAAAGAAATAATCGCACTGTCCTCTTTCTCGCATTTTCTGAAAAGGTTGCCGCAAGCCCCTTCTCCCTTGCCTGTGGGAAACATACCACAGAAAGTCCGCTCAATGTACGGGACAGCACAAACCCAGAAGCAATGACCCATATACTTTTCTCACTGACAGATGCGTAGATTCCTGTCGCGCAGAGAAAATAGAGCACACAGGAAAGAATTGCAAAGGCACCTGCATGAGGATCTTTTAAAATCTCAAGCTTCTTTTCCTTTGGCTGGTATGAATGGATAGCATCCTGCGTATCCAGAAATCCATCCATATGAATCCCACCGGTCAGAAATACCGGAAGTACCACAAAGAGCACTGTGAATGTCCACGGGGCAACCGGTACATTTTCAAGCAGGCACCAAATTTTTAGTTTATAAATTCCAACCATAAGAATCCCAATAACCGCTCCTATCCAAGGGAAAAATATCATCGCATACGACATATTTTCCTTTGTCCAGTCACTTTTTGGCATTGGGATCTTACTGTACATGGAAAATGCAATTTTAAAACTGTTCCACATTTTTTTCATCTTACTTCAACGTGACGGGAATCCCGTACACAACCTCCGTTACTGTATCTGCCATGTTCGCAATCTTTCTGTTGACACTTCCAATCAGCGATATATACTGTCTTGTCTCCTCACTGTAATCTTCTGCATCAGAAGCTACCTCATTTGTTACGATCACAAGCGTTTCTGTCTGAGACGTAATCTTTAAGACGCCCTCCACAATCTCATCTTCTGCCTTCTTTAAATCACACATTGTCCCGTCTTTAAGAAAAAGTTCATTGGCCGCCAGATTCGAGATGCATTCCAGCAGAACCCCCTGGTTCTTCGGAAGTGATAAGTTTTTAAGATCTGTATACCTCTCGATGGTCTCGAATCCTTTTCCTCGTCGAAGATTATGGTGTCTTTCAATCTTTTTTATTGCTTCCTCTCCATATGGCTTCATCGTGGCGATATATAAATACGGACTTCCACTCTTATTTTCTCGTGTAAGAATATTTTCCGCATATTCAGACTTTCCGCTGCCGCTTCCTCCGGTTATGAGATGTATCATTATTTATCACCCAGTTCTTTATAATCTTCAATCTTATTATCAGAAAATGTACTCATTTCATGATATACTTCCACTGCCAGATCAAGCACCGGAAGGAATGCTATAGCCCCTGTTCCTTCACCGAGACACATGTCGCAAAACAGACTTGCCTCAAGACCCAGCGCTTCCAGAATCATGGTCATGCCTGGTTCTTTAGAACTGTGAGAAGCAATCATATATTCCCGAGCTATAGGACAATATTTTACAGCTGCAAGTGCCGCCGCCGCAGAAATAAATCCATCAATCACAACTGGTACATGATAGATGGCACCTCCAAGGAACACTCCCGTAAGTCCCGCAAGGTCAAACCCGCCCACTTTGGAAAGTACATCCAACACATCCTCTTTGTCCGGTCTATGTAGGGCAATCGCCTGGGCAATTACTGATTTTTTCTTTTCCAGTCCTGCACTGGTAAGCCCTGCCCCCCGTCCGGTCATCATGTCCACGCTTTTCTCCAAAAGAACAGAAGCAACCGCACTGCTGGTAGTAGTGTTTCCGATTCCCATTTCCCCGGTAGCAATGATCTGATATCCTTCCTCTTTTTTTTCTTTTACAAGGCGGATACCTGTCATCACTGCACGAACGGCTTCTTCTCTTGTCATAGCAGGAACTTTTGCCATATTTTTTGTCCCATAAGCAATCTTGTAATCCGGAACTTTTGTGTCGGAAACCATTCCGATATCAATTGGGAAAATATCCACTCCGGCTTTCCTGCACATAAGAGCTGCACTGCTGTTGCAGGTCAGGAAATTTTCCGCAACAATAGCTGTTACTTCCTGTCCGGTCTGCGTCACGTCTTCCTCCACAACTCCATTATCTGCACACATGACAATCAATGCCTTTTTATCAATAGCCACCTCTTCATTTCCGGTGATTCCCGCAATCTTTATAATATGATCTTCCAGTTTACCGAGGCTGTGAAGTGGTTTTGCAATTGAATTCCATTTTTTCTGTGCCCGTTTTTTTGCATCTTCATCCGTCTTACAGATTACTTCAATTAGTTGTTTTAATTTTTGTTCTAGCTGATTCTCATTCATGTGTTTTTCTTATTCCTTTCGGGCGTTTTATTTTTGCACGCTTCCAAAAATGCTTCTGCCACCATAGGATTTCCCGCATAATGAATGTGGGGATATCCCGCAAACAGAGTATCTGTACTGACCATACAGTCCCATCTCCTCTCAGAGAACGGTTTTTCTGCAAGGAGATCTGCTCCGCAGTTTTCAGAATCATAATAGTGAAACTCATGCGCCGGAATCTTACCCACGTCTCTTCCAAACACTTTACCATCACTCAAGGTTACATACCCAAACCTCTTCAATGATGAGGTATGATAGCTTCCACCTGGCAAAAATCCACACATCTCATAACGTGTTCCTGACTCATCCTGAAGATACTGCTGCAAATATTGAAATCCTCCACATTCTGCCATACAGACCAGGCCGCTCTCCAGAGCTTTTTTTATATCTTTTCTCATACTTTCATTGGCAGCAAGCTCTTTTGCATAGAGTTCCGGGTATCCTCCGTACAACAAAAGTCCATCCAGATCTTCTGGAAGATTTTGGTCATGTACAGGGGAAAAAGACACAATTTCCGCACCCATCTTCTCTATAATTTCAAGATTATCCCGGTAAATAAAACAAAATGCCTCATCCATAGCAACACCAATACGAATGTGATAGCCATTTTTCTTTTCAATTTTGTCTGATTTTCCCTGCATCAGGTCCTTTCTCAGATCAGAAGCTGACTGGGAAAGAGCAATCAATCCGTCAATATCTACGGTCTTACTTATCCTTTCTCCCAGTTCATTAAGTTTGTTTCTGATTCCTTCAATCTCTCTCGGCATCTTGAGACCCAGGTGTCTGCTTTCCAGTGTAAAATCTTTGATAACCGGAACATAACCATACACTTTGATATTTGTTTCCTGCTCTATTAGTTCTTTCAGTCTTCCATACATCATCGGTGAAATGCGATTCAAGATTATGCCTTCAATATGGCTGTTTTTCGTCTCCTCCGCCCGATAATTCAAAAAACCCTGAATCACCGGAAGGATTGACACGCTGGCCCCTTTTCCGTCGACAATGAGTACCACCGGACTATTCGTAGCATCTGCCACTTCATAAGAGCTTGCCTTTGTGGAAATTCCTCCAAGTCCGTCATAATAGCCCATCACTCCTTCAATCACTGCTATCTCTTTTGCTTCGGCATGAGAAATAAGCAGAGACGCCAAGCTTTCCCTCCCACATAAGAAGGAATCCAGATTAAAACTATCAATTCCAAGCACTTCTCTGTGAAACATAGGATCGATGTAATCCGGACCACATTTAAAAGCTGCTGTCTTTATGTCTCTTTTTTTCAAAGCGGAAAGAATCCCGCACGTAATCATAGTTTTCCCAGCTCCGCTTGCAGGAGCTGTCAGTAAAATTCTTGGAATATTTGTCATGTTTCCTCTTTCCAATCTTTTTGCCTTTTCATCTAACAATCTATATACTTTTTGCTCTGCTTGTAAAAGAAATAATAAAAATCGGATTCTGTCCCATCATCATGTGATAATCTCCCACAAGCTTTGACTTTGCCACAGAAAGCTGTACAATTTCCTCTTCTTCGATACAGAGATTCTCTTTTTCTTTCAGCTCTTTCAGGCAGGAAATTGCCTCTGTCATTGTCTCAAGAGAAATTGCGTTGATCACAATTCTTACTTCCGGATTTTCTTCCACCGACTTCCACAAAATCTCTCTTAAGTTTCCTCTGCTTCCGCCAATAAAAACACAATCTGGTTTTGGAAGTCCTTCCATGACTTCCGGTGCAGTTCCGTGCAGTACTGTCAGATTATCTGTACCAAACTGATATTGATTTTCCCGAATCAACGCAACAGCCTCTTCCTTCATTTCCATTGCATAAACCTGTCCGAGATCTGCCAAAAGTGCCGCTTCTATGGAAACAGATCCGGTACCTGCCCCTACATCATAGACAACAGATTTCCGGTGAATCTGAAGTTTTGAAAGACTGACACTTCTTACTTCTTCTTTCGTCATCGGAACCTTTCCTCTAAGAAAAAGATCATCCTTAAGACCGGCACTCACACTCCGGTCTCCACCTTCTGGATTTTCTATATAAAGAACGGCCAGGTCATCGCCTTGATAATCGCTTAGCTTTGTTGCTGCCATACAGGCTATTTCCTCATTTGGATAAGATAAATTCGCCCCAACAGAAACTTTTAAGTTTCCATAGCCATATTTACACATCTTATTACCAAGTTTTCTAATTCCTTTTGCACTACCTGCCAGTACAATTACTTTCATATGTTCCCGGACAGCTGTTACTATATTTTCTTTTTTTCCATGCATGCTTAAAAGCTTTACATCTTCCCATGAAATGCCAAGCTTTGCACAAAAATATACAACAGAAGAAATTCCTGGATGAAGCGTAATCTTCATCTGTTTTTCTTCCTCTGACGTTTCTTTCAAAGCAGTCAGCAGCTTCTTTGCTCCACTGTAAAAACCAATATCACCGGAAAAGACAACTGCGATTTTCTCATATTCCGGATGTTTACGAATATACTCTGTAATCTCTTCCGTCCGGTAAGACAAAAAGAAATCCTGTCCCGGTAAAGCTACCGCTTTCACCATACGCTCTGCCCCGATAATAAGCAGTGCCTCTTCACATACATTTTTTGCCTCTATCGTAAGAAGATCCTTTGCACCGGTTCCGATTCCCACCAGCGATACTTTTCTTTTTACGCGACTTTCTTCTGCTCTTACTCTATCCTCTAAGTCCAACGTCTCACTTAACAGCTGGCACATTTCCTCCAGAGAGTATCCTTGTTCCTCTTTTGGTCTTCCTATCACCACAAGAGATGCTCCTGCCTGCTTCGCCGCCTCATACTTTTCCGGGAATCCCCCGGTTTTTCCGGATTCCTTCGTCACAAGATATGAAATTTCAAACTGCCGCATCATCGCTACATTCATCTCTACGGAAAAAGGCCCCTGCATGCATATCAGATTTCTTCCCACAAATCCCAGTTCTTCACACTTTTTCACTACATCTGTAACCGAGAGAACTCTTGCAAACACTCTCGTCTGATAATTCTCTATTTTTGTATATGCGAGAAGCTCCTTACTTCCGGTAGCTGCAAGGATGTTTCCTTTGGTATTCTTTAAAAATTCTACTGCTTCTTCTATATTTTCCACAAAAACACAGTCACTGGCTTCACTTATTTCCCGGATGAGACGGTAACAGGAAATGCTTAGTTCCTGACATGCTGAGCGCACATTTTCAGTAACTTCACTGGCATACGGGTGTGTGGCATCCACCACAAGATCCGGTTCATAAACACGCATAAACTCTTTCATCTCGTCTGCATCCATACGCTCATGGGAAATGCTGATATTTTCATTTTCATAATCCTGTATCAGACTTTCCCCATACCGTGTAGCAACACAGACATGAACCGACACCTGTTTTTTTGCCAAATATTCTGTGAGCTTTCGCCCCTCTGTTGTCCCTGCAAATATAAGAATCCTATGCTGTTTCATATTGAATATCCTCTCGGTGTCACCATTTGGCCGTCAATGACAATCGTCTGCCGGTTTCCGATAAATACGGTAGAAAACATATCTGTCTTTGTATCTTTCAGCTCTCCCAGCGTCAGAATTGTCATCTCCTGTCCTGTCCTTCCGATATTTCTCACAATCCCGCAGACTGTATCCTCACTTTTATACCGGAGAAGGATCTCACAGGCTCTCATTAGATAGTCACTTCGTTTTCTGCTGGACGGATTGTAGAGACTAATTGTAAAATCTGCCTCTGCCGCAGCGCACAAACGTTTTTCAATGGTCTCCCATGGTGTCATGAGGTCACTGAGGCTGATAAGACAACAATCATGTCCCAGCGGAGCACCTAATAATGCTCCCCCTGCCAATGCAGCTGTCACGCCAGGTATCACTTCAATTTCTACCTCTGGATAATCTCTTCCGATTTCAAACATAAGTCCTGCCATTCCGTAAATCCCGGCGTCTCCACTGCATACCATGGCAGTCTTTTTCCCTTTCTTTACCTGTTCAAATGCCAGCCGACACCTTTCAATTTCCTGTCGCATAGGTGTTGTGAGATATTCTTTTTCCGGAAAATGTTCCTTCAATAGATCCACATATACAGTATATCCCACAATAACCTCACAGCATCTGATTGTCTCTGCCGCTTTCACGGTCATCTGTTCGTAGGCCCCAGGCCCAATTCCAATTACATATAATTTATTCAAAACTTACACTCCATCTCTTCACTGCTACCGCCACTGTAACTCCGTCTTTTGCCTGCTTACGAATCAGCAGGCTCCCTCCTTCACTGGCGCACACAGCACTTCTTTCACACACGTTATCCACACCTGTTGTCTGCTCTACAAACGCAGAGGCGCAGAAAACACCTTCTGTATTTTTTAATGTTTCTGCATCATAGGTTACAAATTTTATATTAAGTTTCCTGCAAAATGCGAGGATACCCTCTTCCTCTTTTTTTAAGTCGATGCTTGCTGCCGCACATGCACTTTCACAAAACACATCTGCATTCCTAAACAGATCACATACTTGTTTTTCAATCGAAGACTCTTTTATCCCTTTCCGACATCCAATACCAAGCACTACCGCCCTGGGAATCAGATACAATACATCCCCCCACAGTTTCTTTTTTTGTACTCCGATGACAATATCCGGCTTTTCTCCCAAATCTTCTGTCCAGAGACATACATCATCTGGAATCTTGCCCCTTATCTCACAACAGGTATCTTCAATATAAACTAGGATTCGCTCACCTCGAAGAATTTTTGCCGAAATTTCTTTTGCCTTCTTCATATCCGAAATTATCAGATTATTTTTTCCGGCAAATACGTCCACTGCCCACTTCTCATTGATATCTGTAGCTGTTGTGATGACTGCAATAGCCCCTGTTTTCTCACTCACTTCTTTTGCCAGCTCATTGGCACCGCCCAGATGTCCGGACAGAATCGGAATACAATAATTCCCCTGTTCGTCTATCACCAGTACCGCCGGATCTTCCACCTTCGTCTTTACAAAAGGCGCAATAGCTCGGACTGCAATCCCCGTCGCTCCGACAAAAATGATTGCATCCTGCAACTGAAACTGTTCTTTTGTCCACTCTGACAGAGACCCTTTCACAGAATCATCTGCATGCTTATATTTTTTTGCAACTACAGTTTCATATCCCTCCGAAGCGAGTGCTTGACTAATCTTTTCTGCCAGCTCACTCCCCCGAGCGGTAAAACTGATGACCGCAATTTTCTTCATATCCATTCGCATCCTCTACTTCAAATCTTCTTCATCAGATCCTTTCCGATACTCTGTGGTAAAGGACGGATCATAAAGTTTCGACCTTTCATAATGACTGTGAAGAACAATATCCCCCACAAGAATCAACGCAGTCTTTGTAATGTTATGTTCTCTAGCTGTCCTGGCAAGCGTTCCTACTGTACACACATAAGTTTCTTCCTCAGGCCATGTGGCTTTATACACAATTGCCGCAGGCGTATCCTTTTTATATCCTCCCAAAAGAAGTTCTTCTGTCGCTTTATCTAAAAGCCCTGTGCTTAAGAACAGCACCATTGTAGAGCCATGTTTTGCATAGGATGCTATACTTTCCTTCTCGGGTACAGGCGTTCTCCCCGCCATTCTTGTAATAACCACACTCTGACTCACATCCGGAAGTGTGTACTCCAGATTCAGAGCTGCCGCTGCCCCACAGAAAGAACTGACTCCTGGGCAGGAATCATAAGCAATCCCCTTTTTATCCAGAAGATCCATCTGTTCCCTGACTGCTCCGTAGAGGCAGGGATCTCCTGTATGAAGCCTAACAGTCGTTAGCCCCTTTTCTTCTGACCGTTCCATCACTTCCATCACTTCTTCTAAAGTCATCTTCGCACTGTTATGAATCTCGCAGTTTTTCTTTGCCATAGAAAGAAGTTCCGGATTTACCAGTGACCCCGCATAAATGATCACATCCGCTTCACAGAGAAACTTCTGCCCACGGACCGTGATAAGATCCGGTGCCCCAGGTCCTGCTCCTACAAAATGTACCATTTCTATTACTCCCTGTTCATCATTTTAATAAAGTGTTCGATAGATTTCTTCCATCTGTTTTGCATCAAATTTTACATAACTCTGATTTAAAAGTCTCTGTTGACTTTCTTCCACACTCTTTGCAAAACTTACGATTTCTTCTTCTTTCATGCCATACTCACGAAGCTTCTTTCTGGATATGATCTTATCCAGCAGCTTTTCAAGCTCTGAATAGACATTTGTTTCATCGCAGTCCATAAGTCCGGCAAGAAAATGATTCAGTTTTTTTATTTTTCCTTCTGGCAAAAGTCTCTGATAAACTGCAAATACAGCCGTCAGAAACTGATAATTCGCCTCACCGTGTGTTACATGATACACACCGCTGAGAGGATATGACATAGCATGAACAGCGCCGGTTCCTGCATTGCCAAATGCCACTCCTGCAAGATTGCTGGCAACAAGAAAATCTTCCAGAAGTTCCATCCGATAATCTTCTCCCTTTTCTATGATCTTTCGAAATCCTCCGATGATCATTTCCATTGCCTTCATACTAAACATTTCTGTGTACAAATTTGCCCTCGGAGATACATATGATTCGATTGCGTGAATAAATGCATCAATTGCACTGGTCGCAAAGAATCCATATGGAAGCTTACTGAGAAGTTCCGGAATAAGCACGGCTTCATCCGCATAGATCTCATCAACCGCAAGTCCAAGCTTACTGTGAATACTTGTAAGCTCTGTAATGGACACGTTAGAAACCTCTGATCCTGCCCCGCAGGTCGTCGGAACTGCAATCAATTCATGAACTTTCTTTAACGGAACTTCTCTCTTAAAGATCTGTTCTGTATTATAGTTTCCATCAAGCACCAGAATCTTTGCCATATCAATGACTGCACCACCACCAATGGCAATAATCCTCTCACAGTCCGTTTTTCTGAAATCCTCAAGGAGTGCATTGATCATAAGATCTGTAGGCTCTCCCGCACCATATTTACTTTTATACTCCACATGTGCCGGAAAAGAAAGAGGCGCAAAATAAGCTTCATAAATACTTTTGCTTGCAAGGATAAAATCCTTCTCTCCAATTCCATATTCTTTTACAAATTCCTCCGCCTTATCGAACTTCTGAATCTTTGTCTTCTGCTGAAATAATTTCATCTTCTATTCCTCCGTCTCTTTCGTAATCATCAGTGTATAATAACCTGCATCATCCGGAATGGCATCCGCACCATGGAAAATACGTTCCTTTTCCATTCCACAATTCTCTATCATATATATATCGTCTTTACAATCTTTCAAATGTTCTTTTACCTGACCTATCTTTTTCCCTGCTTTCATAAATATCTTTGTACCGGAAAGTTTAAGACTTTCCTCTATCTGATAGGATGCAGGAATAATATGAATCTGCTCAGCTTTCTCTGCAAGACTTATATCAAGCTTTGCCGCCGCTGCACAAAATGATGGGATTCCGCTTACGATTTCTCCCTCATATCCATCTTTTTCTATCTCTTTATGGAGATACATATAAGTGGAGTAAACAGTCGGATCACCAAGAGTCAAAAACGCAATCCTCTTTCCAAAATCCAGTTCACTCTTTAGCTTCTCAACACCGGCATCATGACTTTCCCGTAAAACCTTAGGGTCTTTTGTCATAGGCATATAAATTCCTAAAAGCTGTTTCTCTCCAATCTCAGGAAAGGCTTTCTCTGCGATTTTATAAGCGACTGCCTCTTTCGGCTCCTTTCCCGGCACAGCGATCACATCACATTGCTTTATGACTCTCAAAGCCTTCAAAGTCAGAAGTTCTGGATCTCCGGGTCCCACACCGACACCATAAAGTTTTCCTCTCTTTTTTTCTCTCTCCATAATATGTCTTATTCCTTCCTGCCCCTACTAGATTCCATGATAATATCTGCAAGACTTGTCTTTCCTAATATTCCATAGACTTTTGAAAATGTCATTGCCCCTATTCTCATCTCGCCTTCTGCACGGTAAGACAAATACTGCCCTATCTTATTCATGACCTGAGCCATAATCATTCTTCTCTCTTCATCCGTACATTTTTCAAATGCGTCATCCACTGTCACACAGTCAAAAAAACTTTTACATATTCTCTCCGAAAGTCCGGCTCTAAGTGCTGCCGCAGCAAGAAGCTCCATCCTACAGTCTGCCCATTTTGAATGTGTATTCATAATACCTCCGGACACTTTCACAAGTTTTCCGATATGTCCCACAAGCAAAAATTCTCTGCAGCCAAGCTCTCTTGCCATATCGATGGACTGCCCGATATAGTTACTGCACTTTACTGTCTGTTCTTCTGTAATTCCGTATTCTTCCATAAGAAATTCCAGTCCGTAATTTCCCGGAGTGACAACTAAGATTTTCTTTTCATTCTCCGGTGCAGAGAGCTTTACTTTCATATCAAGATAAATGGTATCAATAAGCGCCTGTTCACTCATCGGTTCCACAATGCCACTGGTGCCAAGAATCGAAATTCCTCCTTCGATTCCCAGCCTCGGATTGAAGGTTTTCTTTGCAAGATGTTCCCCTTCCGGCACAGAAATCTCTACACAGATTCCACCGCCATATCCAACTTCCTCGCAGGCTGACTCCACTTCCCTTTTGATCATCTGTCTTGGAACATGATTAATTGCCGCCTCGCCTACCGGCTGGTCAAGTCCCGGTTTCGTCACAACCCCTATGCCCACTCCGCCTGTAATCATAATCTGATGTTCTTTTGTTTTTGTCACTTTACTGTAGATCAAAACACCATTTGTAATATCCGGATCATCACCGCTATCCTTTTTCACAGCACAGGACACAGAAACCGGCATATCTCTGTTCTCAATTTCTTCATATGTGATCTTAAGGTCCTCTATCTCAAGATTCAGTTTTTTACCTTTTGGGAGTTCTACCTGAATAGGTGATACCTCTTTTTCATCTCGGATACCAAGAAGAATCTGCACTGCGGCTTTCGTAGCCGCCTGAGCACATGTCCCTGTAGTGTACCCCCGCCTTAATTCCTGCTTCATTTTTTTCTTCTCCATCGAGATAAATCTATGTCCATTTTATCGACTTACTATGAGGATGTCAAATAATTAGGAAAATCCAACAAAAAGCATCATGAAATTCAAGACTCGCTCGCCCCTGAAACAAAATGTCAATAGTTTTTCATCACTTTTCCTTTGCCAGCCTCGAAATCCTTAAGTAGCCCTCAGAACTGCATTTATCAGTTTCTTGTAACTTTTCTTTTACTCCGTTTACTTTCCACCTTGAATTGGATATAATAGAATTAACCT
>JBJFCD010000111.1:0-13896 GCA_051888795.1 Lachnospiraceae bacterium | reverse complement strand
CGCTATGCTTTTTACAAACGAGAGTGGGTTCTGATTCAAATATGCAAATTCATTTGGGAACGCAATTTCGAAATGGGAATTATCTTTTTTTAGAATTATATCATGATTAAGTATTAGGTAATACTGTTAAAAGTTTTAAAATTCCACCAAATTTTTTATATATTTTCTCAAAATTCTTAGAATACGAGAAAATCTTTTGGTTCTTATGTATAAAACATAAGATTTTCCTAGAAACTAAGAACCAAAGGATAAATTTATGAGAAACGACATTATCGGTGAAGTATTAAAAAAGTATCGAAAAGCAAATGGGCTGGAAGTGCATGATGTATCACTTCTGTTAAAAGAACGCTATGGACTTGATATTGCCGATAAGACCATCTATGGTTGGGAAAGCAATCAGGCACATCCCGTCGCCGATACCTTTGTTATATTATGCGAAATGTATCACATTGCAGATGTAGGAAAAGAATTCTCCACAAATTCCACACCAATCAGTTCCATTGTAACTATGGATGAGTTCGAGCTGCTTTCTTCCTACCGTGAACTGCCAAAAGCCATGCAGGGAAAGATTTTGCAGACTGTGCAGGAAAAAAGTGAGCAGATCAAGAGTCGTAAAACCAAAAAAGGTACCACAAAATAAAGGAGTCCCGAATTTTCGCCAGGACTCCTTTTTTCTTGTTCATTTTTCAATTCATTCAGACACGCATTTAAAAATGAGAGTTAAAATTCAAACTTCTTTGCAAAATATGCATCCAGATCTGCGATTGCAATTCGCTCCTGCTCCATGGTATCACGGTCACGAACCGTTACACATCCATCGGTCTCAGAATCAAAGTCATAGGTTACGCAGAATGGAGTTCCGATTTCGTCCTGACGGCGATATCTCTTTCCAATAGTTCCTCTGTCATCAAATTCACAGTTGTATTTCTTGGAAAGCTGTGCAAATACCTTTTCTGCTCCCTCGTTTAATTTCTTGGAAAGCGGAAGCACACCAACCTTGACCGGAGCAAGTGCCGGATGGAAATGGAATACGGTACGAACATCTCCGCCTTCCAGTTCTTCCTCATCATATGCTGCGCAGAGGAATGCCAATACCACACGGTCAGCGCCAAGTGACGGCTCAATGACATACGGAACATACTTTTCATTTTTTACATCATCAAAGTAAGACATATCCTGTCCGGATGTATTCTGATGCTGGGTAAGATCGTAATCGGTACGGTCTGCAATTCCCCAAAGCTCTCCCCATCCGAATGGGAATAAGAATTCGATATCTGTTGTTCCCTTTGAATAGAAGCAAAGCTCCTCCGGAGAATGATCACGAAGTCTCATCTCATCTTCTTTAATTCCAAGAGAAAGTAACCAGTCACGGCAGAAGCCTCTCCAGTACTGGAACCATTCTAAGTCTGTTCCCGGTTCGCAGAAAAATTCCAGCTCCATCTGCTCAAACTCTCTGGTACGGAAAGTAAAGTTACCCGGAGTAATCTCATTACGGAAGGATTTTCCAATCTGTCCGATTCCAAATGGGATCTTCTTTCTTGAGGTACGCTGTACATTCTTAAAGTTTACAAAAATACCCTGAGCAGTTTCCGGTCTTAAGTATACGGTGTTCTTTGCATCCTCCGTAACGCCCTGGAAGGTTTTGAACATTAAGTTGAACTGTCTGATATCTGTAAAGTTATGCTTTCCGCAGGTAGGACAGCAAATATTGTGCTCCTCAATAAAGGAAACCATCTGCTCATTTGTCCAACCGTCAACAGAACCGCCAAGATCGATTCCGTTCTCCTCTGCGAAGTCTTCAATTAATTTGTCTGCACGGAAACGCTCATGACACTCTTTACAATCCATAAGCGGATCAGAGAATCCTCCCAGATGTCCGGAAGCAACCCAGGTCTGTGGATTCATGAGAATTGCACAGTCCACACCTACATTGTATGGATTTTCCTGAATGAATTTCTGCCACCAGGCACGTTTTACATTATTCTTAAGCTCTACACCAAGATTACCGTAATCCCAGGTGTTTGCAAGTCCGCCGTAAATCTCAGACCCCGGATATACGAATCCTCTTGCTTTTGCCACCTGCACGATTTTGTCCATTGATTTTTCCATATGTTTCTCCTCGCTATCTATTTATAAATAATGTATGTGTAAACATTGCTGTACTGAGTAGTATCCTCTGCGACCGGTTCTTCCTGTTCTTCCACAAACTCAAAAACGATCTCCGTCTCGGTCTCTTCCTCAAGCATAAGCTCATCCTCGCTGACGCTTCCGGAAGTCTCGATTTCCGTCTCTGTAACAATCTCTTCTGTTTCGGTTGGAAGCTCTTCTGTCTCTGTCTCAGCCGCTACAGTTCCGAGCAGATTGTACCCGGATTTGATTGCCACCGTGTTCTTATTCACAAGAGAAACATTCTGAGATGATGCATAGCAGATATTTCCCGGAACAGTTAAGTTTGTGTTTGCCTTAATAATGGCTACCTTATACTTCTCTCCATTCATAAATACGGACGAGTTGCATTCCTTTACCGAATCCTTGCCGATCTCTGCAAAATCCGAATCAAAGCGGTATCCGGCTGCAAGAGCCTCTGCCACGCTTCCGGTATACAGATCAATTCCGTTGAATCCTGCATAATCCTCTGCAGATGCATATTCCAGAATCAAAGTTGCCATACCATCCATACAGGTAAGCTCCTTTAAAACCACAGAATCCTTTCCGTGAGTAGCTGTATACTCCGCAACCGCCTGCTCCACATATTCCTTAAGAGCAACCTCGCTGTATGCCAACGTATCAAAGCTTTCTACATCCGTTGATACAATTTTTCCCTTTTTTAATACAAAAACCGTACTTTCTTCTGTACTATATGATTTTCCGCAGCCTGATAACATTCCTACACACATTATCAGTACAAGTACAAGTGCGCTATATTTCTTCATGAAGTCCTCCTTTTTATACAATCTAAAATATTATACACTTTCCATACCGTTATTTCAACAAAAAAGCCGCAGAATTAAATGTGTGATGAACATAATGTTTTAAGTATTCCTCCATAATCTCCGTCAGTTCCTTCAAGACCTCATCGGATACGGAAAAGGAATACAGCTTCTCCACCGTTGAAGAAATGATATACTGCATGGTATATCTGGTATCATCTAAAATTCTTCTGCCAATTGCGGCGTCCCTGCACATTTCGCAGAGCATTCCACCCTTTTTCACGGAAAAAATATGTAGGTTCTCCTTGCTGTGGCAGTGCATACAGAAAAACATATCCGGTCCTTCCCCGTTTATCGTAACCGCCTTTAACTCAAAAACGGCTCTTACTAGGGCCTTTTTGTAGGCAGGAGAAGAAAGCGCCCGAAGAGATTGATACAACAGCTTTAACATTTCCTTTTCATCGTTATTCTCCTGACAAAAATAATCCGCAAATTCCAGGAAATAAAATCCCATATATGTAGCATCGAGATCCTCGGTAAGCTCCCGAAAATAATTTCGGATGGTTGCCTTGGAAACGTTGTAGGAATTTCTTCCCTCAAACACCTCGAATTCGCCAAAAGAAAAAGGATTGGCTGCTGCTAAAAGCTGGCTCTGTGGCCTTCTTGCACCTCGTGCAAAAGCAGTAATCTTTCCTCTTTCCCTGGTAAGTAACGTTATTCTTTTGTCATATTCACCGATAGGCATAACATTTAGGACTATGCCCGTCAACACAACTGATTGTCCCATATGACATCTGTTCCCTTTGCACATCCTGGCAATTGTGCCTCTTATCATCACAATATGCCAGATAATCCGTAACTTTTCCTGTCATCCAAAAGGCTTCCCAATTTTTCTCCATATCCCGCTTCCTCCATGCTGTAAAAGCTTCTATGGAGTTAGTTTCTGCATCATTCTTTGTTCCTATGCCTAAGAAAAAATGGAAATTACTCGTCCTCGCGGTAGCCAAAATTTTTGATTAAGAAGTCGCTGTCTCTCCAGTCCTTTTTTACCTTGACCCACAGCTTTAAATTCACCTTGGCGTCTAAAAGCTGCTCCATCTCGTAGCGGGCATTTGTCCCGATTTTTTTCAGCATTGCCCCCTGTTTTCCTATGATGATTCCTTTATGGGAATCCTTCTCACATACGATGGTTGCGTCAATATCAATGATGCCGCCCTTGCGCTCTTTCATCTGATCAATACCCACGGCGATTCCATGAGGAATCTCATCGTTTAACGCATGAAGTGCCTTCTCCCGGATTATTTCCGCGCAGATGGCCCGTTCCGGCTGATCTGTGATGGTATCCTCATCATAGAACTGTGGTCCGTATGGAAGATATTTGAAAATGGAATCAATCACATCCTGCATGTTCTGTCCCCGAAGTGCCGAGGTGGGAATGATTTCCGCAAAATCGTAAAGCTTGCGATAGGTATCGATGTATTCCAGTACCTTTTCCTTTTCTACCATATCCACCTTATTGATAATCAGAATGACCGGCGTGGTGGTCTTCTTTAATTGTTCCACAATGTGCTGTTCTCCCGCCCCCACATAATTGGTAGGCTCAACGATCCAAAGTACAACATCCACCTCACCCAATGTTTTTTCTGCCACATTGACCATATATTCACCAAGCTTATTCTTGGCTTTGTGGATTCCCGGAGTATCAAGAAATATGATCTGACCTTTCTCCATATCCGTATATACCGTCTGTATTCGATTTCTTGTGGTCTGTGGTTTATTCGATGTAATTGCAATCTTTTGTCCGATCAACCGGTTCATTAAGGTTGATTTTCCCACATTCGGTCTTCCGATGATTGTAACAAAACCGGATTTAAAATTTTCCGTCATTCTTTTCTCCTTTGTCCGTCTAGCAAAGCTTTTCTACACAATCAAACATATCCTTAGCATCATGAATCATAGTTTCATTTCCGATGACACAGAGATTTTCTTCCTCTAATACGCTCTCCATCATATCGGCAAGTCCGCGGATATCCTCTACGGTTGCAAAAAGCACCTGATTCCGTTCCTTTTGGATGCTCTCAAAAGGAATCTCTCCGATATAGGCTGCAAGGGATCTGTTGCCCTTCGCCTCCGGGTTCATCGGTGTATCCATGGCTCCGAAGGTTCCGATGATATACTTTGTCATGTCCCGTTCGTCCGGGTTAAAGTTCTTTAAATATTCCGTGATTCCGTCATAAACCTCATTGGTTTTTTTCAGGTTCGGGTCCCGGTAGGATACAAAATAGGTGTCACCGTTTCTCATAAAGGAGCTCATGCAGCCATAGGCTCCGCCCTTCACGCGGATATTGATCCACAGATAATCATAGCTCATGATCATCTTTAAAATCCGAAGCGCTCCGTGATATTCATATCCTTTTTCTGCAAAATTACCGGTTCTTGCAACGTAGCAGATCGCAGAGGAATCCGTAAAGGCTTCATTTTTCTTATCAAATACAATCTCTGTCGGTGCAGAAATTGTGCTGACATCCTTGATTCTTTCAAAATGAGCTGCAAGAATTGGTTTTGCCTTCTGATATGCTTTCTCCTCTGCCGTAAAGCTTAAAAGCATTCGGTTCTTTGCAAAAATCTGTGCACAGATTGCCTCCAGCTTTGATGTCACAGCCGAAGGATTTTCCTTTAACAGCTTCTCGATTCCGCAGATACTCCTGTAATATGCGATTCCCCGGAAAGCATCCTGATAATATCCATACTTTGAAACCTTTGAAAGGCTTCTCATGGAGGAAATGATATGCCCTGAACTGCTGAGTCCCACCTGAAGTCTTGCCTTTGTCTGGGAAACAATTTCCGTCAGTCTCTTTACATCGGAAAGCTTTGAGGTATGAAGAATCTCTTCAAACAGCTCCAGCGCTTTATCCAGCCCCTCCTCTAACACCTTAATCCGAAATTCATACTTTACCCCAAGCTTTTGCCTGTTCATATTGGGGTAAAGATTTGCGGTGGAGCTGATTCCGCCTGTATAAATATTGATGGCGTTTGTAAGGTCTGCATAGCTGTAGCTTTCTGTATCCACATATCCTAAAACAGAGCCAAGAAGTCCCAGATATCCGATATTTTCCTGAGCCACATCCTCTGCGTCAAAGAGAATGGTCATATAGTCAATTCCGTTTGAAAAAATATCATGCTTTACAACCTTTACTCCGTCAATCTCATCCTCCTCATTGATAAAAGGAAGAGCTTCCTTTTTCAGATCATCTCGAGAAAGCATCGGAATCTTTAGAAGCTCCTCCTCCGGAGATGGTTCTTCCTGATACTGCTTTAAATGCTTTGTCTGTTCCACAAGGGCTTCTAACTCTTCTTTTGAGAGGCTCTTTTTATACTCCTCCAGTCTCTTTTCCAAAAGCTTCTCTTCTTCCAGATTTTTCCCCGGCTGCGGCACTACAACCACCGTGGAACCATGGGTATTGTTCAAAAGATACTTTTCAATGATTTTTTCAAAATATCCGGAATCAATCTGTTTCTTTAGGAATGTCAGGGTGTCTAAGCATTCCACGTGAAGAAACGGCTTTTTCTCGTCAAACAGCCAGCTGTCCATACACCATAATCCGTAGAACAGTCCCTTCGGAAACTGCCCAAAATCAGCTTCCCGGAAACGAAACTCTGCGCTGTTGATTCCTGCAAGGAGGGCTTCCTTGTTAATTCCGTTTTTTACGATGTCAGACAAGGTGCTCTCAATAATTTCCACAAACTGCTCCTGATCGGATTCATTTGCATTTTTTGCCACGATAGAAAATACCGGCTGGCATACGCCGCCATCATAGGATCCGTATACGTCCTCACCGATTCCGGCATCAATCAGGGCCTGTTTTACCGGAGCTCCCGGTGCGCTTACAAGAGCATAGTCCAACACATCCATAGCCTGATACAGTTCTTTGTCCAGAGAATCACCAATGACCCTGTTATAGGAAAGGTAGGTCTGATTTTCGGTGGAATCATCGGAGGCAATGGAATAGGTTGCGCGAACCTCCTTTGTTGTTTCAAAAGGAGTCTGTTTATTAAGGTTCGAATCCACCTGCATATAGTCATAATGGCTTAAATATTCCCGATCCATCCACTCTAAGCGCTCTGCCACATCCAGATCTCCGTAGAGATAAATGTAGGAATTTGCCGGATGATAATACTTGTGGTAAAACTCCAGATAATACTCATAGGTCAACTCCGGAATATGGCTCGGATTTCCACCGGAATCCTTGCTGTAGGTATTATCCGGGAACAGGGATTTAAAAATCTGGGTCTGAAGCACCTCCTCCGGAGAGGAATATGCACCCTTCATCTCATTATAAACCACACCATTGATGGTAATCGGAGCATCTGTATCCTCCAACTCATAGTGCCAGCCTTCCTGCATAAAAATCTCTTTGTATTTCGTGATGTTCGGATGAAAAACCGCATCCATATACACGTCCATCAGATTTTTGAAATCCTTATCATTATAGCTGGCAACCGGATAAACGGTTTTATCCGGGTATGTCATGGCATTTAAAAACGTATTGAGAGACCCCTTTACCAGTTCCACAAACGGGTCCTTTACAGGGAACTTGTCCGAACCGCAAAGTGTCGTATGTTCGATGATATGAGGGACACCGGTCTCGTCCTCCGGCAGGGTTTTAAAAGCAATGGAAAAAACCTTGTTATCATCGTCATTGGAAAGCACTGCAATTCTTGCACCACTCTTCTTATGGCGAAGCAGGATTCCCTCTGCCTTTACATCCGAAATCATTCTGTTTTCTATCACTTCATAAGCTGTTAGTTTACTTAAGTCCATAAAAACCTCCAATAAAACATATTGTCATTAGTATATCCCAAATATTCCTTTTTGAAAAGGAAGTAAAAGAAAAGATAGGCAAAAAAATCCTTCTCCGTACGCTTATCGTACGAAGAAGGATTCCTGCTTTTCTTTGAAATATATATATGTACGACTTATGCCAAACGTGAAACGTTAGCTGCCTGTGGTCCCTTCTCGCCATCTACTACTTCAAATTCAACCTTCTCGCCATCCTTCAACTCCTTGAAACCATCCATGTTCAAAGCAGAAAAATGTACGAATACATCATTTCCAGCCTCATCAGAGATGAAACCATAACCCTTTTTCGCATTAAACCATTTAACTGTTCCCTGCTGCATAACTTTAAAATCCTCCTAAAAAAACGTAAAATCGCGCAAATCTTTTGCTGCTAATTTGAAACTAGCACATTGCACATAATTTGTCAAATATTATTTGATTTATTGGGGGTTTTAGACATTTTGACAGATTACGGAACAAACTTCTTTGCCTTTTCCTCCGTCAAAGAGAACTTTTCCATAATTTTATCAATGATATATTCTCTTGGAGTTCCCAACTCTTTTAACGTTTCAACAAGGTTTTTTATTCCAATATCAATTCCGCGCTCGATTCCCTGTTCAATTCCACGTTCAATTCCGCGTTCCTCAACAGCCGTACTCAAATTGCACATATCATCCAGCCTCCTTTCCAGTTCTTCCGTTATCCGGATAGCAATCTGATTCTATCATCTTGATGTATCGGGCCATTACAAAATCATTATCAAAATGGAATTTTTTCATGCATTTTACTACATTAGCTTTTAGCTTTTCTTTCTGATTACTAGGCGTTCGAAGCAACAAAAGTGGAAATACACCAGAGTCCATGCTCGTTAGTTCAGGCTTCTTTTGAATAAGAAAGAATGCTTCTTTTAACAAATCAAAATCAGCTTCTTCTTTAACTAACAGTCGTAAAACCTGCTTATACTCTTTATAATACTTTTTTCCTAACTCGTCATATTGATTTTCGTCAATAAGCTCTACCAATTGTTCACATAGCTTCATGGCGGAAGAAACACTTTTTTGATAAACTTGCAAAATAAAAATTGAAATTATCATCTGTTCGCGTACAATAAAATAGTATTCTCCATTTTTCTCTATTTCGTTCCGTTCTTGAGGCTCATATGATTTTTGCATGAAATAGACAAGCTTATTCAACTCATTTTGTTCCAAAAACTTCATTGGTAGATATGATTCTACTCTATACATACATTCAAGTGTCTTATTCCAAAAGTTCTGGTTTGAGATCATTTTCCGAAATATTCTGTTCCCAAATTCATATAAACCATATTTATCACCTAATGCAGCACAAATGTAATACATCATTTCTATCTTATCAGGATTCCAATACGATATAACCTCTGTATCTTCTACATCGTTCCAAAACATTCTAAGTTTTGGACTTGCATAATCACTCCCATCTGGAAATTTTTCAGGAGCACTATTTCGCAAAAATTTACCACTTATATATCCAAGCACGTGACACATTTTCGTAAGAACACTTTTTATAGCTATACTATCATGCTTACTAAACGCTTCTAGAAGTTGTTCTACAAATGACAAAAATTTCAACATTTCTGTCTCTAAAGCGCCTATAAGGTAAATCTTCATCCAGTATTCTGCCTCTAGCCTTTCTAGAAGCAAAGGATACTCTGCCTGTGGTTCAATATTACAAGCAACGTATCTCATGACTTGATGTACATGCTCTATCTCTTGCCGCTCCTCTGCATCCAACTTATCTAAATAGAGCAAACAAGAATCAATCATAACTCTATTTGGAGCAACTCCTTCATCCTGTAATATTACCTGCATTTCCCACTTGAACAATCGCTTTTCTAATTCATAATCATTATTATCATGAGCAATACGAGCCATTACATCGATAACTTCCAAATAATCCACAGAATTTTCTTTCAAAATCGATTCTACAGAATCATACAAGCTTTTTGCCCCTTCATAGTCCTGAAGCTTTTGGTATCCCAACAAATATGAGTGCAAAACACTTTTCCAAAGAATTGGAGTTTTCTCTTTATTCAACATAGAATAAAATCTTTGTACTGCATTCAAATATCGTTCTAGATTACCTTCACTATTGTTCGACACCTTTTCCAGCATACACAAAATAATTGCATCAATGTTCTCGATATCTTCTATTTCACGCCACTGGCCTGTCGTGAAATATTTATCCATAATGTCTATATATAATTCTAAGTCAGCTAATTGGCCAATATATAGTCCAAGCGTAGAATTATAAATAGAGAAAGCCGAATTATCTAATAAAACATCTGGTATATCAGGTGCTTCCGCTTCATCAATCATTTTCTGTAAACCATCCGGAATATGAAAAGTACCACCACAAATTGTTAAAAAATCTTCAAAAAATAATAATGACAAAGCAGCATCGATAATGGCAAATTTTATTCCAAATACAGTCACTAACACTTTACATTCATCATCTGAAGCCAAACTCCACAATTCAGCCCGTTGAGCCTCTATATTTTTTATTGTATCACCACGCCATATCCTATAATACAATTGCTGTGCACGGACTATGACTTTTATGAATGAAGACATTTTTTCGGGAAGTGGCATTTCCTGCCAAAACATTTCAACATTTACTAAATAGTCCTTGACATCATTTTCGATCATTTGTTCCATTATCTGATAACACAAAATTCCTTGTGCATCGAAATTTTCCAAGCGAGTGTAGTATAAGAAAAGATCAGAAACATCCAATGGTTCTAGTGAATGCTTCTTAATTTCTTTAATTAGAAACTCGTTAATCGCTGTTTTCTCACTTTGACTCAATTGTTCCTCTGCATAGTTTTGTAACACTTTATTTGGACAACGATACAATTTTCCATCCGCATAAACCCATCGATTTCTTAGTATTTCCATATTTTTATCTGGTTGCGATATTTTTTCTGGTATTGCGACGATTGACGGTATCCAGTTTTTCTCTATTGCACGATTTGCATATATAATACGATAATATAATCTTCTCGCCTCTTCATCATCGACAGCATCCAAAAACAGATGCTTCATTTGCTCTTCAATGGATTCTGTTCTTCTTGTTAAAATTGTCGTAAATACATCATCGTCATACTTCCATCCATTCGCTTCCATTCGATGTACCACTTCCATAACTACCGGTGGAAATTCTTTACATAGTTCAACAAAGCTGTGAAATCCCTTTGAATGAAATAGCCCTTCGGGAGCATCATGATTTCTCATAATTTCCTCCACTTCATCTTCTGTTAATCCAGTCAGTTCAACAGAAATAAGTTCATCTGGTGTCACAAACCCTTTTGCATAAACCTCTGCGTCCTCATATCCAGTTGTAATCAGTTTACACTTCTTTTCCTTACATTCTGATAGAATCTGCATGCATTTATTTACTGTTCCAGGCTTTGCCATATTGGGAATTCCATCTATAATAACTACTGTATCTTCTTGTAAGTCCAATTCTTTTATGCTTACCTTCTGAAACTCATCATCTTTTATGGTTACCCAAATGCAAAATGCCAAATGTTCAGCAACACGAATTAATGTTTGTGTCTTACCAGTAAACATCTTTCCATAGATATGAATCCATTGGCATTTCCTCAAATCTGAGGTTAGTTTTTTGACAAATTGTCTTTTTTCACTTCCACCGATATATTTATATGGTGCAGCTTCTAACATTGCTTGTTTTGGAGCTGCCACTGTAAATGTTTCACTTGTATTAGTTACTAATTCATTCACTTTTTGCAATGTCTGCCCTATCATATCACTCTGGCTACTAATTTCTGAACGAATTCTTTCACTATTTCTATTGATTTCTGAAAGAATTGTCTTCTGACTGTTCTCAGTCTCTCTATTAAGTAATCTTGCCAATGCGATATCTTCATGATTAAGTAACGAATATGATACCTCGTCACATATTTTTACAACAGAATTGTAGAACTCTCCAATTTCACTTTCCTCCAAAGGATCTACATTTTTCCCTTGTTCCAACAAATACTTTCTTGTATCTGACTGCAGCCTGCTTAATAATTCATCCGTTGAAATTCCCGCATTTTTGTCTGATAAAAATACATGCTGATAAATCTCTTGAATTGGTTGCATATACTTTATGTAATTGTGCATAGCATCACAATCAAAGATTTTGCTTTGGATTACCTTATTCTCTAATTCCTTTGTAACTGATTTAACAACCTCTTCTTTTATATTTTTATCAGTCAATTTTCCCTTAAAGTCAGGAAATATATGTAAACCTCCGAATCTAATGCCATCATAGAATAGTGATGATATAATATTTATAATAATTGATAGAACTTCCGGATTCATCTATGCCACTCCTTATGTAAACATCTTCAATTTTACTATTACCAAAATAATCATAGCACATTCGATGAAATATAGGTACTCTTTGAATATTATGCGTCTACATAAAAAATACCCAGGCAATGGGGTATCAACTATCAAGTTGAAGTCCATTAACTGGATATCTGCATATAATGGAAAAATTACGATACGAACTGCTCTGCTTTTTCCTTCGTCAAAGAAAACTTTTCCATAATTTTATCAATGATATATTCTCTTGGAGTCCCTAACTCTTTTAACGTTTCAACAAGATTTTTTATTCCAATATCTATTCCACGCTCTATTCCACGCTCCTCAACAGCTGTACTCAAATTGCACATATCATCCAGCCTCCTTTCCAGTTCTTCCGTTATTTTCATATCATACCGTTCTTCCAGCTTCTGCTTCTTCTGATTCCCCGCCTCACTTGAAAGCACATCCTCCAGCATGGCTATCAGCTTGTTCTGCGACTCTGTCACAGGATCCGTTTCCCTTATCCTGATAACAATCCCACACATCTTATCCAGCTTTGGAAACTCACACGGCATTCCAAACAAGGTATCTGCTTTCAGCGAAATTCGACTGATTGAATCGCCACGCTCCTTGGAATCCATGCAGATCCAGATACTGTAAACTTTCTTTATCTTATCATACTCACTCTTTGCAAAATTGATTCCCTTTTGAGAAGATATCAGCCGGGCAAGGTAGTACACGATACGGCTTTCTAGATGATACCCAAGCTTTTTGACATCTGTGCTCCGCTGCGCTTCGATATTGATAATTATCTCAATCGTACTGTCTGCATTCGTCAATAAAAACCGTATATCAAATGTAATGTATCCTTCATTCGGTATTGAATCTTCCAGTTGTGTACTTTCAATTCTATCCAGATTCGTCAGCCCCGGTACAACAGGAGTCGTCCCCACTCTGATGCTTTGAGGATCGATGCACTCCATAATCTCATCAATGCTTAGCTTCTCTACCTCGGTTACTGTATGCTTTACAATTCTGGCAAGCACCTGAACATCGGAAAGGATTTCCTTTACATTCTTATCATATCTTGCCTTAAGTTCATCAATTGCCTCAATCGCATATCCTAAATGTGTCTTTGCTTTCATTTACTCTCCTTAATTATAAATCCCCAACCATTCAAATACAACGAAAATTTAATACATATCAACACTTAATACATCTTATATCATATTATCATCTATGATATTATATGTAGAACAGAGAAACCTCTGTCTCTCCGTTCTCATACATATATTATTCAATACCGTCACATATCTGTAACTCAATATGCTTTCCAACCGCGGCCGCATATTTCTGCAACACCACCAGAGTTGGCACTCTGCTTCCACTCTCAAATCTGGCGATATTTGCTGGTAGAATCCCTGTCACATCCGCTATATCCTGCTGTGTCATCCCCTGGCGATGTCTCTCCTCCACCAATTCCTTAATAATTTGCGATGAAGCTTCCAATGTACTCTTCTGTATAGCCTCTGCATATGCCAGAAGCCGTCTTTCTCTGGCCTCTTTCTCCATCTGGTAATCTCTTCTGTTGTTTTCAATGTCAAATAGCATATTATTACCCTCACCTAATGATGTCTAAGATTATATCATCAATGATAATATTTTTCAAGACATCACTCGTCTGACTGATACAATGCTTTAAGGCATATCTTTGTTTCTGTCCACCACAGTTTTGCAGCAACTTTTAGTATAGTATAGCTCGAAAGCTTTATAG
>JBJFCD010000110.1:0-13961 GCA_051888795.1 Lachnospiraceae bacterium | reverse complement strand
AGGTGGTTGTCAAATAACTTTATTGGTAATTACTGAGGTTGGTGGTTGTTATATAACTAAATAAATGAACAACAACCAGGTTATATAAAAACAGTGGTTGGTAATTACCAGTTTTTAAACAACAGCCCAAGGACTAAATAAACAACAAAGAACTGCCACTAAATATGGTAGTTGTTCAACAAAAATAGCTTTGAACAAACCACAAAAACAAAGAAAAAATTGATAGCAAATCATCTCACCGTCTCTGAAACGGGAAATTTTTCGTGTCTGTGTCAAAAAATTTTTGCGGTTCATTCCATATTACCTGAAGGAAATTTCACCACCACCGAAAGAGCATCATTTTCCTATATAGGGTATATGCTCGGATGATTAGAATGAGTTTTGGTAATGGTTTTTGGTGGTAGTTTTATGCTATTTTAGATGCTGAAAAATGATAAAATGAGGGTAAAATTAGAACAACCACCGCAAAAATCTGCCACAAACTATGGTTTTGGGCTGGCATATACCCTATATACGGAAATCAATGATTTGGCCTATAGGTGGTAGTCGAAAAACTCTTTATTCAAAAATCGGGTAGCTCTATTTTAGCCATTTTTCGACCATTTGGCTTGAATAAAGGCTTTTCAAAGGGGTAGTAGCCCAAAAACCCCAAAAATGCGGGAAAAATTGGCTATGAAAAAGTATTTATTCAACGAAAAATAACGAAAATTGGGCTAAAATAGGGGTATTTGTAGAAAAACCTGGGTTTACCGCTTCGCTCTATTCCTTTCTATTGTCCTTATATGACCTTTATAGACGTTTTTCCTATACATATTTTATAGACATATGTTTTAATAATACTACTTATAAGTAGGACATATTTATTAGATATACTAGTTGGAATTAAACATATTACAGGAGATATTATGAGAAATAGGTAGTTATTAGACATATTATTATGAGATATTTATTAGGATATGTTATTTATGGTGATATTATTTTATGACATATCTGTTTTGGTTATTTTATGGACATATTGATTTTGGACATATTGATTTAGGTTATTTTATGGGAGTAGATATTAGCTGCTTTTGGGATAGGGATATATTCTTTTGATATATTCTTTTTTGGCTCTAGGATTGATTCTAAGGCACGTTTTTTGATTTTATGGGAATTGATATAGGATAGGGATAGAAATGGGCTTATTTGGGATTACCTAGAAGAGAGAAGAAAAATTTTTCTTGTGATTGCTGAAACTTGGAGGATATGATATGCTGATTTTATCTTATCAATATGTAACCTCCAGCTTGGATGGAAAAGGAATGGATGTCATGGGTAAACATCAGATTTTGGAATTGGCTATTTCGGTACGTGATTATCAGGATATGGCTGAGAAGGCTGAAGAGATTTCCGTGTTCATGAATAATCTCGCTAGGGCTGCTGCTCGTTTTGAAGAATTTATTGAAGATGAACAGAAACGCGATGTTTTCTCTTCTTTTATTGGGGATGTTCTGGATGCTGCTGCTGAATTTGTTGAGATTCCTTCTTGGGATGATGTTTGGCATAGAATTGATTTGGAGGTTTTTGGTGAACAGGCTGGATTGGAATTGAAAAAGCAGTTCTATCTTGGACTCTCTTATGAGGCGCAAATAAAAATTTATAATCAGTGGAGAAAGAACATCCTTGGGAGGTTCTATAATCTGCTGTCTTATCTGGCTGATTTGGATGATGGGATTGTTACCAGTGATGCGTTTGAAATTCTGGATGATGCAATCAGTTTTTTTGAAACATTCGCCTTTATCGAAAATTATTGGATAAATGATTTTCCTGTTTATAATCTGCCATCCGTGAAAGATTATGGATTGACAGTTATCAATCAGCTGAATCTTCCTGAAAACGTATACCGTGAGGCTCAGTTCTTCTGGAATAAGTAATTTATGAAACAGGGATGGATAGGTTGCAGCTTATCCATCCCATAAACGAAAAGGAATGGATGTTATGAAAAGCGTTCTTGGAATTGATTCTGAAAACCAGTTCGAGCTTTTCGATACGCTCATGAACGTATGGCTCGGAAATATGAGTTCCGAAGAAAACAAGTAATAAGAAACAAGAATTGGAGGTTATCATCATGACTAATGTTGAAGAAATCAAAGAAGCTATTGCCGTTCTGTACAAGCATCATCAGAATCCTGAAATGATAAGGGCAATGTTGGAAGATACCAAGTTCGAAGAAGTACTTCGTGAAGCGAAATATAATTACCGGTTTGGAAGGATACTCGAAAATATCTGTGAAACGGAATCTATCAACGGCAGTGATTTGGAAGACACGTATCAGAGAATCCTTATGCCCATTGCACGCTCGGTTCTTCGGGCACATAACAGCTTGGATGAAAATCCTGAAGAATGGGAACTTGGTGGCAAATTGACTATTTTGAATCAGTTGCAGCTCATTGTGTCTATGGAAGAAAAGCTCAAACAGTGGAAGAATGAACTCAAGTCTATCATCAACGAAAAAATATAGTGGAGGAATGAACTATGTTGAAAGGAAAAGCATGGATTGATTATTATCTTGCTGGTATCCAGTCTACCGATACGCTGCGTGATGAGGACATGTTCTCTATGTACCATCACGTTGGAACTCAGCTCATCAGTGCTATGAAATATGGTTCTCTTGAACTGGATGAGGATTTTGTTGATACGTTTACTGAATTGGATGCTTATCTTGAACAAGAGTTATCCAAAGAACAGGAATATGATGCTGGGGAAGTTAATGAAACGCTGTATGAAATGGACAATCTCATAAATGAAATCCTGTTCAGATATGACTATGCGCTGACATCACCAGAAGGAGATGGTGCTTGCTTTATCATAGCAGAAATACCAGAAGAATATCGGGAATAACAGTTATTCCATAAACAAACAGAAAGGCCCAACTATTGGGCCTTTTGTTTTAGTATTTTCTGAACTTTGGTCTACCTGCTTTCTTTGGTTGTGGTTCAGAAACATCTATTGCTCTATGATTATTAGGTAGTTGTACAACGATTTGAGTATTATTTGTTGTAACAGATTGTGGTTGTATATCTTTTCCATAATTTTCAGGGTCAATGTGCTCTAGTAGCCATACAGCAGCACGCCAATCATATTTTACTGGTCTCTCACTAATAGTAGTTCTTTTTTCACCATCATCATTTTCATAAATGGTGGTAGTCTTTTCTGTCTTCCCAGGTGTTGCAGCACTTTTTATGGCGTTCAAACACCATTGCTCCATCTCAGCTTGGATTGCTTCCAGTGAGTCAAAAAACTGTTTATATGGCTCTTCTCCATTACTTCCTCTCTCATACCATTTACGATATGTTTCAATGGTAATTCCAGCTAATGAACAAGCCTTCTTCACGCTCATTCCACACCGAAGTGCTGAAAGTAACATATTGGCTTTTGTATCTCTGAACTTGTTTATTCTGATTCCAGTTATGACTTCATTCAGTTCTTGTATGTCATCAAGCGTTGGATTCTGAAGTTCAGCAATAGGTTTGTATCCTTCTGGCAAATATTCTCGTGACATTTGAGTCAATTCTCCTTTCCACCTAGCGGTTTTGCTCATTCGATAGCTTTTTTTGTTTACATGAACCCTCAAATGGGCTGGCAAAACGTCATTGATATGTAATCCTCTGCCCATATTTATCCTCTTATACCCTGTTTACCGTATGTTTAGCATGAACTTTTAGGGATGAAAAGAATTTATTTTATGTTGCTCAGGACACCAAAAAAATTTTTTGCTTTTTGGCTCTGAGTTCTTGCTGAAACTCGGATTCTTGTGCTATCCTTCTTATATAAACGAGCGGGTCACAGAGAATCAAAAGCCTGCCAAACCATGTTGGAGGAAAACATGAAAAGAATCGAAGCTGAAGCGTTTTGCAACAAGTATGGATTTGCGAAGCCGAAAAGAATTTTCCATAACTGGATTGTCCTAAATCCAGAACATAAAACGATTGTACATTTTATGAGAATTTCAAAGTCAGGAAGCAAACTTGGTACTGCATATAATATTGCTGGTCACTTTGAATACAAAGTTGATAATGACATATTAGTTCCAAGTGAATTGCTGATATATTTACATAAACTTTTGGGATGTGTTGAGATGGACATTCAAGTCCAGAACAAATTATATGATAGAATTGAGAGAAACGTAAACCGTCTCAATATTTATGGGAAAATTGGTAGACGTTCATACATTGGTTATACAAAAGCTGAAGCTATTCAGTGCTATTCTAACGAGTGCAAGGCTCTTGGATTCTAGGAGGTTGAAATATGAAATATTATCAGTCTCTCGTTGATGGACGTATTTCTGTTCCTAATAAATTTCATAAGATTGTTTGCGGTGAACTTTATACGGAATGTGAAATGAAGAAATACGGAATATCAGTAAATAATGGACTTTTCAGAGAAGTACGCATTTCTCAGAAAGAAATTTACTGGCTCTTCGGTGCAAGATTTCCGTTCCATGAAAACAAATATCGTATTGATTATGAATGTCATTATTTTCATCAGTGGAATTAGACATAAAAGAAAAGGAGTTTACCATGGCTAGATTTTTTAGTGAAATTGCTACTGAACGTGATTCTTTCATTCATAGACTTGGGCATAAGTTTCTCCGCTGCATCATGAGCAGTACTTTCGTCATGGTCAGAACGTATGCTCACTATGTTGACAAGAAACGTGATGTCAATCCTGATACTGAATTTATCAATATTGAAATTGAATGTGGAAGAAGCACTCAGTATATGAATAGCTTCATGCTTTGTCATATCAAAAATGGCAAGATATATTTGCCAGAAAACCTTCAAGAAAAAGTTGAAGAATGGAATAAGCGTTTGGAGGATAATAGAAATGTATAATAAAGATTATCTTGATGAAATAAAATATTTGCTGAAAACCGTTCATGGAACAGCATTTATTGAAATGTTATATTGGGATTGGAATGAAGAGAAAACCAAGAAAATTCAGAAATCGAAGAAACTGGTAATTGGAAAACTTGGAGAGCCCTTCTTTGAACCAGTAGATTGGATAAAGAAGCTGATGAAATAAATGTTTGGGATGGGATTATTCCCATCCCAACAAAAGGAGGAATGAAATGTTGGAACTGGATAGAAAGTTATATGAAGAAACGAAACGATATGTTCGTTATCTTTCTAATTCATATTCACTTACTTCTGGGGTTGATTCCGATGAGTTGTATTCTTACGCATGGGCAAAGATTGCTTATGCAGTAAGATTTTATACTGAAGGGAAAATGAAGAAAACAACATTCATTGGCATGGTGGCTAAATCTGCAATGAATGAAGTTTTTCAGAACAGAGATAAGCTGTATAAACAATTTTCTTATGATGAAGGAAATCTAACTGGTACACATAAATCTGATGGAGAAAATGCTGATTCAGCAGAATATAGAAATAACTGGCAATCTTTGTGTAGATGGGATGATACGTTTCTTGTGGATTTAAAAATCTCATTGAGCACAAACAGCAAACGTATTGTTGATGCAATTATCAATGAAGGACTTCAATCAAAGTCAGACATTATCCGTTGGGCAAAGTCTAACGGATACAGAGGAACGGAAGTCAACTATTGCATCTTTGAAATTGGTACAATCCTCAAAGGAAGGAAGGTTATCCATGCTTGATATTTATAGACAGAAAGGAACAGAAATCAATTGGTTGACTGATGCCGTTCTTATCTATGGACATTATTGTGGAGCAGGAACGGTTGGATATGCAAATGTGACTTTCTTACAAAAGAAAGCAAATAACTGCTTGATTTTGAATTATTCAACTGATGTTGATTTTACCAGAACAGAAATTTCTTTTTATGCTGAAATTCCTGATAATGTTGACCTTGTTATACTTGCTGATTCTATCGGCACACGTCATGCATTTGTCAAGGAAGAAACAGAACTTGCTGAATACATCACTGAATTAGAATATTATCCAGTAATTGATGATGACTGGCACGGTTTTATTGAACATAGCTGGAGAGAAACTTATGTTACTGATTGGTTCTACGATGAGTGTCTCCAAGCTATGTATAAGAAATATCCTCATTTTGAGTATTGGTGGATATGTAAAAATGAAGCTCTTGGAACAACCCCAGAGGAATATTTTGAATACAAGTTTCATGAGCATCTTCAAGAAAGAATTACCGATGCTGACCTAACTAATGAAGTATGTTCTGGGGCTTACTGGGATTATGAATATGACAGTGCCTATATTGTTGATGGACGCAGTTTGATTGCACCTATTATGGCTGATGAATTTATGGACATTGTAAGGAAAACTTTTGAGAATCCTGAATTTCCAGTTCATAAACGAAATGAATGGAAGAAAAACTGGGGGAGTTTGATATGAGAATCCAAAAAGTACATGGTACATATCCTTTGCTGAAAACTTCTGATGAAGGACATACCATTCCATCATATCTTGTCATAGATTTGCTTGGGAATACTATCTATATGGAAAACACATTCAAGTTACAAAAGGAGGTTCAGCACATTCAAGATGGACATATGTATAGATTTCCAGTGTATTGCAAACTTTATAGTGGTGCAGCAAACAAACTTATGGAAGTGGTGAAGCCATTTGCTGAGATGGTTTGGTCAGGATATAGAATCTATGATGGACATGGAAGAATCAATGGTGATGGTCGTGTGTATCTTGACCTAATCAATGAATTGTGCATGGACACGATAATTAGCCAAAACTCTAACTTCAGGAAATAAAAGGAGAGACTTATGTCTGAACGTATAGTTACACTGCATAATCCCAAGACTTTTTGTATCACGTTTCCTTTTTCTTATGACATGGTGAATAAAGTAAAGACACTTGTTGGAAAGAGATGGAATCCTACTGGTAAATACTGGACAGCCCCAATCAATGACTTTAATCGTGATAAACTTGAAGAATGGGGTTTTGAATTTGACCAGTATATAAAGAAATTTCAAAAAGAAAAGCCAAAAGAACTGAAAGCTGAAGAAATTGAAACGACTGCAAAGCTGAGACCTTATCAGGTGGAAGGAATCAACTGGTTCACGACACATAATGGCTCCGTTCTTTTGAGTGATGAGCAGGGATTAGGAAAAACCGTTCAGACAATAAGCTACGTGAACTCTGTAAGAAAATTTCCATGCTTTATAGTATGTCCTGCCAGTTTGAAATATAACTGGAAGAAAGAGATTATAAAATGGACAAATGATGAAAATATTTTCATCTGTGAAGGAAAGGAACCTAATATAACAGCAACTAAATTGCGTAGGTATAATTGGATTATATGCAATTATGATATTATTGCTGGTCATTCTCAGGATAGTATAAAAGGTGACAAAGAAGCTACACGAAAGATGAGAGCTTTACCATCATGGCATAATACCATAAAAGAAGTGTCTCCATCTATTATGGTTCTTGATGAATCTCAGAACATAAAGAATGAAGATTCAAAGAGAACGAAGTCAATTATGGAACTTGGACGTTGGATTCCATCTATTTCTTGCTTATCAGGTACTCCAATATCAAATAGGCCAATGGAATTTTATACAACAATAAAGCTCATAGACCCAACAATGTTTCCTAATAAATACGTTTTTGGCAGAAGATATTGTGGGCCAGTGAATAATGGATTTGGAACAACATATAATGGTGCTACAAATATTGAAGAATTGCATCATATTTTGACCTCCGCATTTATGTTGCGTAGGTTAAAAAGTGACGTGCTGAAAGATTTACCTGAAAAGCAAAAAATAGTAATTCCAGTTGAAATATCTGGAAATAATGCGGTCAAATATTATGAAGCTGAAAAAGACCTCATTCAATTCCTGAAAAAATATGCAGACCACAAGAAAGTTGAATCCGCAAAAAGAGCGGAAGCAATTATGAAATTGAACATATTGCGTAAACTTGTTGTGGAAGCAAAATCTAATACTTGTCTGGAATGGATTGAAGAATTTCTTGAAAGCGGTAAAAAGCTCGTAGTATTTGCTTGGCATCAGAATATTGTCAATCTTATCTATGAAAAATTTGGAAGCATTGCAGTAAAAATTGATGGTTCTGTTTCATCGAAAGATAGACAGCAGGCGGTAGAATCTTTTCAGAATGATGAAAAGATAAGGTTGTTCGTTGGGAACATAAAAGCAGCTGGTACTGGACTTACTCTTACTGCTGCATCTGATACCTGCACGATTGAGCTTTCTTGGTCACCATCAGATTTAGCACAGGCAGAGGATAGAGTTCATCGTATTGGTCAGAAGAATGGCGTGTGTAATTATTACCTTCTCGCAAAGGATACCATTGATGACTATATGATGAACCTCATAGATGAGAAGAAAAAAGTGTTTGATATGCTCATGGACGGAAAAGAAACCGATAATGATACATTATTGAACAAGCTCATGGAACGATATCTTGAAACGGAGGAATAGAACATGAAGAAAGACAGGAATATTTGTGCATTGGAACAGCATCAGTGCATCGTATGTGGAACAGTTTTTGAAACAGGTTCATTGATACTTGATAGAAAATTGAATCGTGGATTCAAAGACCAATATGTGGTAACTGGATATGGATTATGTGAACACTGCAAAAAAGTAGCAACCGATAATAATGGTATATGGCTGGCAGAACATGGAGGATATAGACGTGTGTGTATAAAGAAAGAAGCTCTGAATCTAAGTGAAGCACAAGAAAAACATTGTAAAGATTCTCCTGTATTTATGATGACCTCAGAAGATATGGATGCACTTGGAGTAGAAAAATGAATGATGACCAGTTTATAATAAATGGATATTCCTATCCATTAGGGTTCGTTCCTCTCGGTGGATTCATGGCCTATCCTCCAGAGAAATGTGAGTTCAAAAAAGAAAAGACAATGGACGTTCCTATGATTGATATAACGATATGTTCCACACGTTGTAAACATAAATGTAATAGATATTCCATGTGGAAACAGAATAAGTATGAGGAACGTAGGCTTATTCTTGAAAAGCTCTATGAGTTCAGAGGATAACTAAAATGGATGTAGAACGCTTTTTCTTGGCTTATGGGATTCCTTACGTTACAAGTGGGCATAAGCATGCTAGACAGGGATGGGTGAACATAGAATGTCCATTCTGTTCTGGTAATGCTGGATACCATCTTGGTTATAATATAGCCAAGGATTTCTGGACGTGCTGGAGATGTGGATGGCACTCTGAATTTGAAGTGCTAAATGCCTTAGTCGGAGACCGTTCAGAAATAGCCAAGATAAAGCGTCTATATCATACGAACAAAGGCCGCTACGAGGCCCGTAGAGCCGTTATTATCAAAAACGTAAGGAATTGCTCATATCCGAAAGAATATGAGCTTACAATCAAAGCTAGGCGATATTTAGAGGAGCGTGGTTATGACCCTGATAAGATAATAAATGATTGGGGTATCTCGTATGGAGGTAGCTTTGGAGAGATGGCCTACAGAATAATCATACCCATTTTCTACGATGGGAAAGTAATATCATATACTGGACGTGATATTACTGGACTTCAGCAGAATAAATATATGACGGCTCCAGAATCAGTTCAAACATTCAATCCTAAACACATGTTATATGGAATTGATAATGCAGCTGAAAGAACCGTACTTGTTGTGGAAGGGCCGTTAGATGTATGGAGATTTGGGTATGGTGCTGTTGGTACATTTGGAATCAAATATACCAGAGAACAGGTTCTTCTTCTGGCAAAACGATTCCAAAACATAAAAGTCCTGTATGATGCTGATAGAAAAGGCCAAGGAAGAGACCGAACTGCAAGTCAAAGACAGGCAATCCAATTGGTAGATACACTCGCCAATCTTGGAAAGAAAGTAACTAGATGCTCTTTGACTGATATTGGTGTAAAAGACCCAGGTGATTTGAATCCATTGAAAGCAAAAAAGTTCATGGAAGAACTTTTCACTCTATAACATTTTGGAGAATAGAATGATTACTATTGAAGCAAAACAGCTTGGAGATAGTTTCAGAGAAGCAAGAATGAATCTTGGACTCTCTACAAACGAAATAAGTATATTGGCAAAATTGCCCAATCCACAACATTATAGAATGATGGAAATGGGACGTGCAATAATGAAAAACCCAGAGCATATTGCTCGGATATGTAACGTACTATGTGATAATGGTAACTTGATGGCTAAGTGGTGCTTTGCTTATCTGAAATTAGAGTTTACTTGCGAAGAAAATCGAGATGAATCAATCAAAGGTCTTGCGGAAATTCTAAATCGTGGCCCTATTCACATGGGAGGTGATGAGCATGAACGTGCTTGATTACGCTCTTGGACTCGGGGCAGTTGGCATTTCTCTTATATGTGTTGGTATCAGTCATCATCAAATAAAAGTACAGAAAGATGCAGTAATAGAACGGCTTGAACGTGAACTTGAAGATGAACGTAAAAAAGTAATCAATGGATTAGTAATAGAATCAGAGAAATCACTTTATGAAAATATGTTTGGAGAAACTTCGTCGGTTCGTGGATTCAGAAATAATAATCCTGGTAATCTAAGAGGAAAACACTGGTTTGGTCAAATTGGAAATGACAGTTCTGGATTCATCAAGTTTACAAATGCTGCGTATGGAATTCGTGCTATTGCAAAATTATTGGTCAATTATGAAAAGAAAGGATTGGATACGATTAGAAAAATTGTTGGCAAATACTCAGAAGATGCAAATGCTGATTACATTGAATTTCTATGCAAAAAACTTCGTGTCACTGCTGATGAAAAAATAAATGTGAAAGAAAGATTGGCTGAATTGGTAGATGCAATAATTCAATTTGAATGTGGTCACAATCCGTATCCTGATGAGTATTTCACATTACTCTCGTATGAAGCGGATTTATAAAATCATAGTAGGGAGCTTGCAAAAAATGCGGCCCCCTACTATGCTCTCAAAGGTAGGTGAAGCCTTTTGAGAGAATGAAGAAATTGGTTCTTCATTTACTGAAATGAATAGGAGTTCATTTCATCAGAAGGAAAATTCCTTTACTGGAAGAAACAATTTCAACCCGTTAGGTGATAATATGAATATCGAAATTTCTAAGAAAAATCAAGAAATAACCAATGAATGGAGAAAATCTGCTCTCCATAAAATGGAACATAAAAATTGGACATATGTTTCCAGAGAATGTTACTCGATTTTGGAGTATTTTCTCTGCTGTTCTGAATATGAACCAGCAAATATTGTTGAAAATTCCAAAAAATTAGAAATTCCAAAACGGACTTTGCAGAGAAAACTCTCAATATTCGTTGATTATGGGATTCTTGAAAATCTCATTCAAACGACCAGCTACGAAAGGAATAAAGCACGAAAAGATTCCTATTATCGTGTATTCCCTCCAAAGTTTGAAGAATTGCATAAAGAAATTCTGGGGTTTACTTATCCAGAATATCCTTCTTATGACCTAAAATTTGGTAAAATTTATAAGAAAAAAGCTCAATTCTACCGTGAGGTAAATAGCAAAAATAATTTTATGCAAATTGATGAATACGCCAAAAATGCTTTCAAATATGAAAGTGGCGCATCATTGAAATCATTGAACTTTTTCAATGAAAGTAAAAATAATGAAAATTTTGAAATTGGCGCATCATTGAAATCATTGAACTTTTTCAATTCTAATAATTTTGAAAAATTTGAAAATGCTTTTGAAATTGGCGCATCATTGAAATCATTGAACTTTTTCATGGAAATTTTAGAAAATGATGAAATTTTATGCGAAATCATACGAAATTGGCGCATCATAAATTTTATGGGAATGTCCATAAAAACCAATGAGTTACTGAAAATAGCAAAAATTTTTAATAAAAATGGACTTTTTGAAAAATTTCAAAATTGGCGCAAAATATATATTAACATTAATAGCTCAAATCTACGATTTGATAATCAGAAATTAAAAATTTCTTCTTATAATCGTAGATTTTCGCAGGGACGTTTGGCGACAAACGTCCAAGGAGAGGCTACGCCAATTATTTCTTTATCAAGTAATGAGATATTGGGGAGCATTATGTTCCAACTGCTATCGCAGTTGTCACAAGATGAATCCCAGCCCATAGATATAAAATCTTGTTCAATCCCAGAAAATGAAAGAGAAGTATTATACGCCATGCCTCATGATGGCCACCTTGCGGTGTCCACATGGGAATCTGCCAAAAATAAGGTAGAAAGTCCCGATTCAGACCCCATCCCAGAAAGCCCATATCAAAGCCAATACGGACATAGCCAAATTTTGCGTCAGGAAGCCCGTAGAGGCACGAAAAAGGAAAACGCGATGAATTTATCAGGCTTCATAAAAACGGGCCTTAGAATGGCTCCTAGCGCAAAATCCGAAAATAAGCGTCACTTGATTGTGAAACCCAAGAAATCAAGGAACGTTGATTCTGAGGTACCCAGCAAGAAATTCATTGAATATTGGAACAGCCTTGCAGAAGAAAATGACGTTCTGCCAAAGTGCCGTATTACATGGGGAGGGAAACATACTAAGGCGTATACAACTGCACTTAAGTTTTTCTCTGAATTGAGAACTGGGAAACTTTTTAAAAGCACCTCTTCTTTTCATTTTTCCAAAGCTGAACTTGATAAATATGAGTTTATCCAGAAAAACGGATATTCCGATGATGATTTGTTCAGGATGATAAAGAAGGTGGCTGATTTCTATCTCACTGAAAAAAGAACATTGCCGACTAAGTTTGACCAGCTTATCTATACAGAATTTTCTATAACTGCCAGAAAGGAAGGAACTGGCAAATCAGCATTTCTTGACCTCATGCAGCAGACTGAAATTGGTTCTTTATCATTTTCTAAATTTTACGACAGTCTTACTGAAGATGAACTTAGTATTCTCAGGCATCGTTTCAAGCCATTCTATTACAAGCTCCGTGGGATAGATGAATCCTCCCATGAAATTACTGATTCAGAATGGTATCAGATGTACTCTGGATATAAAGTTATGGAGAATCTATGGAAGTCAAAGTATAAGGAGGTCTGTGCCAATTCTCACCGATTCAAGGACGTTACTTATCTTGGTGATTTCATTGGATTTTACTTTGATATTATTGACCTAAAGCATTCAAGTATTCCATTCTCAAAGATTTTCAATCCAAAGAACCAGTATCTTGAGGAATTTCTAAACTATCTGGAGACACACTAATGGCAGAATCTATTTATGAAGAAGAAGTGGTAAAGAATCTCGAAAGAGAAGCAATTACCGCATTGATTATGAGTGACAAGGCAATAGCCTATGCCAGACCATATATTGAACTTGATATGTTCAGTAATTTTATGTCCAAGACGATTGCACAATGGTGTCTTGATTTCTTTGATGACTTCAAGAAAAGCCCAAAGATGCACATCAAGGATTTGTTTGTAACCAAAAAATCAGCTGTTGATGATTCTACCTCAGAACTTATTGATATGTTTCTTGTGAGCTTATCTGATACATTTGCGAGTCTGGAATCATACAATGAGGATTATGCCACCAGCAGATTGATTGATTTCATGAACAATGCTATCAGTCTGAACCTGATTGATGCCATAGGAAATAGCTTAGACCATGCCAATTATGAGCAGGTAGCAGAGACCGCAGCAAATTTCAGATTGATTAGACGAGCATTAGATGCACCAAATTGCAAGTATGATAAATTGCTTTTTGAAGCACGGGATGAGGATGCAGAATCATTTCTGTTTGAATATCCAGGTGCATTAGGAAAACTTCTTGGGCCTGTTTCAAGGAGTTCTTTTAGTGTTATATTAGCCACAGAAAAGAGAGGTAAATCTCAGTATCTTCTCTACTTTGCCAAACTTGCAGCAAAGAAAAAACGTAATGTTCTGTTTATTACTGCTGGTGATATGACGCTCAAGGAAATTTCTGAAAGAGAACGTCTTTCAGCTACTGGATTGAATCAGAAGTTGAAGGAAGCCA
>JBJFCD010000109.1:0-14034 GCA_051888795.1 Lachnospiraceae bacterium | reverse complement strand
ACTTTATAACATTTTTTCCGGCAAAGTCACAGAAAACTGCCAGAAAATCACTAACTTCTGCCATTTGAAAATCAGTCAAAAAATGCCCAGAAATCATCATTTTTCTCATAGTATTCTATTTCATCATACGTAAAAGGCGCAGTCACCCACACATACCCATGATCATTAGAATCTCCGCTTGCATAATTGAGATCATATCCAATCTCAACTCCATCTTCATCAAAGAAGAAATTTACCACGTAATTTCCGTCTATGCTTTTCCCTGAGAGGGTCTCTTTTATTTCTGTTTTACTGAGTTCTGACAAAAACTGATCATTGCCCGCCTCTTCTCTCATTACATCAAGCCACTCATCAATAAACTCATCATCAAGATCGACAATATCCTTTACTTCATACACTTTTCCGTCTTGAAGTCCGATATTTAACGTGCGCAGATGCTGGTAATAATCATCCTGGCTTCCCTTTGTTCCGGCATCCTCAAACAGAATACTGATAAAATCATTACTTGCATAACATACTTTATATGTGACCTGACTGACTAACATAGGATTCTGTGTTCCGAGTATTTTTTCTTTAAATTCCTCTGAAGGATGCTCATAGATCTCATCTACCGTTTCCATCGCACAGTTTTTGATTTCTTTATTTATCTTATCCTGCACCTTTTTATCCAGCCCTTCCAGTTTAGGATATTTTACATCAAATCCAATAACTGTAGACTGTTTTTCGTCATCTGTAAACGTATAAGAATCTTCTTTAATCTCATATTTAAGATTTGGTGCAATATCCGCCGGAATTGCAGCGCTTCCTCCTGCCTGATTATCCGAACTGTCTTCCGAATCGCCATCGCCTCTGTTATCCCAAAGCGGACTGTCCGGATCCATAGGATCCTCATCATCCCATTCTTCAATCCTGTTTTCTATCTCATCCTCCACGATATTTTTGGACTCATTATAAATACTTCTTATAAGGAAAACCCCTCCAACCATAAGGAGAACAATAAAAAGAACACCTGCAACAATACCCGCAATGATAAGCCCTGTTCTCTTTTTATCCTGAGACTTCTTGGGAGTAACCACATTAATATAGGTTTCCATCGGAATATAACTTATGCCATTCACCTGCTGCATCGGACCTGTCTGGCGCATTCCCAAATGCTGATACACAACAACTGCGCCCGGTGCTGCATTTACAGTCATCCTGCTTACACAAATCTTCCTTGCACAGTAATCGCACGCCGCCTCATAAAGCATTCTTCCGGCTCCCTTTTTCTGCCACTGCTTTTTCACAAAGAACAGGCAAATATGACCAATTGATTTAACCGCTATGGTTCCACACAATTCGTCCCCTTCAAAAGCGCCAAAAAATTCAATCTCCTGCTTTTGATACATCGAAATGATATTATCATACTTAATAAACTTCTGAAATTCCGCCACACCTTCCGGAGGATATAAAGGTGCGACCTCTTCTGCAAACACTTCCCAAACAAGATGCAATGCCGGAAGCAATTCCTTTTTTTGTAAATTCCTGACTTCCATTTTATTCACTCCTTCTAAAATTAAAATCTGCTCCCCTTGCCGATTCTTTTTTAAGATCTACTCTTTCCTCAAAAATACTATCAACGCTCTTTCACAAGCTGTTCCTGCAAAATAGCGAGTGCTTCCTCAACTGCACATTCCCGGTTTTTTGCCCGGTTTCCTGTGAAATGGAATTCTTCTGTGCGAACCTTCCCCTTGAGATAACATCCGATATACACAAGACCAACCGGCTTTTCCGGCGTTCCGCCTCCCGGACCTGCAATTCCGGTTACACTCAGCGCTGCATCGGCTTTTGCCACTTTCGCCGCACCTTCTGCCATCTCATAAGCTGTATTATGACTCACCGCACCATACTGTTCTAATGTTTTTTCTTTTACGCCTAATATTCGGTGTTTCGCCTCATTAGAATATGTAATATACCCTTCATCATAAACATCCGAAGCCCCTGCCACATTCATAACTCTGCCTGCCAAAAGGCCGGCTGTACAGGATTCTGCCGTTGTGAGCTTTAACCCTTTTTCTTTCAGTAATGAAACAACACTTTCCTCCAGTGCAATGTTTTCATTTTCATATGAATTTATGAAATCAGTCATAAATTACATGCCTCCTTGTGTCAAAACCTGCACATTTTTAGCTATATAGTCAATCAGAGAAATCACTGTCAATATTAACGACAGCCAGATCAGCACTGTCCCGATCATGTCAAACACACCGCCAAAATCAGCAATGAGTACAATGATCATAGCCATCTGTGATACAGTTTTGAACTTTCCCCAGTAGCTTGCCGCAATGACAATTCCGCTGTCTGCCGCCACAAGGCGAAAACCGCTTATAATAAACTCTCTTGCAATGATTACAATAACAATCCATGCTGCAAGTTTTCCGGTCGGTATCATGCAGATCATAGCAGAACATACAAGAAGCTTATCTGCAAGCGGATCCATAAATTTTCCGAAATTAGTCACAAGATTCCTTGCCCGGGCAATCTTACCGTCCAGCATATCTGTAAGACTTGCCACACAGAAAATTACAAGTGCGATCCACTTATTTGCTGCCCCTCCTACGTCTGTAAGCATAAAAAACACAAAAAATGGTACCATAATGACTCTCAATACAGTTAATTTATTCGGTAAATTCATCGCTCAACTCTCCTATCAAATCGTATTCTGCTGCGCCAGTCACTGTCACCTTTGCAAAATCGCCGGAAATCAGCTCCTGTGCTGTATTTATAAAAATAAGACCGTCTACATTAGGTGCATCTTTATACATACGTCCCACATAGGCATTCTCATCTGCCACTTTTCCCTCAATCATAACCAGAACTTCTTTTCCGATCATGTCTTCGGCTGCGTCAAACACAATTTCCTGCTGAAGCTCCATAAGCTCTGCCTGTCTGTCCTCCTTCACCTCTTCCGAAATCTGATCCGGCATCAATGCAGCCGGAGTGTCCTCTTCCGGTGAGTAAGTAAAGACTCCGAGACGGTCAAATTCCATCTCATCTACAAAATCCATAAGTTCCTCATGCTGCTCTTTCGTTTCCCCCGGAAATCCTGTGATCAGCGTTGTGCGAAGAGCAATATCCGGAATCTCTTTTCTGAGCTTTTCCACAATCTCCACGAGCTGCTGTTTGGATGTGCGCCTTCCCATTCTCTTTAAGATTTCATCATTCGCATGCTGAATCGGAAGGTCCAGATAATGACAGATCTTCTTTTCTTCCTTCATCACCTGAATCAGGTTATCATCGATTTCTTCAGGATAACAGTATAAAATTCGAATCCACCTGATTCCTTTTACCTTGCAAAGCTCTCTAAGAAGTTTGTGAAGTGACTTTTCTCCATAAAGATCCTTTCCGTAAATTGTCGTTTCCTGCGCAACCAGAATCAGTTCCTTTACACCTTGTTCTGCAAGATCTTCTGCCTCTTTTAAAAGTCGTTCCATAGGCACACTACGGTAGCTTCCGCGAAGCTTTGGGATAATACAGTAAGTACAATGCTTATCGCACCCTTCCGCAATTTTTAAATATGCATAATATCCTCCCGTCGTCACCAGACGTCTGGAATCCACGAGCGGAAGTGCATTAATATCATCAAGCTCTACATGACCTTTTCCTGAAACAGCCTCCTCAATTGCCTCAACAATCTTATGATAAGAAGTCGTACCCAAAACGGCATCCACCTCAGGTATCTCCTCAATAATTTCTTTCTGATATCTCTGTGCAAGACACCCCGTTACGATCAGCGCCTTCAGGCGTCCTTCCTTTTTATACTCTGCCATCTCTAAAATGGTCTGAATACTTTCCTCTTTTGCGTCGTGAATAAAACAGCAGGTGTTAATCACAATCACATCTGCATCCTCTTCACAGTCTACGATCTTATAGCCTTTTTCATCCACAAGTCCCAGCATGACTTCAGAGTCAACCAGATTCTTATCGCATCCCAGGGAAATAAATAATAAATTCATCTTTCCTCCTTAATATTCGTAAAGGCAGATACCTGCCGGCACCTGCCTCGATTTCTAATAAAACATCTCCTATTCTTCTTCACCGATGATCTTGATCTTTGCCTGATTCAACTCATCAATGGCGATAGACAGCGGTTTTTCATTACTTTTGGTATCAACCAGAGGCATGGAACCGTCAATAATCTCTCTTGCTCTCTTTGCGGTTGCCATAACGATGGAATAACGGCTGTTGACAACCTTTGTCTCTCCTTCCTCAACGTCCTTATTAACTACTTTCATTAAATCTGTGTAAGATGGGTGTAACATAAATTACTCTCCTTTCAAAATTCTACTGGTTTAATTCTTCCAATTCTTTCTTCATTTTCTCAATCATCTGTGTGTTGCGGAAGCTCTTTCTGTGTTCTCCCTGAATGATCTGATGTACCTGCGAAACACAAGTATCCAGATCATCATTGATGATCAGATAGTCATATTTATCCATGCCCTTTGCTTCCTCACAAGCACGGTTCATACGGAAATTAATGACATCCATCTCTTCCGTTCCCCGACCGATCAGTCTTTCTTTTAAAACCTTTGCACTCGGCGGTGTCACAAATAAAAGCAATGTCTCCGGGAACTTTTCTTTTACCTTTAATGCTCCCTGGATCTCTATCTCCAGAATGACATCCTTTCCTTCCTGGAGTTTCTCTTCTACGTATGCACGCGGCGTTCCATAGTAATTGTCTACGTACTTAGCATACTCTATCAATTCTTCTTTCGCAATCATTTTTTCAAATTCCTGCGTCGTTTTAAAGAAGTATTCTCTGCCGTCCTCTTCTCCTGTTCGCGGAGCTCTGGTAGTAGCTGAAATGGATAACGCATAATTATCATAACGCTTCAAAAGCTCCTTCATGATCGTTCCTTTTCCGGCTCCCGAGAAACCGGATACCACGATCAGGATCCCTTTCTTACTCATGAATATTCCCTCCATGACTATTCAATATTCTGAATCTGCTCTCTTACTTTTTCAATTTCAGTCTTTAACTCAATTCCTACGTTTGAAATCCGAAGGTCATTAGCCTTAGATAAAATGGTATTCGCTTCACGGTTCATCTCCTGAGCAATAAAATCAAGCTTACGCCCGATTCCGTTTTCATCAGAAAGAAGCGTTTCTTTCATATGCACTACATGGCTTTTTAATCTTACCACCTCTTCATCAGTACATATCTTATCTGCAAAAATCACAACTTCCGCTGCAATACGGTTTTCCTCAATCTGTGTATCGCAAAGAAGCTCCTTTACCTTTGTCTCAAGCTTCTCCCTGTATTCTGAAAGGATCTCCGGTGAACGCTCTTCAATATAGCTGACCAGTTCAAGAATACAGTCAAGCTTTCCGGTAAGGTCTTTCTTAAGATTCTCACCTTCCGTTGCCCTTGTCTCAATAAACTGATCGATCGCGCCATCCAGTGCCTTTTTCAGCCCTTTCCACAGCTCTTCCTCATCAATTGCCTGTTCTTCCATAGTAAGAACCTCAGGATAACGAGAAAGAGAAGACACTCTGATATCATTTTCCAGAGAAAATGTATCTGCCATCTTTGCAAAATAGGAAAGATACTCTCTTGCAAGAGTCTCATTATATTTCAATGCAACCTGACTTTCGGACAGATCCTCGTATGTAATAAAGATATCTACCTTTCCGCGCTGAACACGCTGTTTGAGTACATTGCGGATAGAAGTCTCAAAAAAATTCAGTTTCTTAGGCATACGAATATTAGTGTCCAGATAACGGTGATTTACACCTTTCATCTCAACTGTAAATTTCCGTTCTCCATCTGTCACCTCACAGCGGCCGAACCCTGTCATACTTTTAATCATAATAGAACCTCTTTAATCTTATTAATGTATAAAAGGCATTTTAACGCCATTGTTTATTATAAGACATTTGGCATAGCCCGTCAACTGTGCTATACTTAAAAATGTTTTAAGGATAGCTTAACATAAAGCCTTAAAGCAATTCTTAAATTTTTATATAAAATACTCTGAATGGAGGAACCGAAATGGCATTAGATGGAATCACCATAGCAGCTATGGTTTCTGAACTTAACCGGACTATAACCGGCGGGAGAATTGCAAAGATTGCCCAGCCTGAAAACGACGAACTGCTCCTTACGATCAAATCTCCGCAGGGACAGCAAAGGCTCTATATTTCTGCAAGTGCTTCACTCCCTCTTATATATCTGACCAGCGAGAATAAACCAAGCCCCATGAACGCGCCAAACTTTTGTATGCTCCTTCGGAAGCATATAGGAAACGGTCGCATTCTCTCAGTTTCACAGCCAACACTGGAACGTATCATCCGGATTGACATCGAACACCTGGATGAAATGGGAGATCTCTGCCGCAAAAAATTAATCATTGAAATTATGGGAAAACACAGCAATATCATTTTCTGTGACGATAAGGGAATGATCATTGACAGTATCAAACATGTCTCCGCACAGATGAGCTCTGTGCGCGAAGTATTGCCCGGAAGAAGCTATTTCATACCGGATACGATGTCAAAGCTTAATCCCCTTGACCTAAAAGAAGAAGCTTTCAGAGAAGCCTTAATGTCAAAGCCCGTCCCTCTCGGGAAAGCACTGTACACAAGCTTTACAGGAATCAGTCCGGTCGTTGCAGAAGAAATCTGCTTTTTGTCGGGCATCGAATCCGAAATCACTGCTTCTTATCTGTCAGAAGATGAATTTACGCACTTATATAAACAGTTTTCCTACTATCTGGATGCAGTAAAAGAAGAAAAATTTCAACCTACAATCTATTTAAATGGCAGCGCTCCGAAGGAATTTAATGCTCTCCCGCTGTCTCATTTTGCACAATATCAGGCAAAATCCTATGATTCCGTATCGGAGGTTCTAAGCACGTACTATTCTGTCAAAAACACGCAGACACGCATCCGTCAGAAAAGTACAGATCTTCGTCACGTAGTGCAGACCTCTCTGGAGAGAAACCGTAAAAAATATGATCTGCAGTCACGTCAGATTGATGACACAAAAGACAGAGATAAATATAAAGTTTACGGAGAACTGATCAACACCTATGGCTACAACCTTGAATCCGGTTCTAAAGAACTAACCTGTCTCAACTACTATACAAATGAGGACATCACTATTCCTCTCGATCCGACAAAGACACCACAGGAAAATGCCCAGAAATATTTTGCAAAATACAACAAACAGAAACGAACATTTGAAGCACTATCCAAATTAATCCAGGAGACAAAAGAAGATATTGAATATCTGGAATCCATCAGCAATTCTCTGGACATTGCCCTCAGTGAAGCAGATCTTTCCCAGATTAAAGAAGAATTAATTCAAAGCGGCTATATAAAAAGAAAGTTTACAAAAAAGAAAGTAAAGATCACGAGCAAACCACTTCACTACATTTCCAGCGATGGATATCACATGTATGTCGGTAAAAATAACCTTCAAAACGATGAACTTACTTTTTCCTTTGCAAACGGAAACGACTGGTGGTTTCACGCAAAACAGGCGCCGGGTTCTCATGTTATTGTCCGGACAAACGGTGATGAACTCCCGGATTCTACTTTTGAAGAGGCCGGACGTCTTGCTGCCTATTATTCCAAAAAGCAGGGAAGCGATAAAGTAGAGATTGATTATGTTGAGAAAAAGCATGTCAAAAAACCAAATGGGGCAAAACCAGGATTTGTTGTATACTACACAAATTATTCTCTTGTGATAGACTCCGATATTTCAAAGATAAAGCTTGTACAAGACTAATTTTTACAAATAATAAGGGGGCTGTGGAACATCTGTTTCACAGCCCCCCTTATTATTCTCACTCTGTAGATAATTTTATTTTCACTTTTTTCAAATATAAAAGCCCGGTCATGTCCGCCAGAAACCATCCTATTGGAATTGCCCACCAGATTCCCCATACACCAATCTGTGGAATCGGTGCCAGCACATAAGCAAGAAGCACCCTTGTCCCAAGGGATATCACCGTGAGTATCACTGACATTTCCGGTTTTCCGATCGCCCGATAATACCCATATAACAAAAATAAAATGCCAATACCTAAATAAAAACTTCCTTCCACATGAAGATAACCTGTACCAATGTTTATGATCTCTTTTTCTGCCACATCCACAAATATCTGCATAAGCTGTGGCGCAAATATAAAGATAATAACAGAAACGAACACACAAAAAAGCACAGATGTCTTTACGGCAGATTTTACGCCAGCCTTCACCCTCTCTTTTTTTCCTGCGCCAAAATTCTGAGAGATAAATATTGAAAATGCATTGGCAAATTCCTGCGCCGGCATGTAAGCAAAAGAATCTATTTTTACAGCCACTGCGAATGCCGCCATTACATTTGTTCCAAAACTGTTGACAAGTCCCTGGATCATAAGAATCCCGAAATTCATCACACTCTGCTGCACACTTGCTGCCACAGAAAATCTTACAACTTCCGGCATCGCTTGTTTTATTCCACCAAAATCGGCTTTTCCGATTCTTAGCATCGGTTCTTTCAGCCAAGTATAGATCCCTATCCCTGCTCCGGAAAGTATCTGAGAAATAACCGTTGCTTCTGCTGCTCCACCAATTCCACGATGAAAGTACACAACGAATATGTAATCCAGCAGAATATTTGCAACGGCTGATACTGCAAGAAAAAGAAGAGGAATTGCCGAATTCCCGATGGCACGCAGCACAAAAGCAAAATAATTGTACAGAAATACAAAAAGGATTCCCCAGAAAATGATCCATACATATTCTCTCATCATCCCATTTAGTTCCTTCGGAATCCGAAGAAGCTTTATGATCCCGTCAATGCAGGCAAAAACCAGCACATTCAACACCACAGAGACTGCACCTATAAAAAGAAAGGACGCCGCAATAGCCTTTTTCATATGCGTCTCATCATTTTTTCCAAAATAAAACGCAATCACAGATCCACTTCCCATGCAAAGTCCGATCAGCACAGAAGTAAGAAATGTCATCAGTGTATATGCTGCTCCCACAGAAGCCAGCGCTCCCGCTCCGATAAATCTTCCTACAATCAGAGTGTCCGCAATATTATAGCACTGTTGCAGAAGATTTCCTAAAATCATAGGTCCTGCAAAAATCAGCATTGTTTTCTGTACATTTCCACTTGTCAGTTCTTTATTCATAAGTACCTGCCAGATAATCAATAAATTGCTGCGCAGTTCTTCCGGAAAGACCGCCGTGGCTCAATTCCCATTTATTTGCTTCTCTTAAAAGCTCATCCTCAGGCATATGGATTCCATTTCTCTTTGCCAGTTGTCTTACGATTTCCTGAAACTCTTTCTTTTCCGGTTTCCCAAAATAAATAGTGACTCCAAATCTCGCTACAAGAGACAGCTTTTCCTGCACGGTGTCATTGGAATGAAGATCTTCATCCCTTTCTTCCTTGTCACGAAAGCTTTCACGTACCAGATGTCTTCTGTTAGAGGTTGCATAGATCAGTACATTATCCGGCTTTCGCTCAAGTCCGCCTTCAATCACTGCCTTTAAATATTTATATTCAATTTCAAACTCTTCAAATGAGAGGTCGTCCATATAAATAATAAATTTATAGTTTCTGTTTTTAATCTGGGAAATAATATCATTCAGATCCTGAAACTGATGTTTATATACTTCGATCATACGGAGTCCCTGATCATAATACTGATTCAGGATAGCTTTGATAGAAGAAGATTTTCCTGTTCCGGCATCTCCGAACAAAAGGCAGTTGTTCGCTTTTTTCCCTTTCACAAACGCTTCTGTATTATCAACCAGTTTTTTCTTTGCAATCTCATATCCGATCAGATCATCCAGATGTACATGTGCAATTTTCGTGATTGGCACAATCTGGGCGCCTTCCTCTGTGTGTTCAACCCTGAATGCCTTGTGAAGTCCAAGTTTTCCTACTCCAAACTCTTTATAAAACTGTGTCACAGTGTTCTTAAATTCCTCTGGACTTTCAGATACAGAAAGGCTCTTGGAAAGATCACAGATTCTGTCACGGATACGCTGGTTAAACACTTTTCCATGTCCCTTTACCCCTGTATAATTTCTCATAACAGAAAGACATTCAGCACCCATCACTTTTTCCATCGGAACAAAATCATAATCAAATAATTCCTTAAATATTTCAAAGTCATGCAATGCAACATCATTGATACTGCCCTCTACATTTCCCACGATCTCGCAGGATGTACTGTATCCGTTTTCATGGCTTGCCAGAAGATAAGTCAGATAGTTATGCCACAAATTGCCTTCAAAGCCATGACTCACTGCCATTTCCAGAAGTTCATTGACGCACTCAAAAAGCAGTCCCTTCATGTCCTCCAGATTATAATAATCATTTCCGTAATTTTCCATCAAAAAGGTCATGTCATTTAAAATCTGACCTTCTTCCATATGCTTATAAAGCATCAATTCATTTGTTCTCATTTTCCTTCATCTCATTTCTCTTTGATTTTTCTGTTTTTCATTATTAGTAATTTCCGAGAATCCTTAAGTTTCTGCTCTCTTCTCTCAGACCCCTGATCGCATTCTTTACTGCTGCATCAGCCAGATTTCCTTCAAAATCAATATAGAAACGATATTCCCAGTTACGTCCCTCTATCGGTCTTGATTCAATCTTTGTCATATTAAGGTCATTGTAAATAAAATGCGACAGTATATGATACAAGGATCCGCTCTCGTGAGGCAGTTCAAAACAGATACTGATCTTATCAGCCTTTTTGGAGAATACTTTCTGGTTTGTGACAACAATAAATCTGGTACTGTTGCTATTCTCATCATTAATATTGTCATTGAGAACATCCAGTCCGTAAACTTCTGCTGCATACGCGCTGCAAACTGCCGCCTGACTCTTATCTCCTTCTTCAATAATCTTTTTCGCCGCAATCGCAGTGTTAGCAACACTGATCCTCTGCCATTCCGGATGTTCATCCAGAAATCTTGTTGTCTGCATCAGTGCCTCTGCTTTCGAGAAAACCCTTTCTATGTCCGTAATCTGTGCACCCGGAAGTCCACACAGAGTGTGGGTGATCGGAAGGATTGTCTCTCCGACAATATAATTTTCAAATTCAAACAAAAGATCATACACTTCGTTTACGGCCCCGGCAGTAGAATTTTCAATCGGAAGCACTGCATAATCTGCCGCTCCTTCTTCAATGGCCTCCATAGCATCACGAAATGTCCTCACATGGAAACTATTGCAATCTTTTCCAAAATATGATTTCATAGCTGCCTGACTGTAAGCTCCCTCTGTCCCCTGAAACACAATCCTTACATTTTCCATATCTATAGAAGGCATTTCGATAAACGGAAGTCTCCCCAGTGCCCCTGCTTTTACAAGAAGCTGATACTGCAGTTTCCTGCTCATTGACATGAGCTGCTGGTACAGTTCCTTAATTCCCTTTTTATTGAATTCATTTGATACTTTTGAAGCTACATCTGCAAGCTTATTATTCTCTCTCTGTCGGTCGAATACTTTTTTTCCGCTCCCTACTTTATACTCACCGACCTTTTCACAAATACTCATACGCTGTTCGTAAAGTTTTACAATCTGGTCATCTACCTCATCTAACTGCGCACGCAATTCTTCTAATGTACTCTTCGTCTCCATGTTTACTTTCCTCTCTGTCTCTTTTCATAAATCAAACTGTATTATAATACATTTCCCGCATAAAATCTACTGGACTTTGGAATACTGTTTTTATCTTAAATTATAAGTGTTTTATGTTTTTTTACAAAACTCTTTTCAGGAAGGTATGATTATGCACTCAAGAATCAGCTCCGATTTTTTTACATGCGGTACTGTCGGATGGTGTATGGAAATTGTTTTTACGGGACTGCATGGTATATCTGGCAAAAACCAAAAACTCATCGGCAGTACTTCCATATGGATGTTTCCAATATACGGTCTTGCATGCCTCATGCACCCAATCTGTACTCATATAAAGGATAAAAGCCTGTGGCTTCGGGGAAGCATTTATACTGTATTTATATTTGCCGGAGAATACGTGACAGGTTCCATTCTACGCCGTTTCGAGGCATGTCCGTGGGACTACAGCGAAAGTCCGTTAAATGTGAAAGGTCTCATACGCCTTGATTATGCTCCTCTATGGTTTGGTGCAGGATTAATATTTGAAAAAATACTCTGCAGACATTGAAAAAATTTTACTTTTAATATATGATATATGATGAATTTTGATGCCATTGATTTTGAGGAGGTACTTATGAGACATTTAATGAGCCCAATGGATTTTTCCGTTGAAGAACTGGAAAAACTTATGGATCTGGCAGGTGATATAGAGGCCAATCCTGCAAAATATGCACATGCATGTGAAGGCAAAAAACTTGCCACATTATTTTATGAGCCAAGCACTCGTACAAGATTAAGTCACGAAGCCGCAATGCTGAACCTTGGCGGAAGCATAATGGGATTTTCTTCTGCAGACTCAAGTTCCGCAGCAAAAGGAGAGAGCGTATCTGATACTATCCGCACCATTTCATGTTATGCAGATATCTGTGCAATGCGTCATCCTAAAGAAGGTGCACCAATGGTTGCCTGTAAGCATTCTTCTATTCCGGTCATCAATGCCGGTGACGGCGGACATCAGCATCCGACCCAGACTCTTACAGATCTTCTTACCATCCGTTCCTTAAAAGGTCATTTAGATAATATGACTATCGGTCTCTGCGGAGATTTAAAATTTGGTCGTACTGTTCATTCTTTGATCCATGCTCTGGTAAGATATCCCGGAATTAAATTTATCTTGATTTCTCCTGAGGAGCTCCGTCTTCCAAGCTATATCCGTTCAGATGTACTGGATAAAAAGAATATCCCATACGAAGAAGTCGTTCGTCTTGAAGATGCTCTTCCGAATCTGGATCTGCTCTATATGACCCGTGTACAGAAAGAACGTTTCTTCAACGAAGAAGATTACGTACGTATGAAAGATTTCTACATCCTGGATTCCAAAAAGATGGAACTTGCTCCGGAAGATATGTATGTTCTCCATCCACTTCCAAGAGTAAATGAAATTGCTGTAGAAGTTGACAGCGATCCACGTGCTGCATACTTCAGACAGGTACAATACGGTGTATACATCCGTATGGCGTTAATCCTTACTCTTTTGGAAATCGAAGTATAAGAACTATAAAACCATATCATAAATAATCAGGAGGGATTACATAATGGTAAATAATACATTAAATGTTGGACGTATTGAAGAAGGTTTCGTGCTGGATCACATTCAAGCAGGACGAAGCATGGATATTTATAAATACCTTCATTTGGATAAACTGGATTGCTGCGTTGCAATCATTAAAAATGCAAAGAGCAATAAGATGGGCAAAAAAGATATTATGAAAATTGAATGCCCAATCGATTTTATGGATCTTGATGTCTTAGGTTTCATCGATCACAGCATCACGATCAATATTATTAAAGACTCGGAGATTGTAGAGAAGAAAACTCTTCATCTTCCAAAAGAAATTACAAATGTAATTCGCTGCAAAAACCCAAGATGCATCACTTCCATTGAGCAGGAACTTGATCATGTCTTTGTTCTTACTGATGAAGAGAAGCAGATTTATCGCTGCAAATACTGTGAAGAGAAATATGACGGACGTCTCGGAAGAAAGTAAGCGTAATCTTTTTATAGAAAAATACAGGTAAAAAACAAGAGTGTCGGAAATAGCGAATTAAATCGTTATTTTCAACACTCTTTTATTCTTATATAAATGAGCAAAACGATAAGCCGGGTTATGTCGTTGGGTAATCATCTATCTAGACCATGCGTTACCGCATGGTTCCAGCGACCTACCTAAGACGTGACGGGCCGCCACATCGTCTTTTTCCGGTCTTGCTTCGGATGGGGTTTACATGTGCCCCTGCTGTTACCAGCAAGGCGGTAGTCTCTTACACTGCCCTTCCACCCTTACCTTCTGAGAGAAGGCGGTACATTTCTGTTGCACTTTCCTTGGAGTCGCCTCCACCGGACGTTATCCGGCATCCTG
>JBJFCD010000108.1:0-3204 GCA_051888795.1 Lachnospiraceae bacterium | reverse complement strand
GCATATTGCAAGCAAAACCTTAATTAATTCCGTTAAGTTTTTGCGTGACGAAGCCGAGTTTGAATAGAAAATGCTGAACAAAATATCGGGGTGTCTACCGATGAATTAGGAAGAATTATTGATGTTATCGAAAGTAACCTTTTAGAAATTGGAAAGGATGATGCGGAAACGATAATGGATTCTATAGAAATGATGAAACCAGAACCTAAAGGCAAAATTATAAGTAATGGTATTAAACTGTTAGCCCTTATGATCTCGATTGCAAATGGAATTCCGACATTGGCTATAAATATTCAGAAATTTATTGGCTTTGTTGCACCGTATGTGCACTAAAATAGAACAATTAAGGGTAATAGTGTGCATTGGAAAAGAATAGTTGCATATGAATATATGTGATTTGTGTCACCAGTGGTGACACAAATTCTTCAAAAAGGAGTGTTGCAATGAAAAATGAAATTGTTTTGGCTGGGAAATTAATTGAGATTATTGAAGCATCCAGAAATAATGCTCTGCGAAAAGTGAATGAGGAACTTATTCGTATGTATTGGTCAGTTGGTGAGTATTTAAGCGCAGAATCTAAAAATGTAGTTTTTGGAGATAAATATATAGACACTATAGCTAAAGAAATACAAGTTATGTTTCCTGGCATAAAAGGATTTAACCGGCGAGGTTTATATAGAATGAAACAGTTTTATGAACTGTATAAAGACAATCCAACTGTGTCACCACTGGTGACACAAATAAGCTGGACGAATCACTTGCTCATTATGTCTGGATGTAAATCGGATGAGGAACGAGAATTTTATATCAAATTGTGCATCAAAGAGTCCTATTCCAAAAGAGAATTAGAACGTCAAATTGACAGTGGTTATTACGAAAGATATATGTTTTCCAAAGAAAAACTTCTGCCAGAACCAATAAAGGGACTGAGAGAGAATCCGTTTTTGGATTCGTATGTTATTGAATTTCTTGATTTACCAAAGAATTTAAGGGAGTCTGATCTGCGAAAAGGCCTGATTCAGAATATGAAAGACTTTATTCTCGAAGTTGGTAAAGATTTTACTTTTATTGATGAAGAATATCGAGTGCAGGTCGGTGGCGAAGATTTTCGTATTGATTTGTTGTTCTTCCATAGAGGTTTGCAGTGTCTGGTTGCCTTTGAATTGAAAATCGGTAAATTCAAACCGGAATATATTTCTAAAATGGATTTCTATCTGGAGGCATTAGATCGTCATAAGAAGAAAGAGAATGAGAATCCAAGTGTGGGAATGATTCTTTGTGCTTCTAAGGATGATGAAGTAGTGGAATATGCGATGAGCAGAACCCTGTCTCCGATGATGGTAGCAGAATATAAACTACAGTTGCCGGATAAAGCAGTATTGCAGAAAAAACTGCAGGAATTGATAAATATGCCGTTGATCGAAGAATAATTTTCATCGTGTTGGTGTGAGTACAATTTGAGTACAATTTTTATGCCAGTCAAAATCAGGACAGAAAATATGGCGAATACAGCGGTAAAAAGTAGCGCAAACGCTATCAGAAACATTGGGATTAATCTCCTATGAGACGAGTTTGAATAGTAGCCAAAAGTCTGGGAAGCCTTATAAACAGGGCATTCCCGGACTTTTTCTTTTGCTCGGCTACTTTTCTTTGAGGAATCGGGATTACTTTTCCTGATGCTGTTTCTTTAAGTGTAGGAGCATATGGAAGTCTTGCATTGGCATATACTGTATCCGGAGTAACTGAATTACTTGCCATGTTACCATCATAGGAAATTTCCATGGTTTCAAGCCAAGCAGTAGATTTCCCTTTGGTGGTTCCAGGGTTGGTGTGACACCAACTGTAGCGGCAAGCTGTTCCAGATTACTTACCATTTCCTGTTGTTCGAGTGGAAATAGATGGGAGTAGGGTTAATGGTTTGGGTGCTATGGTAGATGCTATAGCACCTGAATTGTTTTTGGAAGGGATTAATTTGATACTATAATTTGAGAAATCATCGCAAGAAATTGCGATGGTTTATTGAGGAAGAATATATGTCATGGTATTATAAAAGAAATAGAGTTTAATTTGGAGATGTTAGTGGAGGAAATATATTGAAAGGAAATATACACAAAATATTTGAAAATTGGAATGAAATAATTATATAGTCATGTTTGCAGGGGATAATGGGAGAAATACATACTAATTTGTCCGAGGATGCAGCAATGGCAATATTAGGAGATTTTGCATTTTTTTGGGGTAATTCGGATGAGGAATTAATTCGATTTAAGACGGAAAGCTGCAAACAGGTTTTTATCATTATGGTTCCACAGAATACCAAATGGGCTGATTTGATTGAGAAGTGTTACGGAGATAAAGCGAAGAAGGTTACAAGTTATGCAATCAAAAAAAGAAAAGGATATATTTGACTTTGAAAATTAAAGCAAGTAGTGTTTAGCCTACCGAATGATTATGGCCGAAAGATAATTGAAGAGGCGGAATATAATATGTGCCGGGAAAATGGTTGGGCGAATGATTTGGTATCCAATTATAGGATTATACTACATATAAAAATCTGGGTATGGGTATAGGTATAGCTGTTTTGAAGGATGGAGAATTGATAACCGGAGCTTCCTCTTATAGTACTTATGATAAAGGTATCGAAGTAGAAATTGACACGAGGGAAGACCATCGAAGAAAAGGATTAGCATATGCGTGTGGTGCAAAGCTGATTTTAGAGTGTTTAGAGAAAGGCATATATCCAAGCTGGGATATCATTTTAGTCATGAATATGTAGCATATGAGGTAATGGGATACTAAGTGTTGTCTGGAGGAAGAAAACTTTATGTGTGAATGTGTATTTTGTCATAAAGAATGGATTGTAACGGATTTGGCTGGATTTATGGTAGTGAAGAAAAGACTGTAAATTCAGAAATAGCAGAGCGGATAAGGAAACAGATTTTACTAGAAGCATAGGTGGAGAAAATGAAAAATGTAATACATATTTATGGAGCATCTGGTTCAGAAACTTCTACATTAGGCAGAAAAATTAGTGAAGAATTGGGTTATAAATTTATGGATACCGATGATTATTTCTGGTTACCAACCAATCCCAAATATGCTACGAAAAGAAGCAAGGAAAAACGTCTTGCTTTAATGAAAAAAGACATTTTAGAAAATGATAATGTAGTAATTTCCGGTTCGTTGGTAGACTGGGGAGATGAA
>JBJFCD010000107.1:0-14278 GCA_051888795.1 Lachnospiraceae bacterium | reverse complement strand
ATAACCATAATACTGTTACTATTATTTTACTTTATCAGCATTTTTTTGTCCATCAGATTATTTTCCACAGGTTTTCTTTATCTTCTCTTTAATCTCATTTACTGAGCTTTCATATGGAACAGTAACGTACAAAGGCGCACCACTATATGAGTAACAATATTGTTTTCCTCTATCATCCCCTTCAGCAGCAACTGATTCAATATCCCATCCTTCCATTTTTCCAATCTGCATTCGAATCAAAGATTTGATCTGAGCCTCAGAAAGATTGGTTTCTGCATTCCCTGCAACGCTGTTGATCATACTGTTTGCCTGAAATATAATTGCCGGAGATATTGCCTTTTTTATCAGTGCAGTAAGAAGGGCCTGCTGATTCTTTCCACGCTGATTATCACCGGTAGCCAGAGCTTTTCTCTCTCTGACAAATGCCAGTGCCTGTTTTCCATTAAAATGATTCATTCCCTTTTTAACATCAACAACTTCTCCTGCAGCCTTACTTGTTGTAAATGCAAGCTCTGATTCAACGTCTATACCTCCCATCACATCAACAATTTCTTCCACAGAAGTAAAATTGACACGAATATAAAAAGGGATTTCCGTATCATACAGATTCTCAAGTGTTGCCATTGAAGTATTTACCCCATACGTTCCTGCATGAGTCAACTTGTCTCTCTGTTCCCCTGACACTCCCGGTATCACTACATAATAATCTCTCGGTGTTGTTGTTAACAAAATCTTATGTGTTACCGGATTAATCGTTGCAATCAGATTCACATCGCTTCTGCTCTCTTTTGTAATATTTCCATATACATCTATTCCACTAATATAAATATTAAACGGCTGATCTGTCACTGACAACGTATGCTCTTCAGAATATTCACCGCTATCTTCTCCTATCGCAATTTTATCAAGCGCTGCATTTACTTTCATTCCATAAAATCCAACCGAAATTAAAAGTACGCTCACCAGTATGGACAATATTTTCCCTGACCCGCGTTTTTTTCTGCTTCTGCACGCTCTTTTTTGAAGATACTTTACAAATATCAGTAATAATATTATCAATGCTGCCACTGCTACAATATATAATTTCGGCAAAATATTAAGTATAAACATTGACAACATAAAAAACAAGGATGCAAAAAACTGTATTATCCATAAAAGATGATTAAATACTCCGATTTTTTTTGGTTTGTCAGGTTTTTTACCTTTTTTGGAATTTCTCTTTCCGGTATTCGCTATTTTATTCATATCTTTTGATTTTTTTCTTTGTCTACGCCTAACGTCTGCCTCGTATTCTTCATTCTGATGTGATTTAATGTATTTTAGCTGATCACGATAATCCATTTTTTTCTCCTGCTTTCAAATAATAAAACCCACGCCTAAATATATGTTCTGTTATAGTGTAAAGAATGGCCTATGTTCACACACAAGCCATTTTACAGATTCCGTATTCTATTCTCCAAGTCCACTTTCTATTGCTTCAATCATAGCTTTAAGAGCCTCTTCTTCCCCGTCACCATCACAGATAATCACAATTTCATCACCTTTTTTTATACATGCACCTAAAACGCCGAGAACACTCTTAGCGTTCACGACATTATGTTCAAATTCAAATGTAATCTTACATCCGAATCTGTTCGCTGTATTACAGAATATACCTGCTGGTCTTAGATGAAGTCCGGTAGGGTTATGAATTTTAATTTTTTGACTGACCATGTTTTTCCATCCTATTCTCTTTTACTCAGCACAATTTTCACACTGACTTCTTTTTCCAATGTGCAATTTTCTGGAAGCTTTACATTTACAGGTACATTGTATGTTCCCTCATTCTGGTATTTCTCCAGATCTATACTGATTGCCTGATCCAGGCGGAGATCTTCCAGGGTCTCTTTTGGTCCTCTCACTTGCAATTCCAGCATGTCTGCAGTCGCATAACTCATCGTTAAATCTTCAGACAAATTATTTACAATTATAGAGCCTACTGTCACATCATAAGACTTCGTTCCATCTTTTGCAATAGAAATAGTCACTACAACTAATCCGGCATTTTCATCTGCCAGCGTAACCCCATCCGGAAGGTATTCTGATACATTAATTACTTTTTCTGTTTTCTCAGTTATACCAGATACTTCCAAAGCTTCTGCCGGTATATAAATTGTTTTAAGCGTGCTGATATTACTGTACTCCCCGGCGATCTGAATTGATTGAGGTTCAAAAGTAATTCCGGTAAATCCATATCCTTTCGCCGGCCATATCATTGATGTATCAAATTCTAACGCAACTGTCTTTGTACGCATCAGTTGCACACGAACTGCAACACCTTCTGTCCCAAGGTTATTGGAGAGCAGATTCTGATCAATTATATTGTTATTAGAATCATACAATACCAGTTCTGACTCCAGAACAGAATCCTTTGACAGACCCGACACACTGACAGATGCTTCCACTCTACTGATCTCATCTATAAGTGACTTTGGTCCTCTGATAGATACTTTTTCGGGCATTGCTTCGATTTCTCCTAAGACATAACCATCACGGACAGTTCCCGTTGTTGTCGGTACAATAGGAAATCTCTTTGTCTCTTCATCTTCCAATTTGATCTGAAGGTTTCTCGGCATCGCCTGTGCGCTGTCATATCTGCCTTCATATCCGTTAATCGATATATCAATCGGAATCTGAGTATTCAAAGTCAACTCTTTCATATCCGCAACAGCTACTATATCCTCATTTTTAATTTTATTTAATGTTTTACGTTTTGCCGTAACTGTAACATCTACTTCCTGTGTATTATCCACAATCTGATACGTCTGTGGCTGCTGTGCATTAGCCAGCACTTCCTCATTTATTACAGAAACAGGAATATCTGTAAAAGTTTTATGTGTCACCGGATCATCAATGTTCACTACTAACAGCCACATCATAAAAGCCACAAAAAAAGCTAATATCTTAAGACCCCAGTTATTCATCAGTCTTTTTCTCATGCTTTATTCTTCCTTTCCACAATGCTGCCAGTTTTCCCGTCTCAATTTTTCTATTCTGGATATGCTCCAGACATTCTCTCAACTCTTCTCTGGAAATGTTTCTTCTAAGCTGTCCACCCTGAGCGACAGACACCGCTCCGGTTTCCTCTGAAACAACAATGACCAACGCATCGCTGACTTCACTCATACCTACCGCAGCCCTGTGTCTTGTCCCAAGCTCTTTACTTAATCCCATGTTATCTGACAACGGCAAATAACATGTTGCAGATACTATTCTGTCTTTACGTATTATAATCGCACCATCATGCAACGGAGTATTATGTTCAAATATATTCATTAATACCTGCATTGACACCAGACAGTCCATATGAATACCGGTACTCTCGTATTCCGTAAGATGAATTGCCTGTTCAACAACAATCAATGCCCCTGTTTTTACACGCCCCATATTAAAAGAAGCATCGATAATGCTTTGGACAGTTTCCTCGCTGAATCTTTCTCTCTCTCTTCCTGATTCAAAAGGAACAACTGACGTGAGAAACTTCTTTTCTCCTAATTTCTCCAAGGCCCTCCTCAGTTCTGGCTGGAATACCACAACCGCAGCCGTTGCCATAACTGTTACTGCATTTTTTGCTATATACAATATAGTGTGCATTTGGAAAATCGCGGCAAGCAGAATGAAAACAGCTAAAACAAGAATTCCTTTTAATAACATCCATGCTTTTGTGTTCTTTATCCAGATGATAACCTGATAGATCAAAAAGGTAAGAATCAACACTTCAACAATATCCGTAAAATGAATCTCCGGAAAATAGAGTCCTGCTGCATATTTTCCTAAAATCTGTGAAATTCTCTGTTCCATTCTCCCACCCCCTTTTCATAACTGTCTTTATTAATCCAATCTATTTGCGTAAATCTTCTCTCATACTTTTTTTCAGAAGGACTTCATCAATATCGTCCATCTTTCTCCTTGCCTTAGAACTTCTCTTCGCTCTCTGCTCAGATGAATCATGCATTTTTGAACTTCTTCTCTCTGAATTTCTTCTTTCGGAATTCTCGCTTCTATCTCTTTTTCCTCGTGCGGAATCCGTATCCATAATCTCGGTTTCACGATGACCGTTAATCCTTTTTACAGTTTTTTCGGATTTTGTAACGGCAAGTTTGGGAACTGCTTTTACATAATAATAATATTCATCATCTTCGTATTGCAGATTCTCACTTCTCGCATAATCAACGGAGAAAAAGAACAACTCAAGTACAAATCCTATAGCAACTGCCAAAACACTTCCAAGAATCAATGCACCATATGATGTATGAACACCCAACGCAATATCTCCGGCAGCATTTAATATAACATTAATAACCGCTCCTACAATCATTGCAATCTTCCATGCATGATTCATTGATTGCCTTCTGAGAGTATATATAACAAGAAATGCTATCATAAATGTGATAATAGCAATCCACATCTCTTTATTTTGAAACACCTGTTTAATATAAGTAGAAACCTGTTCTGTAATTCCCGGTGCGTCTGCTCCAGTAAATCCTGGTGCTGCTTTTTTTACATATTGCATCATAAAATACACAATTGTTCCACAGGCAATCGCCACCATACTGATTGGCGTTGAAATCAGCGCATACGCAAGAGGAACAACAAACGGAATCTTAAAAGCAAATGCAATCGGTGTCAACACAACAACCAATGCCATTTTAGGCGTTAACCTGAAATAAAATACATACATAATCAAAAAGACAAGAACCGTCACTGCCAAAACGCCAAGCGACACGCCATACATATGAAGCAAAATTAAAGCTGTTGCAACAATCACCGTAATAATTACCGGGAAAAAAGTACAAATTACAGACAGCGCAAGTGTTACAACAGGAGATGCTGCTGCCTTTACAAAGCCAACATTATTATTAATCAGATAAAATGTTACTAAAGCTATCAGAAACTGAGCGCCCTTATCAAAAACTATAGAATGCTCTGCATATATTTCCCGCAGCTTTTCTCTTATTTCATATACTCCATCCATCTACTTATTCTCCTTTTCATACCACCTGAGAAGTCTTGTAAGGTCATGATTATATTTTTTCACTCTCATCCTGGCCTCTTTATGCTTCTGATTATATATGTGACTTGAAATAATTCCAAAAATCACAACAGTTCCCACATATCCAACGATAAAAATCAACATGAGCATAATCATAAGACTATTAGACATGCTGTCCATCAACGCCTCGAGCCCGGCAAGAACAACCAGGATTGCAACACATACATAACCTACTGTTACCCATAATATGGAAGTAAAGACATGCATTCCCGCATAATCTTTTCTGTAATATTCACTAATCTTAAAGTCTTCTTTGCCCTGTGTCTGTTCATATAGGGCAAGTTTCGTCATTAATCTAACCTTACGCTCATCTAGCATAACTCACCTCAAAATATATTATCCTCATTAAAACACCATTTTCAGTATAACAAATATCAGTATCCTTGTCCAATACTTATCGTCAAATAATAGACTTTTTCAGCGCCCGCCTCTTTTAATGTTTTTGCCGCAGCGTCTATCGTACTCCCGGTTGTATAAATATCATCAACCAATAATATTCTTTTCCCTGCCAGGAATGTATCTTTTTGTTCATCAGTAATTTGAAATGCATTTTTCAAATTTTTTTTTCTTTCTCCCGAACCAAGTTTTTTCTGAGGTTTAGTATTCTTTATTCTTTTAAGAATAGTCTTGTTTACTGAAATTCCTAATTTTTTTCCAAGCTCTGTCGTTAAGATTTCAGCCTGATTATACCCTCTTTTTCGCCTTTTTACAGGATGTATGGGAATTGGAATAAGAATATCCGGTTTCCAGCGCTGAACATTTTTCAGCAGATAAATCGCTGTTTCCTCAGCATAATATTTTGCAAAGACACGCTGATTATGAAATTTAAACCGATAAATCGACTGACTGACCGGCACACTGTGTACCCAAAGGGCTTTCCCCTGATCATAATAATGATATGTATGCTGACAATCATAACAATATTCCTGCCAGAAATATCTGATGGGTTTTCCACACTTCATGCAACAGGGTTCTTTGACTCTTAAACCTTCCAGTTTTTTTCGACAAACAAGACAAATACCTGACGCTGATGCTTTACCGCAAAACGGACACACCTCCGGCCATAGCGCTTTTTGCAATCCTGCAATGATTATATTCAAAACTTTTATTATATGATCTAACAATGAACTTCTCGGATTCGTTCTGACAGACTTGTATTTCTTGTCTGCTCATTCGCATTTTGAATCATCCCCTGAAATACAGTATCACTCCCCACTAAAGTCACACATTTTCTTGCTCTTGTAACGGCAGTATAAAGTAAATTTCTGTTAAAAAGCTGTCTGGGTCCCTGAAGAAGCGGAATTACAACTGCCGGGTATTCACTTCCCTGAGCTTTATGCACTGTAATAGCATATGCAAGTTCAAGCTCCTCCAGAATGGTATATGGATAATGCACTTTTTTATGCTCATCATATTCCACTGTCACAGTCTCCTCATATGTATTAATATCGCAGATAATTCCCATATCTCCGTTGAATACTCCAAGACCTTTATCAATTGTCATTCCATAACGTGTTGAAATTTCCCATTCAAGCTGATAATTATTTTTAATCTGCATGACTTTATCTCCTTCCCGGAAAATGCGGTCACCGATTTCTTTTTCTTTCTTACCAGACTCTGGCGGATTCAGGTATTCCTGAAGAATCTTATTCAGTCTTTCTACCCCTAAAAGCCCTTTTCTCATAGGTGTAAGGACCTGAATATCATATGGTTTTGCCTCCACGTATTTAGGAAGCTTCTTCTGAATCAAAGTAATGAGTACGCTGATTATAACATTGGGATCCTGCCTTTTCAAAAAAAAGAAATCCTTACTTTTATTATTAAGTACAATTTCTTCGCCTCTGTTAATCTTATGGGCATTTACAACGATATCGCTCTCCCCCGCCTGCCGGAAAATCTTTGTAAGCCTTACCACTGGAAAACAGTCTGAGAGAATAATATCTTTCAGAACACTTCCCGGTCCAACACTCGGAAGTTGATTACCATCCCCTACTAATATAAGTCGCGTACCTGGTATAATAGCATTTAAAAGTGCATGCATCAAAGGTAAATCAACCATAGACATCTCATCGATGATAATAACATCTGTTTCAAGAGGATTTTCTGCATTTTTCTGAAATCCACTTCCACCCTCTTCTTCCGGATTACCATTTACCTCTAAAAGTCTATGTATGGTCTGAGCTTCATATCCTGTAGCTTCCGTCATGCGCTTTGCTGCTCTTCCGGTAGGTGCGGCCAAATAAAGATCCATGCCTTCACTTTCAAAGAAACGGATTAAAGCATTAATCGTCGTTGTTTTTCCTGTTCCCGGGCCCCCTGTTATTACCATAATACCGCTTCTGGCGGCCTCCATCACTGCAGTTTGCTGCATCTCATCAAGTTTAAATCCGGAATTTTCCTCAATCATATGAATTCTATGCTGAAGTGTGACATCCGCAATATCATATCGTACATTTAAATCATGAAGCATTTTTGCCGTATTTAATTCCATATAGTAATATCGTGATGCATAGACTCTTGTGTCATCGAGTAAATCAAAATGTTCATCTTCATCTCTTTTTAAAACAATCTTCTTTTCCATTGAAAGATCCATAAGATATGGTTCAATATCATGAATCTGAACACCCAAAAGCTGGCTGGTTCGATATAAAAGCATACTTTTTCTCAAAAAAACATGCCCTTCATTTACACTCTGTAATAGAGTATAGAAAATACCGCTGCGAATGCGATAGTCTGAATCTGCATGAATTCCGACTTTTGCCGCAATCTCGTCAGCGGTTTTAAACCCTACTCCTGACACGTGGTCTGCAAGCTGATAAGGATTTTCCTCTATTACACGATATACACTTTGCCCATAATGCTGATAAATTCTTGCTGCAAGTGTAGTGGAAATTCCATATTTCTGCAAAAAGATCATTGCCTGACGCATGTCTTTTTTTTCCTCTACCTGAGAAGCTATTTCCCTGGCCTTCCGTTCACTGATTCCTTTAATCTCTGCAAGTCGTTCCGGTTCTTCCTCTATGATACGGAAGGTATCTTCTTTAAATTTTTTGACGATTCTTCCCGCAAGCGCAGTTCCTATTCCTTTAATTGCTCCGGATCCAAGATACCGTTCAATAGACATCAAATCCTCAGGCGCGCATATTTTAGAAGTTTCCACCTGAAGCTGCGTGCCATATAGTTTGTGTAACGTATACTCTCCGGTTAATTCAAGAAGTTCTCCTTCTTCGATAAAATGGAATTTTCCCACACAGGTAATATCCCCATCTTCATTATTCAAATTAAATACTGTATATCCATTTTCTTCATTTCGATATACAATATGTTCAACATATCCTTTTATTACTTCCATGTATCTTCTGCCTTACTCTCTGCGCATACTTGTAAGTTCTACAAACTGTCCTGTTCCAACTGCAACCACCTGCATCGGATCATCTGCTGTCATTGTATTAATTCCGGTACGTTCCTCAATCATTTCCTCCAGTCCTCGAAGCAGCGCACCTCCTCCTGTCAGCATGATTCCTCTGTCCAGAATATCAGCAGACAACTCCGGCGGTGTCCGTTCAAGCACACTGATTACTGCCTCCACGATCTGCCCCGTAGTCTCCCGCAGTGCTTCTTCTGTCTCCGCAGAAGTAACTGTCACCGTTTTAGGGAGTCCGGTAATCAGATTCCTTCCCCGCACTTCCATTGCATCATTTTCCATCATCTGATAGGTAGTCCCGATCTGAATCTTTATATCTTCCGCTGTGCGTTCACCAATCAAAAGATTATGTTTCTTTCTCATGAATCGCACAATCGCCTCGTCAAAATCATCACCGGCAATTTTCAGAGAAGTATTTACAACTGTTCCTCCAAGAGAAATAACAGCAACATCTGTTGTTCCGCCTCCGATATCTACGATCATATTTCCACATGGTTTAGAAATGTCAATCCCTGCGCCAATTGCTGCTGCCACAGGTTCTTCTATCAGATTCACATCGCTTGCTCCGGCCGCAAATGCAGCTTCCTCCACCGCTTTTTTCTCAACTTCTGTCACACCACTCGGTACACAGATACTGATGCGGGGCTTCCTGAATGTGCGACGTCCCATAGCCTTTTGTACAAAGTATTTTATCATTTTTTCAGTCACCGTATAATCGGATATAACCCCTTTTCTGAGAGGGCGGATTGCAATTACATTTCCGGGAGTCCTGCCAAGCATTAGCCTCGCTTCTTCTCCAATTGCTTTTATCGTATTTGTATCTCTGTCGAACGCAACTACAGAGGGTTCTTTCAATATAACGCCTTTGCCTTTTACATATACAAGAACACTGGCTGTTCCTAAATCTATTCCGATATCTACTGACATTTATTATCCCCCTTTAATTGCTTTTAATACCGCACTGCCCTACCTCGGCTTTGCTTCGCTAAGCCTCGGTCACGGGCTCTCGCCCTATGACAGCACACAAAAGCAAATTTGCCTGCGAGCTGGCAATTTGTTTTTGTGTGCTGTCGCAGTGCTCGTTGCCTGCGTGTACATTATGTCATAATTTTCTTGAAATGGAAACCTTTATTTCCTTAAATCTTTGTTAAGCACATTTTTGATATATTGTCCGGTATATGATAATGGATGCTCTGCGATTTCTTCCGGTGTTCCCTGTGCAAAGACTGTCCCGCCTTTATCTCCGCCTTCAGGTCCCATATCAATTATATAATCTGCACTTTTTATCACATCCAGATTATGCTCTATAACAATGACTGTGTTTCCATCTGCTGACAGACGGCGCAAAATCTCTGTCAGTTTACGTACATCTTCAAAATGAAGACCTGTTGTTGGCTCGTCGAGTATATAAATTGTTTTTCCTGTGCTTCGCTTACTAAGTTCAGTTGCCAGCTTAATTCTTTGTGCCTCTCCTCCTGAGAGCTGTGTCGACGGTTGTCCCAGGCGAATATATGAAAGACCAACGTCATAAAGTGTCTCCATCTTTCTCCGGATACTCGGAACATTTTCAAAGAAATGCAACGCTTCTTCTACTGTCATATTCAGCACATCATAAATACTTTTTCCTTTATATTTAACTTCCAGTGTTTCACGGTTATATCTTTTTCCATGACATACTTCACACGGAACATATACGTCTGGAAGAAAATGCATCTCAATCTTTAAGATACCGTCCCCGGCGCACGCCTCACAACGTCCGCCTTTTACATTAAAGCTGAATCTTCCTTTTTTATAACCTCTCGCTTTTGCGTCAGCTGTTGACGCAAAAAGATCACGGATCAGATCAAAAACTCCAGTGTAAGTTGCCGGATTCGATCTCGGTGTCCGCCCAATCGGTGACTGGTCAATCGCAATGACTTTATCGAGCTGTTCAATGCCTTGAATATCATCATGTTTTCCCGGTATCGTCCGCGCACGATTTAAATCTCTCGCAAGACGTTTATACAGAATTTCATTGATCAGGGAACTTTTTCCTGAACCAGACACACCGGTAATACATGTCATAATACCAAGAGGAATATCAACATCAATATTCTTTAAATTATTTTCTCTCGCTCCCAGTATTTTTATCCATCCTGTTGGTTTTTCTCTGTGTTTCGGTACCGGAATACACTTTCTACCACTTAAGTATGCGCCAGTGATAGAATTTTTATTCTTCATAATCTCTTCAGCTGTACCTTCCGCAACAATCTCTCCTCCATGTTCACCTGCTCCCGGACCCACATCTACAATATAATCTGCTTCACGCATCGTATCTTCATCATGTTCTACCACGATAACAGAATTTCCAAGATCTCTCAGATGCTTCAATGTATTTAACAGTTTATCGTTATCACGCTGATGAAGTCCAATACTTGGCTCATCCAGAATATATGCCACTCCGACTAAGCCAGACCCAATCTGGGTAGCCAGCCGTATTCTCTGTGCTTCTCCCCCTGATAACGACCCTGTGGATCTTGCCAAAGTCAGATAATCCAATCCTACATTCAGCAAAAATTGTGTTCTTGCTTTAATCTCTTTTAAAATCTGTCCTCCTATCAGCTGTTGCTGATTATTAAGTTCCAGATTTTGAAGAAAATACAATAATTTTTCAATAGATAATGTTGTTACTTCATGAATATTTTTACCGCCTATAGTAACAGCAAGTGCACCCGGTTTCAGTCTCTGTCCTTTACATTCACGACATGGCGTAATCTGCATAAATTCTTCATACTCTGCTTTCACAGTTTCCGAAGATGTCTCACGATAACGTCGTTCCACATTTTTAATCAAACCTTCAAACGCTACGTCATAAATTCCTTCCCCACGCTGTCCTCTATAATGAACTTTTACTTCTTTCCCATCTGTTCCATGGATCAGTATATCCTGGATATTTTGAGGATGTTCACAAAAAGGAGTATCCAGTGAGAACTCGTATTCTTTACTGAGTGCATCCAGTATTGCATAGGTAAAACTCTTCTTATCTGTGCAGGATTGCCATCCCATTACAGTAATCGCTCCTTCAGATATACTCAATCTTTTATCCGGGATCATCAAATCAATATCAAACTCCATTTTATATCCCAAACCTGAACAAACCGGACAGGCTCCAAATGGATTATTAAAAGAAAAACTTCTCGGTTCAATCTCATCCACACTGATTCCACAATCAGGACATGAAAAGCTCTGGCTGAAATTAATAGGATCTCCCCCGATCACATCTACAATCATCAGCCCTTCAGCAAGATTCAATACGTTTTCAATAGAATCTGTAAGTCTTCTCTCTATTCCTTCTTTTACAACAAGACGGTCCACAATAATTTCAATATTATGTTTGATATTTTTATCAAGTTCAATCTCTTCAGAAAGTTCATACAGATTTCCATCAATCCGAACACGTACATATCCGCTTTTTTTCGCTCTCTCAAGGAGTTTTGCATGAGTACCTTTACGACCTCTTACAACCGGAGCAAGAAGCTGAATTTTTGTGCGTTCAGGAAGACCCATAATCTGATCAACCATTTGATCTACAGTTTGTTTTTTAATTTCTTTTCCACATTTCGGACAATGAGGAGTTCCGATTCTTGCATAAAGAAGACGAAGATAATCATAGATTTCCGTCACCGTACCTACTGTCGATCGAGGGTTACGATTTGTTGACTTCTGATCAATAGAAATTGCAGGAGAAAGTCCTTCAATACTCTCCACGTCTGGCTTTTCCATCTGACCAAGAAACATCCGTGCATAAGACGACAAAGACTCCATATATCGTCTCTGTCCTTCTGCGTAGATTGTATCAAATGCAAGGGAAGATTTACCCGAACCGCTGAGTCCGGTCAGTACAACCAGTTCGTTTCTTGGAATAGAAAGGTCAACGTTCTTCAGATTATGCTCATTTGCGCCCCTGATTGTAATATATTGTTTGCTATCTTTATTTTCTGATATCATCTGCATATTCTCCTATTCATTCAGCAGTTTCTTCATTTCTACAAGTTTATCACGCAACTCTGCTGCCACCTCAAAATTAAGTTCCGCTGCCGCCTTTTTCATCTGTTTCGTCAAATCTTTTATAAGCTTCTCCAATTCCTGTACGCTCATAGATTCCGGATCTTTTTCCATTCTCAGCTCTTCTGCCGCAACTTTTTTAGAGATACTGATCAGATCACGAACACTTTTCTTAATTGACTGAGGTGTGATCCCATGTTCTTCATTATATTGTTCCTGAATACTGCGTCTTCGATTCGTTTCATCAATAGCATTTTTCATTGAATCAGTTATCACATCTGCATACATGATGACATGCCCATCCACATTTCTCGCTGCACGTCCAATCGTCTGAATCAATGACGTTTCTGACCTCAAAAATCCTTCCTTATCTGCATCTAGTATTGCGATCAGTGTTATCTCAGGAATATCCAGTCCTTCTCTCAAAAGATTGATTCCAACTAAAACGTCAAATACATCTAAACGCATATCTCGTATAATCTCCGCTCTCTCAAGTGTATCAATGTCAGAGTGTAGATATTTAACACGAATTCCCAGCTCACGCATATAATCTGTCAGATCCTCTGCCATATGCTTTGTAAGAGTTGTAATTAATATTTTATTCTTCTTTTTAATTTCTTTATTTACTTCTGAAACCAGATCATCTATCTGACCTTCCACCGGGCGCACTTCCACCGGTGGATCAAGAAGTCCTGTCGGTCGAATCACCTGTTCCGCCCGCAAAAGCTCATGTTCACTTTCATATGGACCCGGCGTTGCCGACACAAACAGTACCTGATTGATCTTACTCTCAAACTCATCAAAACTAAGCGGTCTGTTATCTTTCGCTGACGGAAGGCGGAATCCATACTCAACCAGTGTGGATTTTCTGGACTGATCTCCGTGATACATCCCTCCAACCTGCGGAATTGTCATATGAGACTCATCAATCATCATAATAAAATCATCCGGGAAATAGTCAATTAAAGTGTGCGGTGACTGTCCCGGTTCAAGCCCCGTAAGATGTCTGGAATAATTCTCAATACCGGAGCAAAATCCTGTCTCACGCATCATCTCAATGTCAAAATTTGTTCTCTCGGAAATCCTCTGAGCTTCCAAAAGCTTTCCTTCTCCTTTAAAATATCGAATCTGCTCTTCTAATTCTTCTTCAATAGCTCTGATTGCAACTTCCATTCTCTCTTTAGAGACAACATAATGAGATGCCGGAAAGATTGCCACATGACCAATCTCATCAATAATCTCTCCTGTCAAAACATCAATCTCTGTAATTCTGTCCACTTCATCGCCGAAAAATTCAACCCGGTATGCCACTTTTTCAGAATAAGCAGGAAAAATCTCTACCACATCTCCATGTACCCGGAACGTTCCTCGCTTAAAATCCATCTCATTGCGGTCATACTGAATATCGATAAGTTTTCGAAGTATTTCATCCCTGTCACGCACCATTCCCGGTCTTAAAGAAATCACCATCTCCTGATAATCAATCGGCGAACCAAGACCGTAAATGCAGGAAACACTGGCAATGATAATGACATCTCGGCGTTCAGAAAGAGCCGCCGTAGCTGAATGGCGCAATTTGTCAATCTCATCATTGATTGAAGAATCCTTCGCAATATAAGTATCCGAAGACGGAACATAAGCCTCCGGTTGATAATAATCATAATAGGACACAAAATACTCCACCGCATTGTTTGGGAAGAATTCTTTAAATTCACCAT
>JBJFCD010000106.1:0-14336 GCA_051888795.1 Lachnospiraceae bacterium | reverse complement strand
ACAGAAGAATAATTCTTCTTATACTCCAAGTAATGGGATATCTACATTTGGTGCTATTTTAAGCATGGTGGGCGGATTGTTCTTGGGAGCTATGATAGTTGCATTATTTGCCGGTGATAATGTGGAGAATGTACCGGTGATAATCACAATTATTTTGTGGATTATCTGTAGCGCAGTATTAGCGGTATTTTGTGATAATCATGGGATATAAAAGAAATGTAGGTAGTGCGGTTATGGAGCAGGTGAATATATTGCAATATATGAACAATATTTTTACGAAAAATGAATAAAACTTGCAAAAATACAAAAAATAATGTTGACACATAAGCCTGTGGAGAATAGGATAATAGTGTAATCATATACGAAAAAGGAAAGGGGAGGGCTTATGTTAATTCAGTTTTCAGTAGAAAATTACTTATCCATTAGAGAGAAGGTATTTCTTAGCCTTGAGCCATCTGCAGATAAGGTACATCCGGAGAATATTATTTCCAAGGGACGCAATCGAGCAACAAGCACGATTGCTATTTATGGAGCAAATGCATCCGGAAAGAGCAGCTTATTTAAGGCAATTACCGTAGCCCTTAATTTGATTCGCAATTCGAATAATGTGCAGGTAACAGATATGCTTCCTGTAGTGCCTTTTAAATTTGATTTTGAGTCAAGAAATAAGCCTACCGCATTCGAGTTCACATTTATTGCAAAAGATGAAAAAAAATATGTTTACGGATTTAGTGCAACAAAAGAAAAAATAGTTGAAGAGTATTTGTATTATTATTCTTCTTCGAAACCAAGTTTAATCTTTGATATTTCCGAAGGAGAGGAACCAAAGTATACGCGTAGTCAGAGGACGAAGTTGGAAGCTGCCTATCAGATGAATACATCTAAGAAATTGTTCCTTGCAACTGCAACAAATTGGAATGTGGAGTGTACAAAGATTCCTTTTGAATGGTTGGCAGAATCAATAGATACATTTACAGATGTGGCAAGTCTAGGCGGATATGCCTTCGATAAGTATCGGGAGGATGAAAACAATGAATATGTGGAGTTCACCAAAAACTTGTTGAAGCAGGCAGATATAAATATCAGTAGTATAAAGATAGATGCAAAAGAGATGCCTCAGACAAATCCGATTCCATTAGAAGGACTTATTATTCAGGGGCAGATTATGCGCCCAAATTTTCCGGAGAAACAGTATAGCATAGAAGTAACTACCGGACATATGGTAAAGGCGGAAGACGGGAAAGAAACAGAGTTTACACTTAGATTGCACGAAGAGTCTTTGGGCACCCAGCAGATTTTCTTCTACGGACCATTTTTGAAGGATGCATTTGAAAAGGGCAAAACACTGGTATTGGATGAGATTGATAAGAGCCTGCATCCAAGTATTGTGAAATTTATTATGAACTTGTTTAGGGATCCGGAAATAAATAAAAATGGTGCGCAGCTTATCGCAACGACACATGAAACAAGTTTGCTCTCTTTGGAATCTTTTAGAAGAGACCAGATTTATTTTACAGAAAAGGATGCAAAGACAGGTGTAACGGATTTATATTCTTTGGATGAGTTTTCTGTAAGAAAAACAGAGAATATCGAGAAAGGATACCTAATGGGAAGATATGGTGCAATCCCATTCCTCCAGACAGAGGAGGTGCTATAATTGGCAGACAGAAATTTTCAAAAGAAGAAGCGAAATACAGGGAATCGTAAACGAAAACCGGTTATGCTTATTACGGCAGAAGGTAAGAATAAGACAGAGCAACTGTATTTCACTTCGTTCCAGAGCCAGTACGGCAAATATAGTGTAAAATACGTCAAGACCAGTAAGGATACAGATCCTGCGGGAATGTACAAATCTTTAGATGCATATTGGAAGAGCAATGAATTGTCAGAGAAGAATGGAGATAAAGCATATATTGTTCTTGATTTGGACTGTAATGAACAAAAAGCTAAGCTGATTGGGGAACTATCAAGAAAATCAAAGAATATCCAATTTATAGTATCAAATCCTTGTATAGAAGTTTGGTTTATGATGCACTTTACGTATTCTACACATCAGTTTATGGATAGTAAGGAACCAAAGAGAGAATTGCGTAAATATATCGCGGGGTACGAGGAAAACTCAGACATTGGAGAAATTCTAAAACCACTTTTACCGATGGCAATGACAAATGCAGAACGATTCAGAAAGCATTATGAGGAAATAGGTTCAAAATGGTTATCAACAGAATGTAATCCAATGACGGATGTATGGGAGATAATTAGTGAAATGGAAGTGTTTAAAAGTTAGGAGCATGGATAAGGACTTGAATGCCAAGGTTGATGGTGTAAAAAAGGGATAGAGTAATAAAAGTTGGGCAATCGCTGCAAAAAAAGCTGTAGGGTCGCCCAATTTTTTTACGATCGCGGACGAGATCAAATGAAAAACTAAATTCCACTTGCGGGGATGGGAAATTTAAAAATTCACATTACGTTCACATTACGGAGTATCGACGAAGTATCGAGAGAAAAACTAAAGAAAAACTTCAAAAAAATAAAGATTTCTGTAGAAAGATGAGCCTCTCAGTGCTATAATATATAAGATAGGCGACTTATTGTTTTATAGTAAGAGAGGCTCATGATTTATGACTGTATCGTATATGGGGTTGTGGAAGATTTTACTTGAAAAAGGACTTCAAAAACAAGATTTGGTGGATCATGCCGGCTTAAGTTCGGCTACTGTTGCCAAAATGGGTAAAGGTGAACCAGTATCAAACAAAGTATTGGATAAACTCTGTAAATATCTTAATTGTAGCGTGAATGATATTATTAACTACGATTAATTTAGTATAAGCGTTGAGGCTAACAACACATATTGTTGGACACCTAATGTGATATTTATGTGATAAGAAGTAAATTGTTCATATAGACTGGAGGACATCGTTGTGTGGTGTAAGAATTGTAACATTGAAACAAACGATTCGATTTGCCCGGTCTGTGGAGAGGAAACTATAGAAGATTTACCAGTGGAAATCTATTGGTGTAATCATTGTAAAGTTCCTATTATTCAGACGACAAATCAAGCAGATAAGGGTATTTGTCCGGTGTGTGGTGAAAAAACTAAATATATGTCAGCTGATTTGCGCCCTGTATTTCCTGAGGAACGTTTGCTTATTGAACTGCTTTTAGGCAGGAAACCGCATGAATATATAAACAAGTCAGTTTGGGCGGCAAATAGCAGATACTACATAGATGGAAAAGCACTAGCTCTTTCTAGCAAGCTATTTCAGACTGCTGATACAGATGCTTTAGGAGAAGAAATTGCAAAGCATCAGAGCAGTAATAGCTATGATGCTTTTGATAAATATATTTCAAGATTTGTAGAAGCAAACAAGAGCCGACTTCACTATTTGACGGATGAAGCATTCGAGTTTGTAAGAAAAGCTGCAGCAAAGTTTGATGAGGAGAGAATAGTTATATCTTTTTCGGGTGGAAAGGATTCAACAGTTACTGCGGATGTAGTAATAAAGGCACTGAGTGATCCGAGTCTGGTGCATATTTTTGGAAATACAACATTAGAATTTCCGTATACGGTTGAATATGCGGAACGATATAGAGATAACCATCCACAAGCTATTTTTCAGATTGCAAAAAATGAAGAGCAAGTTTTTATGGATGTTTGTGAAGACATTGGACCACCTGCAAGAATGATGCGCTGGTGTTGCTCGATGTTTAAAACGGGTCCAATCACCAGGGTTATAAATAGCCTGTATAGAAATCAACAGATATTAACATTTTATGGAATCAGAAAATCGGAATCTGTTAGCAGAAGTAAGTACAATAGAATTGAGGATGATGCTGAGTCTGTGAAAATTCAGCAGCAAACAGTTGCTTCTCCAATTTTCTTTTGGAAGGATATTGATATTTGGCTTTATATGATGGCAGAGGAAGTAGATTTCAATTATGCATATCGTTTGGGTTACGATAGAGTAGGATGCTGGTGTTGCCCTAACAATAATCAAAGAGCACAGTTTCTTTCAAGAATATATATGCCAGTTCAGTCAAAGAAGTGGAGAGATTTTCTGATTGAATTTGCTAAGAAAATCGGGAAAGAAGATTATGAAGTGTATGTGGATTCGGGCAAATGGAAAGCACGACAAGGCGGTAATGGTTTGCAGGCTGCGGGTGATGTGAAACTCAGATTTACAAATTGTACATCTGAAGAGCATGCTAAGATTTATCGGTTGGTAAGACCTTTCGATGACGATTTGATTGGAATGTTTGTTCCGTTTGGAAGAGTTGCTCCTGAGCTTGGCAATAAATTGCTTCGAGAGGTGTTGGTTTTGGATGTTAAATCCAACGTTCCGATATTGTCGATACAGCCGTTTAGTCAGGACGGATATGATTATGCAGTGAAAATAAAGACGATGAATGTGGCTTCACATGATGATTTGCAAAGAATGGCAGGATATCAAGTGAGAAAGTTTAACGCTTGTAGAAAGTGTTTAAAATGTGAATCAATTTGTAGATCAGGAGCTATTTCGATAATTGGTGATTCATATTTTATTAATCCTGACAAATGCGTACATTGCAAAATGTGTGTGACTGCAAAATACTTGGATGGTGGTTGCACCATGGATAAGTATTTAAGAACAAAGTAATTTGGAGGTTGATTAGATGGCAATGAGATTTCGTGCCCATGATACATTTTTTATTAGAAAAGGTTGGCTCAGCAAGGGTATGAAGCACATTGTTGAGAAGCCGGGTTTATTTGTAGATAAAACTGAAAATCCAATGGATGTGTTGGGTATAGGTGCCAATATGGTTAAGTCATTAAGATACTGGTTACAGACAGTAGGACTTACAGAAGAACCTAAAAGTGGGAAAAGAGATCAGACATTAACAGATTTAGGAAAAGAAATATATAAGTATGACTGCTTTATTGAGGAGCTAGGTACTCTATATCTTTTGCATTATAAACTTGCAACAAATAAAGCCGATGCATCTGCTTGGTACCATTTTTTTAATGTTTTTTCAATGTCAGAATTTACAAGGGAAGATTTTGTAAAGGAAATTCAAAAATATATAAAAATAGAGGGCGAAGCAGATGTTGCCCTTCGATCATTGAATGATGACTTTAATTGCATTATAAATACGTATTTGCCAAGGTATAAAACAAACACAAAAAGAGTCTCACCGGAGAATAACATTGATTGTCCTTTGGGAGAGATTGGATTGGTTGATATTTTAAATAAAGATAAGAAAACATACAAGAAGACTACTCCTCCAGTAAGCTCTTTTAATCCTTGGATTGTATATGCTGTTATTATGGATAACGCCGCTGGGAGAACAGAGATTGGATTAAATGAGTTACTTACTGCAGAGGGGAACATAGGAAAAGTCTTTAATCTTGATGCGATTGCCATGATTGATATTCTTCATAGAGTTGAGAAGATTGGACTTCTAAAGATAATCCGGACAGCTGGTTTGGATGTTATTCAAATCAATAAACCGATGTCCTTTATGGAGTGTGTGAAAGCATATTATGAAAATATAGAGGAAGTTTAGGAGTGTGTCGATGAGCAAAATGATCTCTGTTGCTTCAGGATTTCAGTATTCAGTAAATATTGGATATGACCTGAATAGCGATGATAAATTAAAAAATTTTATACCAACAAAATCGGCACTTATGTTGCTTGAAGATATTTTAGTTAGCACTAATCCAGCAAGCAACGACAGAGCAAGGGTTTTGATTGGAGCTTATGGAAAAGGAAAATCGCATATAGTTTTGACTATTCTTTCAATGCTTATGAAAAAGGACAAGGATTTATTTGTCAATCTTCTTCCGAAGATAGAAGAGAATTCTCGTCTTAAGCAGGTTGTTGAGAATTACTATGAGTCGAATAAAAAAATCCTTCCGGTTGTTATAACAGGAAGTAATACCAGTTTACCACAGGCATTTTTGATTGCCTTACAGAGAACGTTGTCTGAAAACAACATGATGGATGTTATGCCTGAAACAAATTACAAGGCAGCGATTCAGACAATCAAAAGATGGAAAGAAGATTATCCTGAAGTTTATCAAAAATTTCAAAGCTCTATTGATGCTCCAGTGAAAGTATTTATTGATAAGCTTGAGGAATTTGATACTGTTGCATATGAGCGTTTTGAAAAAGTATATCCTGAATTGACAGCGGGTAGTGTATTTAATCCTTTTCTGGGATTTGATGTTGTCGAATTGTACGAAGCAGCAGTAAAAGGAATTAAAGCAAAAGGTTATACAGGTATTTATGTGGTGTATGACGAATTTAGCAAATTCCTTGAGGCAAACATTTCCGAGGCCTCTGTTAGTGATACAAAAATGTTACAGGATTTTGCTGAAAAGTGCAATCGTAGTGGTGAATCGCAATTACACCTTATGCTTATATCCCATAAGGAGATTGCAAACTATATTGACAAACTCCCAAAACAGAAAGTGGACGGATGGAGAGGAGTGTCAGAAAGATTTAAACATGTTCATCTAAATAATAATTTTACTCAGACCTATGAGATTATTACATCAGCAATACAGAAAAAATCGGCGAGCTGGGGAGCATTTTGTAAAAAATTTGGAAAATCGTTTGATGCGATAGAACAGTTATATGCTAAGCATAATATCTTTTCAGATGTAAATGAAAATGATATTAGAACAATGCTGTTCGGGTGTTATCCGTTACATCCAGTATCTACTTTTATTTTGCCAAGATTGTCTGAACGTATTGCTCAAAATGAAAGAACGTTATTCACATTTATTTCCGCGCCAGGAGTGTCAACACTTCCGTCGTTCCTTGAGCTTTATGATGATGATCATTTTGAAGTTATCACTCCAGATTTAATATACGATTACTTCGAGCCATTATTTAAGAAGGAAGTGTATACAGGAGAAATCCACAATACATACTATTTAACTAGCGTGATTCTGGATAAATTAGATTCAGCTTCTTTGGAGTGCAAAATTGTTAAGACACTATCGCTCATATATATGTTGGAACAATTTGAGAGACTTCAGCCAACAAAAGCAGAATTGACAGGTGTTTTTGCAAATTCATACTCTGTAGAAGAGATAGATAATGCAATTGCTAATTTGATTGAAAAAGAATATGTAATCTATCTTAAAAGAAGCAATGACTACCTTAAACTGAAACAGACTTCTGGTGTAGATATTCATCAGAAGATTGTTGATATGATGGAAGTTCAAAGCAGTCGTATAACTATCAAAGAGACTTTGAATGGTGCAAACTTTGATAATTATATCTTTCCGTCAAAATACAATAATGACAGAGAGATGATACGTTATTTCTCTTTTGAATTTATCGATGAAGATGAAGTTGAAGAAAATATTGATTGGAACATCAAGAGTGAAGGGATAGAAGCAGATGGTGTTGTATATGGAATAATTGTTCATAACAATGATTCTATTCTCAGAATACAAGATATCATATCAAAGACTAGCACTGCTTGTGATAGGTTTGTCTTTATTATTCCTAAGAATTATAAAGAAATTGAATCTGTTGTAAGAGAGTTCAATGCGGTTAGTACCTTAAGAGATAGTGCTTCAGATGACAAAATCCTGTTTGATGAATACGAAGTCATTTATGAGGACTTGAGAGATGTTATAAGCGAATTCATGAGTATTTATACGCATCCCGAGCTTTACGGGGCCCGTTATTATTACAATGGGTCAGAAGTTACCATAAGTAGAAAAGCAGCATTAACAGGATTGCTTTCAAATATCTGTGAAAAAGTATACTCAGACACTCCAATTATTAATAATGAGGCAATGAATCGAAATGAAATAACATCTACTGCTAATAATAGTAGAAGTAAGATTATTGCTGCGCTGTTAAGAAATGATCTCGAGCCAAACCTTGGTTTATCAGGATCAGGTCAAGAAGTATCAATTATGAGAAGTACATTGGTTCGTACTGGTATCTGGAAAGAAGATAAGGATAATCCTTCTATCTGTTTAGAACCAGATGATTCATATATTCGGGGAATGCTAAGTACAATTGAGCAATTCATTATCGACGCAGGAAAAGTGGAGCGAGTAAGTTTCGGTGAACTATATGATAGACTAATTTCTCCAGAATATCATATTGGTTTAAGAAAAGGACTGATTCCAATTTATCTTGCTGCAGTAATGCATAAGTATAAGAGAGAGATAGTGATTGCTGATCAATATGGACAGGTTGCATTAAGCGCAGATACTCTGGTGCAGATAAATGCTAAACCAGAAGTGTTTTATTTGTCATACTTGGACTGGGATACGGAAAAAGATACTTACATCAATGAATTAACCAATATTTTCCGAGAGTATGTTATTGAAGAGGAAAAGAAGGTTAACTCATATGATTATGTCATTTCTGCAATGAAACGTTGGTATATGGCTCTGCCTAGATACTCTAAAGAATGCAAAGTAGATGTATGTGGTAACAAAATTAATGGTAAATTTACAGCAGTTACAAAGGCTTTAAAGCAAAACCATGGAAGTCATGAATTGCTATTTAAACGAATTCCGGAAGCACTAAAAATTTCAATATCAGATGAGCTGGTTTCGGCTATCAGTTTATTTAAACGAACATATGACAGTCTGATAGTTGTGCTTGAAAAAAGATTGATCGAAGAAACCAAAGCAATGTTTGCAATTGAAAAGAATCAGATTATGCTGAATAGAGTTTCATTAACATCAGTAATAAAAGATTGGTGTGAAACATTAGAACCAACAGTTTTTGATGAATTGTTTTCAGATGGAACTGACAAATGTCTTGCTTTGTTCAGAACTGTAACAAATGATGAAGTGGATTTTGTTAAGAAACTGGCTCAGTTAGGCACTGATTTGCGAATAGAGGACTGGGATGATAACACAATTGACCGCTTTATTGAGTCGATAAAGAAGTGGAAAGGTACTGCCGAATCACATCATAGTTCTATAGATCAAGAAGGGGAAACTTATAGTCAGCAGGAAGCAAATACATACGAGTTAACCTTCGTAGACGATATGGGAAAAGCAATGAAGAAGAGATTTAAGAAGGTAGATTATACAAAACGTGGTCAATTGCTAAGAAACCAGATTTCATCGGCGGTGGATGCTATGGGACAATCAATTTCTGATCAAGAGAAAAGACAGATATTAATGGAAATACTAAAAGGTATGTGTTAGTTAAGGAGGTTTATGATGGCATATTTCGATAATGCTGCTACAACTTTTCCAAAACCAGAATGTGTTTATGTTGCCATGGATCAATTCTATAGAAACAATGGCGGAAATGCTGGACGAGGTGAATATGCTATCTCAAAAAACTCCTCGCAGTTAATAAAAGAAACAAGAGAATTATTACAGGATATTTTGCATTGTCCAACGAAGCAAGTTATATTCACACCTTCAGCTACGATTGCTATGAATATGATTCTTCAGGGGTTGATGAAGTTAAAAAAAGCCAACGTTTATATTAGTCCATTCGAGCACAATGCGGTAACAAGGGTACTTCACCACTTGGAAAATGACAATGAGGTGAAGATTCATGAATTAACGGTGTCTGAGAATTTGGACTACGATTTAGAACGCATTAAATATCAGTTTACAAATTCAAAACCAGACCTAGTTGTAATTAGTCATGTTAGCAATGTGATTGGACTGGTTTCCCCTATTGATTCTATTTTTGCACTGGCAAAAAAGTATGATGCAGTTACAGTGGTTGACATGGCACAGTCGGCGGGGTTGATTGACTGCAATGTTGGTTCTAAAAATATTGATTTCGCAGTTTTTGCTGGTCATAAAACTCTGTATGGACCCACAGGGATATCTGGATTTGTAATGGAACCTTCTATTAAACTGCCAGCTGTTCTTTTTGGTGGAACTGGTTATGATTCTTCAAACCAAGATATGCCTGAAGTATTGCCTGAGAAATATGAAATGGGGACATTGAATATTGTTGGTATTGCAGGATTAAATGCTTCTTTGAAATGGATAAAAGAAGTTTCAATCTCTGAACTGCTGAAAAAAGAGCAAGAGAACCGAGAAAAACTATTAGGCATATTAGATGAATATGATTTTATTCGTGTAATAGGTAATATTCCGGGACATGAGTATGCGGGAATCGTTTCATGTGTACTAGATGGTATAAGTAGTGATAGTGCAGGTAATATTTTTGACCGTTGCAATGTGTCTGTAAGAACGGGATTACATTGCGCACCTAAAGCACATTTGTTTATGAAAACCATGCCAGCGGGAACGGTGAGATTTAGCGTAAATTATTTTACATCCGATGATGACTTTGAAGAATTAAAGGCTGCCTTGGACTATATACAAGAAAACAGTTAGGGGTGTGATATATGAATTTTACAGATGTTGAAATAAAAGAAGAATATCGTTCCCTGCAGGATAATATTGTAGAAGATTTTTATACACCTCTTTTGAAATGTGCAAAAAAATATCAGAGAGCAGTTGGTTTTTTTTCATCTACAGCTTTGATAGAGATATCAAAAGGTATATCGGGGTTGGTAAAAAATGGGGGAACAATAGAGTTAGTTGCTTCCCCCAAACTTTCTGAAGATGACGTATTGGCAATAGAGAAGGGGCTAAAACTTCGGGATGAGGTTGTTCAGGAGAGAATATTAGAAGCAATTCGTGAACCTCACGGCAAATACGAAGAGAAACGTATAGATTATCTTATCAATTTAATAGCCTACGGAATACTAGAAATTAAGATTGCTGTTTTAGATGACACAGAACATATCGGTATGTACCATGAAAAGCTTGGACTTATGTATGATGAGGCTGGAAATATTGTAGCATTTTCTGGCTCAATGAATGAGAGTAGTACAGCTTTCATGCATAATTGTGAATCGATTGACGTTTTCAAATCATGGGAAGGCGGTTCAGATGCAAAGCGTGTTCTGAATAAACAGCTATCATTTAAGGCAATATGGGAAAATTACGAACCAAGAGTGGTGGTTATGGATTTTCCAAAAGCTGCAAAAGAAAAGCTATTTGAGTACCGGAAGATTAATCATATTAATTATGATATTGATGATGAACCAGATGATTCTGAAGAGAACACAATATCTGCCGATGTGAAAACTGCTCCGAATATTCCGAATTGGGTTTCAATAAGACCATATCAGGATGAAGCAATTAGCAACTGGAAAGACAGAGATTATGTTGGCATTTTTGATATGGCTACAGGAACCGGAAAGACATATACAGGTTTAGCTGCGGTTGCAACACTGTATGAAAACAGAAAAGCACCGCTGGCGGTATTGATAGTATGTCCATATCAACACCTGGTAAATCAGTGGGTAGACGATATAGTGACCTTCGGAATGAAGCCAATAATTTGTCATTCTGCGTCATCACAAAAAAAGTGGAAATCGAGATTAAAAGATGCTTGCTTCTCACTTGAGTTGGGGATAACCGATTATATGTGCGCTATTTTTACAAATGCCACATATTGTACTGACTATGTTCATGACATTATAGCACGTGTGAAAGCACAAGCAGTATTGGTTGTTGATGAGGCACATAATTTTGGCGCAGCTAACGCAAGTAAATACCTTGATACTAAGATTCCATATAGATTGGCATTATCCGCTACGTTGGATAGAAATGGTGATGATCTTGGGACCAAAAGGTTGTATGACTACTTTGGAGAAAAATGTATTGAATACACACTAAGAGAAGCAATAGATAATGATATGCTTGTTAGATATTATTATCATCCTATTGTAGTTACCTTTAAAGATGTTGAACTAGAAGAGTATCTCGATTTATCAAAACAGATTGCAAAAGCAATGATGTCATGTAAAGATGATGAACCTAGTGACCATGCAAAACGATTAATGATAAAGAGAGCTCGCTTAGTTGCCGCAGCCAGAGAAAAAGTTGATCGCCTTGTCGAGGAAATGAGAAAATTCAAAAACGATAATCATATGTTGGTATATTGTGGAGCAACCACAATGCGAGACATTGATTATGATGAGGATACTCCACCAGAGGACGATAAGAAGCAAGTTGATATAGTTACTGATTTGCTTGGCAATAGTCTTGATATGAAGGTTGCAAAATTCACTTCTGAAGAAACAGCTGAGCAAAGAGATAAGTTAAAAGTTGAATTTGATGAAGGAGAATCATTGCAAGCATTAATTGCTATTAGATGTTTAGATGAAGGTGTAAATATTCCGAGTATCAGGAAAGCATTTATTCTTGCTAGTAGCACAAACCCCAAAGAATATATTCAGAGAAGAGGGCGTGTGCTTAGAAAGTCCAAAGGAAAAACACATGCAGATATATGATTTTGTGGTATCACCACTGCCTATAGATCAAATAGATGCATATGATGAAGAAACTATTAGATTATCACAATCACTAGTAAAACGTGAGATTGTTCGAATGAAAGATTTTGCTGATTTAGCGGAAAATACAAGTGTTGCGGATGATTATATATATTCTTTCATCGAAAGATACGGCATAGAGCTGGAGGAGGATGCAAATGAGTGCGATTGATATCAATGAAACTAACGAGAAAAAGCTGGATAAAATCAAGTTTGAGATTCTCAGATTAGAGGACGAGAATTCAAAGACAAAAGACTATAGCTACGGAGATATGGTCGAAAAAATTAAACAAACCATCAAAGACGGTGTTGATGGCAAGTTAGTGTAAGGAGGGATCACAGTGTTAATTAAGTCGTTGAGATACAAAAACTTCCGACAGTTCAAGGGCGAGAAAACAATTGAGTTTTCTTGTGATCCCCAGAAGAATGTGACCATAATCCTTGGTGATAATACTTTCGGTAAGACTACATTGCTTCAAATGTTTAATTGGTGCTTTTATGATAAGGCGATTTTTAATGATAATCCAGATTTTCTTTTAAATTTGGAACTTTCATCAGGGATGTACAATAATGATCCACCAATTGAGGTTTTGGTTGAGATTGTATTAGTACATGAGGGAAGAGAATATACAATTAACCGCAAACAAGACTATCTAAAAATGAATGGAAAGGTTGTTCCTAGAGATTCACAATTAAAGGTATCCTATAAGGAATTATCGACAGGCAAAACCGGGTATATTGAAAAAGATAAAGACATGAAGAGCATTATTAATATGATTCTCCCTGAGGATTTATCTGGCTATTTTTTCTTCGATACAGAGCGTGTTCAAAATGTAGCTGAAAGAAAAGATTTATCTGCGTCTGTTAAAGGTCTGCTTGGATTGACCGTTCTTGATAATGCATTAAAGCATCTTGGAAAAGAGGAATCAAAGACAACAGTAATTGGTTCATTCTATGAAGATTTAAAGAAGAATGATGACTCGAAAGCTTCAGAGGCACTGGCTGAAATACAGGCTGCTGAGGAGACCAGAGTTTACCAACAAAAAGTAAAAGACGATGCGGAAGCTGAAATTGAAAACTATGAACGCCGTAGAGAAATTTTAGAAGGTAAAATCCGAGATTTACAGGCTACAACTGATCTTCAGAAAAGAAAGGATCAGTTGGTTAGAGACATTAAAAGCGAAAGAGAAGCGTTGGAAAAGGTATATTCTGAATATCCTGTTCTTTTTGGAGATGATGCAGTATGGTTTTTTGCACAACCCTTGTATCGACAAGCCATGGAGTTTCTTGAAAAGGCGGATGTTAATGATAAAGGTATTTCCGATGTTACTGCAAATACAATTAGAGAATTGATACATAATGGCAGATGCTTGTGTGGTGCAGAAATTGTAGATGGTAATGACGCGTTCATTCATTTGATGGAGCAGATTAAGTTTGTTCCACCTGAATCTATAGGGACTACTATAAAGAATTTTAAGAAGGATATAAAGAAATACGATAAGGCAAATGATAATGGAAGGTTCTTTAATATGGTTCAGGCTAAGATTGCCGAAGCGCTTCGGTTAAAGAATAGAATTCAGGAATGGGAAGATGAAATAGCAGATATAGAGAAACAGATTGAAGGAAAAGAGGATGCTAAGAAATATCAGATAGAGCTCAATGATGTCAAAACGCGTATTAAGGAAAAGACGAAAACTAAAGAAACCGCAATAGCAAAGATTGCAGAAGCCGAGAGCCGGAAGGAGAGATTTAAGAAGATTTATGATACTCTTATTGCCAAATCAGATAAAGGAAGAGAAATTAGAAGATATCTTGCTTATGCTATTAAAATTCAGGAATGGATACAGGGATATTACAATACCGAAGAAGGTAAGATTCGTGATGAGCTCCAGCAACATGTAAATGTAATATTCCAGAGAATGTATCACGGAGAAAGTGTTGTTTTGCACATTAAATGATGCTTCTTTCTTCACATTAAATGAAGCAATTAT